>CAKUVR010000017.1:0-52885 GCA_934698975.1 uncultured Bacteroidales bacterium
AATGCGCAGATCCTTGCTTGGAACGCATTGGCGAACACGCAGAAGGGCAAGTCCGTTCTCGGCACGTCGAGCAAGATTTCCGGAGCCAACCTCTATTCGAGGCTGAACTTCTGGATAGTCAAGGCAGGAGGAACGGCGCTCACGACTCCGCCTGTGCTTACGGGTGTCGATGCGCCTTGCGAGGCGGACCTGTCGCTCACCGCGGCTAACTTCCATTTCCAGCTGCCGGATCCGCCGGCAGAAAAGGACGACCTCAGGCTTGTCATTATGGCATCTGCTCCACAGAGCAAGGGTGTGACAAGAGCTTACAGCAAGGCAGTGAGCATCGGGACACCGAGAGCCATCGTGGATGATCAGATTGACATTATGGCCGACTACAAGGCCGTGCACGGAGAAGTCACCGCCGCCGCTCCGAAGGTGTTCCTGAAGTATTTCTTCATCAACGTCAAGACGGGCGAGAAGTCCGGCGAGATGCTCGGGGAGATTTCGCTGTAGCCATCGTTTAGAGTTCATCATCGCTCCGTCATTTGGAATCGTCGCCTGAGATGGCAGACTCCAGTGACGGGGCTTTGTTAAAATCAAATCGCTATGACAGCATCAGTTAAAGCATACGATCTCATCAAGAGATTCGAGGGTCTAAGACTGGAAGCATATCGCTGCCCTGCCGGTGTACTAACGATAGGTTATGGGCACACAAAGGACGTTCGGGCAGGATTGAGGATAAACGCCGAAAAAGCCAACTCTCTCCTGAAAACAGATATTGAACTCATAGAATCTCAATTGAATGCGTTGGATTTGAAACTAACGCAAAATCAGTATGATGCCCTCGTGTCATTCATCTTCAATGCCGGTTTCAACAACTTCAGGCAATCAACCTTATTGACAAAGATCCGCATCAATCCAAATGACAACTCAATTATGGATGAGTTTATGCGGTGGGTATATGCAGGAGGAAAAGTTCTTATCGGGCTTCAAAGACGGAGGCTTGCCGAGATGAAGTTATATTTTTCATTTAATTAGACTATTCCAAATGATTACATCTGATATACTTAATTTCATAGGCACTACCATATTGCCAATAATTACTGCTGGCATAGGATGGTTGTTCGGCAGGCGAAAACGGAAGAATGACTTTCTTCAGGATCTTCAAGCTTCAATCAATCTTCTGTCAGCGGAGAACAAACGATTGTTGGAAGAAATCACCAACGCTAATGCTGAAATCGTTGCGGTTAGAAAGGAGAATGAGGAGTTGAAGGCTTCCGTCGATAGACTTTGCACGGAGAACTCTCAGCTGAAGGACGAGGTAAGGCAACTGAGGGAACAGGTCGCAAAGGCAAGAAGATAACCAGACACGAAAAACAATGAGACGAATCATTATACCGATGGTGGCTTTGGAGACCTTTTGTAGTTGCTGCCCAAAGCTATATCCTTACAAGACGGAAAACACAGAACATACTGTCACCGTTACTGAAATCATAAAAGATACCATCATTCAAATTCAGCTGGATTCGTCCATCGTTCAGGCTTTGATCAAGTGCGATTCGACCGGTCAAGCACGGTTGGAGGAAATTCGCACGCTCAAAGAATCTGCAAGAGCCCAACAAGCATTAACATTGAAAAACAACAAACTCACGGCTAAGGCCATTGTGGATTCTATGGAAATCTATCTGACGTATAAGGAGCGACATACGGAGGAACAGAAAATTCAAACTACAGAGACAGTCATCGAGAAAGAAGTCAATGTCCTCAAATGGTGGCAGAAAGTGTTGATGGCTCTTGGCCTTACATTCATTGCCTCTATAGCAATACTAATCGCGTTTAAGTTGTCTTGATTACAACAGGATTCCGAATGGTTCATCAAGACCTCCGAGCAGCACTCATAAAAAGCATCGCTTTATTGGCGGAATTACTAATGACAAGGTTCTGACTAAAATCTCAGCTATTTTCCGAACAAGCATTTCGAGAGCAAAAAAGTCGTTATTTTCTGTAGAAAAGACATTAAAATCCATAGAAATATCACTAAATTTGCAACAAGGAGTTAAGACACGAAATAGATAGTTCTTAATGCTTTACATTCAATACCCATTGGCTTTCCGTACCCCATTTGTACCGCCAATAAGTTAAAAGTTTGATATTCAAGAATAACTATTCTCTGCATCGGAAAATAGCCGAATATCAAAATCCATCGAAACAAAGCATAAAAGCACTAAATATCTGCCTATTATCTCCAAGGTAAAAGTTTAACGATTATTAATAGATCCGAGTTCACATCGTGGGGAATAATCGACGAAAACGGTGCGCTGACCTATGCCGGAGCGCTGCTTGCCGACGACTCCCCTATTCGCCAATCCAGAATATTCTGCACCCGCAGGAATGGTCTCACGATGACAAGCGGACTTGGCGAGGCTCTTGACGATGCCGAACTGCAAGGCAGCGTCATCGGCCAACTGCAAGACGCCGTCGCATTCATCCGCAACAATTCACACAAGCGTTGGTGGAAAGAGTCCGACCACCGGTAGGAACTTCCGGACTATCCGGAAAGAGCCGTGACGGAGGTTATCTGCAACGCCATCATTCACTGCGACTACCAGGAACTCGGCAGCGAGATTCACATTGATATGTCTGATGACAGGATGGAAGTATATTCACCCGGCGGAATGGTTGACGGCCGCCTGATTCAGCAGTTGAACCCGCTTTCCGTCCCGTCCAAACGTCGCAATCCCCTCCTCGCCGATTTCTTCAGTCGCCTCGACCTTATGGAACGCCGAGGCAGCGGAATGAAGAAAATCCTTGGTGAATATGTCCGGTTCGAATCATTGAAAGAATATCACGCTTCAGAGTTCAACTCCAACGCCACCGAGTTCCACGTGACCCTCTGGAACCTCAACTACGGCACCGATGTCGTAAAAGATGTCGCTAATGACTTCACTAAAGAGCCAACTCAGTTCACAAAAGAGTTCACAAAAGCCCAAAGACGCATCTATAAGCTGATTACTATGAACCCCAAAGTGAATATTGATATGATTGCAGAAGATCTAAACCTTTCTGCACGGCAAGTCAAGACATATATAAAGCGCCTCACCGACCTGCACCTTATCGCCCGTGAAGGCGGACGCAAAAACGGCATCTGGAAAATTCTCGACAAGGACTACGATGACTTCTTTGAACGGATATAACACAGAATCTTATTTGCAGAACAAAGCCGCCAAGAAGCAGCACATTTCCAACGTCCGTCACAACGAACTCAAGCGTGACATTGCAGTCGCCAACGGCTATTGTCCGCAATGCGGAGGCACATTGACACTACGTCAAGTCAAGTACGGCAAATTCTACGGCTGTTCAAATTATCCACGTTGTAGGTACACCACACCATATAGCTAAAAACGCCCCAGAAATCCCCCTCACATTCCCGCTATCGCTCCAATGCCGAAAGACTTCTGAAAAAATCATTCTCCATTTTTTACTTTCGACATCCTGCCGGGTATATATAGTGAGACGTCTCAGAAAACAACATCTAAAGACATTGAAATTATGAGAACAGGATTACTTACGGCAGCGGTGGCTGCAATGCTTATGCTCACGGCCTCTGCATCTGTGGAAGCTCGCGGTCCACATCGTCACGGCGGATGTTACGGAAGGCATCACGGATGCTACGCCACGGCGGTGGTTCCGACTTTCAGGACAGTGCAAGTGGAACGCACGACCACGGTGAACAAGACCTCCCGTCCGGAGCGCAAGCTGATGGCTGTGGCATATATTCAGAAGAATGGCTATCTTTCGGTCAGCAAATACTGCGGCTTCACCGGACTGGACAGCAAGTTCGCGGAGGCGGAGCTGGATTCCTTCACCTTGGACAGAAAGACTCCGCTTGTCAGGACGATGCAGGGAAAGAAGATAGTTTACACATTGGCTGATGAATGAGAAAAACATAGTGCGACTGCTTGGGTGGAATCTCCAGGTTGGTTTCCGGGCACTCGTGAAAGAGTACAAAGAACCCATCTACTGGCACATCCGGCGAATCACAATAAGCAGCGAGGACGCGCAGGAGACATTCATCAGGGTGTTCCGCTCGTTTGGGCAATACGACCGCACCCGCTCGTTCACCGCCTGGCTCTACCGGATCGCGACCAACGAGGCTCTTAGAATCATCGAAAAGCGCCACCCGGCGGTCAATATCGAGGACAATGCAGAGGCGATGTCAATGCTTGCGGACGAATACATTGACCTCAGCGACATAGAGGCTGTCAATCTCCAGAAAGCCATACATTCGCTTCCGAGGAAGCAGCAGCTCACATTCAACCTCAGGTACTATGACGAACTAAGCTTCGATGAGATTGCAGAGATAACGGACTCCACTCCGGACAGCGCGAAGGCCAACTGGCACAATGCAAAAGTCAGAATTTACAATTATCTGAAAGAATATTATGGATAAAGAAATGAATATGATGGGCGTCGGCAAGCGTATGCCGTACAAAGTCCCGGACGGAACGCTTGACGATATCGAATGCAATGTCCTGAAAGCGACAGGATGCGAAAGGAAGCAGCCTCACAGACTCCGTACAGTCAGCATTGCCCTTGCCGCGGCAGCATCGTTGACCTTGATAGCAACATTCGCGTGGCACCGCCAGCCATCCCCTACGGATTCTCTGGCGGAAGTGCAGCAGGCGTTCGCAAACCTTGACAATGCAGACCAGGCGTTCCTCAGCGAAATTTACAATGAAGACACATTTATGAACATAAATTATTAGAAGAAAGATGAAAACAATATTCAGAACAATAATCGCGGCGTCATTCGCACTCCTCATATCAATGACATTGTCCGCACAGCCTAACGGAAAGAAGATCAGCCGCGAGGAACTTGCGGTGAAGCAGGCCGAGCACATCTCCACGGAGCTTGCGTTCGATGATGCGACAAGCAGGAAATTCCGGGAGACCTACTGCAACTTCTTGAGGGAACTATGGGCACTGGGTCCGAGCCTCGGAAAGCAGCAGTCGAAAAATCCAGGCGAGGAAGAGATGAAGCAGCGTTTCGAGCGCAGCCAGAAGATCCTTGACCTCCGCAAAAAATACTACGATATCTACAGCACGTTCCTCTCACAGAAGCAGATATCCCGCATGTATGAAATCGAACGTGATATGATGCGCAGGCTCTCTCAGCCGAAGCCGCAGGGATCAAGGAGACAGCAACCATCAAGAACAAGAAGCAATGCGCAGAGATAGATTGTATTATGGTCTAATCGCCCTCTCGATAGCATTGGCAGGTTGTTCCTCAAAAGAGGAACAGCCTGCCAGCGGTGACGAAGACGGCAAAGAAGATACGGAGGCATTGACCCTCAAAGAGAGGGTCGAGTCAATGATGGTGAAAGTCGAGGGAGGAACTTTCATTATGGGACAGACGACTTCCGGCCTGGACAACGGAGCATTGACAAAAGCGGAGTCCGATGCTCAGGACAACAATGACCCGCGCCCGGACGAACTTCCGCTTCATAAGGTGACACTGTCCGATTTCGAGATATCGAAATATGAAGTCACGCAAGGACTTTGGAAAGAAGTGATGGGGACTTTGGAGCCTTGTTGGTCGGCTTCGGAATATGGCGAGGATGACGACAGGGCAATGGACGGCGTGGACTGGGACGACGCCAACCGGTTCATTGACAGACTCAATGCGCTCACAGGAGGAGACTGGAGGCTTCCGACCGAGGCCGAGTGGGAGTTCGCCGCAAGAGGTGGAGTCAAGAGCAAGGACTACCGCTACAGCGGCAGCAATAGTGTCTATGAATCCGGATGGTTCAAGGAAGACGGTCTTGAGCACGTGAACAAGGTCGGCCTGAAAGTCGCCAATGAACTTGGCATATACGATATGTCGGGCAATGCGTTCGAGTGGTGCTATGACTGGTACGGGGCATATTCCGATGAGGATCAAGTCAATCCCAAAGGACCTTCCGATTCCGACAAAGAATATGTATATGCAGGAAAGGATGTCGCCACGCACGTTCTACGTGGTGGGCATTGGCAGAGCAGCGCCTTTGGTCTGCGTGTTTCGTTCAGGACGAAAATCCCGACATCGAACTACAAGCCCAAGGCCGGATTCCGGATAGCGCGAGGTATTCCATATTCAGAAATGAACAACTATGCTCCAGGAGTAGGAACAGACGCCACTCTTGACGACTTTGGGAAATACGTCAGCGGAACATTGTCGTACAGGATGAGAAGCATAGCGAGTGCTGATGCTGCCGTAAAGCCGATTCTGGTGATGTATCTGCACGGAGGTTCTTCCAAGGGAAACGACAACGAGGCGCAGATGAAGGAAGCTGCCGTCAGCATAATCGCCGAATATCTGGCGGACAATTCCCTTCCGAGCATATTCATTGTCCCTCAATGTCCGTCCTCCGGGAGTTGGGGCGCGAAGATGAACGAGCCTCTCGCGATGCTTATCGGTGAGTACGAAGCGGCCTGTAACGGGATATATGTCCTCGGCGGCTCGATGGGAGGCACCGGCACCTGGTCGCTGGCCAACGCCTATCCGGAGAAGTTCAGCGGGATAATGCCAGTCGCAGGGAAGCCGGGAACTGCCGATGCGGCAAATTTCAAGTCAATGCGTGTCTGCACGGTGATGAGCGAATCGGACGAGGTGATGAAGACCGCCTACGAAGATGTCAAGGCATTCTGTGAAAGCATCAATGGCGCCGGAGGCAATGCTTCGTGCACCATAGTGTCGGCATCCGAACAATGGTCGCATCAGACCACCTGCGAGCAGTCCTATACGGCAGAACGTCTCCGCTGGCTGTTCGGAAAGTAGTTCATTTCCCGATAACTACCATGACCGCCCGGCAAGACATTCGTCATCTCCGCTCTCGCTGCGATGCCGAAAGACTTGCCTTTATGGGCAGAACGGAACCGGAAGATTGACGCTCTCCGCTGCGGTCCGATTGTCAAACCTCCGGCTTTTCCAAACTCGCTTCGCTCGATAATGAAGTAGAGGTGTCTAGACTTCAGTCTTTCTCCGTTTCTCTCCGAAAGCCGGAAGACTCGACCCTTTCATCCCCCACCGCCCTGATCATCAAGGGCGCACGGCGTGTCGGGAAATCCACTCTCGCAGAAGAGTTCGCAAGACAGGAATACGACAGCTACATCCTCATCGACTTCGTCGAATGCAAGCCCGAAGTCAAAGACCTGTTCAGCGACATATCAGATCTGAACCGACTTTTCTTCCGTCTGCAGTTCCTCTATGACATCCAACTGAAAGAAAGGAAATCCGAAATCATCTTCGACGAAGTGCAGAACTGCCCACTTGCAAGGCAATCCATTAAGAAGCTCGTGAAAGACGGCAGGTACGACTACATCGAGACCGGAAGCCTCCTGAGCATAAAGAAAAACACCAAAGGCATAAGAATTCCAAGCGAAGAGACAAGGTTCACGCTCTACCCGATGGACTTCGAGGAGTTCTATTGGGCAAAGGGAAACGAAATCACGACACCTATGCTCCGGGAAGCGTGGAACGGCATGACACCTTTAGGAGACGCCGTCAATCGTAAGATAATGGATGACCTAAGGCTATATATGCTCGTCGGAGGAATGCCGCAGGCCGTGGACACCTATCTCGAAACGAACAATCTGAGTAAGGTCGATGCCGTGAAAAGAGAAATCATCGAACTCTATGCCGACGATTTCTGAGTTCCGAAAGATTGACACCTCCGGCAAAGCCACCAGCCTGTTCTACGCGATTCCGGCGCAGCTCACCGGCAATGCCACCAGATACCAAGTCAGCAGTGTCGTGGAAGACGGCAAGGTCGATCGACTCAGCGAAACGCTTCAGGATATGGAAGACTCAATGGTCGTTCTCATCTCCCGCCACGCCAATGACCCTTCTGTAGGGCTTTCACAGCACAGGGACATCGAGCAATTTAAGATGTACGTGGCTGACACGGGACTGATGATAACTATGGCATTCTGGGACAAGTCCGTGACCGAAAACGAGATATATCAGAAACTCCTTTCCTCAAGCCTGTCCATCAATGAGGAAATCTCTGTTCCACATTCCTCCGCGATTATCTTATTCACATCATCAGGGGACATAAAAACAAGATTCTGAAGTACATATTGAGGATTATACGACTCCCGTTCTTTTTCGAAAGCCTGACACTTGGAATCCAGTTCAGCGAACTCTCGTGATGTCCCGCCGACTTTGACCAGCCTGTCGTATTCCAGCTTAAGCAGATCCTTCCTTGGCAGCAAGGCAACAGAACTACCGCTCCAATCAGCAGCGAGGCGTTCCAATTCCTCCTGCCTCTTATTTCCATCCTTGCGAAGTGTCTCACTGTAAGCCAGCAACGCGGATTGAGGGAAACTCCCGACAACCGCATCCTTCAAAACCGCCAACGCCTTGTCGTGCGCGGAAGCATCTGACAGACAACGCCAAAGGATATATTCATAGTCATTCGGGATAAATTTGTGGTCGCAGACATAGCCGTCGCCCCAGTAGCCCCGCCTCCAAAAATCATCGTTCTTCTCCTTTTTCAGCACTTCGGCATTATCCTCCGCGAACCGCAGCACATCAAATTTTCCGTCGCCCTAAATCCCCGGAACTGATTAATGAATATGCCATTACCGGTTTCCCGCCTTGATGAATTCCTTCGTAAGACAGTTTCTCAGCGAGTCCTGAAGTTTCCAGTTCTTCCGGGCCGACGTCGTGCCTATTCCGACCACAGCATCGTAATAATCCTTGTCCAGACGGCTCTTCAGCGCCTGCTCTTTGATGAATGCCAGTTGAGCGATCTCTTTCTCCGGCCGATCCCGCCTGGCTATCCGCTCATACTTCCTCCACTCTCTCTTGAGATAATGTCCTTGATAATCCGAATACTCAGCCACTCTGGCCTCCCGTCCGTACACAGCCGAACCGAAAGCCACCACCATCGCCAGCAAAACCAGAATCCTTTTCATAACCGTCTGTCTTAGTTGCCGGCAATATACGCATTTTTCTGGAACCTCAGCTTTCTATGGGGGAGACAAAAAAGATCACTTCTCTTCCATAAAGAGTTCGCCTTTGAGGTACTTGACGCTTTGGATGGCGAAGTCGTGGCCGCAGGAATCTGGGCGTGTTCCCTTTCTAATTGCGGATCAACCTACTGCGCCGATGCTTACTACACCGGCGCAAGCAGACCGATCACTATCAATAAGCTTAAAATGGGTTTCATTATCTGAGTTGGAATACTATCGGGAATGTGTAGGTGACAGACACAGTTTTCCCTTCCATCATCCCTGGTTTCCATTCCGGTGCTGACTTGACAACACGGAGAGCCTCCTCGTCAAGAGATTGATAGCACCCCCTTAGAATCCTGACGTTCTCCATCTTGCCAACCTTGTTGACGGTGAACTGAAGTACCACACGACCTTGCTTGCCGGCATCCTTGGCATCCTGTGGATAAACCAAATGTGCGTTGATCCATTTGGAAAAATTATTAGCGTCTCCGCCCTGAAACATAGGTTTGACCTCAGCCAGCGGGAACGGAACAGGTTCGTCGTCCCCAACAGTTGTTGTGTCGGAATTAAAACCGATAGCCACAACCTCGTTAATATCCTGCGGTTCAGCGTCCAATGCTTCTTCAGTCTGTTCGGTAGTTTCCGATGTCTGCTTATTGGAGGTGCAGAAGCATAGCATACAAGCAAGTAATGGAACACAGGCGACATACGCCAGTCTTATCCATCCGTTAGTTTTTTCTGACATCATCATATAGATTCGATTTGAAAGTTTTGTGTGGTTGAAACCGTTCGCAAGACGGAAACGATGCTCTCCGACCGCTTTCCTGACCAGAAGCAATTGATACTCAGCGGCGTTGGCACCTTGATTGATCACCGAATCATCGGCTTCATATTCGTGAAGCATCTTGAGTTCAGCTCGGGCGAGCCAGACGAGCGGATTGAACCAATGCAGAACCGTGATGACTGAGAACAGCAGCACGTCCAGAGAATGGTTCTTCCTCACGTGGCTCATCTCGTGCGTCAGGATCACAGGATTTGCAGTAAAATCCTCACGGCTGATCACGATGTGCCCAAGAAAACTGAATGATGCGACCGGAGCGTTCACGATTGTCACCTTAAAGCCGTCTTTCCGAATATGTTCGCCCGAGGCTATCATACGACACGTCTGGGTTATGGACAATATATTCATAAACAAGACCATAAGGGCTCCGAGAAGGTATATTCCCGAAACAGCTTCGAGCCAGGATATTCCTTTGTCCGCCGCATCCGAAGTTCCGCCTTCCGCACTGGCCACAGCCTCCGGCAGGGTAAGGGTCGGGATGACATTCGCGACCGGCGTTCCGCTGAAATTCCAATGGAAGAGCGGCAGCGCAAGACACAGCAGACTGCCCGCCAGCAAGGCGAAACGGTTGAAGGCGAAGAAGGTTGTCTTCCGCATTAACAACATAAAAAATGCGTAAAACACGGAAAGAAGCAGCCCGCTCGTTATCAGGTAAGCGATCATTTCCTTTTGCTTTCGATTTGAGAAATGAGTTTTTTAAGGTCCTCCACATCCATCTTGTCCTCTTCGACGAACTGGGAGACAAGGCTTATGTAGGAGTTGTTGTAGTAACGGGAGACGACGTCCCCGACGGTAGTCCCGTGATAGTCACGTTCGGTGAGCGCAGGGCTGTACTGGAAAGAGTTCGCCATTGGCTTGCGTTTGACAAATCCCTTTTCCTCAAGGAATTTCACCTGTGTCGCCACGGTGTTGTAATTCGGTTTCGGATCCGGAAGAGCCGCGACTATGTCACGGATGAAAACCTCTCCTTTGGCCCAGATGATGTTCATCACCTCCTCCTCTTTTGCAGTAAGTCTCTGTTTCATTGCTCAATCTTTAAGTTAATAAACGCGCGAATATTATCTTACGGATGCAAAGTTACAAATAAAAACCATATCTCCTAATATTTTTAGGTGTTTTAAGACTATTTTTAGTTAGCGACGGAGTGCTGTACCCGAATTACGGAATATGTTACCTTAAATACTTGCATCCAAAGTGACATTGAATATATTCAAAAAAGATTGTTTTACTTTGCATTGTGAAATAAGATTGGTAGTCTGGAAGGATTACTTAAGAAACTAAATAAAGGAATTTGATATGTACTTGGAAAAAATCAACGGCCCAGCCGACATCAAGAAGCTCAACATTGACGAACTCAACGTTCTTGCAGATGAAACCAGACACTATCTGATCGAGAAGGTCAGCAATCACGGTGGCCACGTAGGCCCGAACCTCGGAATGGTGGAAGCGACTGTGGCTCTGCACTATGTGTTCAACTCTCCTGTTGACAAGATAGTCTTCGATGTCTCACACCAGAGTTACGCGCACAAGATTCTGACCGGCAGAAAAGAGGCGTTTATGGATGGCCGGCACTACGATGACGTGTCCGGCTACAGCGAGCCAAGCGAAAGCGCGCACGACCATTTCGTCATCGGACACACATCCACATCCATCAGCCTTGCGTGCGGACTTGTCAAAGGACGTGACCTGACGGGAGGAAAGGAGAATGTCATCGCGGTGATCGGAGACGGGTCGCTCAGCGGCGGTGAAGCCCTTGAAGGACTCAACGTTGCAGGATCCGAACTGAACAGCAACTTCATCATCATCGTCAACGACAACCAGATGTCCATAGCGGAGAACCACGGAGGTCTCTATAAGAATCTCCAGCTGCTTCGCGAGACCAACGGAAAGGCCGAAGTCAACCTGTTCAAAGCGATGGGTCTTGAATATCTTTACGTAGCCGACGGAAACGACATCGCCTCCCTCATTGACGCTTTCCAGAAGGTCAAGGACACCGACAAGCCTGTCGTTGTACACATCAACACCCTCAAGGGCAAGGGCTTGAAATTCGCCGAGGAAAACAAGGAACAGTGGCATTACTCCGCCCCGTTCAACGCCGAGACCGGTGAGTACAAGTTCCGTAGTGACGCCGAGGACTACGGCAATCTCACAGCAAAGTATCTCCTTGACAAGATGCCGTCCAACCCAGGGCTTGTGGCCATCACATCCGGCACACCAACCGTGTTCGGCTTCACAAAGCCTCGCAGGGAACAGGCAGGAAAACAGTTCGTGGATGTGGGAATAGCCGAGGAGACTGCGGTAGCTATGGCTTCCGGAATCGCCAAACGTGGCGGTAAACCGGTCTGGGGAGTTTACAGCACATTCATCCAGAGGACCTACGACCAGCTTTCACAGGATCTCTGCATCAATGACAACCCCGCTCTGATGCTTGTCTTCTGGGGCGGAATCGAGAGCATGAACGATGTGACTCACACTTGTCTCTACGACATCCCGCTGCTCTGCAATATTCCTAACCTCATCTACCTTGCTCCGACATGCCGTGAGGAATATTTCGCGATGCTGGACTGGGCGGTAGCCTACAGGGAGCATCCGGTCGCGATCCGTGTGCCGGTGAACGGGGTCGTCTCACGTCCAGAGGTCAAGACTGAAGGAGTTGACTGGGCTGCCGCAAAGTACGAAATCGCCCACAAAGGCAGCCGTGTGGCTGTTCTTGGCCTTGGTGCCTACTATCAGCTTGGCGAAAAAGTTTGCGATGAGTTGAAAGAGCAAGGCATAGACGCAACACTGATCAATCCGAGAATCATCACGTCTCTCGACACGAAGACGCTTGAGTCACTCAAGGCCGATCACGAACTCGTCGTCACCCTTGAGGACGGCCAGATCGACGGAGGATGGGGCGAGAAGATCGCCAGATTCTACGGTGACAGCCAGATGAAGGTTCTCGTCCGTGGTGAGCGCAAGCATTTCGAAGACCGCTACAACTTAGCGGAACTGCTCAGAATCAACCGACTCACCCCGGAGCAGATTACCGAGGATGCCATCAAGACTTTAGGCAGATAACAGGAGACTATATTAAAAGACCAGACATGCAGAAGTGCCTGGTCTTTTTGTATCTCACACATATTCCACACGCCAATCGTCCAGTGAGCGTGTGGAAGAGGAAATGTTCACACCGACCTTCACCAATTTCTTGCCGGTCTCACTCCTGAACGGAATCATATACCCCCTGTCATCTATCTGCCGAAGAGCCGCTTCAGCGGAGGAATCCACCTTGAACTCAAACACATAGACCGCATCATCCGCCACACAGACGGCATCGGCCCGCCCGAGGGCGGATTTAACTTCCGTATGAATATAATAGCCCAGAAGTGAGAATATCAGATAGATTATTGTCTGATAATGCTTCTCTGTCTTGTTCTCAAGATCATTCGGTATCGCCGACATATATGTCTGCATCCGCATCATAGCAGCGTTTATGTCTCCTTTCCTTAAAGCGAGGCAGAACTGGAGCACGAATGAGGCGCTCAATGGATCCTGGCTGCGGTAGTGCGCGAGCAATGATTTCAGGAAGCCGTTCCTGACCTCCTTGTTCGGATAGCCCAATGTGTACGAGTCAAAAGTCTTGTCATAAGACTTAATGGTCAGATAGCCAGTCTGGTACAGCATCGGAATCGAGTCATCGCTCAGTTCCGGAGAGACGTCAAATGTGTCGAGGGATATGCCCGACATTTCGTCAAGAGCGCGTTCGTCAATCGGATGCCGCTCAAGTCTTTCCACAAGATAGGTCGGTGTGCCGGACTCATACCAATATGAGCCGAATGACCTTGTCGCGAAGCATTTCATCAGGCTGTAAGGGTTGTAGATGTCCTCCGATTTCTCACAGAAATGATAACCGTCATAGTTTTCCTTCAGCAGAGCGAAGGCTTCCGGGACACTGATTTCCTGATCCTCAGCCAGTTTTTTGGCCGGTTCCTGAAAATTCGTCTCAAGTTCAGTCTGCGAGATGCCGCATATAGCGGAATATTCAGGGATCATCGAAATGTTCATCAGATTATTCAGTTCACTGAATATGCTCAATTGGGCGAATTTGTTGATTCCGGTGATGAACACGAAGCGGAGATACGGGTCCAGACTTTTGATGGGACTGTAGAAGTTCCTCATTATCTGACGCATCGGAGAAAGTTTTTCCCTATCGTTCATCACGTCAAGCAAAGGAGCGTCATATTCATCAATGATTATCACAGCCTTTTCACCTGTTTGCGCCACAGCTCTTTGAACCAGTCCGGCAAAGCGCTGGTTGACCTCTGTCTCTGCCGCCACTTTTCCATAGATGCGTTCGTAATCCAAAAGTTTTATATTCAACTCGCTCAGCAACTGCGACTCGCTCAAATGCTTGGCCGTAGACATGTCGAAATGTAGAACAGGATGCCTCTTCCATTCCGTCTCCAACTCCCCTGCCTTCAATCCTTCAAACAGTTCCTTCTCTCCGGCGAAGTAGCTATGGAAAGTGGAAGACAGCAGCGACTTGCCGAACCGCCGCGGCCTGCTCAGAAATATATATGAATACTTTTGGGCAAGGTCATACACATAGCCGGTTTTGTCTATGTAAAGATAGCCGCCCTCTATCACCTTCCCGAAAGTCTGCACACCGATCGGGTACAATATCTCCTTGTTCGCCATATCGTCAGTCTATTAAATTCCAAACCTAAGACACCGCATAGTTTTCAGCGTCAAAGCCCTTAAAGACAAAAATAGTAAAATTTTGCCTATAAGAAAAGGCTGAACACAAAAGCCATCAAAACTTACGCAGAATCACCAGGCTGATAACAGTCTTCATTTTATCTAAGAATATGTCCGTATTGCCGGACAAAGTTTCTATTTTTGTGCTCTGAACGGGGATATTCATAAATGGGAAAGGATTGGAACATCTATGTTGACTGGAATCCGTGGCACGGCTGCACAAAGATCAGTCCGGGCTGCAAATTCTGCTATGTCTACAGGCAGGACGAGATGTACGGAAGCGAGATCGCGAGCAGCCTTGCCCGCAAGACGCTGGCATTCAATCTGCCGGCCAAGCGTGGACGGGACAAGAACTACAAGATTCCGTCCGGGAAGGTTGTCTTCACGTGCTTCACTTCGGACTTTCTTCTTAAAGATGCTGACGCATGGAGGCCGGAGTGCTGGGAGATGATGAGACTTAGGAACGACTGCATGTTCTATTTCTTCACAAAGAGGATTGACCGGCTTGAGGAGTGTCTTCCAAAAGACTGGGGCGACGGGTACGACAATGTCATCGTAGGCTGCACGGTTGAGAACCAGGCCATGGCCGACTACCGGCTGCCTATATTCAAATCCCTGCCGATCAGGCACAAGTCCATCGTGGTGGCTCCGATGCTGGAGCGGATGGATGTTTCCCCGTGGCTTGACAGCGGCATCGAGGAAGTCAGCGTCAGCGGTGAGTCTGGTGTCGGTGCAAGGCCCTGCGACTACGACTGGATCCTTGACCTGCGCTCGCAGTGCATCGCCAAAGGGGTCGCGTTCCGTTTCCACCAGACAGGCGCCTACTTCATCAAAGACGGCAGAATGTACCGCATCCCACGCCGCTTCCAACTAAGTCAGGCCCACAAAGCAGACATCGACTTCGGCATCAATGAATATTACGCCCCGGCAAAGCCATGGAACCTCTGGGCAGAGTCTGATTATAAATAAAGTGATTGTCCACAGCATAATGAGACAAAGCATTCATTGATTGGTGTTTGGCATGTAGCGATGTCCATAATGGAAGCGATGGTTTCAAGACCGGTCGATGTAACTTTGCGGCTGAAAACAGAATGATTATGAGCACATACAAAAAATTGGACCTTGACACCTACTACAGAAAGGGAGTTTACGAAAGATTCACCAAGGTGGCAAGATGCTCCGTGTCAATCACGGACAGAATCGATGTCACCGAGCTTTATGAATATTCCAAAAGGACTGGCACGAAGTTCTACATCAACTTTCTCTACTTGCTCTCGAAGGTTTTGAACTTGCGGGAGGACTACCGGATGGCGTACCTTTGGCAAAGCGACGAAGTCATCATCTACGACCGCATCAACCCGTGCCAATACGTCTTCAACGAGGCCACAGAGACCTGCACGCCGGTGTACACTGAATATTTTGACGAATATTCCTCCTTCTACGACGCATGCCGGAAGGACATTGAATATGCCAAAGATCATCCGGAGTTTCATTTCGATCCTGCCGGGCATCCGAACTGGTTCGATGCCTCGTTCATCCCGTGGATCTCCTACGATTCTCTGAATGTGGAGCTTCCTGACGGTCATCTGTACTATCAGCCGATTGTCAACTGGGGAAAATTCCGCGAGGAGAACGGCCGGATAATGATGCCGGTTACAGTCCGGATGAACCATGCGGTCGCTGACGGCTACCTGATCTCAAAGGTTTTCCTTCTGCTCCAGACAGCCATTTCTGAGTTCTGCGCTTAATCATCGCTCATATTCGGTGAGTGTTCGTCTCTAAGGTTATAATGCCCAGCTTTTCTTTCGTATTCACAACCTTCCTCCAAGCACGGGAGCGCATGGTCCGCACACCGGAGTCCAGTCTTTCACGCCAACGTTGTCTTTTCCATGGCAACTTCATCCTTGATTCTGTCGAATATTTCACGAGCCTCTGAGGAAAGGTCTCGCTCGAGAGCCAGATACAGAAAACCGTCCGAGTCTGACGCTCTGTAAACCTTGCCGTTCAAAAGCTTAAAATAACGTTCCACAAACATTTTCAGATCAATGCCTTCCTTTGGAGTGAGGATATAAAAATCATAACGTTTGTTGAAAGTCGCGATCATGTCGTTACGGAAGCGCTTCCGGATTTTATCCTTGAAATGCTTGTCTGCTGAACATGAGGCGTATGCGCTAAGCACATACAGAAAGTTTATGTTATAGCTCTGAAGCATCAGGGTGTCACGGTCAAACAGACGGTTGCGATAATGCTTGTTGCATGGCATTGACCGCCTGTCAGACTCAAGACCATCATCATGACAGTCAGCCTTGCCGCCTGTGATGTACCCCGATTTTATCTGTCCCCTGACAAAGAAGTTCGGAGTGATGTTATACCCTTCTGTCAACTCGTCTCGATAGCGGAGATGCCTTGGATAGTCTCCGTCACGGTTGAAGATGTCTATATTATACTGGATGATGTTCTTGGCGTATGTAAACTGCTTGTAAAGCGACTCTCCCTGAATATCCACGTCATCAGAGTAGTACTTGCTGTCTCCTATGAAATAAATGTCTGATCCTTCTATGAGAGAGCGGTCTTCATAAATATGATCTATGCGTTTGCCGTCCCTATTGTCCTTCAGGGTACTGACATCCCTTATGTCATCTCCGATTAGCGTGTCAATCATGTCCTCGAAGACAAGGTTGAAACTGTGGACGAGAAGAGCCTCCTCGCGATAGTTTCGGCCAGCCACATTCTCCGCCTTCTCGAAAAAGGTGTAAAGCAACCGCCACAAAGCCACAAGTTCATCCTTGAAATACTTTCCGCGAATCCTGCGCAGCATCCTTGTGCCATTGCCGGATACTATCATTGACCCGATACGGCCGGGACTCATGAGCGGGTAGTTGAATCTCGGTCTGAACGGAAAGCAATAGGTCTTATGAAGATAGTTCAGCACGGAATAGTACAACACGATAATCTCCTCGTCATGGTTGACAGCCTTATTCCTGTTCCTGAACTCGGTGTAGTACGGGACACCGTTCCTTAGAAGCGGGGATCGTCGTGAAACAGTCTTATCCCAATGTATCCTATAGTCGCCATGTGAGTTCACCATTGTGATGAATGTCAAAAGATTGCGATGTTCCTTATCGAAACGGAGCAGAGACAGGATTATGTCCAGATAGGTCTCTTGGCAGTCGCCTTTTTGGGATATTACATTCTGTATCTTGGCGTCAGAGATGATGCCGTTGCACGGATGGCGTCTCTGATAGCGAGTCAAAGCCTGATAGAGCCAGACAGAAAGCCCGAACACAATTCTGTCAAAGCCGTCCTTTTTCAATGGATTGTCGCTGTCATCAAGATTGATGATGTCATCAGGGCGATATTTCCCGAAAGCGATCTCTTTCTTGTCCGGATTGCCTTCACCCTCAAAAAGGAACACCTTGGGAAGAATGAATATGGAATCATTGATCTCTTGTGAGAAGCAATACCCGACGTACGGAATACGAACCTCGCTTCCATCCTCACTCACAAAGAAATAAGGACAAAGGCCGATTTCACGAATATACGGATAATCGTAGGTATATTCCTCAAAGAGAATCTTCATGAGATCATTCCTGAGTTGCGGCGCCACTGATCGGCGTGACGTTCAGATATTCCATGAAACCTTGAAGCAAGGTGGCGGACCGTCCTTCCTGATCGCTGTACAAGTCGTTGAACGAGAACTCCTTTCCGTCTGCATCCTTGAAGAAGGACTTGTGGCCGTACTCTTCCTTGCAGATCTCGCTCCAAAGGTAAAACATGACCTTGTTCTTGAATATAGACTCGCTGATGTCATTCTTGATGAAAAAGTTGCCAAGCTGTTTGTCCTCAGACTCACTGACTTCTTTGATCCGCCTGTTGACAGCGTGGAGGAAATCCGTCCATAAGTAGCTGCGCTCACCCAATGTGATGACAAAGCGTGATTCTGGTGAAGAATAGTCAATAGGAATATATTCCCATTCCCAACGGCGCTTGAACGCACTGTCCATCGGAAACAAGGACTGGTCTGAGGTGTTCATTGTCGCTACGATGTGGAGGTTTGCGGGAAGGCGCAGACGACCATTTCTGATTCCGCCGTTTCCGGAGCCCAGACGTTCCTCAAGATGTGCCTTCAGGGCGGAGTCAGCATTGACAGAATATTCCGAAAACCCATCCTCACCTCTGTCAAGCAATTGGAAGAGGTCTCCGAAAATCTGGGCGCAATTCCCACGGTTGATTTCTTCTATGACAAGGAATATGTCCTTTTCCGGATTGAGCCATGATTTCACGTAAGCATCGGTGAACACCTGAGGCACAAACCTGTAGGAAATACTTTCGTCCGCATCTAAGTACCCGTTTTCATCTAGCCACCTATGCAGGTTCACTATTTTATTCGCCTCTGCGCTGTATGTCTCACTAAGTCCGGCCTCAGCAAAGAAATCTTTCTTGTTATAGTTGGCGGTAACTCCGTTGAAGTAGTCAATATACCTGAAAACGAACGTGTTCAGAGCCGTGACTTTGACATCAGACTCTTCATACCACCTTTTCAATTCATTGGCGAGTTCCTGTCTGGTCATCACATTCCCTGTCGGACGGAATGTCTTCAAGGAGACAGGCTTGTAAGTGCCTACAAACGACGAATAGTCACTGTCAGGATGAAATGTCGTCCTGAATATGAACCTTTCATCCACATCTTTCAGGACATTCTCCTTGATGTGATGCGACTTTCCGGTTCCTGGCGAGCCGAAATAGATGACCTGATACGGAAACGTTTGGTTGTCAGCCACTTTAAGTTCAGATGCCATAATGGTTATTGTTTAGAATAATGGGTCGATAAATGTCAGCTGCTTGTTTGACATAATCACTCACTTGCTTTTTATCACGTAAAGATACGTCATTTTCGGGTAAAACACAATTCCATACTTTGCGAGAATGCCACTGGAGACTTTCAGGGCAATGATATCCAAACTATTAGCCAAGTTTGACGCCAATGCTTCTCCTGTAAAGAAACGATAGTTAGACAGCGGCAATTTATCGACCTTTTTGCCGGGATCGGCGGCTTCCATCAGGCGTTGACTTCTTTGGGCGGAAAATGTGTTTTCGCCTGTGACATCGACCCTGATTGCCGCAGGACATACGAGATGAACTATGGCATAAAACCGGCTGGAGACATAACAAAAATCGAAGCCTCAGACATTCCTGCGCACGATTTCCTGTGTGCGGGTTTTCCGTGCCAAGCATTCTCGAAGGCCGGGAAAAGACTGGGATTCCAAGACGAGACCAAAGGGACATTGTTCTTTGATGTCTGCCGAATAATCGAAAATCATCAACCCAAGTATGTCCTTCTGGAGAACGTCAGGAACCTGGCCAGCCATGACCACGGCAACACTTGGCGTGTCATTCATGACAATCTTGAGGCTTTAGGGTATGACCTGCTCCCTGAGCCGGTCATATTCAGTCCGCATTATCTAGGTGTTCCGCAGCATAGGGAAAGAGTTTACATCATGTGTGTCAGAAAGGATGTCGGCAAAGTACCCCCTTTTGAGTTCGACATGAAGAATATTCCTGAGTGTTCAATTGAAAGCATACTGCAAAAAGACGAAGAAATTTCCAACCTTGAGAATTATCGTATATCATCCGACTTGGAAGGATTGATCGATTTGTGGAACGAGTTTCTTCAGAATATCCACGCCGACAAGCTGCCGGGATTTCCTATATGGTCCGAACGTCTGCGCGACCTTGACCCGGGCGAAGATTTGTCAACGCTTCCGGATTGGAAGAGAAATTTCATATTGAAGAACAACGAGTTGTATGTCAACAACAGGGCGTTCATCGATGATTGGTTGTGCCGAGCGAAAAAGAATCCTTTGTTCTTCGGTGCGAAAGCCAAGCTTGAATGGCAGGCCGGACAGACTGACCGGCCGGACATATGGAAACATATATTCCAGTTAAGGCCTTCCGGAATAAGGGTCAAGACCAATTCATATTTTCCGGCTTTGGTGGCCATAGTCCAGACTTCCATCGTCGGTCCGAGAAGACGCTATCTCACCCCAAGGGAATGCGCCAGACTTCAATGCTTTCCCGAGTCTTTCGTCACGGACGGAAAAAACGCACAGGCGTACAAGCAATTAGGCAATGCGGTGAATGTCAGTTGCGTGAAGATGTTCGCAAAACACATATTAAAATAAGTCGTCATGGTACCTTTCAAGGAGACAATCAACACAAAAGAAGATTTGATAGAGGAATGCAGGAAAGGATTCAATGATTTCCAGAACGGGAATATCACAAAAAACGATTTCTGCATGTTTTTCGGTTTCACCCACGGCGAGGCGATAACCAAGTTCTATGAAGGTGATTATGGACAGTTGTTGAGAGACGGAGGCTTCAACAAAGGCAGCGAGGCGTACTTTTCCGGTGGAATCAACGCTTGGAAGAACCTTCGCGACGGAAGATACACTTTTCCGCCTCTGGAGACTCAAGGCCGAATTGAAAGCGACGATCCGCTGCTGTCCCTTTTACGGAACAACCGCAACCTTGTCTTGACAGGGGCGCCGGGCACTGGAAAGACATTCATGGCTAAGAGGCTTGCAGCATATCTGGTGTCTGGGGGTGTGAGCGACAAGGATAGCCTGATCGAAGAGCAGGAGAAAAGAATCGGCTTCGTGCAGTTCCATCCGTCATTCGACTACACTGACTTTGTCGAAGGGTTGCGTCCCGACGCCAACGGAAATTTCAGGCGGCAGGATGGCATATTCAAAGAGTTCTGCAAAAAAGCCTTGCACGAGAAGGAGAAAGACTTTGTGTTCATCATCGATGAGATCAACCGAGGGGAACTCTCAAAGATTTTCGGCGAGTTGTTCTTCTCCATCGAGCCTGATTACCGTGGCATGAAAGGTCGGGTAAAGACTCAGTACAACAACATGGTCGAAAATGGCGATGAGTTCGAAGACGGTTTCTTCGTTCCGGAAAATGTTTACATCATCGGCACGATGAATGACGTGGACCGAGGTGTGGAAGCCATGGATTTTGCCATACGACGCCGTTTCGCATGGAAAGAGGTCACCGCGGAGGACAGCGCCGTGAATATGAGTATCACGGGAAAGGCTCTTGTCAGAATGAAGGCGGTTAATGGCATCATAAAGGACAAACTCAGTGCCGCCCATTGCATCGGAGGTGCATATTTCCTCAAACTCAAGGACGATGATTTCGCAGCTTTGTGGAACAATCATCTTTGCGGAATCATCACTGAATATTTCCGCGGAGAGCCTGAGGCTGACAAGCAGGTCGAAGAAATCAAGGAGGCCTACGACAACGCCTGTGTTGACATCACGGTTCAGGAAGCGGGTCCCGACACAGTGGCTTCTGGTAATCAGGATGTTCCGGAGGCTGAATGAGAATCATAACGACAGACAACAACTGCGGCAGATATGTGGTGCCGTCGTCTCAGGCCATCGAAGACCTGCGGCGGATAGCCGACTGCCGTACTGACAGTCTGGTTGACAATAACAAGAATGATGTCTGGCTCTTTCCGGCCCGTGAAAACAGCCATGAAGACGGGATAGAGAACGATGCGGTCCTATCTTTGGTGGATGACAGGCTCTATACCGGTAACATAATGGGTTTCATAGGTGTAGGCTCTACTGAACTGACAATCAGGTCCAGATTCTCGGACAGGGACGGCAACGACTGGTTCATGCAGTATATGCTCCAGAAGGTATTCTCCATCAACATCTTCAATCTCAAGCACAGACTTGGCGAGGACAGCGCGCTTGACATTGCCGCTCTTTTGTTCCCGTATTTCCTCCAAAAGGCTTTGTCTCAAGGAATTTTTCGTGAATACATCCGTTCCGAGCACAATGACAGTCGAGTCCGGGGTGCGATAGATTTCAACGCTCACATCCGGAACAACTATCCGTTCCGGAACGGCAGGGTAGCCTATTCTATGCGGGAGTACAGGTATGACAATTCAGTCACCCAACTGGTGCGCCACACCATTGAATTCCTCCGGAGCAAAGATTCTTCCCGAGGCATACTCTATTCCATGCCGGAGACACAAGGATATGTCAAGCAGATCATCGATGCCACTCCGACCTACAGAAGGGGCGATCTCAAAAAGGTCATGCTTGCCAACTCAAAGCCGAAAATCCATCCATATTACTCAGAATACCGTCCGTTACAGAAACTCTGTCTTGAGATACTCCGCAGGGACTACCTGGGCTACGGGGCGGCATCTGCAACCCGCATCCATGGAGTCTTGTTCGACGGAGCCTGGCTTTGGGAGGAATATCTGAACCTGACTCTCTCTAAAGCGGGCTTCATCCATCCAAGAAACAAGACCGGCGAAGGTGCGATATTCACTTTCCTTGACAGGCCAGGGAAATACAAGCGTTTCCCGGATTTCAAGAAAGACGCTGTCATAGCGGACGCCAAATACAAGCGGCTGGCTTCGCCGTCGGCCAGTGATCGCCGACTCAATGACGACATCGACCGCGAAGACCTCAGCCAAATGATTTCCTACCTGCATATAACCTCTTCTGTCACAGGTATATTCATCTGTCCGTCCGAATTATTTGTGATGAATCCTGATACCGGTGAATACTATCCTGAAACCGATTTCATACTCCGCAAGGAGGAACTTTACATTTATAAAGTCGGCGAGCTCAAGGGTTATGGCGGTCGCATCCTCATAATCGGAGTCAACATCCCGAAATACCCTGAAACCTACGCCGATTTCGCAGTGGCCATGTCAAAGACAGAAGCATGCCTTCTGGATTCTTTGAACGTCATAGGCTGCTGACCCGTTGCCGGATATGCGCATTCCGGACATTTGTCTTTATGACGGAATATCATTAATTTTGTCATTGCGAGCGTATGGATTACACCTCAAACGCGGAATTGAAATCATGAAGAAAACAGCAGCCATCATATTCATACTGCTTTTCGCTTTGAACGGGGCGGCGCAGTCTTTGATCAGGAGCGGAAGAAACGAATATTCCACTCCTCTGTACACTTGGAACGGAACCTGCCTACGTTCCGGGAACAGCAGATATTCAAAGCCTCTTATCAATTTTGACGGTGAATATATCCGAAAGGGAGACAACAGATACGGAGAGATCCTCTACAATTGGAACGGGCGAGAGCTGCGTGGCGGACGCGACAGGTACAGCAAACCGCTTTTCAACTGGGACGGGAAGACCATCCGGCAAGGAGACAGCAGATATACAGCCGGGATGTACAATTTTGACGGGCAATATCTTCGCAAAGGCGATGAAAAGTACTCCCAGCCACTGATGAATATGTCAGGCCCGGTTCCGCCTGCAGTGCTGATTTACATCTTGCTGCTCTAATCCACCGAAAGCCGGCGGAGAACCTTTGTGCCTGCTGATTGGAAATCAGTGGAGTTGGTGCAAATAAAGAATATTTGCTTCCTTCACGTCAATTGCATATATTTGCGTTTGTCGCCGCCATTTATCTATGTCAGGCGTCCATTGTGACATTAACTGATTGACTGCTAAGGAAAATGGAGACATTTCGGTCTATAGATGAACTCATAAGGATGCTTTCAAGGGAGAAAGTACTCCTTAAGGATATGTTCCAGAACAGAAAGAAACTGTCGTACAGGCACGACACCGCAAAGGAACTCGTGGATTACAAGGAAAGCCGGATCGCTTTTCTCATAGAGCACGGTGTTGTGCACGACAGCGGAGAGTTTCTTGAGCTGGAGGATGTCTATCTAAAGTTTTTCGAGGAAGTGCTGGACGTCAACGAGGACATCAATGTGGCTGGAGTGAAAGAAAGCATAGGCTCTCTCGACGCTGCCATTGAATACTACAAGACGGAGACTTCGCCGCAAAGGAAGTATGGCTACCTGAAGGATGTAAGGCGCATTTTGAGAAACATCTCCCTGACGACATTCAGAAATGTGATTGACCTTAAACGCAACATTGACAGCACATACAAGAATGAGCCCAACTATCGTGTCAAGAAACTCAAGTTGGCTAATCTTGATGGCAAGCGTATGGCGGTGGCCGAGCTCATAAAGCAGACCGAACGCTACCTGTCTGAAAATCAACAGGGCTTTTTCGCGACGGCTATGGATATCGGTTTGAAAAAGACCGTGAGCGATGTCAGGTTGCAGCTTGTAGAAGCGTACCACAACATTCTTGAGCTTGACCGCCAGATCATAGAGTACCTCAATCTTATCGAGTACCAAAACCGCCTGATGGAGAAGCTCAGGCGCGTGAAGTATCTGCGGGATCAACTTGTACTCGAGTCTCAGTCGAATGTCAGACAAATGCTTGCATCCTCCAATCCTGTCTGGATGGAAAACCGTCCCAAGTACACATTGAAAATATCCCTGGAGACCCTGCGGAACAGTGACGAGGGTCTAAGAGCGCTGAGAAGCCTTTCAAGCCGACTAAAGAAAGGAATTGCAATCAAACGCCACAAGGCCGAGCCGCTGACTCAGGATTATCTTAACTCAGGGTCTAAGATCAATGAAGATCTCAATACCGATGAGATTAAAAACGCCTTTCTGGCTTCGGGCGTTGACTTGTATTCTTTTATACGTGACTATAACTATAAAATACCGACGGATCAGGAGCGACAACTTGTGTTGTTTTGCCAGATCGCCTCACAGTTTCTTGATGAACTGAACGTGACAGACATGTACAAGACTGACAACGGTGTAGAATATCCATTGATTTATTCAGCATGAAATACACTAAAGAAATATTTGACATCCTGAGCCGCGGAGGATTCATCTGCTCCAACAGTGTAAGGCGCCTGACGAAGACAATCTACGATGCCATCGAGGACAATTATGAAGAGTACAGGGAGTACTATTCCGGGATCGGATTCAATCTTGAAAGCGGGAACGGCTACTACTATTTCTCCAGGCAGGAAAGCCGTGTTGAGCTTGACGCCAAGCTTGACAGGTTTGTACGTTGGATTGACCGCTTGGATTTCCTAAAGACTTTCAACAATGTGTTCGGACCCGGGTTTACGTTCAGGACATCGAACATCCTCGAACAGATCGCGGCGGATATGGAATTGAAGGAAAAGGCGATGCATCTCTATGCGGAAAAACTCAAACTGGACGAAGTTGTAGACAAACTTGTTGATGAATTGGAAAAGATAGGATTTGTGGAAAAGGAGAATGAGTTGGACGGGACGTGGAAGGTCACAAGCGCGTTCCATTACATCGAGGAATTGGTTGATTGCTTGACTGTGTCAGAGGAGGTGCGGAATGAGGTGCTTGAATAAAGTTGTTTTCATTAACAGTGCCAATGTCCCTTATGCGGAGATTCGTTTGGACGGCAACGTCCATTTCATTGGAACCCAAGGCGTAGGGAAAAGTACGCTTCTGCGTGCGATTCTTTTTTTCTATAATGGAGACAAGCAGAAACTAGGCATTCCCAAGGAGAAGAAAAGTTTCGATGACTTCTACATTCCACACGCGAACTCTTACATTGTCTATGAGGTAACGCACGAACGTGGAGACTTCTGCGTGCTTGTTTTCCGCAGTCAGGGACGCGCCTACTTCCGTTTCGTGGCCGGAAACTACGACCGCAGGCTGCTCGTTGACGAGACCGGAGACGTGACAAGCGACTACACGCTTATCCGTCAACGTCTTGCCGGACGCTACATGTCAAGGATCATTGACAGATACGATGAGTACCGCAACATCATCTATGGCAATCATCGGGTGACGGACAAAGAGTTCTACAATTTCGCTTTGATGGAAAGTCCTGCATATCAGAACATTCCCCGCTCTCTCCAAAATGTGTTCCTGAATTCCAGAGTGGACGCGGACTTCATCAAGGAGATAATTATCCGCTCGATGAACGATGATGTTCCATCCATCGACCTTTCCTACTACAGGCGTCAGGTCGCAGACTTCGCAATTGAGTACGAGAACATCTCAGAATGGTTCAGGGAGGACTCCAAAGGCGTGAACCACGTGCGTCTTAATGCTCAGAAGGTTATAGAGAGCCGTCGTAGACTGATATTTCTGAAAAGTAAGGTAGAGTCATTGTACGCTGAGCTTCTTTACGCAAATCGGATAGCTAGGGAGAGCATTCCTGAAATGCAGGAAAGGGTCAAAAGGCACTTGTCAGAATTAGAAAGATACGAGCGCCTTCTGGCCGAGCAGAAGCATAAATATGAAAAGGAAGTTGAGGAAGTAAACAAGGCAATCGGTGAGGTTGAGAGCAAGCTCAAGGAAATTAAACTAAAGCGGAAAGAATATGAGAGGATCGGCATCGACAGCCTACTCGTCCGAGTCGACTCCGAACCATCAGTCAGAATGCAGCTTGATTGTCTCCGGAAACGCAAGGAAGCGCTGACAAGAACAAGTCTGGATCTTTCAGCGAAATATGAGGTGTTGGAGGGGAATATCCAGACTGAGTTCCATCAGTTTGAATATCTTGCCAATGAAAGGATTGTAGGAGCCAAGGAAAGATTTGTGGCTCTCAGCGGAGCCTTGTCTGCGGAGTTTGATGAATGTAAGAGAGTTATTGAAGCGGAGAGGCTTGAAGCACTGGATTCTCTCGCAGAGAAAATGAATTCCCTGACACTCCGTGAAAGGGAACTTGACAAAGATTTCGTCCGGCTTAAATACTGGCGTCCGCTCGGAGATGAGATCGATGCCAAACTCGCTCAGGTCGATGAGATTGGACGTTCGGAGCAGACACTGAAATCTCAAATCAACACCTATGACCTTGAAATCGGGAAACTTATCCAAGAATTCGAATACGAAAGCGAAAGAATTAAGCGCCAATTCTCGGAGAAAGAAAAGGAATTTGAAATGGAGATTTCCGGGTTCACAGACAAGATCTCGCGAATTGATTCACTTCTCACTTCATCCGCTGGTTCATTCTATGAATGGCTTGACAGGAATGTTCCAGGATGGGAGCGGACTGTCGGCAAGGTTGTGGATCAGCAAAAGATCCTTTATTGCAAGGGCTTGAACCCACGTCTTGCCGGTGGAGAAAGTTCCGCATTCCTCTTTGGAATCAAACTTGATCTGGGCGACCTGGACACTGATGTGAAGAGCCCGGTGGAACTCCGGAAAGACAAGGAAATGTACGTTAATGCCATCACCGACATCAAATCTTCATTGGCTGAACTGTCAGCGATTTGTGAGAAAGAAGTCCAGTCTCTCTCAAGCAGATTGTCTCCTAAAATAAAGGAATTCCGGGAGAAACGGACTACGGACTCAATGAATCTCCAGATACTGCCTGGCAAGGTCAAGACCCTTAGGACAGAGATCCAAGGGCTGGAGGACAAACAATGCGAGCTGATCAAGGAGCGAAAGGAGGAACTGGATAAAGTCCGTCAGGATATTTCGCTCGCTCGTCATGAGGTGGATCAGGCAAAGAAGCGCATTGACAGCGACTGCTCGTCGAAAATGAAAGCCGCAAGGAAGAGTCATTTGCAAAAGATCACAGCTCTTGAGACAGAAAGAGACACAGCGATTGAGGCACAGAAATCTGAAATCACAATCAAACGGAGATGGATGGACACCTCTTTGGGTGAGCTGAAGGCTCGGCGTGATGCGGAGCTAAAGGGGGCTGGGGTTGATGTCAAGGCCTTGAGAGACTGCGAGGAACAATTGGAAAAACTTGCGGCAGAGATTGCGTTTATCGAGGGCAACCGCGGCAAATCAATCGAATACAGGCTCGACAAACAAAATCTTTTTGACAGAGAGGATGAGTTCAAACAGACAAGACGCACTCTCGAGGACAAGCGCGGAACGCTTGCTGAAAAACATCAGAATCGTGTCCGCCAAATAGACGAGAAGTGCGGTTCCGAAAGAACCTTGCTCGAATCATTGAAGACCGACATCAAAGAAAGCGAGGATGGTATTGCGAGGTTCGAGGCGTTCCGCAATTCGGAGAGTTTTCCTCCATTTCTGATGAGGGTGGCTGAGCGGCCGACACTTTCCCGTGCACTTCCTCTCATAGGAGAGATTCGCGACACCCTTTCTGAGCGGATGGCCGTCAACGATCAGTTCAAACGTTTCGTGAATCTTTTCAAGGCTCCATTCGGGCCCGGAAACGTTTTCCAGTTCAAAACCAATCTCGTTTTGGACGAGGACTATCTCGACTATGCGTCCAATCTAGAGGAGTTCGTGGAACAGAACAAGATAGAGGACTACCGAGGCAGAACAAGCGACCGTTATCTCGAAATCTTGCAGAGGGTTTCCAGAGAGATGGGCGACATCAGCGGATTTGGCTCCGAGGTTGACAAGATCATCAGGGAAATCAATTACGACTTCAAAGAGAAGAATTTCGTCGGAGCCATAAGAAGCATAGAAATCCGAAGTACTGATTCCGCTGACAGAATGGTGCAGTTGCTGCTCAAGATAAAGGAGTTCACCGATGAGAACAGTTTCACCTTAGGTGGATTGAATCTTTTCAGCGATGAGAAAGGTCGGAACTCCGTAAATCGCGAGGCCGTAGGATACCTTAGCGACTTCATGGCTTCTCTCAACGAGTTTCAGTCCCGTTCCAGTCTGACCCTGTCCGACACTTTCCAGCTTCAGTTCCGCGTCGTAGAGAATGACAATGACACTGGATGGGTTGAGAAGATAGCCAATGTCGGATCCGATGGCACGGACATTCTGGTAAAGGCTATGGTTAACATAATGCTGATCAATGTCTTCAAAGAAAAGGTCTCCAGAAAGTTCGGGGAATTCCGGATTCACTGCATGATGGATGAGATCGGAAAACTCCACCCTAACAACGTAAAGGGCATCCTGGATTTTGCCAACAGTAGGAACATTCTGTTGATCAACTCCTCACCGACAACGTACAATGTGTCTGTTTACAAGTACACCTATCTCCTGAGCAAGGACAAGAACGCCAAGACCATTGTTTATCCATTGATTTCCAGGCGTGAGGCAGCGATTTCCAGAACGAATGACAATCAATGAACCTCAGTGAAATGAAAAAATCGCATTATGACATACTGCTCGCGCTCTCGGAAGGGAAATCCGTCTGCGGATCGCGTTTTGACAGTGAACTGCTGAAACAACTGAGTACCGAACACCTGATAACAACAATCAGGCACGGAAGCCGGGTGTCCTACCGGGCAATCGATCCTTCTGAGATCGGACGGGTCTTTCCTCTGGTCGACCCATCTTCAATGCGTTCCAGAGCTGATCAGGTCGCTGCTTTCGGAGACTCGAAAGTTGTCGCGACACGCTCTTGCCCTGGTTTCCCCGTTAATGTTATAAGCCCACTGCAAGTCATTCTAGGAGGTCATATCCTTACTTTGAATCCTACACCAGGAGCATTCACTTTCATTTCGGACTGGGAAAACTTCAAAATCCCTCCAGAAGTGTTTGTGATTGGTGTCGAGAACATGGAGAACTTCCGTTTTGTGGAAAAACAGGCCTATTTGTTCGAGTACTTTATGGCACCTCTGCTATTTGTAAGCCGCTATCCTCAGTCAGGAGACTTGGTTCGCTGGCTAAGGGTAGTTCCCAACCGGTATATTCACTACGGAGATTTGGATCTGGCAGGAATTAATATTTTCTTGACGGAGTACAGAAATCCGTTGGGTGACGCTGACGGGAGGCGATCGGAGTTCCTTATACCTAACGATGTCCAATTACGCCTCTCACACGGTTCCCGCAAACGATATGATGCACAGATCGCCCGATTCGGCAATCTGCATTCCGACGACCCACGACTTGAGTACTTGATCTCCCTCATACACAGGTTCCGCCGCGGCTATGACCAGGAGGGATTCATACGCGAGCCATAAGACGAATCTGGAATAGATTTGATTTATCTAACTGAATAAGTTTCTGTTCGCCAACTAATTCAGCGTAGAGGCTGCTGTTTCAAGCCGCGTCAGACTGTCATTGTCTTATCTGCCAATGACCGCCTCTGGCGGAACCGACTCTGATCAGAATTCCTGAGGACTTGAGACTGGCCATGAGACGCTCACAGCTTCGCTGGCTAAGACCTGAGCATTTGGCAAGTTCAGGGACAGTCACAGATGGGTTTATGGCTATTTCGCTGAGTAAACGCTTCTCCGGCGCTGTCGGAATATGAGGACGGAATGATAACCTCGGCTCATTGAAAGGTGGATCAGTCTCTTTTGAAGAAGAATATGCGGCCATAGGTTCCGACAAGCATATTTGAGTCGCACTCTCAGATGAGTCTACTAATTTCTTAACAAATTGTACCTGAAACGAAAGCCCCACCTCACGCCAACGGAATTGAATTTCCGGATAGGCCTTTAACTCTTCCGCGACAAGTTTCAGCCCATTTCCCCACTGATCAATGATACCCAGTTTCCTGAACACCGGTGCAATGACCTTGTTCCGCGCGTCTGACTGCCGGCTCTCCATATCAGAATAGTCTATTGATGGAGGAAGAAGTCCAGGGCTTGTAATCTCAATCATATCATCATAGATGGCAATCTTTACGTCTTTCCCCGCCAACGAATACTGGCGGTGAACAACAGCGTTCCGAATAATCTCTCTAATCGCCTTGACGGGATATTCCCAACGCGAGACGGTATAAACGCCCTGAATTGAGCCAGACTGTCTGATGTTCCTCAGGACGAATGCGTACGCGTCCTCGACCTGTTCCGCGATGCCATAGTCGTAAGTCTTTCTGTCAATGAACTCACCGGCACTGGCACCTTTGAAACGAGCACACTCAATCTTCGCATTCGGGAACATACTTCTCCGCAGCCCGTCATCGGAAAGCAGAACAAGCGCATTGGTCGGGTACAACACTCCCATTTTCAACTTTGCCAATTCAAGTTTCCGCAATGCCGAATCATCCAGGACCTCTCCTGTCTTTTCCTCGTAAAGGCGGCGGAATCCACGGAAATCAATGTCTGCCAAAGGCTTCTCCAAAACGACCTCTCCATCAAAAGAGATGTTCCTCCTCCGCCTCTCAAGCTCAGCGATGATATCCTCGTCAGCCAACCGATTGTTGGAACCGACACGCACGTAAGTCCCGCCAGCCTTACCCTCCGATTTAAGGTAATATGGGGGTGTGCTGCCACGGTATATCCTCACGCGCACGACACTGTGTCCTCTCACTGAAATAAACGAAATGTCCGGCAGCACAGATGGATAGCACCTGTCATATATCATATTACTCAACTGCTCCTCAATCTGTGGCAACTCTGCTTCCGGCACTCCGACCGGGCGATGACGGTCATCGAAACCGATGAATATCTCACCTCCCGCATCATTAGCAAAAGCGACAACAGTCTTTGCCAAATCGGAATTTTTCGGCAGACTCGCCTTGAACTCCAATGTCCTCCCTTCCTGACTCCTCAAAATCTCTTCAATCGTGCGGTCTTTCATGACATGAAATTTATTTGTGTAAAGATAAGGCAAAAAAATCATTTTACCGCCATTTGGCGGCAAAAAAAAAACATGAGATGACGAATATCATTGTCCCGCGGCTACAATATCCAGGGCACTATGCCATAGTTGCTGAGCGAACCTGATTCAGACAACATATTTACGGAATGATCGTTTCTGTTCCGCAAGCAAAAACGTGCGCCCAGGTGACATATTCATTGACGCCGTGGTCGATTGTCCTCTCTACGGCCTCAAGGGTGATTTTCTTGATGAATTTGGCGGGGACACCTCCCCATAGTTCGTTCGGGCCGATTTCGGTCTTGCCGAGCACGAGAGCGCCGGCAGCTACGATGGAACCAGATCCCACGTGCGCCTTGTCGAGGATGGTCGAACCCATGCCGATCAGGCAATGGCTTTCAATGCATGCCGAATGAATTGTAGCGTTATGACCGACTACCACATCGTCCGCTATGACGGTTTCCAAGCCGCTGCCGGTCGAGCAGTGTATCACGGCGCCATCCTGGATGCTGACTCTCGAACCGATGTCTATGTGGTTGACGTCACCTCTGATCACAGCGCTGTACCAAACAGAGCTGTCATCACCGATCTTCACGTCACCAATGACCGCCGCCGTCTCTGCGACAAACGCACGCTCCCCGATTTGAGGAGCCACCCCTTTGAGTTTTACTACCATCGCGCAAATTATTTCATTGCAAATGTAACTTTATTATTGAATATGCTTGCTCTCTTCAAAGAGTTTTTCGTAACTTTATGAAGGAATATGTCTTTGATGACGTACGTCCGGCTAAACAGATGAAAAAGTAAACAGTTGTGATATAATGAGATTGGTGATTCAGAGAGTGCGGCGGGCAAGCGTAGAGATTGCAGGCCAGACCGTGTCAAAGATCGGCAAGGGGCTTCTGGTGCTTGTCGGAGTCGAGAGTGGGGACACGGAAGAGGACATGCGGTGGCTTGTTGGGAAGACTGTGGGCATGAGGATATTCAATGATGAGAACGGAGTGATGAACAGAAGTGTCACAGACATTGGAGGCGGGATTCTGGCGGTGTCGCAATTCACATTGACGGCCTCTACGAAGAAGGGAAACCGTCCTTCGTACATTCGTGCGGCAGGTCACGGCCTGGCCATCCCATTGTACGAAAACTACTGCGAGGAGGTCTCTGATGCGATCGGCAAACCAGTCGGAAGAGGTGTTTTCGGCGCTGACATGCAGGTCTCTCTTGTAAACGACGGGCCAGTCACGATCATCATTGACTCACGTTTACGGGAATAAGGAGAGGAATATAATAACCGCGCCGTCCGACCAAAAACATCAGTCTGAGCAGCGCGGCGATCTTGATTCACGAATAATGCGTCAGAACCTGTAGGACAATCCCGCGGAGACATAGCCAGTATCGTGGCCACCCTCTACCCAGATGCCTGCTTTCTTGCAGAAATACCATCTAAGACCTGCCGTGGCGATGAAAGACATCTTGGTGTCCATCTTGTTGAATGTCGAACTGGCTTCCTCACCGCTTTCATGGTCTTTGGTGTGCTCGCCTATCAGGCCAGCGTCAACCATGCCGCGGGCATAGAGTTCGAGACGGTTGCAGAGAGTGAGGTGATAGCTGAGGCCGGCGGCGAGATCAACCCTGTTGCAGAAAGTGTCCTGTTGTTTGTCACCATAGCCATTGTCCAGCATCCAGTTGTAGCTGTAGCGAGAATATTCTCCGCCGATGGTCCAGCCTATGCCACCGAAACGCCCGAAATCAAGGAAGCAGATGTCTGAATATATCATCACAGGAGGCACGACCATCTTGAACGACGACCTTGCCGCATCATCGGTGGCATGCTTCATGACCTTTGCCCCGTCAGACATCGCCAGGGACGCTCCAACCTGCAGTGTCCTTGCGTATTTCGGGAATACTATCTCTGATTTTGTGCGCTTCCAACCGACATTTTTTTCCGCGTCGGATGCGGCGATTCCATTCTGAACGCCGATCTGTTCCGGTTTCAGCTTGCCATCCGTACGGTGGACCGTTCCGCCATAAGCCGCTTCCCAGGCATGGATGACATCCATAAATGTCTTGTACTCCCCTGCCTTTATCTTAGCGGCGAATTCCGGATAGTCATAGATCTTTCCGAAATACGTGTTCAGCATCGATGTGTACATCGGAGGCTCATCCCTGTCGAAGATGCTGTTGCGAGTGTCGGTGCCGACCATGATCGCCATATCTCCCGCGATGCTCAAGTACCATCCACGCACCGGACGAACGACCGTGATGTTCCGTCCAGTCCTTTCGGACTCGACAGTGAAAAGAGAGTACAGGTCAATACCTTTGCCTCGATACTCCTCGCGCACCCATTGGACCTGCGCCTTCCCTCCGAAAGCGCCTACGACCTTGACAAGGCGTTTAACATACTTGTCAGTGCCTTCAAGGAGAAGTGAATCGACATCCTCATTGACATATCTTGTCCTCTTCCCGTCTGGCGTAAGGCTGAACTCGATATTGTCCGGGCGATTGACAAGCGCCGAGCGGAGATAGCCGTCAAGAACTTTCCGCTCACCTTTGTTGAGCCAGATTCTGACTTTCACATCGTCGTCTTTCTCTTTCCGAGCTTTCTTGCCAACGGTAGTCTGGGCCTTTGCCGAGATGCCTGCTAGCAGCATCATTGCCACTGAAACGCAGGTTAAGACATTCCGGAATTTCATCGCTTACTTGGAGTCGACAGAAAAACTCAGCGCGAAATTGCCGCCACTATAACTGCCGGTGAAGACATATATGTTTTCGCCGACGGTCTTACGATAGATTTCCGAGCCATCGCTCTTTGTGAACCCGGCCGGAACGAACTTGGCGTAGTATGTTGTCGCCACGGACTCTTTGCATTTGAAGTCGAAGAATGTCACCGTCTTCATGTCACTGCCGAGCTCCTTGTACTGCCAGTTCTCCACCTCGCCATCAAACACAGGAAAACCATCAAGGAAAGGATATTCCTTGACAAGGGCTGCCCAGGTAATGGTGGGCGTTGGGCAGATTACTTGCTCGTTACCGGAGTCCTCCTTGCCACAACCGCATACAAGCGTCATTGCGGCGAAAATAAACGGAATAATAAATTTTTTCATAAAATTTATAAATTTTGGCACAAATATAGTCCCCTCCCTAATTTCCAAATAAATACGGCAATATTTTCTCGGGTGGTCCAGATCCACCATCATGCCGATTCAGGGAATTCTACAGCAATCGTGCGATTTTAGGAATCAAAGTGATGTCGGCCGGAAGCCAATCAACGGAATCGAGTTGGGTGGCGTTCAGCCAACAGGCCGCCTCGTGCTCGACAAGATGAAGATCACCGGAGATGATCCTGCAGGCAAAGCACTTCATCGAAAGATGAAAGTCAGGGTAGTCATATTCAATGGTATCGATTAACTCCCCGACCTCTATCTTCGTTTCCAACTCTTCGCTGATTTCCCTGCGAAGCGCTTCCTCCGGACTCTCCCCAGTCTCGATTTTGCCGCCCGGAAATTCCCATCTATCCTTGAAAGGACCGTAGCCACGCTGCGTGGCGAAGACCTTGCCGTCTTGGAATATCACGGCGGCGACTACTTTGATTTCTTTCATGATCTGATTCAGCCCTTCCGAACTAATCCACGAACATCACCTTGCTTTCGTCACGCGGTTTGGCGTCCGGGGTCTCGTCAGGATAGCCGACACCGACGCAGATCCGGAGCCTGTAGCCTTCCGGAAGGTTCAAGCGGTCAAGGTATGGCTTGGCTTCCGGGGTGTTGTTAAGAAACATTATCGGGCCGCCCATGATGATGCTACCGAGTCCCATGGACTGCGCCGCGACGCAAATGTTCTCGCACAACGCACCGACATTGACGTCAAGCATCCCGGAAGGATCTTCCGGTGCGGCCACGAATATGACAGCGGTAGCGTTACGGAAGCCGTTGCGGAATTTCGGATCGTCCTGGTTGGCGATGGCCGGCATTCCTGCCTTCATGACCTCTGTGGCTCCTTCCAGATAATCCTTGCTGTCCACAATCCTGACAGCCCACTCCTGTAAGTTCCTGGCATTAGGGGCGTTGATACCACATTGGGCAAGAAGTTCAAGAGTGTCCCGGCTGACGGGAGTGTCTGTGTAGTGGCGGATTGACCGGCGTGCCATAATGGCATCGACAACAGCATTGCTTTCGTTCACTTTGGATTCTGTTTTCGGGCAGCATCCGGCGACGGAGATCATAGCCGCCAAAACCGCGAAGTTTACGATAAATTTTAGCATAAATGATTAATTATTAATATATTGAATAATCACACAAATAAGGGTGCAGCATCGGTTCGTCCGATGATGCGACATAGTAAGATAATTCTCTTCCATTGTCATATTCATTCACTTTTGATGTAAAGATAATGCTTTTGCTCCGAAATATCCAATATTCGTGAATATGGCAACTATGGCCACCACTATGGCAAAAATATTCGGAAGTTGTGCTAATCTGCCGATAAATAATGTATTTTTGTCACTGATTGGAATTAATGAATATGATTACACAACGGAACATTCTTGCCGCTGCCCTGATGATGGCGGTGGTTGCGTGCCAGAATAATGGCGGAAGCTGGTCAAAAGCGGAAAAGGAACTTATCTGTAGCGAAGGCGAGACGATGCGCGTCCTTACAGTTTACAACAAGACAGACTCGTTGGTACTGCGGAAGGAATGCGCAGAAATCAGCGCGGATGAGCTCAGAAATGATGAATATAAGATGCTGGCGGACAAGATGGTGGCGACGGTCATATCTCCCGAGGAGGATGGAGTCGGAATAGCAGGTCCACAGGTGGGAATATCACGACGCATTGTGGCCGTGCAGAGATTCGACAAAGACGGAGAGCCTTTCGAGGTGTATCCGAACATCCGGATCACAGACCGAAGGGGCGGGAAAGAACTCGGTCCGGAAGGATGTCTAAGCATTCCGGGAAAACGCGGAGATGTCGCCCGCTACCGTGACATTGACATAACGTACACATCCGTCAGAACTTTGCGGGACACAACCGAGAACATCAAAGGCTTCACCGCCGTGATCTTCCAGCACGAGTGTGATCACCTCGATGGAATCCTCTACACCGACTATCTGGAGGGCAACCAATAGCCTTCCTTGTTCCTTGTTTTGCTGACATTGATGTTGCTTCAAAACTTACACGACAAAGGATTTATCTAATTAGGATATTGCAATATTCAAAGAAAATAGCCATCTTTGTCAAGAAAGTCTGAATGCCGTGGATCGTTTGGAGTTCCACAACGCGATATTGGTATAGTCGTACCGATATCTTTTTTTTGTCTTTTATAGACAATTGCTTGATAATCAACATATTAAAAATATATAGCCATGCGGAAAACACCGTGTGGCCTTTTTTTGTAATCAAAAATCAATTAATGTATGAACACACAAACAAAGAAGGAGCAGCTGTTGAGCGCTCCGCAAAGAGGAGAAATCATCCTCTATCAGACTGCCGATGGCAGAACAAAAATCGATGTCAAACTTGAGAATGAGACGGTTTGGCTGACACAGGATCAACTAGTTATTCTTTTCGAGAGAGATAGGTCTGTAATTTCCAGACATATCAGTAATATTTTCAAAGAAGGAGAACTTGATCCGCAAGTGGTATGTGCAAAAATTGCAACAACCACTCCACACGGAGCATTGCCTGGAAAATGGCAAACACATGAAGTGATTTTCTACAACCTTGATGTCATCATATCCGTAGGCTATCGCGTGAAATCACAACGTGGCACGCAATTCAGGATTTGGGCAAACTCCGTCCTAAAAGATTTCTTAATCAAAGGCTACGCTGTCCGCAATGATCTCGCACAGCAGAAATACGATGATCTGAAGGCTCTTGTGGACGTGATGGGACGTACAATGGGTTATCTTGACTCAGCTGTAGAGGAACAAGTCAAGAGCATATTCGATGTCGTGAAGGACTACACTTATGCTCTGGACACTCTTGATAGTTATGACTATCAGACCTTGGGAGTAAAATCAACCTCCAAAGAGTGTTTCCATGCCACTTACGAGAATGCGATGGAGGTCATCAACGACCTGAAAATCAAGTTCGGTGGAAGCGAGCTATTCGGACATGAGAAGGACGAATCCTTCCACAGTTCAATCGGTCAGATTTACCAGACTTGGGATGGAGCCGACCTTTACCCTTCAGTTGAGGAGAAAGCGGCCATGCTGTTGTATCTTGTTGTAAAAAATCATTCTTTCTCTGATGGCAACAAACGCATTGCAGCCACATTATTCCTTTGGTTCATGGAGAACAACCATATTCTTTATGCATCAGACGGACATAAGCGTATCGCTGACAATGCCTTGGTCGCGTTGACTTTGATGATTGCCGAAAGCAAGACCGATGAGATGGAAATGATGGTAAAGGTTGTCGTGAATTTGATCAATGGCGACAACAAGTAGAAAAAGGACGGCTCTGTGCGGAACCGTCCTTAAGTGTTGAGTATTCAGGGAATATTACCAGATCCGGACTCTGTCCTCCGGCTTGACGTAGAGGGAGTCGGTCGGCTGGATGTCGAAGGCGGCGTACCAGTAGTCGCACTGGGCGAGGGCTCCGTTGATCCTCAGGCGGTCGATCGAGTGGACATCCATCATAGTGAGATACCGCATGATTTCCTCGGAAGCGGTTCCGGCCCAGACATTTGCGTAGGACAGGAAGAAACGCTGTTCCGGAGTGAAACCGTTGTCCTCCGGAAGCCTGCCGTGGTCTTTCTGCCACATCTGAAAAGCGTCATAAGCGACATTCAAGCCACCGTGGTCAGCGATGTTCTCACCCAGACAAAGCTTGCCGTTGGCGTGAAGCTGTCCAGGGATCACCCAAAGCGAGTCGAAATATTCGGACATCCTTGCGCATGTCGCGTTGAAGGCTTCCGCATCCGTCTCTGTCCACCAGTCGGCGATGTTGCCGTCCTTGTTGTACATTCTTCCCTGATCATCGAATCCGTGAGTCATCTCGTGGCCGATCACGACTCCGATCGCGCCATAGTTGGCGGCAGCGTCTGCCTCAAGGTTGAAAAGAGGCGGCTGAAGGAATCCGGCAGGGAAACAGATCTCATTCGTGGTAGGGTTGTAGTACGCATTGACGGTCTGTGGAGACATCTCCCACTGTTCCTTGTCAACAGGCTTGTTGTATTTCTTGCTGTAGTTCAGATTCCAGTAGAAGTCGGAAGCGGCTCTGAGGTTGTCGTAAAGCGATAGTTCCGGATTGATGACGAGTCCGCTGAGGTCGTCCCATTTGTCAGGATAACCGACTTTTACCTTGTAAGCGGCAAGTTTCTCCTGAGCGATCTTCTTTGTCTCAGGACTCATCCATTCCTGCCTGTCAATCCTCATGGACAAAGCCTTCTGAAGATTACGGATCAACTCTAGCATCTCGTCCTTGGCGGCCTTCGGGAAATATTTCTCGACAAACATCTGGCCGACTGCATCGGACATCAATCCGTCCACAAGGCTCTCAGCCCGTTTCCACCTTGGAGTCTTCTGCTGAACACCGAATATCTTGCGGGAGAACTCGAAATTCTCATCACTGAAGTCATCGGAAACGATTGAGGATCCACCTGATATGATTCTCCACTCGTACAAAGACTTCAAATCATCCAAAGATGCGGTCATAAGAATGCCGCATGCGGCTGCCACCGGTTCCGGTTGGCTAAGGTTAACCTCGGAAGTCTTGTCGAAGCGATATTCCGCAAGATAGTTCTTCCAGTTGAATCCACCACAGATACCGGTCAAGGAATCGACGCTGACCTTGTGGTAGTTGGCGTCAGGATCACGAAGCTTTTCCTTTGAGTAGTACGGTGTCGCCAGCTCGGTCTCTATCGCCCAGATGCGCTGAACCTTGCCGGCGGCGACATCCTCAGGATAACCGGTAAGCACGAAAAGGTTCTTCATGTGTTCCTTCATCGCCTCGCGAATGGTCACATTCTGAGGTTCATCAGACAGATAGTAGTCACGGTTGCCAAGCGACAGTCCGCTCTGGCTGACGCAGACGATGTTGTTGTCAGCGTCTTTCTCGTCCGCCGAGATGTACACCGAGAACAAAAGGTCATCGTGCTCCTTTGCACATCGGCTGAGGAGTTCCTCACGAGTGTTGATGGCATCCAACTCGGCGATGTGTGCCTTGATCGATGCGGCTCCCTCAGTGTTTAGTCTTGTCGAGTCCATCGCCATGTTGAAGAGATCGCCGATTTTCTGGGCGACACTCCCCTTCTCGTTCTGCCTTGCGGCGATGTCCTTGATGAGTTCAGCGAGAGCCTTGACATTCTCGTCGCTGACTTTGGCCACTGTTCCCCACATCGGGTACTCAAGCGGCTGAGGATTCAGATCGACCCAATGGCCGGTGGCGTACTTGGCGAAATCGTCTCCAGGACGCGCGGTTGTGTCCATGTAGGCGTAGTTGATCCCGGCTGTCTTGGCCGGTTGGTTGCAGCAGGCTGACGCAATGGCCAGACAAGTGCTTAGCAACAAAAATGATTTCTTCATATTCATTGATGAAATTGAATTTTCCGACTGCAAAGGTACGGTGGAATTCCTATTCTCCATCAAGGGACATATGGACAAAGATATTATATAAGCACCTAGATATCAGATTAATAAATATAGACAAAGTGGACATCTACATATTCGTTCACTTCTTGCGTCTGAAGTATAAAGTGTAGAACGCCACCAGCGAAACCGCAAATGTGGAGGCTCCTATCACACAGTTCCATGAGGTAGGGAGACCCAACCCAATTTTCGCCACGCAGATGTAAGTCGTGCAGACGGCCGTCATGAACGCCGCCGGAATCATGGTGATCATGTAAGTCAGCCCCTTATTGAATTTCACCAGATAAGCCGTGGCGGTCCACAGCATGAACACAGCCAGAGTCTGGTTGGCCCATCCAAAGTACCTCCAGATGACATTGAAGCCGTTCTCATCAGCGATGTTGTACCAAAGCAGAAGTCCGGCGATAAGGAATAGCGGGATGCTGATCAAAAGCCTGTTGGCTATCGGTTTCTGATTGAGATGAAGGAAATCCGCGACAATCAGACGGGCACTCCTGAACGCCGTGTCACCGCTCGTGATCGGTGCGGCGACGACACCAAGGATAGCCAGTATGCCACCCAAAATGCCCAGCCAACCTTTGGAGACTTTGACAACAACATCAGGAGCCGCGGCCGAAACGGTAGTTCCAACCTCGGCGGCTCCACCATCGAAGAAGAACCAGGATGAAACCGTAGCCCAAATCAGCGCCACAATGCCCTCGGTGATCATAGCTCCGTAAAACACCGGCCGTCCAAGCCTCTCGTCAGACACGCAGCGAGCCATAAGCGGACTCTGTGTCGCGTGGAAACCACTGACAGCGCCACAGGCGATGGTGATGAACAGGCACGGGAATATCGGCTGTCCGCTCAGAAGGCCTTTGGACTCGCCAAGATTGCCGAGCCCGTCCCAAAGTTCAGGAAGCGAAGGCCATTTGACAAACAGACAGACCATCAGAGCCAAAGCCATGAATATCAAAGCGAAAGCGAAAACCGGATAAATCCGTCCGATGATCTTGTCAATCGGCATCAGCGTGGCCAGAAGATAATAAAGGAATATCACCCCGACCCAGATCATGATCGATCCGCGGCCTCCGTCACCAGCGATGTCACCAAGAATCAATGCGGGGCTGAACACGAACACGGTTCCCACAAGCATCAGCACTATGATCGAGAACGCCAGAATGAATGTCTTTGTGCCTTTTCCGAGATATTCTCCGACAAGATCCGGCAGTCCGGCGCCACCGTTCCGCATCGAGAGCATTCCTGTCATGTAGTCGTGCACCGCCCCGGCGAAGATGCAGCCCAGAACTATCCACAGATATGCCGACGGACCGAATTTGGCTCCCATGATGGCTCCGAAGATCGGTCCGGTCCCTGCGATATTCAGGAATTGAATCATATAGACCTTCCATGCGGGCATAGGAATATAATCGACTCCATCCGCCTTGCTTATGGCCGGAGTCTTACGGGCCGGATCCGCCCCGAAGACTTTCTCTACGAATTTCCCATAAATTATATATCCAAGTACAAGCGCCACAAGGCTGATCAAAAATGAAAGCATGACTACAAGCTTTTAGTGATATTCTTTACAAACTGCAAATTTACTATAAAAGTGGAATCAGTCGCTCAAGAATATTCAAAAAAATCTTCCGTCTATATGTCAGACAGCTGCGATTTGCCTGATTTTTGAAATATCCGCATTCCGTTGCTATATTTACTGAATATTTCAAACAGCATTGAATATGAAATTTGTGGAATATCCCGAGGAAAAGGGGACGGAGACAAAGAATGAGAAATCCAGCCAGACACAGAGTGGTAAACTTCCAGGTGGGAATGGTTTCTGGACACTCCTGATAATGTTCTCTCTGCTTGCACTGATCAACACATTCCTCTTCCCTGACGGAAGGGGCAACAGTGTCATAGAGACGGATTACGGAACTTTCATCAGTGATGTCGACAAGGGCTTGGTCTATGATGTCGTGATCGACGGAGACAAGGTCATGTACTCCAAAAACGCCCCACTCACCTATCAGGCTAAGATCAAAGGTCAACGAGACACCACATACATCACCGGAGCCGTCACCGACCCTGATTTCGTCAACAGGCTGTCCACGGCGAAAAGTCCCAACAAAGACGGCAAGATCCGTTTCGTGAAGAAACTCAGTCAGGAACGCTCCCCTTTTCTGGACTTCATCCTCTGGTGGGTGCTTCCGGGAATGTTGATGTACTGGCTCTTGAGTTCCGCGATGAAGCGCATCAGCGGCAACATGGCCAAAGGCGGGATGGGTAATTTCATGCAGTTCGGACAAAGTGGCGCGAAAGTCTATGCCGAGAATGACATAAAGACACGTTTCTCCGATGTCGCAGGTCAGGATGAAGCCAAGGAAGGACTTGTCGAGGTTGTTGACTTCCTGCACAATCCCGCAAAATACAACGAAATCGGCGCGCACCTACCAAAGGGAGTCCTTCTGGTAGGGCCTCCGGGAACAGGAAAGACCTTGATCGCAAGGGCCGTGGCCGGAGAGGCCGGAGTACCGTTCTTCTCGATGTCCGGTTCGGAATTCGTCCAGATGTTCGTGGGAATGGGCGCAGCCAAGGTCCGTGATCTTTTCAGTCAGGCTCAGGCCAAGGCTCCTTGTATTGTGTTTATCGATGAGATAGACGCTATTGGAAAGAGCCGTGAAAACAACATAGGCGGTGGTAACGACGAGCGGGAACAGACTCTAAACCAGCTGCTTACCGAGATGGACGGTTTTGACAGCAACAAAGGCGTCATCATTCTCGCCGCAACCAACAGGCCGGACAGCCTGGACAAGGCGCTTCTGCGCCCTGGTCGTTTCGACAGAAGGGTCCAGATGGAACTTCCAGACCTGCAAGGCAGAAAGGCAATCCTTAAGGTTCACTTAAAGGACATCAAGCACGAAGACATAGACCTTGACTTGATCGGCCGCGCCACAGCCGGTTCCTCTGGAGCGGAATTGGCCAACATAGTCAATGAGGCCGCCTTGAGAGCCGTAAGGCTTGGCAAGAAAGCCGCCACGACTGAGGATCTGGAAGAAAGTGTCGAGGTCGTGATGGCCGGCGAGCAGAGGAAGAACGCCGTGATCTCACCGGAGGAGAAGAAGATCATCGCCTATCACGAGATCGGGCACGCCATGGTGGCCGCCGCACAAAGCAACTCAGCACCGGTTCAGAAAATCACAATCATTCCGAGGACTTCCGGAGCGCTTGGCTACACGATGCAGGTTGATGAGGGTGAGAAGTTCCTCTACAGCAAGGACTATCTGCTGAACCGTCTCGCCACTCTGACAGGCGGGCGTGTGGCCGAGGAAGTCATCTGCCACACCTGCACGACAGGAGCGTCGAACGATATCGAGAAAGCCACGCAGATGGCCCGTTCGATGATCACGACCTACGGAATGAGCGACAAGTACGGTATGATGGCTCTTGAGACCAGAGGCAATTCCTATCTTGGCGGAGGCTCACAGCTTGCCTGCTCGGACGAGACGGCTGCCGACATCGATTCCGAGGTCAGAGAGATGATCGCCGCAGCCAAGAAGAAGGCAACCGAGATCATCACCGCCAACATCGACAAGATGCACAAAAGTGCGCAATACCTCCTTGAAAAAGAGACCATCACCGGCGAGGAGTTCATGAAGATCTTCAACGGTGCGTAGGCACGCTAATCAAGAAGCATGAATCCTGCCCAGTAATATGGATCAGGGTAGCGTTTGCGGACAGCCGAACGGGCGTGACGGAAGGCTTCATGCATGTCGTTGCCTCCGCGGACTAACGCACGATAGAACTCGGTCATGAAAAGCGAGGAGGCCACATCACTGGCCTCACCGACATTGACAAGAATATGGCGGACACCGGCTTTCCTGAACGCCCGCTGCAAACCATAGATGCCTTCCGGGGTCACGTGCCCGAGACCGGTCTCGCAGGCGGACAGGCAGACAAGGGATGTTCCGCTCAGATCCATTGCGGCGATGTCGGCGGCGGTAAGCCTCTTGCCGTCAGCCATCACAAGGCCTGAGGTGTTCATCGCGGTCAGATAAGCCTTTGACTTGTTTTCGTTTCCTTTGGACTCGTGATAGAACCCATGAGTGGCGATGTGGATTATGTCCGTTGAATTTCCGTCAAGCGAAAGGAACGATTCGACCGTGGCGTCAGAGCCGGAATATTCATTAATAACTGCTCTCCTTTTCATGGCTTTGGTGATGTCGCGCAGCTCCGAGGCCGTCGCTGTCAATGATGTATATACATTTTCCTCCCCATAGTCAATATTCCCGAACAGGCTTGCCGTGAGCCGCTTTCGGGCAAGGGATTCACCACCTTTGAAGTTCAGGACATCTCGCGCCGAGGCCAGTCTGACGACATTGTACTTGTCTCCAAAAAGACCACCGTCCTGCATCTTGACCGCTTCGATCGAGATTGTGTGGAAGTTGCCTGACGGAACAAAGAACACGTTTTCACCTTGACGTAATTTGCCTGCAAGATTGGCTAGAAAGTTTTTCACATCCTCTTCGAAAAGTTCGCCGCTCTTATTGTTCTCAACCTTCTCGTAAAGCCGGACCAGTTCCGGATAACGGGAATCCTTCCTTACAATGTAGGCACAGTAAGTCGGAATGCCTTTTGCGATGAAATCTGTCATGTCAACAACAACATCGTTGTCAGAGAGCACCGATTGGATAACAGAGGCATTAGTGTTAAGGAAATCGCTGACATTGCCGTAAGCGACGCAGCGACTGGCAAGTTCCGAGTCTGCGAGCATAAGCTTCCTGTATGTGTCCATAGCCTTGTCAGAATTGGCCAGCCCCTTTGTCTCCATCAAGGACAGCCGTTGTTGAAGGCTTATGACCTTATCGTACAATTCTCTATCATCAGGGGTCCCATAGCGGTTTATGATCTTGAATGTACTGATGTCAGAAGCGAGCAAAAGAGATTTCGAGAGAAGAAGGGCATCCCAAGACCGTGCAGTGATCTCATCACTCAAGTGACCGGTTTTAAGCACAAAAGGCGTCATCTGTAATGTATGGTAAACAAAGACATCAAGGCTCCCCTTTCTTGCGCTTGACGGCAAAAATCGCAACCGCTCGCGGATTCTTCTTGCCATCCGCTCCTCCGCGTCAACGAGACACCTCACCCCTTGCTCCGGATCTCCGGCATAAGCATAGCTGTTGGCAAGATCCCACAACGCAAGAGTTGTCCTGTCGTAGTCGTCACCGTACACTTTACGGCAGCCTTCATAATATTCCCTATAGGCTTGCTTGCTTTCCTCTAATCTGTGCGCCTTGAACAAAGCTCTTGCTCTAAATGCGGCAAGATCAGCTCTCTCTATTTCAAATCCACTTCTTTTATTGGCCAATGAAACAGAGTCAGCCATCTCATAGTACTTCAACGCCTGATCCCAATGGCCTAACTTTCCGTAAAGAATGCCGGCAAATTGTAACTGGCGTGTTCTTTTCCAAGGCTCCAGAAGGGGTTTCCCTCCATTAATAAGCAGTGAATCAGCGTAAACCAAACAATTTGCAGTGTCCTTCATAGCAGCGTAAACCTCAGCCACATAATAGTAGTTCATTCCGAAATCCTTGCTTTCATACGTACTCTTGCCTGACAGCCTTATGGCTTCCTTTCCATATTCAAGAGCCTCATCATACATCTTTCCCGTTAGACAAGTCCTCTGAAGCAGACGCGCCAGTCTTTCTTTCTTTTCCAATTTATCTTCCGGTTTCATTTCAACTTCATCAAGATAGCCAAGAGCCTCACGGTACAGATCGATCGCCAGTAACAAATCACCGGCCTTTACCGCCTTGTCCGCAAGAATCTCCACACATTGGTACTTGACATAATGGTCCGATGAGGCCCGCAACAAAGAATCCACCGCGGCGATCAACGGGTTAGTGAGCGCGTCAATATCGAAAAGATCGCCAATGGAACTTCGTCTTTTCAGAATGTTCACACGAAGTCGACCCATTGATGGATCAAGCATTCTTTCCGCTTTGTCAAGGCCGTCCAAGGCTCCGTCAACATCGCCAATGACACTTCTGAGAACAGAAAGCGCATCCAGAGAAGAGATCGCCTCGACACGCGTCCCAGCACGCTCAAAGTAATCCGCTGCTGTACGCAAACTATTCTCCGCCTTTGACAATTCACCCTTGCCTAACTCTATCGTGTACTGTTTGTTCCAAGTACGGCCAATATTATAAGACAGCCTTGCGCTCATCGATGAATCAGCGTAAGGCAACAGCCCGTCAAATATAACACGGGCTTTGATGTAGTCTCCGTCCTTTAGGACTTTCAGCCCCTCTTTCAAATGCTTCATGACAGAAAGAGAATCCATACGCATCTCTTGAGCCGATGCCCCCAACATGGCCGAGAGCATGATCACGATCGCAAAAATCGAACGTTTATTCATTGGTTTTCAGTGTTTTGTTTTCTAATTCATCGAGTCTTGACAAGACGTCCTTGATGATGATCCTTGAATATTCAATCTCCCCATCGGAAGTAGTCGTCGCTGCCGGATGGAAGATTTCCATCGTGTCCGCCGCTATCGCCTGCCGGGTTTCCATTATCCTTTCGCTCGCCCCGGCCATGTCACCGGCCTGAATGAGCGAGTCAATCTTCTCAAGGACAGCATCGTATGACAGAGCGCCCCTAAGCGCCGGACCTTTCGGGAGCCTCTCTGAAGGATTCCTCCATAACAAGATCACGCCCAATACTATGCAAGCCGCGGAGGCCAGCGAAATCACCATTATTCTCGTGCGGCCGCTTTTCCTTGAATATTCATGTTCCCATCCCTCCATCGTCTCCCGCTTTTTCGCTATGTCCCGGACCGCATCAGCTATGCCGTCAGTCAATGCATCTTTGGGTGTGTTTTCCATCTCTTTCATATTCATGCGTTTTATCGGTTGGCATATTCAGGAATCTTGATTCCCACTTCCGCGAATTTGTCGAGAATCCGCGCCCTGAGGACCGCCATGCACTTGGATTTCGCACTCTTGACTCCGTTATATGTCTTGCTTTCAGGGCGTTCCTCCTGGATCTGCTCCAGTGTCATGTCGTGGTAGTAGAACATGGTCAGAATCTCCCGGCATCGTGTAGGGAGCAGCATGACCGACTGTTTGATTATCATTTTCCGCATGGCGTCCTTGTCGTCGGACCACCAGAGGACGCTGTCGTCATCAAACTCGCCTGCGATCAGCAGAATCTTCCCTTTCGACCTCAGGACCTCATGGTACAGGTTCTTGGCGATCCGCAGGAAATATCCTCCCAAGTCGGGAACCACCGTCGCCTGCCCGCCTCGTCTGGTGGCATAGACCTTCCCGTCATTTACGAATATCTGTCCGTCCGCGATCTTCTCCCACAGAAGCACGAACGCATCCTGAAAGACATCCTTCCTCTCCGCTTCCGAAAGATGCTCGAAATTAGCGGCTTGGCTGTCGAAACGATCGCGGCATTGCAAGTACAGGCGTTTCTGGGCCTCCTCGTTTCCGGAATGGGCTCCCTCGACGCATCTGCGATCAGAATATTTCCGCAAAGGCCATGTCATTATCTTTTGAATATTTCCGAGAAACTCCGCTTGCCCGTCTCTCCTGTCAGGACGGGCGTTTGCGGATACCTCCCTTTCACATCGCTCCTTTGGTAGTAAGCGTCAAGCGTCCGCACCAAGGTTTCGTTATCCATTCCTTTCATCTCAGGCCAAAGGGCGTACAGAGCCCGGGTAAGCTTGCCATGCCCGTCCGGATGCTCCTGATTGAGCTGATAGTCAAGGCATGAGCTGAGTGTCAGCCAATGCTCCGGAATCTGCTTCCTTTTGTTTGCCCTATGCTTCCCCGGGATGATGAAGTTGTCATACACGCCGCGCACAGTGCCACCGCTTTTGGCAGGTTTCCTTGTCGAGTCCCCCGCATGGCACGCGTCGACCACCACGGCGATCACTCCGCGCTCCCCTACCTTTTTACGAATATTCGTGAGCAATACCCCGATCTCGTCATCGCAAAGATGTCTCTCCCCGTGGTCCTTGTCGCAGTACTTCCTGTAAGCGTCATAAGGAATCCACGACTCGTCCCAACCGTCCTCCTCGTCGCCATCGACATCCGTCATCCGCTGCCCGTGGCCCGAGAAATGAATATACACCGTGTCGCCATCAGCGCATCTTTCCGCCAAGGCCTTGAACTCCACGACAATGGCGGATTTGGTCGCTTCTTCTTGCTCCAGAGTGACAATATCGTGGAAACTGTTCAGTTTCAGCATCTCCACTACCATCTTGACATCCCTGTCCCCGCCTATCCTGATCCACTCCGGATCCTCATAAGTCCCGATCCCAATGACCAAAGCCCGTCTTGTCCCGGCAAGGGAAGACAGGCATAATGTCATCAGCAACAGTATTAAGGTTGTTCTTCTGTAATCAGTCACAATTATATTATCTGTCACTTGGCTTTAATGCTTTCGGTCACTGAGCTCTACTCACTTTCGGTCACTGAGCTTGTCGAAGTGCCGCCCCAGCAAATCACATATTCGCAAAGATAACGTTTTTTATCCGATTCTCTTCCTTTTCGCCGAAGACAGATAACATTCCCTGAACTGATTGACCGCCCGATGCCTGATGTTGTAGACATTAGGCACACTGGTATGCCAAAGCTCCGCCACCTCCTTAGCCTCGTACCCACGCAGAACAAGCAGATTCACCGCCTCCGCATACCGAGGATTAGGCATGGCGTCAAGAGCCATACGCACATCCACCCGATCAGTCACGTCCTTAGACGAACAGGATGTCCACTCATCCGGACTCTCCCCTGGCAAAGTGGAGAACCACCTTCTGTGCCCGATAAAGAACCGCCATGCCACCGTCGACAGCCAAGTCTTCAGCGAGCACCCGTTCCGAGCGTCGAAAGTCCTAAGCCTCCGCCAGTCATCCCGAGCCAGAAAGAGATAAAGCTCGCTGACCATCTCATCGAATTCCACACGCCCGTTGAACACCTTGTGCCGGATAGTTTCCAACATTCCCCTGAGTTCCCCATAAAAGAACCCCACGATGATCTCCTCATCGTAAAAATCTGACAGTTTCATAAGAGTAAAATTACTTTGTTTACTTCCTTATGAAATTTCAGCCGGTTTGTAACCCATCGATCCGCAAAATTTTTCAAGAATATTCCTTCTCCCCACACATCGCCTTTCCGTCTCTCCCTTTCGACCACTCCATTTCCCTTTCGTACACCAAAACCTCCCTTTCCTGTACCAACCGCAATGTCACACCCCGTTGGTGCACACAAGCCCCTTCTCCTGTACCAATCCAGTTCTCGTCTCCGATAGTTCTTGATTTTTAACGACATCACAACTGGCAGTTGTTTAATTGTGATATAATTAATATCTTTGTAAATAATATAAGATGGTACAATATTACTATGAAATTCGATAAAATACTGGAAAACAACACTCTATGGGCAGTCCGCTACGACGGTGCAAAAGGCAACGCCCTTCAGTCGGTCTTTGAGCAATGGAGCGATCCTGAATGGTTGGTGGACTTCTTCATGGCCAATATGTCTGATCTGGAATCATATTTCAAGATTACGGACATCAATAAGGCCATTTATGATACCATAGACGACAATCATCGGATACAATGCCTGATTTTGGACATTTCTCCGGATGCGGATCTCGACCTCATTTTCCGTCCTTTGGAGAAGAATCGTTCTGGTGAGATCATACTCGGTAAAGAGAAAGCCAAAATCAAGAATCGTCCCCAGCATGCATCTTGGCTGAGAATCTATGCAATCAAACTTGAGCCAGGATGTTACATAATCACCGGAGGTGCGATCAAGTTGACTCGTACCATGCAGGAACGTGAACACACCTTGGCTGAATTAAATAAGATGGAGGAAGTTCGCAGGTATCTCCTCAATGAAGGTACCATTGATGCAGATGGATTTGTTGATTATTTATCTGAGATTCAATAATGTTAAGGAAGGTTGCTTTATGAAACAGAAAACACTTGATTTCTTGACTAATCACCAGAGCGAGTGCCCATCTTCATGGCGCGAGGAAGCTCAATGGAGACGTGACAACTGGTCATGGCTGCATCATTCACAAAAGATTGCCGTAAGAGTCTTATTGCGAATGAAGCAGTTGGGGCTGACACAAAAAGCTCTGGCAGAACGGATGAACTGCACCCAGCAATACATCTCGAAGATCCTGAAAGGTAAGGAGAATATGTCACTCGACACTCTCTCAAAACTGGAAAGCTCTTTAGGTATCACATTTATCCTTGATGAGGAACATGACAACAGGTCCATCGGCATGGTGGCGGAAGACTCACCACATTATTCCCGATGAACTGTCTCTCAAACCCAACTATAACAAATCGTCTCAAACATAACACCCACAGCGGCATTGTACAAAGCGAAGTCGCGCTTGACGTGCTGTTCTGTTAACCAGGCTTATTCCTACGCCATCTTCCGCACCAAACTGGAAACCCATCAATCGTTTCTCCGGCAGAAATAAGATCCGGTGGACAAAACTTGGTTTAAGACTGTTTTGTCCACCGAAAGTTATGTTTGGCCGGAGATACTAACTTGTTCAACGTTACCGGCCTTCAGACGGTTCGGCAGCCTGAATCACTTACGATACTTGAGATTTTTATATCTTGACGCGAATAACAAATCCCTCATTGTAAATGTATAGGTATAGTGATAATTATCGGAGGTAAGCCTGAAAACCTGAACACCTGTGTAGTCATGATACAAATAAAACGCGACATGGACGAATATATAATGTTAAATATCAATGCAATATGTGGCTATTTCAGTTTCTTCCAATAAAGTTCGAGCTTGGTTTGCAGGAAACCTACAACTTCAGGAAAAGTCAGTTCTTGTTGAAGTTTAAGTTTCTTGACAAACGAGTTCCATCGTGTGTTTAAGCCCGTATTGTTAGCAAAATCATGACTGAATACAATATGATTGTCCGTATAGGCAGTCTGGCGATTTTCAAAAGTGGCGTTAATAGCCTCACTTAATATCTCACTGTCATATTTCCCTCCGTGTAAAATAGTGTAGAGGTCGTAAAAATCTTTCATCCTGCTGTTGGCTTCCGCTCTTACAATCACAGTTTGAAACTTTTCGGCGATGACGGTTTCTAATGAATATGCCAAAATGTTAGTTGCCGGGAATCCGTCAATTAAATTTGGATAATCCAGTTCGGAAGGGCATGGAGTTATCACGTCTCCAAATCCGATATCCATTGACACGTCTTGGCGAATGGTATCAATGGAAGCACTCAGCGTGAGCCTTACACCCGGATATTTCTTTTCAACGGCAATGTCGTCGGTTCTAAGAGTTTCTGTATAAAATGTCACCCCGTCTTGTTGGTATGGAATCGCACAAATCTCGGCAAACACCTTTTTTACATTCTCCTTGTCATTGTCAATATGATGCCCCATAAAATCAATATCCAATGTAGGCCTCGCCATAAAGCGTTCATGCGCATACAACAAGGCTCCACCTTTCAGGAAGAAATGGTCGTGATACGGGCTTATCGACAAACGATAGAGCAAACGCTCCTGGAGGTATCTTGTTACCAACATCTGGTATCCAAGTTTCTCATTCCGTGAGATATTCAACAATTTGGCTTTTACCGAACATCCAAAATTATGTATTTCTTTTATTGCCATACTTCAAGATATTGATTCAGTGTTTTGCGTATTCTTAGCTTTGACGCGTAATCCATCAGCCGTGAGATGTTTTTGTCCGGACGTCTTAGATAAGTTTGGAGGATTTCTGCCATTACATCAATGCCGACTTTGTTTCTGTATTTGATAGCATCGCATACAGAACGCTCCATATCAAAGATCGGAATATCGTATCCTTGCACATTTTTTCGGATTGCCCCGATAGAGAGCAGCTTGTCGGATTGATAAACCAGTTGAAATTCCGGATAATCAGGCAGAACGATCTTTCGTGTTCGTTCAATGGCTATATAGTAAGCATTGGGTATCTGTGTAGTCAAACCATAAACAGACCATGCCGACCAAAGGCATAGTATGCCACCGGGGACTATCATCCGTATATCCACCATGGTATTTGCCAAGGCATCAATGTCTGCATATATGCCGTTTTTTAGCCTTACCGCTTCACCTTTACGGACAGCTTCCTGCAACTGTTGTTCTTGCCAGTCGCTCAAATTCTTAGTCGAGACGAAGCCTTCTTCTTTGAGTTTGTCTATAATACACATATACCGAATATATTTACCTTGTAAAGATACTGCTTTTTCTCAAATATGCAGTATGTTTTATAGTTTACTTCATTCTTATTTCGGTTTACGTTTCCCAGCGGTGACCTTCCCTGAGAATGGTTGACACTTTAGAGGTTGTTTAACTGATATACTTTACAGCATCTCTGAACTGGTTT
>CAKUVR010000018.1:0-49136 GCA_934698975.1 uncultured Bacteroidales bacterium
GACCAGAGCAATGGTTTGACATTCAAACTTTTTCTGGTGTCTTCACCCTGCTTGACTCCGGCCAAGGTCTCCGTTGTCACAGATTTGCCGGAAATGCATTTCTCGGCCATTCCTCCGCCACCAAGATAGAACGAAAACCATCTGGTGTCCACAAGAGAGGCCGTGATGTTCAACGGAATCCCGATATATCTCAAAGTCTGGTCCGTCTCGGTTACAGTGCGCCCGGCCTCTGTGGTGAAGGTGCTTTGCAGTGTGGTCATCATGGCGCCGGTCTCAAGGCCGAAGGTGCCGCTGATCGGGAAATTGACAGTAAGCGCCATCCTGACCGGACGGCTGTGGTGCGAGTCGGAAGTCACAGTGGATCCGCTTTTAAGTTCCATTGGAGCCATTCCTCTGGTCTGAATCACACCTCCATTCCCGACATAGTTGTTCGAATCGTCAATCAAACCATTCGCTGATGCAGGTGCCGAGCCACGATAAAACATCTGGAGATCGTACGAGCGTTCATCACTGACATCCATGGAGCCGCCGGAAAGGGACACATCCAACGCTGCCTTTCCGCGTCTGGAAGTACGGGAGTCAGTGGCTGAGATATAGTCCGACCAGTCCTCGCCGTCATGATCCGTCGAAACGAAGCCCGATTTTTTCTCCGAGATCTCTTCCGGTTTCACAGTCGCCAGATTTTCTTCAGGCAGTTTGTTCTGTGGTCCTACCTGGCCCACTTCCTCCAGAATCGTCTCTTCCGAAGCAAAAGACTGAGTCCCCTCCACTCCTGTCTCATGGGCAGAAACATCCGACTCAAGATCCGGTTCTGGTTTATTCCCGAAAGGACGAGCCTTGGCCTGACGTTTCGGGACAGGCCTTGAGTCTGCCAACAGGGTTTCAGCCTCCGGTTTGCTGACAATTTCCACAGAAGAGTCCCGGCCTCCGTCATTGTTGACTGAAGAAGGTTTGCCGGAGGCCAGTGCCTCCTGTGACACATCATCTGGCTTCTCCCCAAGCGATTCCGAAAGACGGAGTCCGGCGAACACGCCCAAAGCCACCACCGCGGCGGCAGCGACGGAACGCCACAGGATCGGCACCGAGATCACCCGATGTCTTTTCTCAGGGAAGACCGAAGACTCGATGTCCTCCCACAATCCTTCCGGTGCGGGCTCCTCATAGTCTTTCATCTTATTTTGCAGGCCTTTCAGCCAATCTTTATCTTCCATCATGTCGTCTCCGTTCTTTTCTTATATTCATTGATCTGCTTTGCCAGTATCGCCCTGGCCCTGTGGAGCTGCGAGGCTGAGGTGCTCTCAGTGATTCCGAGCAACGCTGCGATCTCCTTGTGGCTTTTCTCTTCGAAGGCATAAAGGTTGAGAACCGTCCTGTAGCCTTCCGGCAGAGCCTGGATCATTTTCTGGATCACGTCAGGCGGGATGCCTCCAACATCTGGCTCCTCTTCCTCCTCTTTGTCCGGCAGGTCCCACTTGTATTCCACCGTGTCCGACCGCTTTCGCTTTCTGATGAGTTTCAGAGCCTCATTGACAGAAATCTGTCTCATCCACGCCTTCAACGAGCCTTCGCCTCGGTAATCGAATTTGTCCAAAGACGAGAAAATCTTCACGAAACTGTCCTGAAGGACATCACGAAGGTCTCCGCCGTCCGGCAGATAACGGGAACAGGTGGCCGCAAGGTATCTGGAGTAGCAGTCATAAATCTGCCGCATCGCAGCCCGGTCACCTTTCCTTGCCTGATCGACAAGAGTCTTTTCTATGTCTCCAGACAGTGTTCCCATCTATCGGCAAGACTGTTATTTCTCTGGCAGAGCGAATCTGGAGTAATACTTCACCTTAGCGGTCTTGTCGCCATCGTAATCCTTCCAATGCAATGTCAGTTCCTGCCCGTCCTTGACATCCTTGAGAAGATCGTCAATCTTGAAGGCGATGACACCTTCTGCCGGAGCGCCGTAACCATCATCGCCATTGTTGTCATGCCTCAAATAAAGGTCATGGGTCTCATGGTCAACAGCAAGATCAATGGTGTGCACAATCCTGTCGCCCTGTCCGACCCAAATGGCGAAATGAAGGGTAAGGTAACCATCCTCGCAGCACGTTATCCAATCATTGTACAAGGCGATTGTCACATTGTTTTTCTTGCCGTACTCTTCATCGTAAACGACAGCGTTCTTTGTACGTACGGAATCCAGCCATTCAACCTTGACTTTCTTTGTGAACATGCTGCTTGCCTCTTGATCCTCGGAATACCGAAGCAATGCCCTGACCTCACGTTTGTAAGGATTGACCCACCCCTTAGGCTCAAGGGTGGTCTTCTCATCCAGTTGGAAATAGGTCACACCAGAGTCGGTTGTCTTTATGGTCACAAGCGCGTTAGGACCCGGGTAAACATAAGTGCCGTCATCCATCTTTGAGCATGATGCCAAAGACATGGCCAAGGCAGACACAACGGCCAAAACGGCCAATGCGATTTTGAAATTTTTCATCTGTTTCATATGCTTTTGATTATTTTTTCCAGTCAACTAAATCCGTACCACCCGAATTCTTGCGTAAAAATGCGAAAAAAAATTTAACTTGCGCTCCATTTGGCAAGCGGAAAAAATAAGCTGCCATAAATGGCGCAAGTTGCTTTTTAACGGCTGCTTGGGAAAAGGAATATAAACGGACTTATTCAGATGAAGAAAATTACCATGTTCAGGGTGGGAATATCCCTGATTCCGATCCTGATTCTTGTGACCCTGCTGGCATTGAACATCAGCATATTCGGAAGTGACGCGATACTCGGGGCGAGCCAGGTCGCGCTGCTTTTCTCCGCCGGAGTCGCAATCTGGCTGGCGATGTGGCTGTTCAAGGTACCGTGGCAGGATTTCGAGGAAGAAATCAAAAGCAACATCGGAGACGTGACAACCGCGATCGTCATCCTGTTCCTCATCGGAGCGATCTCAGGGACGTGGACGATGAGCGGAATCGTGCCGACTTTCATCTACTATGGGGTCAAGATAATCAGCCCAAAGGTGTTCCTGCTCACCGCCTGCGTGATCTGCGCGCTGGTCTCGGTGATGATAGGAAGTTCGTGGACAACCATCGCCACAATCGGCGTGGCCCTTCTCGGCATCGGGAAGGCATTGGGATTCAGTGACGGAATGATTGCCGGAGCGATCATCTCAGGCGCCTATTTCGGGGACAAAATCTCACCTCTCTCTGACACCACCGTGCTGGCCTCATCCATGAGCAAGGTTCCGATGTTCGAGCACATCCGCTACCTGATGTACACCACGGTTCCGTCAATCGTGATAACACTCGTCATATTCACGATTCTCGGATTCTTCCACTCCGGGAGCGACGCCTCGATGGTCAATGAATATACATCTGTCCTCAACTCGAAATTCAACATCACACCATGGTTGCTGATTGTTCCGGCTTTGACAGCGGTGATGATTGCGCGCAGGATGCCGGCTCTCATCGTGTTGGCTCTGTCCACGGTCACAGCAGCCATCGCGGCGGTCATATTCCAGCCTGACATAATCCGTGAAATCGGGACATCAGTCGCCGGAGATGGATCCAACGCCAAAATCCTGTTCACAGGAACGATAGAATCCATCTACAACTCCGTCTCCGTGGAGACCGGGAATCCGGAAGTGAACCAGCTCGTGTCATCTAAAGGGATGCTGGGCATGCTGAACACTGTCTACCTCATCATCTGCGCGATGTGCTTCGGAGCGGCGATGAAGGCGAGCGGAATGCTGCATCACCTCGCGTCCATGATACTTCCGCTGACAAAACGCAGGACCAGTCTGGTGACCTCAACCGTTGTCACGGGAACTGCCCTGAACGGAATAGTCTCAGACCAATATCTTGCCATCATCCTGACTTCCAGCCTGTTCAAGGATGTCTATGAGAAAGAGGGTTATGAGAACAGGCTCTTGAGCCGATCCGTTGAGGATTCCGCCACTGTCACATCACCTTTGTTTCCATGGAGCAGCTGTGGCATGACACAGGCCACTATCCTCAGTGTGCCGACTCTGGTTTACCTGCCATATTGCTTCTTCAACCTGATCAGCCCGCTGATGAGCATTACCGTGGCGGCTATAGGCTACAAGATATTCAAGAAAAACAATTAGGTTGCCATTTTGCCCGTAATTGAGTATTTTTGGACAGATTACCCGCACAAAAATGGACAAATTCAGGAAAATAAATAATTTTGATCTCGAACTGCTCAACGGTTTTCCAGGGCTGGCAGTCTATGATGGCCAGCTTTTCCTCAACGACAGCATTGACTATAAATGGGGGACAATTTTCGACTCATTTCCTGCCCTGCCCGCCAAAATCCGGTTCACAGTGATCTTCATGTGCGTAAACGGGGAAGGGCACGCGCGCATCTCTGGCAATCAGTATTCAATAAAGGAGAACGATGTGATCATGGTAAGTCTCGGCAACATCATAGAGACGGTTGAAGTCAGCGATGACTTCAAGGCCATCTCCGTGGCGATCCTTCCGGAAAGCAGCCTTATGAGTTTCACCTACAGCAGCGCAAGATTCCTCAGAGACTCCCTGTACGATCCCAAAGTTCTGCGTCTGAGCCCCCAGGAAGGCCAGCGCATGATTTCATTCTTCTCAACCGTCAAGAATATCATTACGCAAGAGAACGACATGTTCAAATCAGAGGCGCTTCAGGGAGCTTACATTATGCTTGCAAGTTATCTCTCCGCCCGCCTTGCACTCCAAAAGAAACATGTGACCGAAAATAAGGTGACAAAGTGGAGAAGCAATGAACTGCTACGCCGCTTTCTTACAGAACTGAGCCAGAACTACACATTCGAGAGGAGCGTGCAGTTCTATGCAAGAAAACTTTTCATTTCCCCCAAGTACTTCGCACAGATGATCTACAAGGAGTCAGGGAAACACGCGAAAGACTGGATCCGCGACTTTGTCATCAAGGACGCCAAGACTATGCTCAAGAGCGGTAACTACACCGTCCAGGAAGTCAGCGAGACCTTGCATTTCGCGAACCAGTCTTTTTTCGGGAAATATTTCAAGGAAGCGGTAGGATGCTCCCCGATGGCGTACAAGGAACGTGTTATTTCTGATTCTTCAGAAGGTCACGGATCTCCTCAAGAAGAACCACATCATCAGGCTTAGGAGCCGGTGCTGCGGGAGCGGCGGGAGCCTCTTCCTTCTTTCTCTGCAACTTAGCCAATCCCTTGATGGCAAGGAATATACTGAATGCGATGATCAGGAAGTTGACAGTTTCCTGAATGAAATTGCCATAATTGAGGGTCACGGCCGGCTTCACGACCTCTGCCCCGTCCATCACAGCCTTGTGGAGGACAATCTTTAGGTTTGTGAAATCAAAGCCGCCGATGAGCACACCGACGCACGGCATGATGATGTCGTTGACCAATGAGGTGACAATCTTGCCGAAAGCGCCGCCGACAACAACACCGACAGCCAGATCGACCACATTGCCCTTCATCGCAAAGTCCTTGAATTCGGACCAAAATTTACTCTTTGCCATATTAATCAGTTGTTTTAAGTGTGTTTCTTACAAAATCATCCGCCTCGGCCAAGGTATCGAACTTGCCGACATCGATAATGCGCAGTTCGGAAGGAGCCACCCCATAAATCGGATGCTTGGCACATTCCTGAATATAGAAATCCGTGATCGAGAAGCGGTCACCCCAGCCGTCCTCGTCGAAAACATTGAATATTCCGTCAGAGATGCAGTGGATGCCGGCAAAGGCATATTTCCTGAACTTGGACGGATCAATGTCACCGTAAGGACTCCTCACCTCGCCTGTCGCTATGTTCGTCCAACCGACAAGCCTCATCTCATCATCAAAGAGGAAATATCTCTGTGTCTGACGGTCGCTGACAAGAATGTTCGAGATAGCGTCCGGCCTTGCCTGTGAAATGAACCAGTTCACATCCAAATCAGACAGAATGTCCACATTATGGACCAGAAACGGGCTTCCATCCAGCAGCGGACGAGCGAATTTGATTCCGCCACCGGTCTCGCGCAGGAAATCTCTCTCGTCCGAGAATCTGACATTCACTCCGAAATCATTCTGCTCGTGAGTGTAGCCTATGATGGAATCAGGGAAATGATGGACATTTATGACAAAATCCGAGATTCCGGCGGACTTGAGTTTGGACACGACACGATACAGGAGAGGTTTTCCGTCAATCGGAACCAAAGCCTTGGGCAACGTGTCTGTGATCGGCCTGAGCCTCGTGCCAAGCCCCGCCGCGAAAATCATCGCCTTCATCTACAAAATCTTCTCTATGTCCAACTCCCTATGTGAAACCGTTATCTTGATGTCGAACCTGTCGGCCAGATGCTGAGCCAGATGCTCGGCGCAATAGACCGAACGGTGCTGTCCGCCTGTGCACCCAAAACAAACCTGCAAGTGAGTGAACTTCCTCTCTATGAAACATTTGACATGATTGTCGACAAGGTCGTAGACATTGTTCAGGAACTTTGTCACCCCTCCATCGTCCTCAAGAAACTTGATGACCTCCTTGTCCAGACCGGTGAACTGGCGGTAATGCTCGTATTTGCCCGGATTGTTGATCGCGCGGCAATCGAAGACATAACCTCCGCCGTTGCCGGTGGTGTCAACAGGTATGCCTTTCTTATAGGCGAAACTGAACACCCTCACTTCCAGACGTTTGTCTTCAGCGATATTGTTGAACTGCGACATTGTCGTCAACTTAGTCAAGATTTCGTTCAGGTAAGGATAGTCCTCGAACGGTTTCTGCAGGAGGCGGCGCAGATTGCTCAGAGCATACGGTACACTGGCAAGGAAATGCGGTTTCTTTTCGAAATACCCTCTGAAACCGTAGGCCCCCAAAACCTGAAGGGTCCTGAAAAGGACGAACAGGCGAAGCCTCTCGTTGAAATGCTCCTCGTCGACCTCAGTGTAGCCCTTCAAGGCTCGTAAATATGTCTGGACCATTTCCTTGCGAAGATTCTCAGGGTATCGTGACTTAGCCTGCCAGATGAAGGAAGCCACATCGTAGTAGATGGGCCCCCTGCGGCCGCCTTGGAAATCTATAAAGTACGGTTCTCCGTCCTTCATCATCACATTACGGGCCTGGAAATCCCGGTACATGAACGTGTCGCCCATGTCCTGCATCAGATCAACCTTGAGCCTCTCAAAATCGTCCTGAAGCCTGACCTCATTGAATTCCAAGCCTGTAGCTTTCAGAAAGCAATACTTGAAATAGTTCAGATCAAATAGAATCATCCTCTCGTTGAACTCCGGCTCGGGATAGCAGACCGACCAATCCAGCCCCTCGGCCCCCTTGAACTGAAGCTTTGGCAGCATCTCCATCGCACGGCACAGGAGACGGCATTCGTAGGAACTATATTCCCCGCTCTCGCGCCCTTGGGTCACGACCTTGTAAAGTTGGTCATCCCCGAGATCCTCCTGAATGTAGCGCATCCCGTCCTCGCTGACCGCAAGCACCTTAGGCACTTTGATCCCTTTACCGAGGAAATGAGCGCTGAGGCTGACGAACGCATTGTTTTCTTCGTGGTTCGTCCCTATGACACCTATAATGGAGATATTTCCGCCCCTTAGACGGAAATACCTCCTGTTGCTTCCAGAGGAGTTCAGTTCCTCCGTGTCACTGACTTTCTGACCTGTATAACTTTCAAATAAGTTCCTGAGTTTGTCCATTAATGTCCGATTTGTTAATAGAGACTGTTGTAGGAAGCAGTTCTGTTTGAGTAATAATTATATTGGCTGGCCAATTTGCCGTACATCTGTCCCAAAACCTCAAGGTAAGGCTTGCCCTCAACGAGAGTCAGACGATAGACCGTGTCATCAACCTTATAGAAATCCATTCCGTCCAAAGTAATCGTGTCGTAGTCATCCGGAAGATCCTCGACAAGGGCTCCCGAAGGTGGAACTATGACCTCGTACTGACCATTGGAGTTGACGATGTAGAAGACTCCGTCCTGATAGTAGTATGGCTGGTTGGCGTAGGCATAGCTCTGGACGAGCCCCAACCTGTCGGCAAGGGAATAGGCGTTGTTCGCTCTCGTTGAGTTCAAAGCGAACGCATTGTTCTGCGCGGCGATGGTGGCGTTGTTCTGGGCTATTATCCTGTTCTGCTCCTCGATGATCCGGTTGTTGGAGTCAATGGCCCGGTACATCCTGTAAGTGTTGTTGTAGTAGGCGAAACGCACGGACGCGAACACAAGATCGGAGACGGCGCGGTCGATGCAGACACCGAACGGAGGGCGGCACACAACGAATATATCACCGTAAGGTCTGTAATAGATTCCGTCGTAGATGCAGTACTCGACTCCCCAGTAAGTCATCCTCCTGTAACGAGGAGGCAGGTCGTGAACCTTGTAGCCATAGCAATGGTGGTCGTGCGCCCAGAAATGTTTCGGACGGTCGTACGGCATGAAGTCACGGTCGCGCGGCGGAATCCTGTGTACGTTCCTGTCCTCGCCTATCCTCATGAAATCACTGCGGTTCTCCCTCATGACATCCCTTCCGCCATGGGCGTTGCGGTCGTAAGATGTCAGGCCATCTCTGGTAGCGTTTCCGACCCTTTGGGACTGCTCCCTTCTGGTGTCAGACATCGAACCGCGGGCTGAAGTGCTTCTGGTCGAAGACGATCCGCTTATCTGTCTTGCTACTCTGGCATTGGAACTTCTCGCCGATGAGGATGATTCCCTGACAGAGGATGATGAACCTCTTGAAGATGACGAGCTTCTCACGGAAGAAGATCTACTTGACGATGAACTCCTTGCAGAAGAGCCAGCACTCCTTCTGTTGTCGTCCTGAGAGCCGCGTGAAACGTCCGTGGAGGAACTCCTGCGGCTGTTGTCCCGAGAACTCCTCGACACGCTTGAACCACTCCTGCGGCCGTTGTCCTGAGAACTCCTCGACACGCTCGAACCGCTCCGACGATTGTTATCCTGAGAACTTCTGGACATTGAAGAACCCGAACTTCTCGTAGAGGAAGAACTCGAGCTTCTTGTGGAAGAAGATCCGGAACTTCTTGTGGAAGAAGAACTTCTGGAGGAAGATCTGGTCTGCGAGGAAGTGGTGTTGCTCCTCGATCCGGTGGAGCGTCTTTCCTGTGAATATGAATCAACCGGTGATGCAAGCATGGCCAGCGCTACGGCTGACGCAAGTGCGATGTTCAGAATGTTCTTCATGATGACTCGGTGTTAAGTGGTTTAATAATATAGCCAATACTTTTTGGAAAGCTTCCTGAACGCCTCGACATCTTTCGACCAATAGTCAGCGATGTCCTCGACCTTCAGACGCTTTCCGAAAGTGGTTCTTACATAATCCGTACCACATACCTTGTCGAACATATTGTTGCGCCCCTTCGATAGGGCGAACGGATTCTTTTCCGGATATAGTTCGTTCACGGCCTGCATCACGTAAAATTGGGTCAGTGTGCAGCAAGCGGCCTCATAGTCAGTGTAATGGAACTGGACCCCGTGTATGAGTTTCCCTTGAAGGCTTCCGGAGAACGGTTTGAAATGAATCGTCCTGAAAGCGACACCCGGAAGGTTGTAGCTGTCCAGCCTGGCCTTCAGCGCGTCGGCGTCAATCCATTCGGCCGCGAACACCTCGAACGGAAGCGTGTAGCCGATACCGATGCTCAGATAACCCTGAAACTCACCGGCGATGCCGGAGGACGGGTAGTTCACGGCTGACTGAGGGTAAGGAATATTCGGGGACGGGAGCACCCAAGGAAGGTTCGTGTCCTGATAGAGCATATTCCTTGTCCAACCTTCCATCGGAATGACGGAAAGTCTGCATTTCAGCGGAGCCTCGTTGCCTTTCTCGCCGCAGTTCAGCCCTTCCTCGTTCAGCAGGATGGCAAGTTCGCCGACAGTGAGACCATAGATGTAAGGGATTTTGAACTCGCTGACGAAAGAGTGGAAGCCCGGTTCCACAAGACAGCCCTCGATCTTGTTGCCGCCCAATGGGTTAGGTCTGTCGAGAACCATCACTTCGATGTCGTTCTCGGCGCATGCGCGCATCACCAGGCCGAGGGTGCTGATGAAAGTATAGGAGCGGCTGCCAATGTCCTGTATGTCATAGACCACAATGTCAAGCCCCTCCAGCATCTTCTTGCTTGGCTTGCGGTTGGAGCCATAGACTGAATAGACAGGTATTCCCGTCTTTGGATCCTTGAAATCCTCAACGTGCGAGCCAGCGTAGGCATCCCCCCGGACTCCGTGCTCGGGAGCGAACAACGCCTTGAGGTTGACCCCGGGAGCCTCGTGAAGAATGTCTATTGTGGAACGAAGGTTGTGATCAATACCGCTCGGATTGGTGACGAGGCCGACATTCTTGCCGACAAGTCCCTCAAAGCCACGTCCTTCCAGAACTTCTATCCCGGTCCTTACAATCGGCTTCTCAGCGGCGGTGACGGACAATGTCAAAGCCACGGCGGAGATGATGACGGCTAATATTCTTTTGGCTGCGTTCATATATTCATTGATTATTTTTTGCCATATTCAGGATCGATCCTGCGGTCCGCAAGGAAGGTGACGATGACGGTCGCTATGCAGCAGACAATGACCATCCAGAAGAAGCCCTTGTAGCCGAGGGATTCCTGAAGGAAGCCGGCGAACATTCCCGGAATCATCATGCTGAGAGCCATGAAGCATGTGCAGAACGCGTAGTGCGAGGTCTTGAACTCGCCTTCCGAGAAGTACATCATATATAGCATGTAGGCGGTGAATCCGAAGCCGTAGCCGAATTGTTCGATGGCTATGCAGGTACAAATTGTGGCGAAACTTACAGGCTGCACCACAGCGAGATAGACAAACGAAAGACAAGGCAGCGTCATGAAGGCGGCCATTATCCAGATGGATTTTTTCAAACCAAGACGTGATGCGAGGAGACCTCCGAGAATGCCTCCCAGAAGAAGGAATATCACGCCGAGGGTGCCGTAGGCGATACCCACCTCAGCAGTCTGCATCCCAAGTCCGCCGGCCTCTCTGGCTGCCACAAGGAAAGGTGTGCACATTTTGATGAGGAAGGCTTCAGGAAGACGGTAGCAAAGCATGAATATGATCGCGAGCCACACGCCAGATTTCTTGAAGTATGTCGTGACGGTGCGTCCGAAACCAGCGAATATCTCAGCGACCTTGTTGCCGGAATCTTCTTGGATATTAGAGACATCGGATTCCGGTTTAGGAATCGCGAATGTGTGATAAAGGGTCAAGGAGGTGAGAAGGATGCCGGATCCCCCGATGGTCAGCTGCCAAGCCAACGGAATGTTGCCGGTCTTTGTCTCAAGCAATCCGGCCACAGCCACGATCACACCGTTGCCGAAGACATTGGCGAGTCTGTAGAACGTGCTGCGGACTCCGACAAAGGCAGCCTGACTGCTTTGGCTCTGGGCCAGCATATAGAATCCGTCAGCCGCTATGTCATGCGTCGCAGAAGCGAAGGCGGCGAAGACAAACAGGATGAGCGTGAATGTGAACAGGCTCATCGGCGTGCTGCCGGCGGCAATGGATTCCGCTGACGGGTGAGGCATCGTGAGAGCCTGTACGACAAAGGCGATGGACATTATGATCTGCATCGTGATGATCCACCATCTTTTTGTCTTGATGATGTCCACGAACGGGCTCCAGAGGAACTTAAGTGTCCACGGGAGGTAAAGCAGAGATGTGAACAAGGCCATCTGTCCGTTCGGTACGCCCATCTTTGCGAACATCAGGACAGAGACATTGTTGACCAGAAAATATGGAATGCCCTCCACGAAATAGAGGGTCGGAATCCACATCCAAGGGTTACGTTTAGTGAAATTACTCATTATGTGTCGGTTTGATTATCTTCTTTCCAATTTGCTGTCAGGGTAGTAGTGCAGCAGGATCTGATCGAACGTGTAGCCTTTGGCGGCCATCACAGCAGCTCCGATCTGGCAGAGACCGACTCCGTGTCCCCAACCTGCTCCGTCAAGGACCAGTCTGTCGCCGATCCATTTTATCTCAAAGGCCGAACTCTTGAGGTGAGACTCAGACAGCCAGCGGCGGATGATGAGTTCCTTGCCGATGACCATCGTCTTCTTGTCACCTATCACCTTAAGCCTCTTGAGTCTACCGGAAGGGCCTCTCTCAATCGGGACAAGGTCACGGATTGTGCCGAAGTCGATTCCGGAGCGCTTGCGGACAAGGTCGGACACCTCTGTTCTGGAATATTCAGTTGTCCATCTGTAGAAGTCCTTAGTCTCCAGATCGTAGTCGTTAAGCACTTGGGAAAGAATGGTGTTGTCATTCGTGTCGCAGAACACATCGCCGCCTTCCTTCCAGTCAGGAGTGTCCGGAAGCGGTTGGAGATAAGGATAATCCTTGTCTTCCCAGCAGGTGCTGAACAGTTCCATACGGCCTCCGCAGCATTTTGAGAAACGCGCGTCACAGATCCTGCCTTCAGATGTAAGCACAAGTCCCCACGTCTGGTCTATGGCCTTGCGGACTGTGTCGCCTACAGCCATCGTGAGACCTTGGTAACGCTGGCAGTGATCGTCCGCGCAGACATCGAACAGGGTATGGTCATCGTGATCGAACCATTTGATGTACTCATCCTCTTCGGTCACGGAGGAAACGGCTCTTGGGGTCTCCGGAGCGGATTCCCCGGTCACTGAGCATGCCGAAGTGACCTTGGCTCCATCAGTCGCTTCGACAGGCTCAGCGACCGAACGGGGCGTTTTCCTACGGTGCTCCATCTGAGCCATGACCCATGACCTGGAAATGACAGCATGAGCCTTGAGGAACTCCAGTCCGGCCGAAGCCTTCATTTCAGATGAGATCACGCTCAGAAGATAGTCCTCAACCCCCACAATGTTGACGGCTGTCACCTTGTCACCATCCACGATAAATTTAAGGGTTCCGGCAAACTTCTGGGTCACCTTCCGCTCCCAATGGAAATCCACACCGATCGTCACCCCGTAAAGGACGAAAGACGGCTCGGCGAACATTGTTGCCTCGGTCTGAGCCTCGAAGACCAACTCGTCGTAAAGAACTCCGTTGTAGGAGATCCGTCCTGCTGAATATTCAACCTTCTGTCGTCCAGCCCCGTCGGATATGATCTCGAACTCGATCTCATGGCCGGACATTATCCCGACCTCCAACCTGCGTTGGGTTCTGGTCAGCCTCCAGATGATACCTTTCTCGGTCTCATCGCTGACGGTTATCTCACGAACGACAGACGTAAGGAGTTCAGTGTCAAGCTTGTCGTAATCCTCTCGTTTCGGAGCCACAAACACGCCTCCCAGATCTGCGCAGCCGGGACTCATCGCAAGATGATCCGCCACGGATGAATAATAGTTGTGCGGGCGATGTTTTTCCCTGAATATCACGACAGATCGGTATTCTCCGCCATGTGTCCAGGCGAACAGATTGATTTTCGGCTCGTCAGAATCATCCGGCAGCGGAGCACAGTCCAACAGGCGATAGAAAAGCTTCGCGACAGACTTGGCAGTGCCGCCGCAAAGGACGAAGACCCCGTTGGCATATTCATCAAGATGGAACAGCCTGGCTTCTTTGACGTTGGTGAGGAACTCCAGTTCTTTGCCATCACCGGCGGCCAGAAGCGAGTCCACTCTGTTTAGGAGCGGCATCAACCCCTGCGGACATGCCTGGAAGTGCATGTGATCCGGCGCGGAGGCCCCGCTTATCGGGCCGTTGTAGAATCCGAGATATTCATTATGCTTGCTGACAAAGTCAAGCAGATCCTGATAGCGGTGCCAGATGGATTGCCGCGTGTGCTCGAAGCTTGAAATCACAAGGTGCGACGGGAAAATAGGGTAAGGATTCAGCGTGACGCGGTATTTTCTCCCTTTGCGCCCCTCGAATTCAATATGGCTCTGCTGCGCCGGGCGGTTCTCAGGGCAAAGGAAGCAAGGCCTTTCACTAAGGGACTTTGGATCCAAGGCCGCTTCGGAAGAGATTTTGCGGCAAGGATTGTGCTGGACAATGACCTCCAGACCGCCAATAGTCAGACGTTTGGTCTCCACCTTCTTGAGGTCACGATAGTTCTCGGCGGCAAGCGGCCAGACCGACAACTGATCCTTTATGAATTTTTCAATGCCTCCATCCATCAGAGCAACGCCAGTAAAGTATCCTTGATTGATTTGAACTCCTGTTCAAAATTAGGAGTGAACAGTCCCCTCCCCAGATTTGACTCGATTTCGGACATTTTCCAATAACGCCCCTCGGTCACCTCGTCATTGTCAGGCTTCAAAATGAAGTTGCCGACGGTGGCGAATACGCTGACCAATTCCTTCTCACGAGCCGACTCCCAGATGTAAGATTTCAGGAATATCGGATTGAAGTCTCTGAATCCCAATTCCTCCGAAGCCTCCCGGTAGAGTGCCTCCTCAAGCGTCTCACCGTAATCAACATGACCGCCGACCGCTGTGTCCCAACGCCCGGGAAGGAGATCCTTCTTCATCGAGCGTTTCTGAATACAAAGACATCCCTCACGGTTGATGATGTGAAGATGAATCACCGGATGCATCAATTTCGTGCCGTTGTGCACTGACTGTCTTGTGGCCTGCCCGATGACAAGGCCGTTCTCCTCCACTACCGGAACCATCTCGCCTGTCGGACGGGGACGGTCGCCCGGATTGTCGGCCGATGGCAAAGGCATGAGCGGAGCCGGAGCAAATGGGTAGATCAAGTCAAACATAATGTCACGCTATCGCCAAAAGAATCAGCAGCTGGGCCACGAGCACCCTCATGAACATGGACAAAGGGTAGACTGTGGCGTAGTTCACCGAAGGATAATCAGTACCATAGGCACCCTGGGTGAACGCCAAGACAGCCGGATCAGTGGTACCACCTGAAATCAGACCGCAGATTTGGTAGAAATTCAGCTTGCAGACGTACCTTGCGACAAGACCGATGGTGCAGACCGGGATGAACGTGATCAGCGCGCCATAAAGAATCCACCAATAACCTCCGTTCAGAATGGAACTTACGAAGTTCTGCCCGGCTCCGAGACCAACGGCGGCCATGAAGAAGGATATTCCCATCTCCCGGACCATCAGGTTCGCACTCTGTGTGGTGTAGGTCGTGATCTTCCACTTCGGACCGAAATAGCCAAGCAGGATCGCTATTATGAGCGGGCCGCCGGCGAGACCGAGTTTAATCGGCTGAGGAATGCCGGGAATGGCGATAGGAATGGATCCGAATATGACACCTATGGCTATTCCAAAGAAGATCGGGATAAGATTCGGGCGGTTGAGCGTGGATGTCTGGTTGCCCACAAGGTTGGCGACCTCCTCTATTCCAAGCTCCGGACCTACAACTCTCAGCACATCTCCCATCTGAAGAATGAGGTTAGGCCTTGCGACGAGACCGACACCTGATCTTATCACTCGTGTGACGCTGACTCCATAATTGGCTCTGATGTTGAGGGTGCGCAGCGTGACGCCTGTCAATGAGGACTTGGTCACCGTGATCTTCCTGTTGACCATCTTGGCATCGATCTGCTCCCAATCCTGAAGGTGCATCGGAACTTCTTCACCGAAAGTGATCCTGAGGGAATCAACATTCTTCTGGGATGTGACGATCAGAAGCTTGTCACCTTTCTGAAGAACTGTGTCGGGGCCCGGGATAGACATCAGCCCGTTCCTGAGGATTCTGGAGATGACTATCGAGTTCCCCAAATCCTTCGTGGCTTCTTTGATTGTCAGTCCGAAAATGGCAGGATTCTCGACCTCGCAGTGCATCCGCCTCGCCACATCCTCGCTGTTGTCCGCATTGTCAAGTTCGGCCTTTTCCTTCTCAAGATCCACTTTGAATATGGCCTTGAAAAACATGATCAGACCGATCACGAGAAGAACGCCAAGCGGGTATGCGACAGCGTAAGCGGATGCAAGCCCGGAAGTCGCGGACGCGATGTCGGACGCAAGGTAGTTCTCCCCCCGCATGGAATCCGCCATCGTCTGCTGGGCGGCACCGAGTCCGGGGGTATTGGTAACAGCTCCGGACATCACTCCGACCATAGTCTTGAGGTCCTCTCCTGATACGAAATGAATAGCCACCGTCACGCCCACAGCAAGAAGCACCAGCAAGACTGCGAGCAGGTTCAGCTGCATGCCGCCTTTCTTGAACGAATGGAAGAATCCAGGTCCGACCTGAAGTCCGATCGAGAACACGAACAGAATCAGTCCGAAATCCTTCATGAAACTGAGCACCGTGGCGTCAACCCTAAGCCCGAAATGGCTCAGAAGGATGGCGACGAACAAGATCCACGTCGAGCCGATGGAAATGCCTTTGATCTTGAATTTGCCAAGATACAGTCCTATCGCGATCACTACCGCGAAAACCAGAATGGAATGGGCGATTCCCGCCCCAAGAAACAAATCTCGCATACCAATCTAAATCTATACGCTTAAAAATCTATCCGCACGCAAAAGCACGGCCTGTCTTCAATTCTACCTTCTATGTAATATGTCTTTTGCCCGTCGCTTTCCTCGCTGCTTCTGAATATTCTCACGACTTCCTCCGGCTTTGTCTCCTTGATGAAGTTGATGCTGATGCTCTTCACCGGGTTGCCGGCGACCTCCTTGTAGTCGATGCTGTCCATAGCCCAGACCACATAGCGGGCGTTGTTCGTGTGCCCCAGCACATCGATGTCCGAATATTCCGCCTTGTGGAAACCAACTTCCTCCGCAAGGATATTCTTTGGCATCGCGACCTTTCCGCAAGGAGTCTGGATCGCATTGTCAGGGCATTGCGTGGTAGCCGGAACCATGTTCAGAACCTCATCGCTGCGGACCAGCCTTCTGGTCTCGACATTCATCACTATCCACGAAGAGGTGCAGAGCACCAATGCCTTGGATTTGTCCGCGAAGTCGGTGTCCCCTTGCCTTCTGAGTTCGAAATCACGGAGGAAAAACAGGCCGTCCTGTCCTTTGTGCCAAGTGTAAAGGGTTGTCTCGTCCGTCCATTTCGGAGGATTCAGGAAATCCATCCGCATCCTTGACAGCACCCAGGCCGTGTGATGCCTCTGGAGGTCGTCATAGCCGAAATGAAGGGCCTGAGCCGCCAGATACGCCATTTCCTGGGCATGATCCATGAACGCGGCCGGCTTCAAACGGAACGAAGCGTCCGTGTCATAGCACGGAATTGTTATGTCTGTACTGAATCTGTTGCCTGAGACCTTGATCTTTTCCATAGTCCTAATGATTAATGATTCTCAGCTCCTCAGGGGTGTAGAGGATCGAATCGATGAAATCCGGAGCGATGTGGGCAAGGAGTATGAATATTCCGAGTGCCAGCAAAGCCAGTCCTATCAGGCTTGTGACCACAATCGCAGCCACCTTCCAACCACGCTTTTTCCGCAAATGCGGTTCCTCTGTCTCTGTTTCTTCCTCCGTCTGCAGCACCACATTCTCTTTCTCCGCCGGTGTGATTTCTTTCAGTTCCGGGCTTGCTTTTTCCGGACACGAAGCCTTGTCCTCCGGTCGCTGAGCCTGTCGAAGCGACTCAGAATCAGTATTAATCTCTACCGGCACGGCCTCTTCGACCGGTTTCGCAACCGGTTTTTCCACGGCTGCCGAATTTTCCACGGTGCCAGATATCTCTGATTCTGAAACACTTTCTCCGGCCACCCCGGCAGGTTCTGTGACTGATGCCACCGGCACATCAATCAGTTCCTTAAGCACGGCCACACTCTGCGCCACCTCTTCCGGAGTCTCTTCGTGAGTCTTCAGCGAAACCGGCTCAAGGCCAACTCCATAAGGATAGATGTCAAGAGCCTCGTCAGCGATGAAGAAAAAAGTGTTCTCCTTTGTCGCCCTCAACCGTCCCAGTCCAGGGAACACTACCATCTTTTTAGTCTGAAGCGCCGTCCTCAACCCTGAAATAAACTCATCCAATATTCTTTGGGAAGTCTCGACATCCGTGCCGTTGGCCGTGGCATAGAACTCCGCCAGCATAGACTCGTTCCCAGCCCCACGCTGCCTGAAAGACAGCTTCCGGTATGGAGGATTGATAGTGTATCCCTTGTCAGAAAAAGTCGATGGCATCACCTCGGAGACGAAAGTCCCCAAGCCTGGCAATGTAACCTCATCATTGTCAAGGATAAGCCCCTTGAGCATCTCTGAAAACAAGTCTATGTCCATTTTCCTCCTCCGAGAAATTTACACAAAGGTACACAAAAAAAACTACAAAAAAATTTGCACTAATCAATTTTTGTTGTACCTTTGCACTCCCGAAAGGAACAAACAACCGAAAAGGTTGGCAAAATTCCTCAATAGCTCAGTTGGTTAGAGCACCTGACTGTTAATCAGGGGGTCGTAGGTTCAAGTCCTACTTGAGGAGCTCCTTCAAGCGCTTGCGAGTCGCAAGCGCTTTTTCTTTATGTCCAATTCATGATTTATCACTATCTTTGTTCCCAAGTAAAAAGTTCAGAAACATAATGGGAAGAAAGATTTTACTTGTAGTGGACGTGCAGAGGGATTTCATTGACGGGTCTCTGGCAGTGCCAGGCGCGGAGACGATAATTCCGGAGATAAACGGGCTCAAGGACGGGTTCGATCTTGTGTATTTCACTTTGGACTGGCATCCGAAGGATCATTGCTCGTTCAAGGACAACGGTGGTCAATGGCCTGAGCACTGCGTGCACTACACGCACGGAGCCAGCCTCGCCGATGGACTTTTGGACGGGCTTGAGGAAGCGAAGACAAGATTCATCCTGAAAGGGCAGGACAAGATGAGGGAGGAATATGGAGCGTTGGCTGCCACTGTCGCTTCCGATCAAGATCTGTTTCTGGCCGGAGACGAGGTCACGGTCTGCGGAATCGCATCCGAATTCTGTGTTCTGGAGACTCTCAAGAATGTCTTCCGGCTGAGCCGCGAGGTGGGATTCGACGTGAACATATTCCTGAAAGGCACGGCCGGATTCGACAACACCCCGCTGCTCGAATGGATGGCCGGGAACGGCGTGAAGGAATATTGATGTATTACTCCATCCTTACGACAGGTGGAGCGAGAGGAACAAACGTCTCCTCATCAAAGCCTTCCATCTGGTTCTCGTAATATGTCTGCGACGCGGCCGAACGGTTGATCTCATCGTAGGCCACAAACGTCTCGAAATCATATTTCCATCCGCTTGGCTCAGACAACTTCATGATCCTCTTGAGGTCGTGGCGGCGGTCGCCCAGGCCGTGATGCAACTTATTTTTTACACATTACTAAACATTATTATCGGAATAAGAAGCTCTAAAAATAAGTTGTCGCAAATTTTACAAAGATCAACAAAGTGTTTTGCCGTTTTCAAAAAGTTTGGTAACTTTGACACGTTGTCCGCAAATATGTCGGATGGCATCCGGTCCCATAGCTCAGTTGGTTAGAGCATCTGACTCATAATCAGGGGGTCGTAGGATCATGCCCTACTGGGACCACAAAGAAAAGGCGCAAAAGACTTTGCGCCTTTTCTTTGTGGTCCAAATCCCCCCAGTCACTGCGTGACAGCCCCGATGGGGCGTTGGGGAGCGAACTCCCCAAACCCCTTGCGTCGCTTCGCTCCTGGTTTCGTAGCTTTTTCGCTCTCATTTTTTGATCCTTCACGAAAGCGCTGAAGATTTCCTCTTCCTTTCTTGCGCGTTTATGATTTTTTCTATAACTTGCCACTGATTATCAATGAGGTTGGTTGGACACATCTTCATAACTTAACTGTCTTATAATTATAAAGTTACGAAAGTATATTCAATTAAGAACAACTGATAATCAATTATTTATGGAACGCATAACAAAATTTTTGATTCATTTCAAAACATCTTCTTGATTGGCATGAGCATATTTAGCAGATTATTCGGCAAAGCCGATTCCGGGAAAGACAATGGCACTTCGCCTTTCGTTCAGGAACAAGGAGAGACCTCTCTCAAAGCCAGACACTCAAGGACTTCGGCCGTCAGCCTGTCACCACAAGAACAAGTGAATTACTTTCGTGAGATCCTGACCTCAGAGTTCCCACAATACACCTTAAGGGAAAATGTCGCTGTGGCAGAACTCGTTGGAGATGCGAATGATACATTCAAACTGTACAAACGTCGCCCGTACCAAGCCTACAAGGCAGAATGGGGAGAGCCATACACTTTTGTCCTCTACAATGGCGAAAACTTGGCTGGCATTGTGATGCTGGGAGGTAAAGGCAGTCATTGCGACAATGTAAAATTCCTTATATCAAGGGTCTATGCAAAGAAACTAGGTATTCCGTACATCGGATTCTACACCAATATGGCGAATGAGATCGGGTATGTTGTCAAGCGGCTGGCTGACAACCTTAACAAATAGTCTTTCAGACAGAAAAAGGGAATGTGACATATGTCACGCCTGCGGCGGATGCAGCGTCGTTTCCTATAAGGCCTTGCGGGCGGTCTAACGGCGTACCATCTCGTGAACCGTTAATAACGGATTCAAAATCCTTTCCCTTTTTCTGTCTTTTTTACCATGAATAGTCTGATCGAACAACTTTCAATCCCTCAAGTCTGGGAGCAGTTCTTGGCGTACAGGCTCGAAAAGGGGCGGTTTAACTGGACAGAGTTCAATCTGGCAGACAGTTATGTCGAGGAGGAACGGTATCTTCCCGTGGTCAACAGCCTTATGGAAGGGAATAAACTAAGCATTCCCCAAAAGAGAATAATCAACAAACTGGGAACGTCCAAGAAAAGGGTTGTATATTCATACAATCAAGAAGAGATGACCGTGCTGAAGGCATTGTCATACCTCCTTTACAAATACGACTCGCGATTCGCGCCAAACTGTTATGCATTCCGGCGCGGTCTCAAAGCGTCAGACGCTGTGCTCCACATTCATAGAGCGTTACGAAGCAAGAGGTTATGGGCCTACAAGGCAGACATTCACGATTACTTCAATTCCATTTCCATTCCAATAATGATGCGGCAGCTGTCTTCCTTTCTGTCTGACGACACCATGTTGTATGGATTCTTTGAGCGGATGCTGACAGACGATAGGATAGTTAACCAATGCAGAGAGTCGTCAGAGCCACATGGAGTGATGGCCGGAATCCCGACAGCGCCATTTCTGGCGGATGTGTATCTGAACGAGATGGATCATTATTTTCATGAACAAGGAATACTTTACGCGAGATATTCTGATGACATCATCGTATTCGCCGAGGATGAGCCCACTCTTGATAACCACAAAACGACTCTCAACAACTTCATCAGGTCCTATAACTTGGAAATAAACACGGACAAGGAACATACATATCGGCCAGATGAGCCATACGAATTTCTAGGATTCAAGTGCGATGGAGGCAAAATCGACATCTCGTCCAATGCGCTAGTCAAGATGAAAGGCAAGATTCATCGAAAAACCAGGGCTCTTCTACGGTGGAAGCAAAGATGTGGCATCAGTGATGACGTGGCCGTAATCCGCATGATCAACTATTTCAATAGGAAATTTTTCGATGAGGAATCCCGTGATTCACTCACCTGGGCCAGATGGTATTTTCCTATCATAAACCAACATGAGGGGCTGATGGAAATCGATCACTATCTTCAGCAGTCCATCCGCGCGCTGGCAACCGGCCGGTACTCCAAATCCATGTACAGAATAACTTATGACACCATGAGAAAGTTAGGATACCGAAGCCTTGTCCACGAGTTTTACAGACATCGGAGTGAGGACGGAAGAGGTTGAGACTTGCGATGACATCTATGCCAACATATTCGATAAATTTATAAATTTGCGACATGAGAAATCCAATTCATGGGAATATGTGGTTAATGTTCGCGATTCTGTCAGCGGTGTTCGCGGCCGCGACGGCTATTCTTGCAAAGATCGGCATCGATGGTGTCGATTCAAACCTTGCGACGGCTATCCGCACGATAGTGGTGCTCATGATGGCATGGGCGATGGTGTTCCTGACGAACAGTGCCGGAGGAATCTCCTCAATCAGCTCCCGCAGCTGGATATTCCTTATCCTTTCCGGCCTTGCCACAGGCGCGTCTTGGCTGTGTTACTTCTACGCCATCAAAATCGGTGACGTGTCTAAAGTCGTCCCGATCGACAAATGCAGTCTCGTTCTGACAATAATCTTCGCTGTCATATTCCTTGGCGAAGCTTTGACTTGGAAGACCGTTGTTGGTTCCATTCTTCTGCTCGCCGGAGCGTTGGTGATGGTATTATAAACTTGTGCCGGCCACTTCGACAAACTCAGTGACCGACACAGATTCTACTACCGGTATAGGAACTACTTCACGCGAAGTTTCTTGCCTAGACGGAGGGTGGTGGTCTCCTTTATGCCGTTCAGACGGCAGAGAGTCTTGACCGTTGTGTGATACTTACGAGCCAATGCGCCCAAAGTGTCACCCTGACGGATGGTGTGGTACTGGGCGGCTGCCGCGGCCTTTCTCTCGGCCTCGGCCTTCTTGGCGGCCTCCTCCTTGTCCTTCGCATCGCCTTCAAGGATGTCTATCTCCTCCTGCTCACTCTCTGGAACGTACTTGCTGTTTGCGTTCAGATATTTCTTCTTCAGTACGAACAGCCTGTGTCTCAACGTGCCGGAGTGGAAGTCAATCAGCCATTCAGGATCAAACGCATAGCCCTTGTAACGGGTCTCAAAATGCAGATGAGGTCCTGTCGAACGACCTGTCGAGCCGCCTAAGCCAATGATTGTGCCGGCGTTCACCCACTGGTCGTCCTTCACATAGATTTTTGAAAGATGGCCGTAGAATGTCTCCAGACCGTTGTCATGACGAAGAACCACGAGGTTACCGTAGCCTTTGTAACGCTTCGAAATTCGGACCTTGCCATCAAAAGCGGCGTAGACAGGAGTACCCGTCTGCAAAGGCAGATCCACACCCTGATGACGACGTCTGTGGCGGTAGCCAAACTTTGAATAAACGTCATTCTGATGAGGACACTTGTACTCGCTCAAAGTGTCCACTATCCAAAGCGCGATCTCATCCGGGAGCTCGTCCAAAGACACATGATACGGGTCAGGATAGTCGTGAGTCCAATATTCATTGAATATCTTATGGTCACGGGCATAGGTTGAATCCTTGAAATACTTCCAAGTGTTGTCCGACAGGAGAAGGATCTTGATGTGCGGGTCCGCAGTGTCAATAGTGTCCAAAGCCTCCGCCTTGGACAAATCCATTGACTGAACAGACTCCCGGGAGATTCTCGGGATAAGAATCTCCGCTTGTTTCCTAGTCTTGATCGTGGTGTCCTGCGCCACGGCAGGGACAGAGAACCGGATAGAGGCAAAGACCACAACAATGGCGCTCGCCAAAAAACTTCCACGAATCATCCCGCCTACAGTTTTGCTCCGAATCTCTCTACGAGAAGATTCTTTGTTTCGTTAACTTTTTCCTCAAGAAGAGCGTCCGATGTCGCTTCACAGATGAACCTGAGGTATGGCTCCGTGTTGGAAGGGCGGATGTTGAACCACCAGTCCGGGAACTCAACCCTATAGCCGTCGAAATCCATCTCGGCGGTCGGAGTCTCCTTAGAGGTGAAATACTCCTTGACAGCGTCCATGGCGCCTTTCTTGTCATCGAGTCGGAAGTTGATCTCGCCCGAGTTCTGGTAGCGGGCGATCCTGCCGATGAGTTCGTGCAGGGTGACACCATTTTTTTTCATGGCAGCCACGACCCTCAGGATCAGCATTGAGGCCAGCAGTCCGCTGTCAGAATAGAAGAAATCACGGAAATAATAGTGGCCAGCAAGCTCTCCGCCCCAGACTCCGTCAAGTTCGCGGAGCTTTCTCGCGGCGAAGGCGCGGCCGACCTTCCATGTGGCCATCTTGCATCCCATCGGAGTAAGGTACTCCCCTACCGCCTTTGAACTGCGGATGTCCTGAAGCACGGTGCCGGTCTCGTGTCTCTCGTCAACAAAATAGTGTCCAAGAACAGCAATCATCAAATCCGGTGAGACAAACTTGCTCTCGTTGTCAACGAACATCACACGGTCCGCGTCTCCGTCATAAATGACACCGACATCCGCACCGGTTTTCCTCACCAAAGCCTGAAGCGGCTCGACATTCTTGGGAATCAGCGGGTTCGGCTCGTGGTTCGGGAAATTGCCGTCCATCTCCTCGAATATGTAGGCTGGCTCGTCACCGAAAATCTCTCGGGCATAAAGGCTTGACATTCCGTTGGAAAGATCGAACGCTATCTTGATGTCGGAATAGTCACCCTTGAACTTCAGCAGGAAGTCAAGATAGTCTTTATGAATATCCTTGGGAATAACCTGTCCCCTCTTTTCGGCGACAGGGGTAGGCCTACCGCTCTCGATCCACTCCTGGATCTGGCCGAGGCCGGAATCCAGACCGACAGGAAGGGCGTTCTCCCTGGAGACCTTCATTCCGTTATATTCCTTGGGATTGTGCGAGGCTGTGATCTGCACCGAGGCCTTGAACCCGTAGTTGGCGGTTCCGAAATAGACCATCGGAGTCGTGCTGAGACCTATGTCATAGACATCGGCGCCGGCGTCGGTGATTCCTTTCAGAAGATATTCGTGGATCTCCGGAGACGAGAGACGGCAGTCGCGGCCGACAAGGACCTTGTCTGTGTCAAGGAGTTCCGGAAGAAAATAGCCCACCTTATAGGCGGTGTTACGGTCGAAGTCAACATTATAGACTCCGCGTATGTCATACGCGTGAAATGCACCCATGGCAATAATGATTATTTAATTTTAGTGGCGTACCTTGCAAAAACCTTTCCTTTTGCGATGTTCATCAACTTTTTCGAAATGATCTTCTTCCTTATCGGAGCGACGTGATCCACGAAAAGGTCTCCGTCCAGATGGGACATCTCGTGCTGCACCATACGGCAGGCGAACTTGTCAAAGGTCTCCGTAACCTTCTCGAAATCACCATTGTAATATTCAACCGTCATACTCTGCGGCCTCGTCACATCGCAGTAGATGCCTGGGATGCTGAGGCAACCTTCCGAATATTCACATTTTTTCTCGCTCTCCTCCAGGATGACCGGGTTGATCATCACCCTCTTGAAATCGGCGAGGTAAGGATAGACATCCGTCATTCCTGTGCCGTCTACGATCAGGATACGCACACTCTCACCCACCTGCGGGGCTGCAAGTCCGCAGCCTTCCGACTTTGCGAGTGTATCCTCCATGTCGGTCACCAACTTGGTGATCTTCTCCTTCTCGGACAAATCCGCCGGAGCGGCCTTCTGCCTGAGAACCTCCGAACCGTATAAATAAATAGGTAATATCATAATTCCAACCTTTAATTTCTGTTCGTTCTGTCAAGATAGCTTTGCAGGATGATGGCTGCGCTGATCCTGTCCACCGAGCTCTTGTCCCTGCGGTCTTTGGCCTTCATGCCCCCGTCAATCATCGCACGATGCGCAAGAACGGATGTAAACCTCTCATCCTCAAGGGTCACCGGAATGCCCGGAAAAGCCTTTGCGAGGTTCTTAAGGAATATGTCCACGTCGGCGGCGGCCTCGGACGGCTTGTTGTTCATGTTCATCGGATAGCCTACCACAAAACGGGTTATGGTCTCATTTTGAGCATAATTTTTGATATATTCTATTATCTTTGCAGCTGGAACCGTGTCCAGGGCTGAGGCAAAAATACCCAGTGGGTCGCTGACCGCGACTCCAACGCGCTTGCGTCCGTAGTCTATGCCGATGATTCTGTCCATGTAGTCCGCAAAGTTAACGAAAAAGGCTTTCAAGTCAAAATCTTATGTCCAAACTGAAAAAAGGCGGCATCAATAACTTCAGGCTCACGCTGGTGGACGACGACACCCACGACAAGGTGTGGTCAAGGAAATTCACCAGGATCGGCGCGCTTGTGACCGTGATCACTTCGGTGGTGGTCACAATCACGGTCATATTCTGCCTGATCGCTTTCACCCCGATACGGACTCTCATTCCAGGCTACCCGGACGCGCAGACCAAACATGACGCCATCCAGAATGCCATCAGGATAGATTCTCTGGAAAATGTCCTGACGAAATGGGAATTATATTCAGAGAACCTCAGGCGTGTCGTCGATGGTCTTGAGCCGCTGCGGATAGACAGCCTTATGGAGATACGGAAAGACCGCGCCGTCAGCACCGCCGACGCCAAGGCTCTGGCCGAAAAAGACTCCCTCCTCAGAAAGGAAGTCGCGGAGGAAGACAAGTTCGACATCAAGTCAAGTTCATCCAGAACGCTGCCGATCGAAGGCATGCATTTCTTCACGCCTCTCAAAGGTGTTGTTTCCCAAGGCTATGACAAGGCACTGCATCCTTACATCGACATCACGGCTCCGGACAACTCTGTCGTCATGTCTGTGCTGGATGGAACTGTGATCTCGGCCGGATGGACCGACACGGAGGGCTACACAATAAGAATCCAGCATGAGGGAGACATAATCTCTGTCTACAAGCATAATCAGAAACTGATGAAGAAGACCGGGGACAAAGTGACGGCCGGAACGCCTATCGCCATTCTCGGCGGCACCGGCTCTCTTTCGGACGGGGACCATCTTCATTTCGAGCTCTGGCATAAGGGAGAGGCGGTGGATCCTACCAAATATATCAGTTTCTGATGGAAAAAAGAAGAATAGCGATACTAGGTTCGACCGGATCCATAGGCCGGCAGACTCTGGAAGTGATCAGAGAGCACAGGGATTTGTTTGAGGTCGAACTGCTCACATGCAAAGGCAGTTGGGAATTGATGGCAAAACAGGCCAGAGAGTTCGACGCCAACAACGCCGTCATCTGTGACGAAACAAAGTACAAGGATCTTTCACACGCTCTGGATGGCACCGACACAAAAGCCTTTGCGGGAATGAAGTCCGTATGCGACCTGGTGACAAGCGACAGGGTGGACATCGTGGTGGCTGCGATGGTCGGATTCAGTGGACTCGCACCGACCATGGCGGCGATCGGAGCCGGAAAAGTCATCGCCTTGGCCAACAAGGAGACCCTCGTGGCCGCCGGCTCGATCGTGATGGGGATGTCTAAGAAATATCACGCCCCGATTCTGCCTGTGGACTCAGAGCACTCGGCAATATTCCAGTGTCTGCTGTCCGCCCAGGGCAATGCGATACATAAAATCCACCTTACCGCCTCAGGAGGTCCGTTCAGGACATGGAACAAGGCACAGATCAGCGCTGCCACAAAGGACATGGCTCTCAAACATCCCAACTGGAGCATGGGAGCCAAGATCACCATCGACTCCGCCACAATGATGAACAAAGGTTTCGAGGTGATAGAGGCAAGATGGCTGTTCGACACACCTGTCAGCAAGATCAACGTCGTCGTGCATCCGGAGTCCATCATCCACTCCATGATTGAATATGAGGACGGAGCCGTCATCGCGCAGCTTGCCAGCCCTGACATGCGCGAGCCGATCCAGTTCGCGATCGGATTCCCGGAGAGACTTCCGCTGGCGAACAAGAAACTGGACTTCGCGGAACTGGGAAGCATCTCGTTCTTCAAGCCCGACACGGAAAAGTTTCCGGCACTGGCGCTGGCATACAAGGCGATCGAGCGGGGTGGGAATATTCCTTGCGCCCTGAACGCCGCCAACGAGGCCGCCGTGGCGGCTTATCTTCAAGACAGAATCCCGTTCTACGGCATCACGGATGTGGCCGGAGAGTGCATGGAATGCACCCCTTTCGTGGCGGATCCGTCCGTCGAAGACATATTCAAGACAAACGAGGAAACATATTCATTGGCCCAAAGGAAGATTGAGGCCATCGCTAAGAAAGGTTGAAGATGGTTGTTCTGATTAAGATTCTGCAAGTCATTCTTGCGCTTTCAATACTGATTGTAATCCACGAATTCGGGCATTTCACATTCGCGAAGCTGTTCGGAATACGAGTGGATAAATTTTTCCTTTTCTTCGACGCCGGTGGTGTCAAACTATTCAGCACCAAGGGGAAATGGTTCACAAGGATATTCCCGAAAGCGAAGGATCTGGAGACTGAATATGGCATCGGCTGGCTGCCGCTGGGCGGTTACTGCAAAATCTGCGGGATGATCGACGAGTCGATGGATCTGGATTCGATGAAAAAGGAGCCGCAACCGTGGGAATTCCGCACCAAGAAGGCCTGGCAGCGGCTTCTGGTGATGGGCGGAGGGGTACTCTACAACTTCATGTTCGCCATCCTCGCCTACATCGGCGTCATGGCCATCTGGGGAAGCGCCTACATCAGCAACGAGGGCAGTCAGATCTACACCAACGAGTTGGGAGTCGAGCTGGGATTCCGCAACGGCGACCACATCATCAAGATGGATGAATATGTTCCCGAAAATTTCGGCATGCTTCAGGCTGATCTGGCTCGCAGGAATGTCAGCAAGGTCACGGTGCTGAGAGACAAAGACACGGTTGACCTCTACATAGACAGGTCGCTGATCGGAGCGGTGCTCAACACTCCGGGAATGTTCGATCTGGCCGTCCCTTTCGTGATCGACTCTATGATGAGCGCCTCGGCCAACTCCACGGCAGGGCTGCGGCATGACGACAGGATCATCGCCTTGGACAGCGTCAGCACACCGTTCGTGCAGGATTCCAGAAAATATCTTTCGGAAGTCAGTGGCGGCACCGTCACCGCCACAATTCTCCGTGGGGCCGACACACTTTCCGTTCCGCTCCAGGTGGACACCGCCGGAAGAATCGGGGTGTTCATGCAGATTCCGGGTGTCAGGACGAAGGAATATTCATGGATCAGCGCCATTCCGGCGGGGTTCAAACTGACATTCGAGACCATCGGTGGCTATCTTAGAGATCTGAAACTGGTGGCGTCGCCGAGCACGGAGGCCTACAAGTCTGTAGGCAGTTTCATAGCCATCGGCCAGGTTTTCCCGGCGACATGGGACTGGTACAGATTCCTGAATATCCTGGCTCTGCTCTCAATCATGCTCGGAGTGATGAACCTTCTGCCGATTCCGGCGCTTGACGGAGGACACATTGTGTTCTGCCTCTACGAGATGATCACCGGACGCAAACCGAGTGACCGTTTCCTTGAGGTCGCCCAGATCATAGGAATGTTACTCCTGCTCATGCTGATGGTGCTGGCTTTCGGAAACGACATCGCAAGACTTATCCGTTAAAAATAACCAATACAATGAAAATAATGAAAGGAATATCAAGAATCGTCTTCGGCGCCTTGGCGCTGGTCAGCGCCGTTTCGTGCAATAACAACACGAAGGCTCTCCTGCCTAATGTCTCGGGAAAGGCCGGTGAAGTCATAATCGTGGTAGGCAAAGACTATTGGGAAGGGAACCTCGGCAATGAAATCGGCAGTCTTCTGGCCAGAGACTGTGAGTACCTGCCTCAAAGGGAGCCGCTATATTCATTGGTCAACCTTTCCCCTGGTGCGTTCTCGGACATGTTCAAGCTCCACAGGAACATTGTGATCTTCAACATCGACTCAACGGTCGTGAAGCAGGGAGTTGTCTATAGAACCGATGTCTGGGCTCACCCTCAGTGCGTCATTCAGGTCAATGCCTCATGCGCGGACTCTGCCATAGTCGTGCTTGACAGAAACGGAGAGAACATCACCGGAGCGATCGAGCAGGCGGAAAGGAACAGAGTCATCGCCAACACATTGCTTTACGAGGACACAAAACTGGGCGATGCCGTCGCCAAGATGATCGGAGGAAGAGTCCACTTTCCTATCGGCTATAATCTGAAGAAGGTGACCGATGACTTCATCTGGATATCGGACGAGAAGCAATACAGCACCCAGGGCGTGTTCATCTACAAATATCCCGCGACAGCCGAGGATCCTTTCACGGAGGAGAGCATCATTGCGAATCGCAACGCTTTCCTCAAGAAATATGTTCCCGCGACGGCTGAGAACTCATACATGACGACAAGCGTGTTCGTCAAACCCGGCATTAAGTTCCTGAAGTACCACAATCTGGATTTCGTGGAGACCAGAGGCCTGTGGGAGGTCTATAACGACTATATGGGCGGTCCTTTTGTCTCTCACTCCTTCTACAGCAAGGACGGCAAGGAAATCATCGTTCTGGAGGCTTGGGTCTATGCTCCGAAATATGACAAACGTCAATATCTCAGGCAGACGGAGTCACTTTTGTACTCGTTTGAGTGGGATGATGACGGAAATAAGGGCAAATAAGGCAAATAACGGCCGAATTATTTTGCAAGGTCGAAAATTATCCATATATTTGCATCCCAATTTGGCAGATGCCATTTTTGAAAACCTAGTTTGGTGGGTTCGTATAACGGTTAGTACTCGGGATTTTCATTCCCGCAATAGGAGTTCGATTCTCCTACCCACTACAAATATTAAAAAATAAAAACGATGGCAAATCACGCATCAGCAAAAAAGGCCAATCGCCAAAGCGAGAGGCGCAGATTGCATAATAAGTATTATGCAAAGACGACGAGGAACGCGATCCGCGCGATTCGTAACACCACAGACAAGAAGGTTGCCGAGGATGGCGCTCCTAAGGTCTATAAGATGATTGACAAACTCGCCAAGATCGGGGTCATTCACAAGAACAAGGCCGCCAACCTTAAGAGTGGTATCGCGGTTTATATCAACAAACTCGCATAAAGAAATATCGAAAGGCAGTCTTCCGGGGCTGCCTTTTGAGCCGAAAGCCGAAATGGCAAACGGGATGTAGCGCAGTTGGTAGCGCACTACGTTCGGGACGTAGGGGTCGTCCGTTCGAGTCGGATCATCCCGACAAAGAGTTGGAACGAAAGTTCCAACTCTTTGTCGTATTACCCCTCACCCCGACCCCTCTCCCTAGCGGAGAGGGGACACGCGCCGGAGGCGCTTCCTGCCGGCTGTGGCCGGCTGCCCGTTTAACTTCCGTTCCAACTCTTTGTCGTATTACCCCTCACCCCGACCCCTCTCCCTAGCGGAGAGGGGACACGCGCCGGAGGCGCTTCCTGCCGGCTGTGGCCGGCTGCCCGTTTAACTTCCGTTCCAACCTTTTGTCGTATTGTTGCCATCTGCATGTTGCTTATTACAAAAAAAGGAAGCGGAGGCCGCTTCCTTTCAGATATTCATATACGGTCGCTTCGACAGGCTCAGCGGCCGAAGGATCCAGATCAGAGTTTCTGCATCAGGATGTTCTCATAAGTCTTGTCACCGACGGCATAACCAGAATAGGATGTTCCGTCGAAAAGCATGAACTTGTAGCCTGTAAGGCTCATTTCAGAACCTGCGGTCGTGCGCCAATGCAGAAGTCCATCCTCGCAGAATCCGAACTCCATGCTGCTGGTCTGTCCCCAGATTCCGGTGTAAAGGTTGGCGACAAAGCCGAACACAACGTTCATGTAGCTGAACTCACCAAGATTCTGTGACATGACACGGATGGAATGTTCTTCCGGAATGTAAGTACCGGTGATTGAAGGGGAATAAGAACTGTAGTTGCAAAGCCCTTTGATCATCACCGTGTTCTCACCGGTCTTGATGATGTCCACACGGAAGGACTCAGTCGTGGATTGATTGCTGCTCGATGTCTTCACATCCGCGTTCACGATGTACGCGCCGACGAAATCATCGATGCCTGCTGCCTTGAACTTGTCAGCCTTTGAGGCCAGAACCGTCGAATCCGTGACATAGACCTTGTCCCCGAACCGATTGGTCACCTCAGCGATGACACGGTAAGCGCCACCTTCCGAGAGGCCTTGATAATAAAGGGTAAGCCCGTCAGGTCCTTCGCTCGCGGCAAGATTGTCAGCGTCTAACTTGGAGCCGATCCCAAGAATCTGGTCAAGAGGATAGTTCTCTTCATAATAATCAAGCACATCCTTGTCCATCATTATGTAACGCACGGAGGAGGCGTTCTTCGTACGGATTTTCCAAATCAAAGTGGAATACGGGTCAACACTGTAAGGGTTGATGCTGAACTCCAGAACCTCAGGAGCGAGCGTGCCGTCCGGATCGTAGGTGAAGCGTACGGCCACCATCTCGCCAGGCTTTCCTTCGGCATCAAACGGAACCGCTATCATCGTGTTGGAAGGCGTGGATGGCGCCCATTGCTGGGTGTTGTCCGAGAATGTCCGTATGTCGTCACGCTGGCCGAGGCAGATCTGCTTGTAAACCTTGTTCAGTTCCTCGGAATCACCGGTGATGTCCCCTTCAACTACCACGGCTTTGCAGGAAGCGGTGAAACTGTTGAATTCGTAGGAGAACTTGCCGTCACCTTCGTAAGTCGCGGAGACTACAGGATCGTTGTCGTGGTCTCCGGCGAAGACGATTTTCTCCGGGCCATAGCCGAACATTCCGTCCGTGACATAATAGACCAGATTGAGAGTAAACGTCTGCTTGCCGTCAAACGTGCAAGGGAAACGGTCATAGTAGGCTTCGTCACCAAGATACTGTGCGATGTCGGAGACATAGACATATTCATCGCTGCCGCTGTAGTAGTAGCCTATCGACTGCCCTGGCACAACCACTGAATTGTCGCTGTTCACCTTGAAGAAGAAACTTACACCGGCGCCCCAATCCAGAAGCCTGAATATGTTGGTGGTGCCTTTGGCGCGCTCCACAAGCATTCCCCTCTGGTAGCCCTCATAGAATTGGGAGTAGTAATATGTCGCCGTCTGCTGCACCTGCTCGCCACTCTCAGTGGTTCTCATATAAGGTTCCCACTCAAGAGTGAACGATGCGGTGAGGTCCAGGAAATCACTGTATTGCGATATGTAGGCCGGATCATCTCCGAGTTCCGCGTCCCTGCCTATGATGCAGAGGGATGCGGAGACACTGGAACCGAGCACCACGGCGTTCATATCCACAGTCACAGGGACTTCCACGCTGTACTGGCCGTCCGGGATGACCACAGTGTCGCGCACCGAGAACAACGAGGCGTTCTTGCCGCTTTTCTGGAGCAGCACACGATAGGTTCCCTTGTTGCCGTTCCTGGCAAGGACTACTGTGAACTCTCCTTCTTTTGTCCCTTGCTCAAACTCTTTGGTAAGGCTTTTCTGGACAAAGTGGATCTCCTTGTTGTCCGAATCATTGGAAGACGCCATCTCACCGATCTGCTCCTGGTCACAGGCCACCAATGAGAGCAATGCGGCGGAGGCGCACAACAAATATTTAACAAACTTTTCCATTATGGATTCTGATCTTCTTCGTTAATGTTAGGGTTATTGTTGATTTCATCCTGTGGGATGGTCATCACCCAGTCGTAGGTGTCAGGGTTGGTGAGGTTGATGCCGTTGCCGGACATGGTGGAGATGCACTCCTCGGCGAATCCGTCGGATGTCTTCCTGTCGATTCCCTGACCGAGACGGCGCACATCGACCAAACGGCCGAACTCTCCCCAAAGCTCGATTCTCTTCTGTACGAGAATATTTTCAAGCAAGGAACCGGTCCAGGATGTCGTGAGCGATCCGAGCATTGTTCCGTCAAGACTGGAGGCATCGAATGTCGCGTCACGCTTCTGCATCACGGCGTTGAGATACTTGACAGCCTTGTCCTTGTCTCCAAGACGGAGAGCCGCCTCAGCGGCGTCAAAGTAGAACTCCTCGACCCTCATGTAGATATAGTCACCCAGCCATGCGGCCACATTGGTGAACTTGAACTTCTTGGAGATGTAAGGAGACTCCTTGTCATCCGGATCCCACCATGCCCGACGGATGTCCCCGGGACGCATCTGCTTGTACAGACTGGAGTTGATAAGCTTCGGGGCCGACTGGGCATAGGCTCCGTCAACATTGTCCATGTGGGCGAAGAAACTGGCGTAGCCTCCGGCCTGCTCGGTGTTCTCGATCCCGGCGCCCCACATCACGTTGGCGGCGGAAAGGGAGTTCATGCCGTTCATCAACTCGGATGAGCCTCCGATTGAATATTCCTCGGACTTGATGATCTTCTCCGAAGCGGCCAAAGCGGTTTTCCAGTCTCCGGCGGCCAAAGCAACACGAGCCTTGATGCCAAGGGCCACATAATAGGAAATATGAGACTTGGTCCCGCCGAGAGCGGACTCATCACCCTTTTCCAGCAAATCGATGGCAGTGTCAAGATCCGAGTTTATCTGTGCGAAGACAGTTTCAATATTCTCGCGCTTCTTGCCGACGAAGTCCTTGCCGGTAGGCTCGGTGTAGATCGGAACGCAAGGATCAGACCAGCGGAACTTGTCCTGCAACGCACTGTAAGGCGGGCGGGCGAACCAGTTGGCCAGATTGAAATATGAAAGAGCCCTGATGGCGTAGGCGTTGCCAAGCACATAGTCCACATCGATCTCGCTTCCGGTCATCGTCTTTTCGGCGGAGATCACATAGTTGGCGTTGGAGATCCAGGTGTAGTTGGCGTTCCACACGTCATACGGACGGAAACTGTCCGAAGTGTAGAACGACTTCACGTTGTAGCAGTGGTCGTACCAAAACCATCCGTTACCCTGACTCTGCATGATGAAGTCATCCGCCATCGATTCAAGCGCGATGTTGTAGGCGGAGATTCCGAAACACTGGTGGGCGTTGCCGCCGGTTGACCAGCCGGCCGTCCACATTGTCCTGTATATTCCGTCCACAATGGTCACCGCTGTGGTCGCCGACTTCAGAAGATCCTCTCCGGAACCGGAATCCGTAGGTTGGAATTCCAGGTTGCAGGAAACGGCGCAGATGGCCGCAGACATTATTGATAGTATCTTTTTCATTCCTTTAGAAGTTTATGTCAATTCCCGCTGCCACAACCCTTGACGGGGTGTAAGTGTAGGAGACTGTTCCTGTGAAGTTGTACTGAGGATCCATTCCGTCCATGTGGCAGAAAAGGGCCAGGTTGTCAGCGGTAACAAACACTCTGCAGGCACCGATTCCGGCCTTCTTAGTCAACGATGAAGGAAGGGTGTAACCCAAGGTGATGTTCTTGATGGCGAAATATGACGCATCTATCAGTTCCTCTCCTGTGCTTGAACGGCTGCCGCCGATCTCGACAAGAGGGACATCGGTGATGTCGCCCGGCTTCTGCCAACGTCTGAGGACATTCTTGTGCCAGTTGTTTCCGGCATAAGTCACATTCATCGCTCCTCCGTACAGGCTGTCATAGATCTTTCCACCGACCGAGAACGTGGTCAGGAAAGAGAAGTCGAAGTTCTTGAAGAACGTGAAGTTGGACGAGAAACTGCCTGAGAACAGAGCCTGACGGCTGCCGTAGTAGTACTTGCTCAGGGACGCCAGCCCGACATTGTCGGTGACATATTCATCACACTTTTCCGTCACAACAGAACCGGTCTTGTCCACCGCATAGCGGTAGTAGGCATAGTAGAGCTGGCGGCCTGTCGAAGGTGAGACACCAGCCGACTTGGACATATAGAAAGTGTAGATAGGCTTCCCTTTCTCGATCACGACACTGCCATAGTTGATGACATCCTGTGAGGAAGTGAGTTCCGTCACTTTGTTCCTGTTCATGGACAACATCAAGGAAGCGTCCCAATGAAAGTCGGAGCGATCGAATATCACACCGCGAAGCGAGGCCTCCAATCCCCTGTTTACCATCGAACCGACATTGTCATCGTAGCCGGAAAATCCGGATGAGATGGCGAGAGGGTTGTTAAGGAGCATGTCACGGGTCTTGCGGGAGTAATATTCAATGGTGGTTGTGAGCCTTCCGCCGAACATGCTGGCCTCGATACCGGTGTTCAGGTTACCGTTCTTCTCCCAAGTGACAAGTTTGTTCTCGATGGAGGATGCGGTCGAGCCGGGACGGGTGCCGTTGGCCCAGCCATAGCTGAAGCGGCCCTGCCAAACGTAGTACGAGCCGAGATTGTCATTACCCTGGACTCCGTAAGAGGCCTTGAGGGTGAGATTGTTCAGCCAGTCCGAAGTGGATTTCATAAAATCCTCCTCCGAGATCCTCCACGAGGCTCCGACCGACCAGAAATTGCCCCACTGATTTGACTTGTGGAAACGTGATGAGCCATCGGTACGCCATGAGGCATCGAAATAATAACGGTCACGGAAGCCGTAGTTCAGACGGGCAAGCACAGACTCGATGGCATAGTCATTTGAATATGACGTGTTGCTGAGTGTGGTCACGGCCGAGCCGAGCTCGTCGATGCCGTCCACGATGCCGCTCTTGGAGCCAAGCTGGTAGTTGTAGTTGTAACGATAGTACTCGTGGCCGGCGAGGAGGTCAATGGAATGCTCCCCGAATTTCCTGCGGTAAGTCAACAGTTCGTTAAGCGTGTAGCTCGTTGTCCTTGTGTTGTACTTGCTGACGGTTCCACCCTGCGAGGCGGCGTTGCCGTGGTACTTGTCATTGGTCGTGGTCCTGCCGTAGTCCGTGAAGTCCACACCAAGGTTGATGTCAAGATTGAGACCGTAGAGCAAAGCGTCTTTGTTGACTGTCCCAAATTTCACGAACGATCTGGCAGACACAGAGTTCCGTTTGTAGTACGCCTTGTTGTTGTACAATTCGGCCTTGGAGTTGAATCCCTGGGCGGTGACACGGTTGGCATAGCCGTTGTCCTCCTCAGAACCATATTCGTACTGCCTGTTTCCATTCGCGTCAAGTACATCGTTTCCATCCATATCCTTGAGATAGACAGGATAGACCGGAGCCATGAACTGTGCGGTGTACCAAACGTTGGAGGTAGCGCTTCCGGTCGCGTCCTGGAAATCGGACACAGCGTGCGCGAGATTGGCGCTCATGCCCATCTTGAACCAGTCCGTGGCCTGCACATCACCGCTGATCCTTCCGGTGAAACGGTCGAAGTCGGTGTTCTGAAGAGTACCGTTTTCCTTGTAGTAACCCAAAGAGTACAAGTAGGTTGTCTTTTCGGTGCCGCCGCTGACGGAAAGAACGTGTTCCGTACGGAAGGCCTTGTCGTTGCTGATCTCGTCCATCCAGTTCTCGTTCCAGGCAGCGACAGCGTCATCCTGAATTTTACCGGACTCCTTGTTTATCAGATCAGACCAAGAGTAGTTCTTGTAAGGGTTGTAATATTCCGGATTTTTCAGTCCGCCAATCGTCTGGCCAAGGTTGTTGGCGGCATAGACGCTGGCGGCATCGAAATCCATTCCGGTGCCGTACTGGGCAGAGTTCCTGAGAGCCTCGTAGGTCAGCTCGACATAGTCGCTCATGCCCACAAGATCGTAGCGTTTCAAGGCTCTGGACGCCACGCCGAAGTTGCCCTTGTAGCTGACGTTCACCCTGTCCTTGTTTCCTTTCTTGGTTGTGATCACGATGACTCCGTTGGCTCCGCGGGCTCCGTAAAGGGCACCTGCGGAAGCATCCTTCAAAACGGTCATCGTCTCGATGTCCGCCGGATTGATGGCGCTGATGGCTCCATCGTAAGGGACACCGTCCACAACATAAAGAGGGCTGGAAGAAGCGTTCACCGAACCTGCTCCACGGACCATTATGGAAGCGCCCTCTCCAGGCTGGCCGCCTCCGGAAGTGACCTGCACACCTGCCACGGCTCCTTCGAAGGATTTCGTGAGGTTGCCGACCGGCCTTTTGCTGAGTTCATCCCCTTTCACAACGCTGGCGGATCCGGTGAACGATTCCTTTTTGGCCGTACCGTAAGCCACGACAATCACATCGTCAAGAACCACAGACTCATCCTGAAGTACAAAGTCCAAGACTGTCTTTCCGTTCACGGCCTGCTCTGCCGTGGTGTAGCCAAGGTTCGAGGCGGTAAGCACAGCGTCGGACGGCACGTTCGCAAGGGTGTATTTTCCGTCAAAGTCTGTGACCGTTCCCACAGTCGTTCCCTTGATGAACACACCTGCGCTGATGACAGGCTCTCCTGTCTTGTCAACGACCTTTCCGCTGACAGTGATCGCCTTGTTCTGGGCCGACGCCATAACAGCGGCGCACAGCAGCGGAATAAGGGCGATTGTTCGCAATATCTTGTTCAATCTCATAACTATCTGCTTATTTCGTAAGTGTCAAGGATTACCGGGGTATTGATCTCAATGCGCCCCTTAGGCTCTCCGTAAACCGCCGACCTCGTCTTTGTGCCTTCAGCGGTGGAAGCGGTGGCGTAACGAAGCACTTCATCTCCGCTTGCCGAGACAAGGCTGACCAGCAACGTGTATTTGGTTCCCGGTTCCAGAGACGTACCGTCTGTGCCGAACGACATGGAAATGTTTCCTGTCATATTCATGACCTTGATCTGGGTCGGCGTGAAGTCGGTGCCTTTCTCTTTTACAATCTTCGAAGCGTCAGATACCTTAACTCCCGCAAGTTCAGAATTGCGGCAGAACAGGTAACGGCCACCGGAAACCTGAATATTCAAGGATTCATCGGTGTCAAACGCTATCGAGACATTTGCCGCCAGGGCCGTGGACGCAGGATGGGACGCGCTTGTGCCCAGCGAGACGAACGCCCAATCGTAATATGTGGTCGAAGTCATCGTGGAAAGCGTGTTCACGACAAATGTGGTGTCACCGGCTTCGTTGACCGCCATCGCGCCGAGAGTGTATGATGTGGCGGCCGACAAAGGCGCGAACCTGGTGGTCATTCCACCGTCCTCATTGATCCTCTCAATATATTCCTTTTCGGTGACAGGGCTTCCTTGAAGCGCGGTGTAGCGCCTGAACAAATCAAAAGAGCCTCCGAAATAGACATTGAACGAATATGTCGAAGTAAGGACATAATTCATTTTGACGACATTCTTTCCGGCCCAGTTGGTCCACACGCAATTGGTTGCGTTGTACTGTCCGAACACCGAATGGAACATCGTCTGCGTGAACCAGCCGGCTCCTTCGAGGGACGGCTCGGTCATCGTGTCGTGCGCCTTGGTCTTCGCGGCGATCTTGCACAGAGGCGTCGTGGCCTTTCCATCCAGACTGACTCCGAAAGCCACAATGTAGTACGACAGCTCCGGATAGAGCGGGTACTCGGTGTAGTTGGACGAACCGGTCTTGGTATAATAGGACATTCCGCCCTCGACAGTCATGTTGTTGTCTTCTATCGCATCCAGCATGTACTTCAGATAGGTGTCACGGATCTCCGTGTCGGAATGGTTGGTGAAGTAGCTTGCCGGAACCCCGAAATACACATATCGGAAATCCGGAACCGCATAGATGTTGAAATTGGCATAGTCAGAACCGCATTCCAGCAACGACATGATGATCGGAGGGATGTCCTCGGAATCAGGACGGGTGGTGAACCTGAGCTCAGCCTCCGGAGAATCATTGACATATTTTTCTCCTGAGACAGCCTTCAAGCTGAACACATAGTCTGTGGAGCCTTTGAAACCGCTCAGTTCCACAGAGCAGGCCTCGACTTTTCCAGTCATGCCCGCAACCGAATATTCGTACGCTGACGCACCTGATACCGGCTTCCAATTGATGATTGTCCTTGATTTGTAGGCCGCCACAAGCACAGGCTCCGGAGCCTCGAGAACACTTTCCCCGTCAGTGACCACATGAACCGTGACAAATTCGGAGCCGACATATTCACCGTTGCTCCCGGCATCGGTCCTCACGGCGAATGAATATTCTTCCGCTGGGAGCAGGTCCGAGAATGAGGCCGAACGGTCTCTGGTAGTCACAGTGTCTTTATCATTGAATATGTAAGTGTAGGATCCAGCGTCCGTCACAACATCCCATGACACACTGAAAGACGTGCTGGTCACATCGCTCACAAGAACCTTCGGTTCCGGCAAGCGCGCCTGAACCGGGCCATCGCTCTCCTTCGCGCATGACAATGCGGTCAAGAGAAGTGCGAATGAAAGTTTAGTTATTATGGATCTGCTCATTTGTTGACTGTTACCTTGATTGTCTTGAACATTGATTTACCGTCTGAGACAGTGACTTCCGCCTCGCCAGAGGACACCCCTTCGAGGGTGAGGATTCCCTTTGCCAGAGACGCTTTCACTATGTCAGGATCGGAAACAGAGTATGAAAGTACCTGAACTGACGGGAAATATTCCGACAGGTCAAGAGTTTTTGTCTGGCCGGCGGAAACGGTCTGAGCCGGAATCTCTCCCAGATAGTTCATATACTGAAGCAGTTGGTAGGTATCGAGCATGCCCACACCCATATTCCCGACATACGGGGCGCTGAGATTGGCGTTGATCGGACGAGCGGAGCTCAACAGTGCCGAGCGAAGCTTATCCGGAGTCAGCCCCATCCTCTTGTCCTTACCGTAATAATAGGACACGGCCAAGGCACAGGCACCGCTGACGTGAGGGCAGGCCATTGAAGTTCCCTGCATATATTCATAGCCAGATGTTCCGTCCTCCTTGACGCTGGTGCTGTAGACTCCGCCGTAGTTGCTGTCAACGTAGGTGTCGCCGCCCGGAGCGGAGATGTCAACCCACGTGCCGTAGTTCGTGTAATATGCCGCATCGCCGGTGTATGAATATGAAGCCACACTCACCACGCTCTTGTCCGCCGCCGGGAAAGACTGGTAGTTGACCGCCTCATTGCCGGCCGCGAATATCACGATTCCGCCCTTCATCGGGCCGGTCTGATCTCCGTTCTCGTCCACCCCGGCGTACTTGACGAAGTAGTCGATGGCGCGTCTCAAGGCCGAGAACGAGCTGCGTGTCCAAGTGTTCCAGCTGAGCTTCTGGTTGTAGCCCCAGCTGTTCTGGCAGATGACAGCACCGTTGTCGGCGGCGTATTTCATGGCCCTGACGATTCCGCCGAGACCTGAGCCGGACGATCCGTTCTCGCTGGCGCCGAGGGTCTGGAGGGTCATGATCCTGACTCCGTCATGATTGCCGGATCCGCCGGCGATTCCGTTCACGCCGATGCCGTTGTTGTTGACCGCGGCGATGGTGCCGGCCACGTGGGTGCCGTGCGAAAGAGTTGAGGATGTGACAATCGTGCCTTTGTTGTCCACGAAATTGAAACCGTAGACATCATCAATGTAGCCGTTGCCGTCGTCGTCGATTCCGTTGCCCGGAATCTCGCCCTTGTTGATCCACATGTTGTCAACCAGATCCTCATGGTCGAACTTCACTCCCTGATCGATCACGGCCACGATCACATCCGGATTGCCGGCACAGAGTTTCCATGCGGCCCACACGTCAGCGTCAGCGCCGACAAGGCCGGCCTTACCGAAGATCGAGCCGGTGTTGTTGTAGTGCCACTGCATCTGCTGGACGACTTTGCTCTCGTTGAACGGGAAAGTCTCCTTGCGGCTGGCCGACAGAGCCATCGGGGCTATTTCCGGCGTGCCCTCGCCTTCCGCTTCAGACATCACGACTGGCAGTGAATATTCAATACTCTCCACCGAGCCGCATCTCTTAAGCTGGTTCACCACATCCGAAGTTTCCAGAGTCTTGTCGAAGCTGGCGATGTACCAAGTGTCCAGCCCCTCCGCATGAGTACGGGCCTCGAAACGGCCACACTCAGGGAAGAGCCTCTCCAGACGGAACTTTCCGTTCTGAGCCAACACTTCCGAGACCTCACGGGTTCCGGCTGACGCATCATCAGACGAGCCGGCCGCCCTTGTCCCAACATTCGAGCCTTTGATCTTTATGATCAGCTCACCTTTGATGGCAGACGGAGACTCATTGATGATGATAGGTCCGGTCTTCTCGCCACCATTCTCAGGCGATTCCTGTTTCTCACAAGCCGCAGCGACGGCCAAAGCCGCGCAAAGGGCGGAGAAAGGAAACGCCTTCCTTTTGAATATATTCATAAACTAATACTTGAAAGTTATGTACTTCACTTCAGTTGTCAGACCACCGTCAGTGTCGGATTGCCTGTAGCCGACGGCATAGGCGACATATTCCTTGCCCTTCACTTCAAGAGCGTCCTTGAAATCAACACTCGTGCTGCCCTGATAGAGAGTCACGCCACCGAGCTGCATCATTTGGGAGACGTACGTGTGGGCGACATCCTCAGGCGTCGGGAGTTCATCCCAACTTTCCTTTGTCAGGACATCGCAGATCCAGGTGTCGGAAACCGAAGTTGAAGTGACATTGAGATGTGTGCCTGACATATTCAGTGTCAATGACATATTTGACTGTGTGGCCTTCTTGGAGCGGAACTCGCAAAGGTCGATCTTGCCACTGTAGGAGGCGTTGCCTTTATCATCGAATTTCAGGTCGAAGGCAGCGGCATAATAGACAGTGTTGTCCATGATCGTGGTCTTCCGGCTTGTCTCCAGTTTATCCGTGTCGAAATTGCCTTTGGTAAGGAAAGACTCCGGTTTCACACCGTAGATGGCGCATAACTCTTTGATCTGTTCAATCCTCCTCTTGATGTAAGCCTCGGCGTTGCTGAACTTATCATAGTCTGATTTGCTGACAATCGAGTAAAGGTAAGTCTCGGCGGCATCCACAGGCGTGATGACCACCCTTGCGGATGAAGTCGTGATCTCGCTGACCTCTATCTTGAATTTGTTGTAGGTCGGAGTCGTGGATCCCTCTTTGCCCTGGCTCACGACAAGAGTCAACGGTTGGACTCCGGCACAGGTCATTTTGATTTCTCCGGTCCTGTCAGCGCCACTGTCGTTCTTACCGACATCGAAACTGAAAGTCGTACTGTAAACCCTGCTGATATGAATCCAGTCACTGTCTGTCGTGACCACGGCGGTGTTGCCTTCCTTGGGGCCTTTGATGCCATAGTCAATGGAGACTTTTCCGCCTTCCGCGCCAACACTTACGAGACGGTTTTTCACGTCAAAAGCCGAGGTCGGTTCCTCATCGCTTCCCGAACCGCTGCCGCCACACGAGACAAGACAAGCGGCAGAGATCAAGGCTGAAGCGATCAGTCTGAATAATGATGAAATCTTCATTTAAGTCTAATTTTCCGGTTCGTCAAAATGGAACTTCAGATAGGAGATCCCTGTGGTGATCTTCGATCCGTTATAGCCGAAGGCGTAGGCCACATAGTCTCCCGTGGTAAGGTTGTTCATCTGAGCCTTAGGGTTATAGTAGCACTCGGAATACACCCCTTGATGCATAAACGACCTGATCGAGTAGTCACTGTCCTCCACCCATTTGAGGAAGTCCTCGGCGCAGGCTTTCGGAGTGGCGCTGCTGCTCCACACATCATAACTGTCTACAGTCAGCACGTAAGTGACAGAGGCGTCTGACGGCACAACCTTAACATTCGCGTCCGCATCCACTGTGATTGTGAAATCAGGCGCGGAGTCCGGATACTTCTTGGTAGTGAACTTCTTCACAGCCAGATTGCCGCTGTACTCTCCGCCCAACGTCATGTCAAAGGCAAAAAGATAGTAGTTCGACAAAGGAGAAAAGCCATTGTATGTCCGTGACTCATAACCTTTGGTAAGATACTCAGCAAGAGAGAACTCCCGTCCGCTGGTCTCCGCACTTTTATGAGCATAGTCAATCAACTGCTTTGCATAGTCCGCGACAAAAGCCTTTCCGTCACCATTGAACTTGGCGTATTGGTCAGCCGTGACAACACCGTAGCAGTAGTACGAGTCGGAGTTTGTCGGAGCGACGGAGACCAAAGCGCTGGTGGCCTCGACATCCGTGACATTCAAATCGAACTTCATCTTGGTGTCGATCCGGTAGTCCGGATCTGAGGACTGGAGCACGGTCACATAAGCATCCTCCGCCCCTTTCAGGCTCAAAGTTATCACAGCGGTCCTGTCTTCAGCCGAAAGGTTTGCGGCTACAGACACCCCGACAGCCCCGGACACAGAGTTGTCCAGCACTATCCAATCCTGATCGACGACAGCGGTCACGGCCTGTGCGGCATCATTCCCCGTCACTGAATATTTCACCTCGAATCCGGAAGCGGACGAAGACACGGTCAACAGCTTATCTCCGGTAATGTTGATAGTGGAGTCAAACTTTGTTTTCTCTCCATTGTCTTTCTCACAAGAAATTGTGACTATGGTGAAAACCATAGCCACAATCATCTTGAACAGATTATTTAATCTACTCATCAGTCAGTTGTAAATGTTACTTCAAAACTATAGATCGGAGTCGCACTACCCCAATTGGTAATAGCAATGTCAAACCAATTAACAGAATCGTCTTCTATCACCGCTGTACTGGTGTAAGGGCCGTCACCGGTGTATGACAAAGCATTGCTGTCAACCTTTGACCACGAGCTTCCGTCAGAGGACAGCTTCAAGATAAGATCATCGTAAGCGCCAGCCTTCATCTTCTTGTCAGCCACGACAACAATGTTGGAGATCACACCGACAGCAGACGTACATTTTATACTTCCTTTGGACTTGAAGGAGGTCTCGGTGGCGGAACCGATGTAGAGCTTGTCGCCATAAATCTCCACCTCGGTGGTCTTCGTCGCGTCATCCACGCCCTTGGCAGTGAACTTTGCTGTTACAGGATAACCGCTCAAAGCATCAACAGCCTTGCCTTCACCCTCAATCTTATCGACCTCTGCCTTGAGTACTTTGTACATGTCAGCCGCAGTCACAGACAACTTGTAGGTCACAGCGGTCGCACTGGCCTGCTCGACAGTGACTTTCTTGGTGGTCTCCGACAGCCCTTTCGCCTTGATGGTGATTGTTCCGACTCTCTTCTTTCCGGTGTTCTCAGCCACGGTCACGGTAAGTTTGTTTGAAGCCCATGAAGCGGAAAGCCACTCTTTGGCATCATCAGCGACAGTCACGGCAGGATCACCAGTAGCCGCATAAACACCACAATCGACCGTCTCGGAATGAGCACTCTTAGCAACCTTGATTTTCTCGTTGTCAAGCACGATTCCAGGAGCAGGATTGATGCTGATTGTTCCGACATATGGGCGGCAGCCGGCATTTGAGAAGTTGTCAACGGTAACCTTCAACTGTCCCGCAACACTTTCTGAACCGGCACTGAAATAATAGTTCTTTCCTTCAGCATTGACATTGCTGCCGGTGATTCTTGCCTTACCGAGGACATGATCAACACCATCCTTGGCAACGCTGACAGTGAAATCAGCCGCCACGTCATTGTCATAAATGCCAAGGTTGACCATAATTTCCTTGATACCGCTGAAATCTGCCGCTGACGACAGGACAATCTTTCCGCCTTGGATGTAAGAGTAGGCAAGACCCTGAGCATAACCGCTGTCTGTTGAGATACCCCAGCCATAATTGCTGTTTGTCGAGCCAGGGTAAGTGATAAAGAATGGCATCTTCTTGTCACCATCTCCCCACGTGTTCTCCTTCTTGCTGCCCGTGATTGCCTTTGAGTAGGTCATGGTGTTTGTCCAATTCTCACCTTCGGCAAGAGCCACATCGTGAGAATCAACCTTATCAGTTCCCTTGAAGTTGACTGTAGGAGAAGCTATGACACCGCGGTTGATGACAAGTCCCTGGCGCTCGAAGACAAGGTCAGCCTTGTTTGTGAACACAGAGATTCTGACATCGAATGTTCCGGTGTTGGCCACAAACCAAGCGGCATAATCCGCCACCGTCGTCTTTCCGTCACCAGGAAGATTGATGTAGGCGATGGTTGACGCCGGCTTGGCCACAACGTCCTCGATGTCCTTTGTGATGTCAACCTCGTAACGGCCGGCAAGAGCCTTGTTCTCGCCGACTGCCTCGATCTTGACACTCTTGACTACCTGATTGGCATAAACCTCAGGCACACCTGCGAAAGTGATCTTTCCGAAACCGAACAGATGGGCGAATTTCACAGCCTCGCTGTTGACGGTGGAATACTCACCATATTCATCATCATGTTTATTGTTTGATGTCGAGATCGTGGTCGGCTTCACGAGCATAATGTCCGCACGGTTGTACCAGGATGTCTGAGTCGCGGTCTGCTCCTCTGGAATCTTGACAGTCCAGGATGTCAGGTCATCTTCTGAAAAAGAGGTGAGAACAGCATTTGCCGGGAATATTCCGTAGAAATTATATTCATCAGCGAAATCCGCGTCAACTATGCTCCAAAGTTCTCCATTGAATACTGGAGATTCAGCCTCAAAATCATTGATTCTGAAAGCAGAATAATAAACTCCGGCGGCTGCGCCCTTGCTTTTTGCGACCTTGACACCCTTGGCAGGAGTTGCCTTCTTCGCCACAGCTGCATAGAAATAGTCACCCTTCTCGAATTTGATGTGGCTGTCACCATCGAAGACAGCCTTGGTGTCCGCTCCTGTGCTGACGGCGACGGAGACATTAATATCGTGTGTTCCGGCGGTTTCCGGAGCGAGTTCTGACTTGGAGCAGCCTGCAACTGCAATGAGAGCGGCCGCGATGTATAATGACTTTTTCATTTCTGTTCGTTTTTACCAGTTAAGATATTCATTCTCATCACTGACGATGATTCCGCCGAAGGTCCCGTAAGAATCCTTCTTTATGCTGATGTACTGGGCGGAATATTTTCCGTCGCTGTTGCGGACAGCCTTGACGATGACGTAGCCGGAAACCATTGTCTTAGGGGCGGTGACGATGATTGTCGAAGCGGTCTCGTCAACCTTCACATCAAATGCAGTTGATTCAGCGACAACATGTGTTGTGGCGTCAGCCCCGGTGACAGTGTACTTGAATGTGACAGTCTTTCCAGGCTCTATCTCAACGGCGTCAGACTCCACTTTGATGGCAAAAGCCTTTTCCTTGGCAATCTTGATGACAGTCTCACCCAGCGTGAATATGTACTCGGTGTCGGTCTCTGTCATCTCAAGCTTAGGTTCCACCGTGCCGGTCACGGCGACAGCCTCCCAATTCTTGCCGTCGAAAGAAACATACCATTTTCCGTCCTCGATCTTGAACTGAGGAGTCTTTCCATCCACACCGTCCTTGCCGGTGACAGGGACATTGGCTCCATTGCTGGTCATGAACTCACCGTTGACAGTCCAGTAAAGAACACCGTCAACTTCCTTCACACCTACCACCGGTGCGACTGCGTCTTTGCCATCTTTTCCATTTGTCAGGACAGCGGTTTGACCGTCGCTGAATTTGATTGTATAACTTGTTTTATCCTCATTCTGAGTAACAGACTCGATTGTAACGGCCTTTGCGGCGGCTTCGGCAAGTTTCGTGATGGCACTTACGTTCTCATTCACCTTGTCCTCAAGGGCGGCGACCCTGGTCTCAAGAGTGTCAACCCTGTCCTTGAGGTCACCTGTGCAGGCGCAGAGCGATGCTGCGGCGAGCAATGTCAAAAATACCTTTTTCATAAATATACAGAATTTTACTAATGTCGCTGTTTAACTAAAACGCAAGAATCGGATGGCAGACAATGAGGTCATTGCCGTAAGCCATGAATGTGTCAAACTCACCGTTGTCACCAAGCCAGAATATGCAGCACTGGCAATCCTCACCTGCACTGTAAAGCGATGATGACATCAATTCGCAGACATTGTACTTGGAAGAGTTGCCTACCTGCCTGTCATATCTCGAAGGAATCAGGTCATCTTTCTGGCCAGCGGGAACCAAAGCCCAGTTTGAATTAAGCTTTGCGATCGGGTCATAAGAAAGATTGGTCGCCATGCCGTAGGTGACATCATATCCATAATCACGGAGAGTCTTCAGGTGCGCTGCGATTTCCTCTCCACCAAGATTAGCCATGAAATCCCATAACTGACCTATACTTGGAATGAACCATCCCGAAGTGTTCAGAGGAGCCGCAGGGACAAAATCAGTGTGCACCCAGTCAAAAGCCGGACATCTCTTAAGTGACGCGCCCGGATATGTGGCAAGCACCTGGGCATTCTCAGCCTGACCGCTCAGGTTGTTATACCACGTGGAGCCCAGCTTTCCCTTACCAACGCAAGTGAAATCATCTTCAAGCGTGTACCGTGTGTACATAGTGCCTGGCCCATGCGCGGACTTCAAGCAGAAAACCAATCCATGTGTGAACCCTTGCTGCTGCTCAACTGTTGAAAACCGGTTCGGATCCGTCTGGAACACGATGCCAATCACGGTTTTACCCTCTACCGGTGCCGGTTTGTTCTCTGCCCAGACAGGTTTGGTGCCATCATCATTGATGGAAATCAACCCTCCGTCACTCCACGTGCCATCTGAATAGAAGTAGTCTCCAATCTTGGCAGGGGCCACAGGAGGTTCCTTCGCCTTTACTGAGACAGAACATACAGCCTTGACATTATTGATGGCAGCCGTGATCTTGGCTTCGCCAGCCTTGAGCGAGGTTACCGTGGCGGAGACTATGTTATCGCTATCGTCAGCGTCAAAAGGGACTATTTTAAGAACTTCGGAATTATCAACACTCCATTCAACCGTCTTGTTTGTTGTACCTTCAGGCAGGATAGTAGCATTTAGTATGAACGGCTCATTCTCAACAAGTTCCTTTGAGGTGACATCAAACGTCAACGATTCCGCCTCGACCGTCTTGACCTCCACCTCGCACTCCGCCGTAAAAGAGGAAGATGCGGCAGTGATAGTGGCCTTGCCGGCGGCGATGGCGGTCACTACTCCATTCTCGACGGTCGCCACCTCCTTGTCACTGGAATCCCAGGATATGCTTGGGCTGGTGGCGTTGTCAGGGGTGATCTTGGCGCTCAACGTCTCGGAGGCTCCGACAACCAGCTGCAGAGAGGTCTTGTCCAAGGATATTCCCGTGACTGCGATAGGATCGACGGTGACAGCGCACTTCGCGATGCTGGATCCAAGGACGGCCACAATTGTGGTTGAGCCAAGTGCCTTCGCCTTCATCGTGAAGACATAGCCTTGATCATCGGCCTTTTGGGAGACTTCGACGACATCTTCGTCTGCCACCTTGACCTCAACTTCCGACAATTTCTCAATCGGGGTAACCTTCAGAGAGACAGTTCCCTCCCCCTCAATCGGAATGGAAACAGTCTCCTGCGTGAACTCAACGTTCTCCTTGACCGGTTCCGGTTCGTCATTCCCGTTGTTGCCATTGCAAGACGCCACCGCCAAAGAGAACAACCCGGCCGCTGCGGCCAACATGGCGGAACACAAGATTCTTCCAAATGAATTTTTATACATAACTAACTAAACAGCGACTTTTGCAAGTCATAAATACGTAAAACAAGTCCGAAATATAAGCAATAATTTCGGAAGCACAAGCGAATATTTACAAATAATTCAGAATAATATTTCAGCGCAGCTGAAAACTGTCTTTATTTGAGGTTCGGGTCTATGCCGCGGTGCCAGAAGCGGGACGTGATGTCTGTAAGCGAATAGCCTGATACATCGTGAGAAACCTTGTAGAGACGTTGGTTGGTGTTTTTTGAGTTCAGCGGCCCAAAGGACTCGATGTACGGGCCGACCTTTACATAATCAAAGGCCGTGAATATCTCATCCTCGACAGCAGCACGTCCGGAGTACAGGGCAGCTGCAAGCCCCGTCGAACGGACATGGGCGGCCAATCTCAACAGAGATTCCGGATC
>CAKUVR010000019.1:0-48711 GCA_934698975.1 uncultured Bacteroidales bacterium
CCGAATCGATGGTGCAGCTCGCCTTTGCCCAGATTATGCTTAACAAATTTTTCCAATAATTTCAAAACAGCTTCTAACTATACTTTCAGGAAGTTTATCCAAAGAAAGATTGCTGCATTTGCAGAACCCTCCATCATCAATAATCCTTAGCGAAGTCGGCAATGCAACCTGTTCCAGATTGAAACACTCGCTAAATGCGAATCTTCCAATATAAGTAATACTTGCCGGCAGCTCAATTGAGACAAGATTCGAGCACATTTCAAATGCCGTTTCAGCAAGTTCATCAATACCGGTAAAATACTTGAATTCATCAAAGGTTACAATGTCTTTATTCTTTCTGAAAACATCGCCGACACCCGTAACCTTTTTTGCCTCATCCACGGATAATTCTCCGTCTCCGTCAAGATCCCAGTTGGTGACGCAAATAGCCTTTACGGCAGAATCCTTGAATTGGATTATGCCATCGACAGGCGGATCAGGATCAACAGGGGGATCCGGGTCAACCGGCGGGTCAGGAGTAACTGGTGGATCGGGATTCTCCGGCGCCTCACCAGTCTCAACGGACATCAATTGAGAAGAGATCTCGTAACGGCCGTTACTGACCCAGACCCGATAAAGGTAGGTCGTGGAATATTCAAGGTTATTCATGGTCAATGAATACCCCAACCCATCCGACTCAGTGACATTCAAGCGTTTCAATAAAGTCTCGTCAGTACCAAAATAGAAGCCGAAATCCTTGACGGCAGACTTGTCGTCGGAGCTCTTAAACTCTGCCGAAAGCACAACCGAGCCGTCAAGCGCCTGTGCGCCGACAGACGGCAAGGCCGGAAGTCGCAATTCATCCGGGGCATTTTTCTCCTCACAGCCGGTCAGGACGACCAAAGCAACCACCGCCGCGGCAAGGACATTGTTGATGATTCGAATTAAACTCATTTGTTGATCAACCTGCAATATAGTACAAATATACAACAATCTCCACACAAAAATACGCTCGGTCACGGAAACAGACCGTGGCCGAGCGTATTTACAAAGGTTAGAACCGTCATTATGGGACAAAGATAGCCAGATAGTGGCTAAGTGTCAAGTTCATATTCGGTCCATTTTTCTATAATAAAGGAATTATTTCATCGTAACGGCGATGACGTAGTCCTCCGCCGGAAGATCCGTAGGGAGAGTGATGAATAGTTTCTCTCCGACTTTCTTCATCACAAGGGCAGATCCGTCCGCCAAAGCGGTCACTGACTTCACCTTGGCCTTCTTGGCTACCGGAATCTCAAGGACGGCGCCAGGGTTCTGCAGCACGTGAATATAGAAGGTCTTGCCACCTGCCAGAGGTGCGGTTGACACTCCCCACTCCTGCTCTGCGACAGGACCGGGGCCACAGCCTTTGATGGACTCTGAGTTGACTTTCATCCACTGGCCAATCTCTTTCAGCAGAGCCAAAGCGGCGTCAGGAAGGCGGCCGTCAGCACGCGGACCGATGTTCAGCAAAAGGTTGGTGTTCATCGAGACAGCCTTCGCGAGAGTGCCTATGAGCTGGGCGGCCGTCTTGTAGTCACGGTCGGACACACTATACCCCCAAGTGTGGTTCATAGTCTGGCACATCTCAAGGGGCAGTTTGTCGCTGACCATCTGACCTTCTGAATAGCCGGCGGTGTTCTGGCCCGGAAGGTCCCTCTCGAACATCTGGAAATCCTCACCCTCAATCGGTTGGATATGATGATTGTTGCCAATCAAGCAGGCCGGATCAACCGAGTGAATATATTCATAGAACTCCGGCATCTTCCAGTTGAAAGGGACCGAGTCGCGCTTGTGATCCCAATAGCCGTCGAACCAGAGGGCACGGACCGGAGCGTACTGGGTCATCAACTCCTTGACCTGCCGCTTCATAAAGTCAAGGTAGTGGTCGTAGTCTGGATGATCGCCCTTGCGGCCGGTGTTGCGTCCTGATTCACCGATCGGGAAATCCTCCCTGATCCAGTCAAGGATGGAATAGTAGAACTGAAGGCTGAGCCCCTCCTTGTGGCAGGCGTCAGCGAGATCCTTGATCACATCCTTTCCCCAAGGGGTAGCCTTGACGATGTTGTAGTCTGAGGCATTGGTGTCAAACATGGAGAAGCCGTCGTGGTGGCGTGAAGTGATTGTCACATAGCCCGCTCCGGCATCCTTGAATGCCTTCACCCACTCCTCGGCGTTGTAGCCGGCCGGATAGAAGGCGGAAGCCGCATGGGCATATTCATCCTTGTTCAGGCCGCCAAGATTAAGATACCACTCCCCTTGCGCGTACGAGGCATATATTCCCCAATGCAGGAATATTCCGAAGCGGTCGTTGACGAACTGCCGACGTGCCTCAAGATTCTCCGGCGTAGGCTGGTAGTGGTTTTGTGAATATCCCGCCGCAGCGGTCACGAGTGAAAGGCAAAGTGCCAGAATGGTGGTTTTCAATGTCTTCATTGTGAATATGATGTTAATGAAACCGGCGGGGCATTCCGCTCCACCGGCCGATAATTATTTCTCAGGGTATAACGATCCGGCGATGCCCATCTGAAGGCCACGCAACTCGGCGATGCCTCTCATCCTGCCGTAGCATGAATATCCCGGATTGGATTTCTTCTGCAGATCATCGCACATCCTATGGCCGTGGTCAGGACGGCAGAAGACACGGAACTTCCGCTCCTGCATCACCTCCAGAAGTGTCTTCATCATTCCGTACATGTCCACGTCACCAGCCAAGTGCGTGTCTTCGAAATAGTTGCCCTCAGCGTCACGCTTTGTACTCCTAAAATGCACGAAATCAGTTCTGTCTCCAAACTCGCGCATCATTTCGACAAGATCGTTGTCCGCCCTGATGCCGAACGAGCCGGTGCAGAGGCAAAGGCCGTTGGACCAGTTCGGAACGGCGGCGATGAGCTTGCGGAAGTCCTCGGCTGTGGAAAGGATTCTCGGAAGTCCGAGAATCGGGAACGGAGGGTCGTCCGGATGGATCACCATCCTCACTCCGACCTCGTCAGCCACAGGGCAGATCTGGCTCAGGAAGAAGATCAAGTTGCTTCTAAGTTTCTCGGAATCAATCCCGTCGTACCTTTCAAGTTCTTTTCTGAACTGATCCAAAGTGAAACTCTCCTCGCTTCCCGGCAGTCCGGCGATCATCGTGCGGGTGAGTTTGTGGATCTCCTCGGCATCCATCTTCTCGAAACGAGCCTTGGCCTTGGCGATGTCATCGGCTGAATATTCCTTCTCAGCTCCTTTTCTTTTTAGGATGAAAAGGTCGAACGCCAGCAGGGCCGCACGCTCGAAACGCAGGCAGGTCGAGCCGTCAGGAAGCCTGTAGTCCAAGTCTGTACGAGTCCAGTCCAGCACTGGCATGAAGTTGTAAGTCACGCACTTGATGCCGCATTCGGAGAGATTGCGGAGAGTCTGCTTGTAGTTCTCGATGTACTGGAGATAGTCTCCCGTCTGGGTCTTGATGTGCTCATGAACAGGCACGCTCTCGACCACGCTCCAAGTTAGGTTCCAGTCCGCTATCATCTTCTGACGGGCCTTGATCTCCTCAACAGGCCAAACCTGACCGTTAGGAATATGATGCAGCGCGTGAACGATGTCAGTCACGCCAGTCTGACGAATATAATCCAGAGATATAGGATCATTCGGCCCATACCATCTCCAGCTCTCCCGCATCAAAAATATATTCTTATTCATTTTCAATTCAAAATATTCATTTACAAGTAAATCATAATATAGCCGAACACTAGGAGCGTAGCGACCGAAGGGGTTTCGGGGAATCCTTTCCCCGTGCCCCTCTGGGGCTGTCACGCAGTGACTGGGGGTTGAAGAAGATGATGCGTTTTCAATTTAGCTCTCGCTAAATTGAAAACGCGTCAAACCCTCCGTCAACCACGTTTATCGTTCCTGTCACAGCCTTGGAGGCGTCGGATGCGAGCCAGTGAAGGGTTCCGAGAAGTTCCTCCGGTTCAAGGAAACGTCCGAACGGAGTGTGGGCCAGAATCTTATGAGAACGGTCGGTCAGACTTCCGTCAGGATTGGTGAGCAGGGAACGATTCTGGTTCGTGAGCAGGAATCCTGGTGCGATCGCATTGACCCTGAATCCCTCGCCGAACTTGATGGCAAGCTCACCGGCCAGATACTTGGTCCAGTTGGCCACAGCAGCCTTGGCTACACCATAACCAGCCACACGTGTAAGAGGTCTCAGAGAAGTCTCGCTGCAGAAATTGATGATCGATCCCTTCTTCTTCTCAACCATAGCCTTGGCAAAGACCATGGTAGGAAGAACGGTGCCAAACAAGTTGAGATCCACAACCTTGCGTACTGCCTCCACATCCAGATCAAATATTGTCTTCTCAGGCGGAACCGTTGCTGCCGCCATGTTTCCACCGGCTGCATTCAACAGGATGTCAATCCCACCGAATTTCTCCACGATTTCCTTGCAGTTGGCCTCAAGGGTCTCCTTATCAAGCACATTGGTAGGCAGGAAGCAAGCCTCTCCTCCCTCGGCCTTGATCTCGGCCACTATGGCCTCACCTTTCTCGGCGGCACGGTCAAGATCCAGAAGGGCCACTTTAGCCCCCTGAGCAGCAAAATATTTCACGATGGTCGCTCCGAGAACTCCGCAGGCTCCGGTCATAACGACCACCTTACCTTTGATGTCAAAAAGATTTTCCATAACTGTCTCTATTTGTTAAAGTTATTTTACTGGCATTGATTTGATTACCTTAGTGTTGACCTCGCGAAGTTTCGCCTCGTCCATCTTAATCACCTTACGATCGTAGGTCATGAGACCGTTGACCTCACCCTCAACATCAGTGGTCTGAGTGTAAACCGCACCACAAGCCCCTTGCTTGACAAGGAGAATAAGCTGGTCAGCGAACTTGGAATATTCATTCAAGACCTCGTCTCCGTTCTTGTACTGGACATACCCCCAGTTGCGGTCAGCCTGCCAAAGGTGTCCTTCAATAGGAAGACCTATTCCGCCATATTCACCAAGAACTGTAGCCATCTTAGGTTCCCAAAGGTACATTGCTGGGTACGGATAGTGGTGGTTGTCCATCACATCACCACAGTCAGGCTCCCAGTTGCCGCCGGAGGACATATTGATGAGTCTTGTCGGATCCTGTGCCCTTGTGAAATCCACAACTGCTTTGGTGTCGAACTGTCCCCAGGCCTCATTGAACGGAACCCACATCACGATGCAAGGGAACTTCTTCACCTGAGCGATGATCTCGGACCACTCCTTATAATAATTGGCCTTGGCCTGAGGTGAAGCCGGAAAATCAGTGCCCTCGTTGTAGTTATGTACTCCCCACTTGTTGAGGTTGTTGGAGGCAAAGCAAGGCATATCCTGCCAAACGAGCATTCCGATCTGGTCGCAATGATAGAACCAACGGGACGGCTCGACCTTGATGTGCTTACGGATCATGTTGAAACCGAAATCCTTGGTTTTCTGAATATCATACCTCAAAGCCTCGTCAGTCGGCGCGGTGTAGAGTCCGTCCGGCCACCAACCCTGATCAAGAGGACCGAACTGAAAAAGAGGCTGACCGTTAAGGCCCAAAAGTTTTGTGTTTTTGTTCTTGACATAAAGTGAGACCTCTCTCATTGCGGTATAGCCGTGCACAGAGTCAATCACCTTGCCTCCACGAAGAACTGAAATCTCCAGTCCATAAAGATAAGGCGAATCAGGAGACCACAGCTTAACATCGCTGACAGGAAGCGTCACCGTACCGTCAGGGACAGTCTTTCCTTGGGCAACCACCTTACCGGTCACACCGTTTTCCGTGGAATAGCCAACACCGCCATCAAGCAACTTGACCCTGACAACATCTCCTTCCTGCAAACCATCTGTAGCCACAGACACAGCCACGGTACCAGCCTTAATGTCTGAGACGGCATAATAGTCTGTCACTCTGGCCTTTGAGACCGGCTCGATCCAGACACTCTGCCATATTCCAGATACAGCTGTGTACCATATTCCTTTTGGCTCTCTGACTTGCTTTCCGCGAGGCTGGAAATCATTGTTGGTAGCATCCTCTACTCTGACGACCAGTGTGTTGTCACCGGACTTCAGATAAGGCGTGATGTCGAAGGAAAAATGAGTGTAGCCTCCGGTATGCCTTCCGACCTGAACATCGTTTACAATCACGTCCGCCTGCCAGTCAACAGCCTCGAAGTTAAGCATCAGTCTCTTTCCCTTCCACGCGGACGGCACCTTGAATGTCGTCTTGTACCACAGAGCATCGTCCGGTGTCAAAGTACGTCCCACTCCCGAAAGGGATGACTCCACAGCGAACGGCACTAAAATCCTTCCATCGAATTTTTCCGGGACGGTGACATTCTTAGGCGTGATTGAATATTCCCACAGACCGTTGAGGGACTTCCACTCGGCCCGGACCATCTGAGGACGTGGATATTCCTTATGCACATTGTCAGGCGCGACTTCGTCTGCCCAATTTGTCCTGATGTGATCACCGGCAGGTTTCCAATCCTGGGCATAAACGGTTCCTGTGGCAATTATAGCCGATGCCAGAAACGCGAAGAAACGATTATTCATTGCTATCAGTTATTAGTGTTATTTGATTAGATTCCCCAAAATCGAGCGGGTTAGCTCACGGGTCACGGTACGTGTGGCCGCGGAAGTAGCGCTTCTCACAACCTTAGACGTTCCGCTACCTTTCTTAGTCTTTTTGCCTGTTACCTTATTAGAGACCGCGGTTCCGACAGATGCCGCCATAGATGCGGTGACAGCCGTAAAGACGGCCTTCGCCAACTTTCCGAACAAGCCGCTTCCGTTTTTCTTCGCCTTGGCCTCTGTTTCCGCAGCCTCTGCCTCAGCAGCGGCTTTCTCCTCTTCCTTCTGATACTGAGCGAGAAGCACCTCGAAAGCACTCTCACGGTCAATCGGAGTGTCATACTTTCCGAATATCCTTGAAGACTTGATCAACTGGCTTCTCTGCGACTCGTCAATCGCCCCTATCTGGCTCAATGGGAAAAGAATCTTGGCCTTCTGAACGATGCCTGGAGCGCCTTTGGCATCAAGGAACGAAACCAATGCCTCTCCGGTTCCAAGGTTCATGATAGCCTCTGATGTGTCGAAGGCAGGGTTGGCCCTGAAAGTCTCCGCGGCCACTCTGACCGCTTTCTGATCCTTAGGAGTAAACGCCCTCAAAGCATGCTGCACACGATTTCCCAGCTGGCCGAGAATGCTCTCCGGAATATCGGTCGGGTTTTGTGTCACGAAATAGACACCGACGCCCTTGCTCCTGATGAGCCTAACAACCTGCTCTATCTTGTCAGTCAAGGCCTTGGGCGTGTCATCAAAAAGCATGTGCGCCTCATCGAAGAAGAACACGAGCTTAGGAAGTTCCATATCACCGACTTCAGGAAGTGTTGTATACAACTCCGAAAGCAGCCACAGAAGGAATGTGGAATAAAGTTTCGGCTTCATCATCAGCCTGTCGGCGGCCAGTACGCTCATCACGCCTTTTCCTCCTTCGCAAGCCAAAAGATCCTGAATATCAAAGGACGGTTCCCCGAAAAACAAGTCCGCACCCTCATTCTCTAGAGTTAGGATAGACCTCTGGATGGCTCCGACGGACGCTGTTGCGATGTTGCCATATACGGCTGTGTATTCAGAAGCATGAGCCTGGACATAGTTCAGCATGGATCGCAGGTCCTTGATGTCAATCAGAAGCAAACCTCTTTCGTCAGCGATTCTGAACACGATGTTGAGCACTCCTTCCTGGGTGTCGTTAAGACCGAGGACACGGCTCAAGAGCTGTGGTCCCATCTGGGACACCGTGCACCTGAGCGGATGTCCCTGCTGTCCGAACACATCGTAGAAACGGACCGGGCAACTCTGGAAACATGGATTCTCGATCCCAAACTCGACCATTCTCTTCTCGATGAACCCACTCAGGCGTCCCGGTTGGGATATTCCCGAAAGATCACCTTTCATGTCAGCCATGAAGCATGGAACTCCAGCCTGGCAGAAAGTCTCGGCCATGACTTGAAGTGTGACAGTTTTTCCGGTACCTGTGGCGCCGGCCACAAGGCCGTGCCTGTTGGCCATTTTCCCGATGATGGAAACCGGGCCGTCTGAACTTTGGGCTATCCAAAGCCCGTTCTTGGAATCGTACATCGTTGTCAGTTTTATATGTTAATCAATCTTCCTTACAGAAAAACGAGAAATGGACCCGTCCGTATCTCTTCTCTTTTTTGAAATACTGATGGTCCGTGAATGAGTGTTCGTCCCCGTGCTCCAGAATGAAATAGCAGCCTGGATGAAGAATGTCAGCCGAATACACCTTGTCCGGCAATGTCTCCAGTCCTTCAAGGGCGTACGGAGGATCGGCGAACACGATGTCGAATTTCTCATGGCATATGGTCAGGAAATCAAACACATTGTCCCTGACCATCGTGACATTGTCCAATCCCAGACGTTTCGCCTCTGTCTTGATGAACGATGCGTTTTCACGGGCCATTTCCACCGACCAGACTCTCGCCGCACCTCTTGAGGCGAACTCAAAGGCAACGGCTCCCGTGCCCCCGAAAAGGTCAAGAACCTTGAGACCCTCAAACTCGTACTCATTGTCGAGCACGTTGAACAAACCTTCGCGGGCGAAGTCGGTCGTCGGCCTTGCCTTGTAGCCGGCAGGCGGATTGACGGTCTTGCCGCGCAGTCTCCCTCCTATAATCCTCATAGCCTTTCAACAGATTTGAAATAACGGTACAAAGACATTTTCTCATCCTCCGCCAAAGGAGTACGGAAATAGACCGAAGACACCTCCGGGTTGAGCTGGAGTTTTCTCACAGCCATGAACAGAAAATATTCCGCAGTCGTGAATTCAGCCGCGCGGAACACGTTTGCCAAAAGCAGATTACGCCCCTGAGATATTCCAAGATGAAGGTAGCCGGCCGCATAGGATGCGACAATCCTGTTATATTCATCTATCTTCTGCAAGTCCTTCAGGATGTAAAACATCTCCGGCAAAACCATCGCGGGACTGCCGTCAGAATCAAGGACGGCCTGAGAGATTGTCCGGGACAGCATTTCTCCTATGGACAATGAATATACCAATTCAGCGGCATATTCAGGAAGAGCGACATGGGAAACCTCATCTTCCTTGTTGAGGATGACCGTGTCGGCAAGGCACTGCCGCGCCGAAGACTCCTCAAAAAACGAAGCGGGTATCAAGGCGACCTTAGGCGTCAAGAGTGATACCTCCACATTCCTATAACGCCTCTGAAATTCCGGAGCCGTGAAAACCGTGTCGGCGCCGAGCCATCCGGACTCTGTCGCGACTCCGTCATCCATCACCTTAAAAGAATATCCATTCAAGCAGACTTGAATGGATATTCCGTTAATCTTCTGTTTTGGATTCCAATCCATCTATGCAGAGCCGGAGGTTCAGGATTACTCCCAGTTACCCACATTGTTGTTAGGAGCCGAGACACTGCCGACCATAAGTCCTTCGTAACGGCCTTGGTCCTCGCATTCAGCGACCTTGTTCACAACAAGCTGATGGTTCATTCCGTTAAGGATGGACTTCCAAGGCATCTTGGCCTCGAACAGAGGCACGTTCACGCCGGAAACCTTCTTCACGACAGCAGCCATCTCGACCTTTGTGACGGCGGCCGCTGTCTCGCCTTCAGCGGCGAAAGGAATATCATCGATAACGTTGATGTCGAAATCAGGCCTGTTGTTGAACAGGGTATCCTTGACGGCGATCTTATTCTGAATCGAGAACACAAGGTTCTTGTCGCCTTCCTGATAGAGCTTGTAAAGCCCGTCGTCGGTGATTCCCTTGTGAGACTTCTTCACTTCATTGGTGTGAGCCACGGCAAGAGAGTCATCCTTGGATCCGACCTGCATGAGAACAACCATCTGGCCGTTGTTGTAGAACTGCTTGAGGGTGTCGAACGAAGCCGTGAACCTCTCGTTCACGCTCTTGAAGGCCACCTGAAGGTCACGGATGTCCTTGAGTCTCTGGACAGCCACCTTCTGCCTGGCCTCAACCTCCTTGTTGAATCTCACAGGCTCCATGATGCCGTCATAAATCTTATAGACCAAAAAGATTGCGCAGAGCGCGAGCACGATGCAGAGGATCGTTTTCAGTGTCTTGTTCATTATTCTTGTTATTTTTATGTTTTTCTTACCGCTGAAAAGACTAAATGTCAATTCTTGACAAAGTTAGAAAATTGATTTATGAAATGCAATATAATATTTGTAATTTTGCAGACAGCAATGAAAGACATCACAGTTTTTGACAGATTGACGGGCGGCGCGTCCCGCATCACCATCGTCGTCCACACCCGTCCGGACGGGGATGCGGTCGGCAGCGGAACCGCCATGCTGGATTATCTGACAGACATAAAAGGCAAAGACGCCACGCTGATCGTCCCGGACAGCATTCCGGACTCAATCTCATTCATAACGAAAGGATTCGAGCCCGGCAAGGTCATTGTGTTCGAAGAGGAACGGCAGGAAGCCGAAGGCAGGATCAATTCCAGCGACCTTATCGTCTGCCTCGACTGCAATTCGTTCTCCAGAACGGCCGGAATGGAGAATCTCCTGCGGGAATCAAAAGCCCGAAAGATATTGATAGACCATCACCTGAATCCGGAAGCGGACGCTTTCGGGCTGGTGTTCTCGAAGGCCGGAATATCATCGGCAAGCGAGCTTCTGTTCTGGATCTTGATGGAGACACCGGAGATCAGAGGAGAGGCGTCGCGGCTGCCGGCAAGATGCGCGGCATCCCTGCTGACAGGAATGACCACAGACACGAACAATTTCGCCAACTCTGTCTTTCCAAGCACATTGGAGATGGCGTCGAAACTGATCGGAGCGGGAGTGGACCGTGACAGGATTCTCTCTGACCTGTATAACAATTACAGAGAAAACCGCCTGAGACTCATGGGATTCCTGATGAGCGAAAGGCTCAAGATCACCCGGAACGGCGTCGCTTTCATCATCTTGGACAAGGAGACCCAAGACAGGTTCGACTTCAAAAGCGGCGAGAGCGAAGGCTTTGTGAACATGCCGTTGTCTGTGGCCGAGGTGCGCATGAGCATATTCCTGACACAGGAAGACGACATACTCAAAGTGTCTGTCCGCTCGAAGAAAGGGGTCTCAGCGAATGACTGCGCGGTCAGATACTTCAACGGCGGCGGGCACGAGCAGGCGGCAGGAGGAAAACTTGTGATCGGCAAAGATCTGCCGTCCCCTGACGCGGCGGAGGCATACATCTTGAAAGTGACTGGAGAGTTTTTTGGAATATGACAAGAAATCTCATCATACCGGTTATGGCGGCGACGGCCGTCATCACATCCTCGTGCAGCAAGAGCGAGGCGGAGAACGCATACTCACAGCAGGACAAGAACATCGAGTCGATTGTCAAGTCCCTTGCACCTGAAGGTTCTGACGCCACGGTGGAATATTTCGACGGTTCGGTCAGAGTCACGGTAAAGCACGGGGAGGGAGAGGCTCTCGGCAACGACGGGACAGTTTCCTTCCTCTATGCCGGGCATCTGGTCAACAGTTCCAGCATCAGTTCCGGCAATCTGTTCGTGACAAACAATAAGGAATTCGCGGAAGCCTCCAACTGGACAGTGACAGACTCAACCATATTTCAGACCAGCACAATAAACCTTGCGGAAGACGCGTTGGTCAAAGGACTGAAAAAGGGAATCGTCGGAGTCAAGGCAGGCGACGAATGCTACGTCATGTTCAACGGGGAATACGGATTCGGGAAGCATACGACAGGGAAAGTGCCCGGAAACTCCGCATTGGCCTATCATTTGTGGATAAGCAGCGTTTCCAATCAATAACGAGAAAAAAGAAAAACAGTTATGAATATATTAAAGAAAGGAACTTCACCTCTGTGCTGTGCAGCCGCCGCGGCCACACTTGCCTTGGTGTCATCCTGTGCGAAGGAGACTACCACCTACCAGAACGATGACGCAAAGATCTACCTTGACGCGTGGATGAGCGTGAACCATCCAGGCGTCCAGCCAACCGGCCTTGGAATATATATAATTGAAGACCAGCCAGGCTCAGGGGAAGCCGTCACGGATGACGACTACTATTATTACATCCGCTACACGGCCACGGATCTGGACGGGAACATCAGCGGCACATCCGAAGAGAAAGTGGCGCAGCAGACAGGCAGTTATACAAAAGGCAACTATTATGGTCCGACAATTGTGATGGGTTCTTACTATTCCACCCAGCCAGGTGTTCTGGAGGCGATAAAAGGAATGAAGGTCGGAGGGACAAGGAAAGTGGTCGTGCCAGGATGGCTCAACTCGACCATATCAACATCCAAAAGCGAGAAATACTACACAACCGCAGAGGAATTCTACAAGAACAAGAGTGGAAGCAACGCCATCTACACTCTTACCCTTACCGACAAGACCGACAACATCAACAAATGGGAAGTCGATTCCTTGGAAAGGTACACCGCCAGGATGATGAACGATGTCGACTCCACATTCTACGGCTACTACTACCAGCAACTGAAGGAACCGACGGACACCACGACGTTCCCTCGCGACACGACCTTCTACATCAATTACATAGGAAGGCTTCTGAACGGACAGGTGTTCGACACCACAATCGAGGACACGGCCAAGTTCTACGGAGTCTATTCCTCATCAAGGACCTACGAGCCACAGATGGTCAAACTGAATGAGACCTACACGGACATCACCCTCGGAGGATCAAGCGGTTCGGACGGAAGCACGACAATCAACGGATTCGCCTACTGCCTCTCCAAGCTGAAAGCCTACGAGAAAGGAATATGCGCGTTCTACTCGGCTTTGGGCTACAGTTACAGCGGCAGCGGAAATGTGATTCCAAGCTTCGCGCCTCTTACATTCGAGATAGAGATTGTTGATAAAGAAGAATAAGGGAAGGAAGAATGTCACAGACTCAAACCGCTCCAACCGAGCTCGGAAGTGAGAGCATAGGAAAATTGCTCAAGAAGTACGCAGTCCCTGGAATCATCGCCATGACTGCGTCTTCTCTCTATAATATGGTGGACAGCATCTACATCGGGCATATCCCCGGAAGCGGATCGCTGGCCATATCCGGACTTGCGGTCACATTCCCGCTCATGAACCTCAGCACGGCGCTCGGAACCCTTGTCGGTGTCGGGGCGGCGACAATGATCTCCGTGCTGCTTGGGCAGAGGAACTACAAGATAGCCAACAAGGTTCTGGCCAACGAGGTGACACTGAACTGCATCGTCGGCCTCCTGTTCACGGTGTTCTGCCTGTTGTTCCTGGATCCGATCCTCTACTTTTTCGGAGCCAGCGAGAACACGCTGAAGTACGCCAGGGACTATATGGAGATCATCCTCTACGGGAATGTCATCACACATCTCTACTTTGGTCTCAACAGCGTCATCAGGTCATCCGGCAACCCCAAGATGGCAATGGGGCTTACATTGTTCACCGTAATCCTCAACAGCATCCTGGATCCGATATTCATCTTCACGTTCGGGATGGGCGTGCGCGGCGCGGCATTGGCCACAGTCCTCTGCCAGGCTGTCTCGCTGGCATATTCAATCTACTACTTCACACGTAAGGACAATGTCCTCCGCCTGCCAAAGAAATTCTTCGAACTTGAATGGAGGATCGCGAAAGATTCTTTGTCAATCGGCATGGGGCCTTTCCTGATGAACTCCGCGTCATGCATCGTGACGATGTTCATCAACCAGCAGCTTCTAAGGTACGGCGGAGACCTCGCTATCGGAGCCTATGGAATCGTGAACAGAATAAACTTCCTGTTCATCATGGTGGTGATGGGATTCAACCAAGGGATGCAACCTATCGCAGGATATAATTTCGGTGCGAGGAAATATTCAAGGGTCCGGGAAGTCTTCCTCCGAACTTCAATGTGGGCCACTGTCATAACAGGTTTCTGGTTCATCGCCTCGGAGTTCTTCCCTGGAGTGATGGTCAGCATATTCACGAACGATTCCGAACTTAAAATATTGGCGGACAAAGGATTGAGGGTAATGAATCCAGTGGTGTTGCTTGTGGGATGGCAGATGGTTTCCACCAATCTTTTCCAAAGCCTCGGGATGGTCAGGAAGTCCATCTTCCTGTCTCTGAGCCGCCAATTGCTGTACCTTGTGCCGATGCTGTACATCATGCCGCTGTTCTTTGACATCCATGGCGTTTTTGCGGCGTTCCCGATCTCCGACGCGCTGGCATGCGTCACGACATTGTTCATGGTCAGCAATCTCATGCGTAAATTCAGCAAGCTCAAGGACGGCGACGAGCCTACAATCCTCGGAAGCGCGATCTCATAAACACAAATGAATATGAACGGACAAAACACAATAATCAACATCGGACGCCAGTTCGGAAGCGGCGGCAAGCTCATAGCATTAAGAATCAGCGAGAGTCTTGGCATTCCAGTCTATGACAACGAACTGATCTCCAAAGCTGCGGACGAGAGCGGATTCAGCAAGGAACTCTTCGAGCGCAGCGACGAGAAAAGAAGCATATTCAACATCTCATCTTTCTTCGGGGCCGGAAGGTTCGGCGGTGCGCAGAACTATGTCGGTGACAACGAGCTTTTCAAGATCCAAAGTGAAGTGATCAGGAATATAGCGGCGAAAGGTTCCGCCATCTTCGTGGGAAGGTGCTCCAACTATATTCTCCGTGACCTCAAATGCCTTGACGTGTTCATCACCGCCCCTATGGAGGACCGCGTGAAAAGGGTAGCGGAAAGGCTGACGATCACCGCCGAAGAGGCTCGCGACAGGATCGGAAGGCAGGACAGGACAAGGGAAACCTACTACAACTTCTTCACTTTCGGCAACTGGGGAGCAGCCTCGGACTACGACCTCTGCATCGACTCCTCCCTGTTGGGAATAGACGGGACATCAGACTTTATCATCGACTTCGGGAAAAAGGCCGGATTAATCTAAGAATATGGCCGATTCCAGAACAAGGAAGATACTTTTCACTTCCGCAGCGGGTCTCATCGCCGCGCTGATTGTCATCATAGCCGGGAAATCCGCGTTCGGAAAGAGAGCACCGGCGGAACAGGAATCACATCCCGTTCCGGTCAACCTCAACGAGACACTGACGAACGCCATGTCAGACACATCGTCATTGGCAGGATTCGACAAGATGGTGAAAGACTACATGACCTACTGGGGCCTGCATGGCGTGTCACTCTCTGTGATGAGGAATGACTCGCTGCTCTTCGCCAAAGGCTACGGAGAGGCCGACACAGGAAAGGAAATGCAACCCGGGAATATTCTGCGGATGGCTTCAGTCTCAAAATTGGTGACAGCAATAGGGATCATGACGCTTCAGGACAGAGGGCTGCTTAACCTCAAAGACAAGGTTTTCGGCCCCGATGGAATCTTGAACGATTCCACCTACAACGCCGCCATTAAGGACACGCTCTACTACAGGATAACGGTCGAGGATCTGCTGCGGCACAAGGGCGGATTCTCCAAACGTGGCGGAGATCCGATGTTCTCGACCCGCTGGATAATGATGCAGAACGGTTGGAAAAAGGTTCCGACACAGGAGCAGCTGATGGAACTTCAGCTCAAAAGGCGTGTGAAATTCGTTCCGGGCACCGCTCAGGAATATTCAAACTTCGGCTATCTCGCCCTTTCGATGGTGATTGAGAAAGTCAGCGGGATGGACTATGAGACTTTCATGCAGGAGAACGTGCTGCGTCCGGCCGGGTGTGTCGATTTCCACATCGCGGGTAATTACTACAAGCACAAACTTCCCAACGAGACCCGCTACTATGTCCAGCACGATGACGAGCCGGCGGAGGAGTTCAACAACAGCGGCAGAAAAGTCACAAGATGCTACGGAGGAAACAACGTGACAGGCCTTTCGGGAGCGGGAGCCTGGGCGGCATCAACTCCTGAGATTGCGCTGCTTGTGGCGTCCATTGACGGAAAGCCGGAAGTGCCGGACATCATCAGCAAGGAAAGCGTGGATCAGATGACTGAATATTTCGACGAAAGCACCTACTCTCTCGGGTGGAACGACACCAAGGACGGTTATTGGACCCGCACCGGAACTTTCGCCGGGACAAGCGCCCTGGTCAAGTACTTCCCTGATGGAGAATGCTGGATCTTCATCTCCAACACCAGCACCTACAAAGGCCCGGGACTCGCGCGCCACACCGCCGAGCTTTTCGACAAGCTGCGGGCGAAATATTCCACAAAATTCCCGGCAAGGAATATGTTCTACCCGGAACAGGATGAAGAGGTTGATCCGGAGAAAGAGTGGTTTGACTGATCTCTCCGGTCACTGAGCCTGTCGAAGTGACCGGAGCCTGCCGAAGTGACCGGAGCCTGCCGAAGTGACCGAAAACAATTCCGCCCGGCACTTCGACAAGCTCAGTGACCGGGCGGAATAGATTATATTCAAAAGAAAGACTACTTGTTGACGAACATCACAGCCTCAGCGATAGAGTTCAGTTTTGTGTCAACGCTGTCCGCGCGGCTCGCGAGCACGCATGGAACGGTAGTTCCGACGAGCATTCCGGCCTGCTTGACGCCAGTGGCGAGTTTGGAGTTTGTCTTCCAGAACACATTTGCGGACTCGATGTTAGGGAACTCAAGGCAGTCTGCGTCACCGGCAACCGGGCTGACAAGTTTCTTGATCTCCACAGACTCCTGATCAATCGCAACATCCAGAGCCAGAGGGCCGTCAGCGATGCATCCCTTGATCTGTCCACGATCCACCATCTTGGCGAGGGCGGCAGCCTCCATGCAGGCTGGCATTGAGTCAAGAACCTGCTCAGAAGCGGCGATGAACGCAAGCTTAGGCTTGGCGATGCCGAATGACTTGGCCACACCGACCAGATAGCCGGCGATCTTCATCTTCTGGCGGAAGTCGGGAAGAGGAATCACAGCCATATCAGACAGGAAAAGAAGCTTGTGATAGTTAGGGCTTTCGATGACACCGACGTGGCTCAGGACACCTTTTGGAGGAAGAAGTCCGGTCTCCTTGTTAAGGATGGCACGGAGGAACTTGTCAGTGGAGCAGAGGCCCTTCATCAGGACATCGCCCTCTCCGTCGTGTACAAGCTGCACGGCCCTTGAGACAGCCTTGAGCTCGACAGGCTCGTTGACAATCTCGAAGAGTTCGATGTCAATGTTGTTCTTCTGGCAGGTCTCCTTGATGAGTTCCTTGTCACCCACGAGGGTAACCTTCACGAAACCCATCTCTGAAGCCTTGGCGCAAGCCTCGATGGTGTGCTCGTCTACAGCCCATGCGGCGACCATTCTTTTGCATACGCCTTTCTCTTTGAGTTCGGCGAATACGTCAGCGAATTTTGTGATCATGATATTTCTGATTTTTAATCAATTATTCATCCATGCTCTGCACGAGGTGCATCGTGTCGCGCGCGATGACAAGTTCCTCATCGGTTGTCACAAGAGCCACCTTGACCTTGGAATCCGGCAGGGAAATCACTGTGTCAACTCCCCATGCGGTGTTGGCCTCGTAGTCGAAAGTGAGTCCAAGATAGGTGAAGTTCTCGCAGACCCTCCGGCGCAGACGGCTGTTGTGCTCTCCGATGCCACCGGTGAAGAAGATCGCGTCAACTCCGTTCATCTCGGCGGTGTACGCTCCGATGTACTTGATCATCTGGAATGTAAGCATCTTGAGGACAAGTTTGGCCTGACGGTCACCGTTGTTGGCGAGCTCGTCCAGTTCACGCGCGTCGGAAGTCTTCTGAGAGACTCCGAGGAATCCGCTCTTCTTGTTCACGATGTCGTACATCTGGTCAGGAGTAAGATTCTCCTTCTTCATCATGTAGAGGACAGCGTTGGCGTCCACATCACCGCAGCGGGTTCCCATGACAAGGCCCTCAAGCGGGGTGAGACCCATCGAGGTGTCGATGGATTTCCCGTTCACGATGGCTGTTATGGAGCTGCCATTTCCGATGTGGCAGGTGATGATCCTCGAGTTGTTCAGGTCTAGGCCTACCATCTCAGCGCCCTTCTTCGCCACGAACTGATGGCTCGTTCCGTGGGCGCCGTAGCGACGGATGTGGTACTTGTCATAATATTCATAAGGAAGACCGTACATGTAGGCGTACGGCGGCATCGTCTGATGGAAGGCTGTGTCGAACGTCACGACCTGAGGAACTGAAGGCAGCACTTCCTGACAAGCCCTGATTCCGAGCAGATGGGCCGGGTTGTGGAGAGGGGCGAAGTCGCAGCAGAAGTCGATCTTCTTGATGACATCCTCGTCCACAATGGCGCTTCCAGAGAAGAAATCGGCTCCCTGCACGATTCTGTGGCCGACAGCCTCGATGTCATCGAATGACTTGAGGACTCCATGATCCTTGTCGATGAGGGCCTCAAGCACAATCTGCATTCCGACAGTGTGGTCAGGAACAGGAAGATCTTTCACGACCTTCTCCTTGCCGGCCGGAGTATGCTGGAGCCTTCCGCATTCCAGGCCGATTTTCTCTACTATACCTTTGGCCAAAAGGGTGTAAACGTCATCGTTCTTCATGTCAAGCAGCTGGTACTTGATCGAAGAGCTTCCGCAATTGATAACAAGAATAATCATTCCGTTTGAGATTTATGTAATTATGCTAACAAAGATACGAAATTAATCACTATTTTTGGCAAATAACAAAAAGACTGTGCAATGGCTGAGGCGAGAGATATTGTGGGGATCAGTGTGCCATTCGCGGCGGGAGTCGCGGCGGGGGCGGTTCTGTGTCCTTTCCCTTCCGAGGGACTGCCGCTCATCACGGATTTAACTCTTCTTTTACTCATCTGTATAACAACCTTAGCGGTGCGCTTCGGCACTTCGATGGTTGGTGAGCGTAGTCGAACCACAAGCTCAGTGACCGAAAGGTTCAGCGACCGAGACGGCAAGTGGTTGGTGAGCCTGTCGAACCAACCGCGCTTCGGCAAGCTCAGCGACCGAAAAAGTCAACTCACCAAGGGGCGCATTGCCTTCGCGGGAATATTCATGATCACGGGAATATTCTGCTCACTAAGCTATTCCCTGGCAAGCGGGATTCCTGAATATGGCAGCGGCCTTGTCAGCACAGCGGCCGCCAGAGCCGTAGCACACCTTCGCGCCACAATCGAGGCTATTCCATACCCGTCCGAAACCACGGAACCGTTGGTGAAAGCCTTGCTGACCGGCGACAAAAGCGACCTGACGAAAGAGATCACGGGAATATTCAGGGACAGCGGAGCCTCACATATCCTCGCTCTCTCAGGGCTGCACTTAGGCGTGCTTTACCTCATCCTGACAAGGCTGACCCTCCCTATGGGGAACAGCCCTCGGGCCAGAGGGTTGAGATATTCGTTGATCATAGGGGCCGCGCTTTTCTACTCCATAATGACGGGAGCGGCGCCATCCATCATCAGGGCGTTCCTGTTCATCACCATCAACGAGACGGCAAAACTTCTTGGACGGAAAAGGGAACCGGTCAGGGTTCTGCTGGCCGCACTGACCATCCAGCTGGCGCTGAAGCCGGATGTCATCAGTTCGGTAGGTTTCCAGCTCTCCTACATGGCGATGGCGGGAATATTCCTGCTCTACCCCACCCTGGAGCGGATCTATCCATCCTCAAGTGGCACAAGATTGTCAAAATTCAACCCCTTCCGCAAAATCTGGAACGCCGCAATGCTGTCCATCTCATGCCAAGTCTTCACCGGACCAATCGCTTGGTATTACTTCCATACATTTCCGAAGTACTTCATTCTGACCAACTTGATCGCCCTTCCACTGACAAGCGCGATCATGACCCTTTCGGTGGCCACAATCGCGCTGTCTTACTTTGGAATATGCCCGGAGACGCTGGTGATCCTCAACGATCACGCCATGCAGGCTCTGGTGTTTTGCCTGAAGGTCATTTCCGGAATGGATGAGCCTTAAATCTTTTTGACATCCGCCAAATGGATCTTTGAGGTTCTGATTCCGTAGAAGCAGACCACAATGAAGCAAATGAACGGAAGGATGAACGATGCGTTCACAGCCGGCAGGAAGCCAACCGTTCCCTTGTCGATGATCCAAGCCTGAAGCGGAGGAAGCATAGAGCCGCCGAGTATGGCCATAATGAGACCGGCCGCTCCGAACTTGGCGTCATCCCCGAGCCCTCCGAGGGCGATTCCATAAATCGTCGGGAACATAAGCGACATGAAACCGCTGACCGCCACAAGGCAGTAAAGCCCCATCCTGTTCTGCAGGAATATAACTCCGGCCGTGGCGATCATTCCGCCTATAGCGAAGATTGTCAACAATTTGGCCGGTTTCAGATACTTCATCAGCCACGTGCACAGGAACCGGCATGTCACGAACAGGATCATCGCCGCGATGTTGTACTTCTGCGACAGAACCTCGGCCGCCTGCTCGTCCATGCCTTCAGCCATGAAGACCCTTGTGCCGTACTGGATGATGAATGTCCAGCACATGATCTGAACTCCGACATAGAAGAACTGCGCGATCACGCCCTCCCAGTAGCGCGGCCTGTGGAGCAGACGCTTCAGCACCGGTCCGATGTTCATCTCGTGATCCTTGTCCGCATTCTTAGGCATCTTCGCGACAAGTATCAGGACGAACATCACGATGATCACGAGACCCACAACCCAATAAGGTCCCGTAAGCACGTCAAGGTCAGCCTGTTTCATCGCCTCGAAACTGGCATCGTCCAACAATGCCCTCTCAGTTGTGCTGGCCGGATGCATCCTCGCCTGGATGAAGTTCATCGCCACGTACATTCCCATCAGCGAACCGATCGGATTGAAGCACTGGGCGAAATTCAGACGACGGGTAGAAGTCTCCTCCGTGCCCATGCTCAGTATGTACGGATTGCAGCTGGTCTCAAGGAAGGACAAGCCGCAGGTCATGATGAAATAGGCTATCAGGAAGAAGCCATAGACTCCGACCGACTTTGCCGGCAGGAACAGCAACGCCCCGAGCGCATAGAGTCCAAGCCCGACCAGAACGCCGGCCTTGTAGGAGAACTTGCGGATGAACATCGCCGCCGGAAGCGCCATGCAGAAATAGCCTCCGTAAAACGCCACCTGAACCAGCGATCCCTGCGTCACACTCATTCTGAATATCTTGGAGAACGCCTTGACCATCGGGTTCGTGATGTCGTTGGCGAAGCCCCAGAGAGCGAAACAGGTCGTTATGAGAATGAAAGGCAGGACGTAGCTCACTCCGCCTGCCTTCAAGATTGAATCCTTCTCCTTCATGGTCAAGGATTACTTGTAAATCGGGCCGAAGTTGGCGCAAGCGCGGAAATCAGCGCCCTCCTTGTCCATTCCGAACGCGTTCCAAGCCGCTGGACGGAAGATCTTGGAGTCATCCACATTGTGCATGCAGACAGGGATGCGAAGCATTGAGGCCAAGGTGATGAGATCAGCTCCGATGTGGCCGTAAGAGATAGCTCCGTGGTTGGCTCCCCAGTTGTTCATTACGCTGTAGACATCCTTGAAGGCATCCTTCTTCGGGTCAAGGCGTGGAGTGAACCATGTTGTAGGCCAGGTCGGGTCGGTACGTTTGTCCAGAACCTTATGGATTTCCGGATCGATGTCCACAACCCAGCCTTCAGCGATCTGAAGCACTGGTCCGAGACCGTCCACAATGTTGATTCTGGCCATAGTGGCAGGGAAATCTCCCCTTGACACGAAATGGATGCTGAATCCGCCGCCGCGGAAGTAATCCCTGTCGGCCGGCATCCACTGCGAGTGCTCGATGCAACGCTTCTCGTCCTCATCGGTCATCTCCCAGAACGGCTTCATCACCGGATTGCCCTCGGCGTCCGAGCTCTGGCCGCAGCCATCCATCGTGGTGGCCCCGGAGTTGATGAGATGGATGATGCCCGGGGCGGCCTTGCCGGTCAATTCCTTGCCGGTAACCCTCTTGACAGCCTCAGGGCTCCAGTAGGTTCTCACGTCGGAGAATATCTGAGGACGGTTGGTCAGCAAGTGGGCCATCAGCATAGCGGTTCCGTTGAGCGAGTCGTTCTCGGTGGCGAGAATAGAAGGCTCCCTGCGTCCGTTCCAGTCGAAGTTGGTGTTGAGAAGGGTCTCCGTGAAGTCCCCGTTCGGCATCCAGTCGGTCCATTGGCGCTGTCCCTGGAAACCTCCGGCGATGGCGTTGTGACCAAGAGCCTCCTCCTTGAATCCCATCTCGCGGAGTTTAGGGTTGCCGTGCATGAGATCCATCACGATGATGGTCATCTTCACCACGAACTCCCAGTCCTTGTCCTTCTGCTCGCGGGTCTTCTGCTTTCCTTCAGGATTCTTGTCCCAACCCTCGTTAGGCATGCAGTATTTCTTGACCCAGGCCATAGCCTTCTCGAACTCCTGAGGGTCGTATATTCCAAGATCCATACGTCTGAGAATCTCGACCTCGTCCACACTTTCATTCCTCATTCCCAGATACTTCTGGAAGAAATTCGTGTCCACGATAGATCCGGCGATACCCATCGTCACACTGCCGATGGAAAGGTAAGACTCCCCTCTCATCTCAGCCACGGCGACAGCGCCTCTGGCGAAACGAAGAATCTTCTCGGCCACATCCTCAGGAATCGAATTGTCCTCAAGATCCTGGACATCATGACCGTATATTCCGAAAGCCGGAAGGCCCTTCTGGGCGTGGGCGGCAAGAACAGCCGCAAGGTAAACCGCTCCCGGACGCTCCGTGCCGTTGAAACCCCAGACAGCCTTCGGCCAGTAAGGGTTCATGTCCATCGTCTCGGAGCCATAGCACCAGCAGGAAGTCACGGTGATCGTTCCGCCGACACCCTCACGCTCGAACTTCTCGGCGCAGGCGGCGCTCTCAGCCACACGGCCGATCGTTCCATCAGCGATGACACACTGTACCGGAGTTCCGTCGGTATATTTCAGATTGGAGGAAATCAACGCAGCCACATTAGCCGCAAGTGTCATTGTCTTTTCCTCAAGACTTTCACGAACACCGCCTTGACGGCCGTCGATGGTCGGGCGGATCCCTATTTTCGGATGCTTCATAATATTGGATGTTTTAATGTTAATTGCAGTCAAATGCTCATCCGCAATCGAATGCGCAGGTGTAAATTTACAAATATTATCTGAAAATCGAATGCAGAACCTGAATAAACTCACGGTTGCACGCCTTGAATAAAGAAAGAACCCTGTCCAGCAAAGATTTTTCAGGGTTTTTCCAGACAGGAAGCGTAGGCTTTCTTCCGGTTCTGGCAAGGATGCCGGGGGCGATGACTCTTGCGATTCCAGCCTTGGCCACCTTCGCTCCGCATCCATAGTCCCAAAGACTGGGATGGAATATGTCGGACGGATTCTCAAGATGCCTGACGGCATATTCCGGAACCAGCGTAAGCGTCATGTCATAAAGATGGCAGGGGACGGGGATGACCGGATCCGGCTCCAAAAGCCTTCCATGCTTGGATCTGCCTCCGAAAAGCAGGTTGCCTGACAGGTCCGAGACCGTGCCAGCTATCACTGCCTTATGCCGGAGAAAGAATGAATTCTCAAAAAAAGAAGCCAAAGCACCTTCCTCAAGCCTCAAATCCGAGTCCATCCAAAGATAGAAGTCGAAGCCTGCGCCGGAAGCCTTTCCCCAAACCTTCTGATAACCATCAACCCCCTCGTCATTCAAAAAGATGGTGAATGAATATCCTCCCGTGGCCACCAATGCCTCCGTCTGCCTTTGACACTCCTCAAGGCAAGCGGTAGCGCCATCCTTGCCGTCATCGGCAAGGGTTATGAGAACAGCCACGTTCATATTCCTAAGAATCAAGCTTGAGCACAGCCATGAAGGCGCTCTGAGGCACCTGAACCGTGCCTATCTGGCGCATTCTCTTCTTCCCTTCCTTCTGTTTCTCAAGCAGTTTCCTCTTTCGGGTCACGTCGCCTCCGTAGCATTTCGCCGTCACGTCTTTACGCACCTGACGCACGGTCTCGCGGGCGATGATCTTCGCCCCGATGGCAGCCTGCACGGCGATGTCGAACTGCTGGCGAGGAATCAATTCCTTGAGTTTCAGACAAATCTTACGTCCGAAATCGTAGGCGTGATCCTCGTGGATCAATGTCGACAGAGCGTCGGCCGGATCCCCGTTCAGCAGGATGTCCAACTTGACAAGCCTTGCCGGACGGAAATCCGTCACATGATAGTCAAACGAGGCATAGCCCTTGGAAACCGACTTCAGTTTGTCATAAAAATCGAACACGATCTCCGAAAGCGGCATATCGTAAGTGAGCTCCACCCTGTCGGAAGTTATGTAGTGCTCCCCGATCAGCGTTCCCCTCTTGTCCATGCACAGTTTCATGATCGCCCCGTAAAAATCAGTCTTGGAGATGATCTGGGCCCTGATGAACGGCTCCTCGATGTGGTCTATAAGCGTCGGAGCCGGAAGGCCGGACGGGTTGTGCACATCAAGGACCTCTCCCTGTGTGGTGTAGACCTTATATGAAACGTTAGGGACCGTCGTGATGACATCCATGTTGAACTCCCTGAAAAGACGCTCCTGAACGATTTCAAGATGCAGAAGTCCGAGGAATCCGCAACGGAAACCGAATCCCAGAGCCAGCGAGGACTCCGGCTCGTAAACAAAGGACGCATCGTTGAGCTGGAATTTCTCCAGAGTCGCCCTCAGTTCCTCAAACTTGTCAGCCTGTACCGGATACATTCCGGCGAACACCATCGGCTTGACCTCCTCGAATCCAGCGATGGCAGCGGCGCAAGGCCTTGCCGAATGGGTGATGGTGTCACCGACCTTGACCTCCACGGCCCTCTTGATTCCGGAGATGATGTAGCCCACGTCCCCTGTCGAGACCTTGCCCGTAGGCTGGAGCTTCATCTTGAGCACACCAACCTCCTCAGCATCATATTCCTGTCCTGTCGCCACAAACTTGACCTTGTCGCCGGTCGCGATCGAGCCGTTCAGCACCTTGAAATAGGCGATGATGCCACGGAACGGATTGAACACAGAGTCGAATATCAAAGCCTGAAGCGGAGCGTCGGGATCCCCGTGCGGCGCCGGAATCTTCTCCACAATCGCGTCCAGTAGCGGCGGAATCCCCTCGCCCGTGCGCGCTGAGACTTTGAATATGTCGTCGTGGTCACAGCCCAGGAGATCGACAATCTGGTCGGCCACAATCTCCGGCTGCGCGGAATCCATGTCTATCTTGTTCATCACAGGAATGATCTCAAGTCCGTGATCCACGGCCAGATAAAGGTTGGAGATAGTCTGAGCCTGAATACCTTGAGACGCATCGACAACCAGCAAGGCTCCCTCGCAGGAAGCGATCGAGCGGGAAACCTCGTAAGAAAAATCCACATGCCCCGGCGTGTCGATCAGGTTGAGGACATATTTCTCACCTTTATAAATATATTCCATCTGGATGGCGTGGCTCTTGATGGTGATGCCTTTCTCCCTCTCCAAATCCATGTCGTCCAGCACCTGAGCCTCCATATCCCTGGAAGACAGTGTCTTTGTCAACTCGATGAGCCTGTCGGCAAGAGTGCTCTTTCCGTGGTCGATGTGGGCGATGATGCAGAAATTTCGTATGTGCTTCATATTGTTCTGTTTCTGTTCGGGCCGTCTCCGGCAAAATATTCGTAGAATTGCAAAAATAAGCAATTTGTCGTACATTTGAAAGATTCAACGAAATCAGGTGAGGATGACTGACGAGGAGATTATCGGATTATACCGAAGCGGACAATGCGAGAAGGCGTTCAAGGAGATCGTCGCGGCTTACAGTGAGCGGCTCTATTGGCACGTCCGCAGGTTCGTCTGCTCACACGAGGACACCGATGACCTCCTTCAGGAGATCTTCATCAAGATTTGGTCAGCGCTTCCTTCATTCAGAGGAGATTCAAGGCTGTTCACATGGATCTACAGAATCGCCACCAACGAGACGCTGAACTGGCTCCACAAGCAGAAAGTCCGCGCATTTCTCAAGTTTGAAAGCATCGACACGGAACTGGCCGACAAGATTGACGATGACCCGTATTTCAACGGCGACGAGGCCCAAAGGCTTCTCTTCAAAGCCATAGCCAGACTCCCCAAAAAGCAGAAGTCCGTGTTCTGCATGCGCTATTTCGACGACCTGTCCTACGAAGACATCTCAGAGATTCTGGGAACGTCCGTAGGCGCGCTGAAAGCCTCTTATCATTTCGCGGCCGAAAAAATTCGCGCGGAACTTGAAACCGAGATTAAACCCTGACCACAGCAATCTGTCAAAACTATGGTAATGCAAGGGAAAAACAACATATTCAATGATGCCGGAAAGGCAGCCTTCAAGGTCCCGGAAGGATATTTCGAGGGACTCAAGGCTCGCCTTGACGCAATACCCGCCACACCTAGGACGCTCGGTCCTGTGCAGCGCGTTAAACCGTATCTTGCGCTGGCCGCCTGCTTCCTCTCGTTTCTGTTGGTCGGGAATGCTGTTCTCAGAGGCACGGCTGAAAAAAGAGCCGAAGCAGATCTCTATTATAATGAGTTCGCCTATGCGGCCATGCTCCGGGCCGATGAATATCTTCATCCGGAAGCCGACACGCAAGACACGGTTTCCAATGATGACGTGGTCAACTACCTTATTGACTCAGGTACCCCGGCCGAATTGATTGAATATGCCGGACTGATCGCAAAAAAATAGAATTGATATGAAACGTATATTATTCATACTCTCAGTCCTGGTTCTCACCGCCACCTGCGTGACGGCTCAGGAGAAGGACAAGAAAGATTGGCACGACAGGTGGAAAGCCGAGAAAATCGCCTATCTTACAGACGCGATGGACTTGACAAGCGCCGAGGCAGAGAGATTCTGGCCGGTCTACAACAAATGCGAACGAGAGAAAAAAAATTCGTTCAAGGTTGTCCTTGACGCCTACAAAGCTCTCGATGAAGCCATCAAGGCCGGCAAAAATGACGACGAAATCAATTCTTTGTTGGATAAATACATAGAATCACAGAATTGTGGCAAGGATATTGATAGTAAATATATTGTCGAGTATCGCAAGATACTCCCGGGTAAGAAAGTGGCGAAACTGTACGTCGCGGAGGAATCATTCCGCAGGCAACAGATTCACAGACTGAACAAAAACGACAACAAAGGAGAAAGAAAATAACGGAAAATAACAGATTATTTTTTTGGTCAATTGGTTAATGGTTAGTTTGGTTACAGACAATAATCTGTTACGAGGGAAGCATGCTGGGAAGTACGCTTCCCTCTTTCGTCAAGAAGCGTCAGCTGTTCCTCCTGAGGAGAACCGCCAACCTTGTCCCTTCGCTTGAACTGAACTATCAACCTTGACACAGGCTTACGTTCCACCGATTTGATTCTCAAGATTTTCCACGGCAAGAACCCACACATTCTCGCATGACGTGACAATGCTTTCTCCTGATCGGCGGGAAGTATCATGGAGACACGGCCATCCTCTCCGAGAACCTCGGAGGCATATTCAAGAATTTCACGGTAGGAAAGAGATTCCTGGTTTTCAGAATCGCCGGTATGGCGTGCTGAATTACGCCTGGCCTCCGGAGCCTGGAGCGAGTTGTCGTAATATGGAGGGTTCGAGACGATCAGATCATAACAGGCGCCCGGATTAGCTTTTCTGAATGCCGCAAGGCCCATATTCACTGACTCCAGGTGCTCCTGCCATGGCGACTGACGGAAATTCCCAGCCGCCTCCTCCGCTGACGGGATGTCGATGTCTATCCCTTGAATATTCCATTCCTCGCCATCGCAATCCGTTTCCATTCTCTGGGCAATCATCAGCGCCACCGTACCGGTTCCTGTGCCTATGTCCAAGATTCGTCTGTCGCCCGGCAGCACCGCCGTTGAGGCTCCGAGCAGAACCCCGTCGGTGTTGACCTTCATGGCGGAACGTTCGTTGCGGACATCAAACCGCTTGAAATGAAAGACACTCATCTTTTGAACACGGAGTCATTCTTCAACGAACTGTCCGTCACGCATGAAAAGAGACCTGTCGCACATGACGGCGAGGTCGGGGTCATGGGTCACAATGACGATTGTCTGGTCGTAACGTTGCCTGAGGTCGAAGAAAAGTTGATGGATTTCCGTCTTTGTCTTTGAGTCCAGATTGCCTGACGGTTCATCGGCGAAAAGAATGGCCGGCTCATTGATCAGAGCTCTGGCGATGGCGACTCTCTGCTGTTCTCCTCCGGAGAGTTCAGACGGCTTGTGCTCCATCCTTTCGCCGAGTCCCATATCCTTAAGCAGTTTTGTGGCGGCGGCCTTGGCATCCTTGTCCGAACGCCCTGCAATAAATGCCGGAATCATCACATTTTCAAGAGCGTTGAATTCTGGAAGAAGATGATGGAACTGGAACACAAAACCAATCCGCCTGTTCCTGAAGGCGGACAGGTCCTTGCCGCTCAAGTGCAGGACATCCGTACCGTCTATCTCCAGCGAACCGGCATCCGGGGTTGACAGCGTGCCCAGAATCTGAAGAAGAGTGGACTTACCGGCTCCCGACGCCCCCATTATAGACACCACTTCCGATTTATCCACCTGAAAATCAATTCCTCGAAGAACCTTCAAGTCCCCAAAAGATTTTTCTATGCCTTTCGCCTGTATGATCATATCTCAAAATTGCTATGCGATAAATAATCTCCCCAAAACACCGCAGTGTCTGCCGCAAGGGCAGCCAAACAATGGATTTAGAATATTTTCATTCAAAGATAGTTGATTTTTTCAAAAAAGTTTTGCGAATTTCAAAAAAAGGCATAACTTTGCAGTCCTTTCCAATGAGAGCGTCTCTCACGAGCGGTTGTCAGGAAAGGCCTGAGGGGTTAACCCGAAGGAATGTTATCGGGGTGTGGCGCAGTTGGCTAGCGCATCTGGTTTGGGACCAGAGGGTCCAGTGTTCGAGTCACTGTACCCCGACAAAAAGCGGACGAAATTTTCGTCCGCTTTTTTTGTAGCCCCACCTATTTTTTCATCATCCCTCTCGCCCCACCGGTCTTCGTTGACGGGCCGGCTCCTTCAGTCCGCTGATGAAAGCCGTGGCACTCAACTTATTGAATATGACCGAGAAAGTGCTCCCGCTCTGGTTCTGATATGAAGACCAGGACAGAGCGCTTTCCCTTTTGATTTTCAAGAAATTACCTGCCACAGCCTAATAATTCTGTTGTATTTTGCAATTGACGGAACGGTCATGACCACCGCGGTCGCCGAGCATGTCGAAGCGACCGGCCAAGTCCTTCGTTCTACGAACTATGGCGCTCAAGTTAAAAATCTTTTTCGGATATTTCCTACTCTTTTATTCTAACGGCAACTAATCGCTGTTGGCAAACATGGCACGTCAGCAGTTGCAGAACAATTATATTGCCTATATTGCCGCCAGACTTTTTCACAGTCTGCAATCTCGCCGCCACCGACATTATATACCCGGGTCGGCGACAGTCGCATTTTGTGAATATGGCGGCACACAAAACCGCCTTGAGCACAACGAAAAGCCGGTGAATATGCCGCCTATGGACCTGGAAACCATAGGCGGCATACTGCCGTGCTCCACACCGGCGCAGAAGCACGATAGTATGCCGCCATTTTGCAAGATTGCAATACACGCGTCCACTGAAAAGGCAACCATGTTCGGGCAGGTTGCCGAATGTAGCAGGTCATAGACTGATTACCTAACTGGCCGTCAGGCTTGGCTTGAATGTTGGCGTGGAATGACAATGGCCAGGCATATCTTTGAGTCTCAATGATGACGCGCCGGGTGCAGCGGCTGATATGAATTTATCAAGAGGCCATTGCACCTAAAAAGAACAGCCGCACCATTGCGCCCTCAACGGTATTTTGCTAATTTCCAGCCGGAAACAATCCAGCAGGTGTTGTCATTTCCGAAAATATCACTATCTTAGCACCGTTTTAGGCCCGATGGCCTGAAACAGACATATTTGATGAAAGTGTTTTCGCACTATCCTTCTGAAGAAATCTGACAGTTTCCATAGAAAGTAGGGTAAACGACAACACCATTTCATCTGTATTCGTTTGCGTGTACCTCACACTCAACGATACAGGTGTGGGGATTGTTTCCGTTTTATTTACTTTCGGGCTTTGTCAGAGCCTCTTCAGAGATAAACGAATCGGCTCCACACTTTCTTTGTATATACCAACTTAATCGGCATCTGGGGCTGGGCTGACATATAACATGTGGATTATGCCCGCAAACGTAAAACGAACCAATTTGGAAAGAAGCATTGCTGACGAACTTCATGAATATTATCTAAACAAAGGCTTGGCTATAGAAGTGTCAGCTAATGACGTTTTTGTAGAGCAGGCGCTATATCAAAATGGGTGTGCAGTTAGTGACTATTGTCTTGAAGACTGCAGAGAGGGACAATTTCATGCTAATGGTAGAGTGCAGGAAAGACATGAAGATAATGATGAGATAGTCTCTAGTCTCACTATAGAGCCACACGTCACTTTTGAGGGAAACTTTAAGGTGTTAGGGTATGACCCTATCCACAAACTGTTCTCCACAGAGATTATATATGCAAATTATACTGAAAAATAGAGCCTATGTTACCATCAGATGATAATGCACTCACCTTCGTAATATGTACTTTAGTTGCAATGATAGTTTGTCCCGTTCTTTTCACCGCGCCAGCATTAGCGGATTGTCTGAACTTCACCGAAACAGGACAGATCGGTGATACTATCGGTGGGATAACGGCACCGATCGTTGGCCTATGCAGCATTTTTCTATTGTACTACACATTGAAAGAGCAGATGATTTTCAACAAGAGTCAATCTAAAGATAACAAAATGTCTCAGTTACTTGGCTTACAAAGTGATATCATCCAAATGAATGAGAGAGTAAAGTTCAGTTTCAAGAAATCTTCCTCAGAGTCATTAATAGAAGCGGGCGGAGTATGTTCATTGAGTTTGTTGGAAAAAGTCAATGACTATAAACCATACATAGAACTGTGTCAATATCGATATTTGAACGAAGAGTTGAAAGTGTTTCTTGAATTGTGCTGTCACTATTTCAACTATCTTAATAACATCGATAAACAAAAATATGACGGAATTACAGTTGACTCGAAAGTTGTTAAAACATACCTTCATGAGTTGGAATGTTTTTGGACAAATGTGACCTCAAACAAAGTATCAATAATAGTCGGAGCGAAGGATAATTTCAAAGACCTTGACGGCGAGGGAATCACGTCAGAAATGGATGATTTAATAGAAGATGCAAAAAAATCATTGGAGAAGATTAAGTGTTACAAATCAAATAAATAATTAACAGTTATGAAATTAATTAGGTTAATAAGTGCGGTTCTATTTGCAATTTTCATTGCAGGGTGTACCGAGAAAGAGACTCAAGTGGAAGTCTCATCTGTGTCCTTGAACACAGCAACAATAGAAATGGTAGAAGGTGAGACTTTCAACCTTGTGGCAATCGTCCTTCCGAAGGACGCTGAATATGATGGCGTGATCTGGGCTTCGTCCAACGCCTCGGTCGCCAGTGTGAATTCCGGCACAGTGACCGCCATCAAAGAAGGCACGGCCACAATCACCGCCAGCGCCGGAGGCAAGTCGACGACTTGTACTGTCAAGGTCTCAGCAAAGATCATAGCTGTGACATCTGTCTCATTGGACAAGACCAGCTTGTCAATGCAAGTCGGCGAGACAGAGACCATCACGGCCACTGTCAAACCGGATGATGCTACCGACAAGGCTGTTGTATGGACATCTTCCGATGATGCCGTCGCCTCAGTGTCAAACGGTAAGATAACAGCCCACAAATCAGGTAAGGCTACAATCACTGCCAAATCCGGCACTTGTTCTGCAGAATGTGTGGTGACTGTTTCCGTGAACACCGAGTCAATCACCATAGACAAGACTACGCTCTCTTTGGCCGTCGGTGAGTCTGCGACCTTGACCGCCACGGTAAAGCCGGACGACGCGACGGACAAGACTGTTGCATGGTCATCCTCAGATGAATCTGTTGCCAAGGTTGACGACGGCAAGGTGACCGCCCTCAAGTCCGGCAAGGCCACCATAACCGCCGAGTGTGATGGAAAGACCGCGGAGTGTGCGGTCACTGTGACCGTCCCGACAGGTTCTGTGACCCTTGACAAAACCACTCTTTCCTTGGCGGTTGGCGAGACCGCTCAGTTGACCGCTACGGTAAAACCAGACAACGCCACGGACAAGAATGTGACATGGTCTTCATCCGACGAATCTGTTGCAAAGGTTGACAATGGCAAGGTGACCGCCCTCAAGTCCGGCAAGGCCACAGTGACGGCGAAATGTGGCGGCAAGACCGCTGAGTGCACCGTTACCGTGACCGTCCCAGTGTCATCCGTAACCCTGGACAAGACCACATTGTCCCTTGCCGTAGGCGAGTCCACCACCTTGACCGCCACAGTGAAGCCGGATGATGCGACGGACAAGACCGTGGCTTGGTCATCCTCCGATGAGTCGGTTGCGAAGGTTGCCGACGGCAAGGTGACCGCCGTTAAGTCCGGCAAAGCCACCGTGACAGCGAAATGTGGCGGCAAGGCCGCCGAGTGTGTCGTTACCGTAACCGTCCCTGTGTCGTCCGTAACCCTGGACAAGACCACATTGTCCCTTGCCGTAGGCGAGTCCGCCACCTTGACCGCCACAGTGAAGCCGGATGACGCTACGAACAAGACCGTGACTTGGTCATCCTCCGATGAGTCTGTCGCCAAGGTTGACAACTGTAAGGTGATCGCCATCAATGCTGGTCAAGCAAAGATAACTGCTGTGGTAGGAAATGTTACCACGTCTTGCGATGTTGTTGTTTACCAGTCAGATAATGTCATCATATACACGACAACCGATAAGAAAGTGTTAAAGCCGTATATTGAGGATGCATTTGGTTCTGCTATAGTTTCTAATACTTATGTTGGCGATGTGGGAATCATTACTTTTGAGAAGCCACTTACATTTATTGGCAACATGGCGTTTTATCAGCAGTCAAAACTACAATCTATAGTTATACCTAATACAGTGTCAACTATTGGAAAAAAATCATTTGAATCTTGTACTGGACTCTTATCCGTAAAATTACCTCAGAGTTTGACTTCAATAGGTGATTATGCATTCGCCTACTGTAAGACGATAACGTCACTAGTAATTCCTGATAATGTTCAGAAAATAGGGGACATGTCCTTTTCATCTTGCAGCAAAGCTTTCAACAATAATACATTGGTATTGCCCAAGAAACTGCAAACTATTTCATCGTATGCATTCGAACATTGTAAACTACGTAATATTATATGGAATGAAGATTTGAACTATATAGGAGGTTGGACGTTTGGTGATAACGACTTTGAGGAAATATCAATTCCAGGATGTCTTAAATCATCTGGTTTCCTTAGTTTTAGCTCATGTAAATTGTTGAAGAAAGTAGAACTTCAGGAAGGTGTTATGACTGTAGGACAATGGTGTTTTAATGGATGCGAGAAATTATCTAAAGTTATTTTACCAAGTACAATTACGCAACTTATTGATCCGTTTGATGGATGTTACCTTCTTAAAGATGTATATGTCAAAGCGATAGTGCCACCTGTTTTGGATTCCTATCAATTTAGAGACGCTAATCTAAACCAATTGACGATTTGGGTCCCAAGGGAATCCGTTGATGCCTATAAGAACTCAGGTTGGTGTAGATACAAGGACAACATCAAAGCTTATGATTTTTAGTCTTAGATTGGTGATAGGTCAAATGGCCTATCACCAACATTTACTTGAAAAATTTAATGAAATATGCTATATCCAGATTTAGAAAGAAGCGTTGACCAGTATAGTGGTTCAGTTGCAAATAACGTCATAAGACGTCGTCGAAGCCCTAGAATATGGGACTACCCTGCAGTAGTAGTGTCTTGTAAAATGAATGGTGGTAATAATCGGATATACAGTGGGAACTCATCAAAACCGGCATCAGGAATGTACGAACCGCTGTTGGAAATCGCATTGACTCGATTGGGCGGAGTTGGGCAACATTCCAGAAATGGTTGTCCATACACAATCGGCAATTGCGCTGAGCCACATGCGGCGAATAAGTTGCTCAAAGACAACTGTGTGGGATTAGATCAGATTCTGTTTAGTACAGCATTGCGCCCAAGGACTAGACAAGTCATCCCTTACTGCGCTAATTGCAGGGCTGTTTTTCCAAGTTTGACACATCAGAGATAATATTATGGGAAGGATATATACTGCATCTGAAATTCGCACCAGAGATATTGATTGGTTCTGTGCTATCAATGGAATTTATGTTCATGTTGCATCTGCTGGTGGTAATATTCCGAACTTTATCAATAACTATAGCGTGCTTAGGCCAAGCCAACGAGCAGCAGAAGCGCTGGAGGATATTAACACGAATAATGAGATACACATCAATGAAGCCTTCTTGAGAGGAATGAATGTAAACCTTGAACACTATCTGCCATCATTTGTTCGTATGGCAAAGAAAGGGTTCTATTCGTTTGACCGTACCAATATTGATAATCCAGATGATGAACATTATCATTTGGTGGCTTGGCCTACTCACCTTGTGAACAATGTCGAAAACATACCGGCGATAAACACGGTTGGATTAGATCTTGACAATCCAGAAATGATGAATGACATTCCTTTGGAAGGAATAATTGAACATTCGTTACTTAACCGTTAATCAAGATGAGGAAGATAACGACTCTATTCTTCGCCCTGATTCTACTTTCCTCCTGCGGCAAATGCGACGATTCCGCAGTAAGGTCGGTGTCTATCAAGGTGCCCTGACCTACCTGTACGGAGCCTACCGTCCTACAGACCAGAGCATCATGCGCCACAACGTCGGCGGTTACAACGCTCCGTCCCGCGAGGCGATCTACAAGCGGATAATGAAAATTGTCCGAAAGCGATTCTTGGGAATATGACTACGAAACCTTCGTGGCCTACGATGCCGTCAACCGCTCGAACGCCTCTCGTACCTACCATAACGACGAGATCCGAGACTTCGATGAGCGCACCTTCGTCCCGCTCGCCCCACCGGTCTTCATTGACGGGCCGGCTCCCTCAGTCCGCTGATGACGGCCGTGGCACTCAACTTATTGAATATGAACGCAAAAGCACCTTGTCCCAGTCCTCGAATCAAGACTAGAGCAGAGTGCTTTCCCTCTGATATTCAGATAATTACCCGCCACAGCCTGATAATCAACGAGTGGATTATAAGGTATTTGTTATCATTCAGATAACGTGTTGTCTTTAGTTTGCAATAACTAAAGACTATCGTTTAATCCTTTGACTGATAGCGGCTTGGTCTCCACTGCAGCTACGGCAGGCAAAATGCCGTGTTTTTGATTCCGGTTATGGTACGCTCCTCATACGTTTGACCTGCACTGCCGCTTCGACAGGCTCAGCGACCAAGGAATGGGGATAGGGGATGCCTGCACATCCGGATTAGAGTCCGATGAACATAATGAGGCCACGTACTTCGCTACGGCAGGCTCGGTTAACGGGGTCATCAGCGTCCTCCGCCGCCTGAGCCGCCACCGGAGAAGCCTCCGCCACCGCCCCAGGAAGACATGCCGCCACCGCCGCTCCAGGAAGAACCGGAATCGCCGGCACGGGAAGCCTCATAAGCGATGGCCGCCGTGTTGAAGTTGCGGGAGGTCATGTTGATCATGTTCCAGATCACCAAAGTGGTCATGTCATCATCAAGGAGCTCGGCCGCTGAAGACAATGTGAAATATTCCGGACACACCTTACGGAAATCCTTCATCAGCTGATCTGCTATGCCGTACAGGGAAGCGAAGATAAGGTAGTCATTCCAAAGTTTGACCTCGACAACGCCTCTGTCCTTTATCAAAGTGAAATCTTTCAGATACCTTCTGAGACCGAAGACCTGTCTGGCATCCTCCGGGGTAATAGTCCAGATTGTGGCGTCGTTCTTGGCATCCTGCCCCCAATCGTAAAGTTCCTCGCCGTGGCGGTCCGCCCAACGCTGAAGTTCGTTTTTCTGCAGGATTCCATCCTCCCCGGCCACCTCTTTGATGAATGAATAGAGTCTCGACTCAAGTCCAGTGTCCGAACTGGAATCATCATGATTGTCAATCTCCAGGTCCTTGATTTTCATCAAAGGCTTTGATTTTCCATGCTGCGGGACGATCTCGAAAGCCCCGCGATAGAAAAGTCTGGTTATGTAGGCGGCGATCAAGTTCTGCCTCTCCTGCATTGTGTTGCCCGAGAATGCGAGAAGAATATTGCTGGATCTCTTCAGGTCTCCACCCAAAGGAGCGTCCCTGAACCACGCCACATCCTTCATTCTCCCGCCAAGCAGTTCTCTTTTTCGCCTGACCGTCTTGACAATCACCTTCACCGAAACGAAAACGGAAAGGATGACACCCAGGCCGATAAGAAGTCCATACCAAAAAACGCCATCACCCTCCTCTTCGGGTTCACGATAATCACTGCCCTCCATCGCAGCCTGTCGCACCTCGTCAAAGGTACGGACCTCTGTAAGAGCAGGATGGAAGAGCCCTTTCTCAAAACCGACCATTGCGATCAAAGCGCTTCTTCTGGTAAAAGGCTGAGTTGTGCGGGCGACCACCGCACCATCCTCGACATGGATCTCACCACGGAAGCCGAACGCCCAGACCTTGGTGTTCTCGGCCGTGAAAGCCACGCCTAGCTTTCTGATTGTCAGTATGATGGATTGAGGAGATGATCCAAGGTCACGTGTCACGAACATGTGGTTGAATCCGTCCATGTCCTCGTGCCCCTTCACAAGACCCGTAAGCAGATAGCGCACGGTATAAGTGTGCCAGCCTGAGCTTCCCACGCCCCAGCAGATCTCGTAGCCGTCGGATTTTGTGACTAGCCCGCACCTGCCGGCCTTCCTGGCACGGCTGCGGTTCACATCCCACTCGCCTTCATTTAGATATTCATTGCCGGTCTCATCGCTTACTCTCAGATTCTCGATGGTCATCCGACCCATGTTGTCGGCGACAAGATACCATTCGGTAATGTCATCGGAAACGTCAATCCGCCACGTCTCTGTCACGACCGCAGATCCGTCATCACGCAGTTCCACGTTGATCCTCAACGAGTCAACATCGCTGCCGGCACAAAGCGGGACAGCGACGAGTGACAAGATGACGGCCAGGAAAAAAGCCTGAAGCCTCCTCATATTCCTACTTGTTGAATATGTCCGAGACAGAAGGGGCGTTGACTACCGACTGGTCCTCCGGCAGAAGATCATGCGTCGTGAAATGCAGCATGGAGGCCACCATGGAAGAAGGCCACTGGCGAACCATCATATTCATTTTGGTCACACAGTCATTGTAGACCATCCTGCTGAGACGGACTTTCTCCTCATAGTCCTTGATGTCGCCCATTGTCTTGACAAACACCGTGTTGGCACCCAACTGAGGGTACTGCTCCGCAACGACATTCAAGCGCCCGACAACGGAACGGAGAGAAGCCTCACTCTCCGCAAGCTCGGCCGGACTTGAGACGTTGGCGTTACGCTTGGAAATCACGTCCACAAGAGTGTCGTGCTCGTACTTTGTGTATTGCTTGGTCATCTCGACCAGATTCGTCACGGCGTCCCATCTGGACTTCATCTGCACGTTGATCTGGCTGAAAGCGTTCTTCATCTTTTCCTCCAGAGCGACAAAATTCCTCTGCGTCAGGAAAATGTAAATGAATATCACCGCCAAAAGGGCGATTATCACCAAAACCGTTGTTGACATGATACTTATAGGTTAAAAATGGTTGACAATTCTATCCGACCACCCAGACAAGCACATGATTGTCAAAGGTGATATATTCAAGTTCGAACTCCTCCTCGTAGCCATCCTTGTGGATGAATGTGGCGTCAAGCTCTCCCTCCCCCTTCGGGCGGAAGCGCTCCACCTCGATCTGCTCGGCGAAATTCACCCTGTAGGCGGAAAGTCTTTTGAATATGGCTTCCTTGGCGCACCAGTAGATCGCCAGCTGCTCGTTCCTCTTGTCGTCGTCAAGGTCCTCAAGTTCGTCCTCGGAAAGGGCCTTGCGCTCCACGGCTGAGAAGTCGCGGGACAGGGATTCGATGTCAATGCCGACATCCTCGTTGTCATTCAGTATGACGGCGACGTACTTGTCGGTGTGGGTGATGCTTATGTTGGTCACGCTGTTCTCAAGGTAAGGCTTGCCGTTGTCGTGATGGCTGAGGTAAACCTTCTCGCCGAACAGTTCGCAAAGAAGCGCCCTTACCGCCAGTCTCTGCTTGCGGAGCGACTCATTGCTGATGAACGAGATCTCCTCCATCTCATCGGTAGGGACAGAGGCCAGCTCGCGGAGCTTTTCTTCCGTTTCGGTTATCTGCCAGACCCCGATCAGGGATCTGGATTCTTCCAATTCCTTTTTAAGATATAGTGCCATAGATTCTGATATTCAAACAAGACAATCCTCCCGTGGCCTTCAGCAGACTCGGGATGGTTAACGAATGATTATTCAACGTGCTGCACGACAGCGGATCGTCCGATCGGGGGTCCGCCTTTGATTTGCCGTCTGTCAGAATAGAACTGGGAGGTTCCATATAATACGTTAATCTTCTTTAGCGGTGCAAATATAATGATTTTTTGATTTAGAAAGAAAATACAACGGAAATTGTTATCTTTGTAACGCTTTTGACAGTTATAGGATTTTAACATAAAATTTTTTCTACAATGGGATTTTTGACAAATGAGAAGCTGCTCATCGTCGGTGCCGGCGGTGCTATCGGCTCAAACATGGCTCAGACCGCTCTTATGCTCGGTCTTACTCCTAATGTCTGCCTTTATGACATCATCGAACCGGCCGTTCACGGTGTCGCAGAGGAAATGTGCCACTGCGCCTTCCCGGGAGCGAACGTAAGCTGGACAACCGATCCGAAGGAGGCTTTCACAGGAGCCAAGTTCATCATCTCCTCTGGTGGAGCTCCGCGCAAGGACGGCATGACCCGCGAGGATCTTCTCAAAGGCAACTGCCAGATCGCCGCTCAGTTCGGTGACTACATCAAGGAGTACTGCCCTGACGTTAAGCACGTTGTGGTCATCTTCAACCCGGCCGACGTCACAGCGCTCACAGCCCTCATCCACTCAGGCCTCAAGCCAAACCAGCTCACATCTCTCGCCGCTCTTGACTCAACACGTCTTCAGGAGCAGATCGCGAAGGAGTGCGGCGTGCAGCAGTCAAAGGTTACCGACTGCTACACCTATGGTGGCCACGGCGAGCAGATGGCCGTGTTCGCTTCAAACGCCAAGGTTGACGGCAAGCCTCTCTCCGAGTTCAACATCTCCGAGGAGCGCTGGGCCCAGATCAAGCACGACACCATCCAGGGCGGATCGAACATCATCAAGCTCCGCGGACGCTCTTCATTCCAGAGCCCTGCCTACCAGGCTGTGAAGATGATTGAAGGCGCGATGGGCGGAACTCCGTTCACATGGCCTGCCGGCTGCTATGTAAACTGCGACAAGTGCGGTTTCAAGAATGTGATGATGGCCATGCCTACGACCATCGACGCGACCGGTGTTCACTTCACTGAGCCTCAGGGAACCGAAGCCGAAATGGCCGACCTCCGCAAGTCTTACGAGCACCTCTGCAATATGCGTGAGGAGATCATCAACCTCGGCATCGTTCCTCCGGTTGCTGACTGGAAAGAGGACAACGCCAACCTCTAGTCGTTACAGACACATTGAATATGACAGGTCCGGGATTCCGGACCTGTTTTTTGTTTGCACTACGGTCACATCGATGCTTCGATGCTTCGACAAGCTCAGCAACCGCAGACTCAGCAACCGCAGACTCAGAGACCGCGACAGACTGGTTGGTGAGATTGCCGAACCACAGCGACCGGACGGCACAAAATTCGTATCAATATATTCTTATAAAAGTGCTATTTTTGTACTTTAGACTCGGGAATATAAGAATATGAATGGAAAAAGGCTGATAACGGTGACTCTGGCCTGGATGCTTGTGGCATCCGGGCTTGGATATTCACAAGAGAACAAGATAAGAAATCCTCAGGACAATCGGATTGCGAAGACAGCTGAGAATGAATTGATTGACGCTGTCGCCGCTTTGGACGGCAAACAGTATGGGAAAGCTAAAGACAAGTTGGAGAAGCTGACAGAGACGGCTCCAGGGAACGATGCAGCGTTCTATTACCTTGGGATGTGCCGCCTTTACCTCAACGACGTGAACGGAGCGAAAGCGGCTTTCAAGAAGGCGTCCGAGATCGACCCGTCCAATTTCTGGTACAAGGAAAGACTCGCGCGGACATATTCAATGACAGGAGAGGACGATCTGACTGTCGCCACTTACGAGGAACTGCTGAAGGATTTCCCTAAGAAGAATGACATCTATTTCACGCTGGTCAACCTTTACCTCAAGCAGAACCAGTACGACAAGGCTCTGGCTGCGATGGACCAGATCGAGAATGTGTTCGGAAAGAGTGAGAACGTGACGGCTACAAGGTACGACATTCTCCTCCGTCAGAACAAGCCGGAGGAGGCGTTGAAAACCCTGGAGGACTACAACAAGGAATTCTCCTCCCCCTACGTCCTCACCAAACTGGGCGACCACTCGATGGCTGAATATAAAGACACGGCAGCTCTCGCCTACTACCGTGAGGCTCTGGACCTTCAAAGCGGGTATATGCCGGCCCTGCTCGGCGAATCAGAGGTGTACCGCATCCGCCGGAACTTTCCGGAATTCTTCAAGACAGTGAACCAGTTCGTAAGCGACGAGGAGACCGACATCCAGACCAAGACGCAATATCTTGACATGCTCGTAAGGCGTTCCGACCCGAGATTCCTCCAAAACGTCAAGCCGCAGATCGACACACTGTACGAGAATCTGGTGCAGTGCCACCCTTCTGACAGTTCAGCGCTCACCGCCGCCGGGTTATACTGGTACTCGACGGAAAGAATTGCCAAGGCCAAGGAATTGCTGCACAAGAATATGACCTTGTACCCCCAAAGCCTCGGTGCCACAGGCGCATACGTCCAGCTTCTCGGACTTCAGAAAGACTGGGATGCCTTGGATACGGCTTGCGACAGCGCTCTAGTGAGATTTCCGAAGGAGACCTCGTTTCTGGACATGAAGAACGTCTCCTGCTACAACAGGAAGGATTGGCAGGGAATCATTGACAACAACAAGAGAATCATCGAGATAGCTCAGGGCGACACCTCCGTGACGATTCCGGCCCTGTCCTCCATCGGGGACATGTACCACGAGCTCGGGAACGAGAAGGAAGCTTTCAAGGTCTACGCTCAGGTGCTGAAAATCAATCCGGACTATGCGCCGGCGCTGAACAACTACGCCTACTTTCTTGCGCTCAAGGGCAGCAAACTGAAGAAAGCCTGTGCGATGAGCAAGAAGACCATCGAGAAAGAGCCCGACAACCCGACATATCTGGACACATACGGATGGATTCTTCACCTTTTGGGGAGGAATCAGGAGGCCAAGACGCAGTTCAAGCACGCGATGCTATACGGTGCGAAAGAGAGTGTGACAAGTCTGGAGCATTATGCCGTTGTGCTTGAGGCTCTTGGAGAGACAGACCTCGCCAAGGTTTACAGGACTCTGGCGGAAAACAGGAAAGCGGAGGGTAAGGAATAATGGGAAGACGGACCGGAATATTCATTTTTGCTGTCATCGCCGCCCTGGCCTGGCATATTCCGGCATATTCCCAGAACACTCGGGCGCAGGAGGCTCGTAAGGCACGTCTGCAGAAGGAGATAGCCATTTTGGACGAGCAGATCAGGGTCAATTCCACAAAAAGCGCGAATGCGATGAACCGCCTGACACTCATCAGCGGGAAGGTTGACTCCCGGAAGCGGCTCATTGAAGAAAGCGACAGGGAGATTTCTGAATATTCAGACTCGATCGCAAGAAAGGAGATCGAAATCAGGGTCATCAAGGCAAGGTTGGACACATTGTCAGCGCACTATGCAAGGCTTGTGCGGGGGGCCTACGTCAACAGAAGTCCGAAGGTATGGTATATGTACATTCTGGCCAGCGACAACATCGGGCAGGCTTTCAGGAGATACGGCTACCTGCGGGATCTGTCAAGGCAGATGAATGTACAGGCCTCGAAAATCATTGACATTCAAGAGGAACTTGAAAAGGAAAGCGCTGCTTTGTCCGCGATAAAGAAGGATGCGGAGGCGGTCAGGGCTGGCAGGGTGGCTGAGATGAACAAGCTCAAGACCGAGGAGGACGAGGCTAGAAGTCTGGTTAGCCAACTTAAGAAAAACAAGAAGAAGTACCAGTCAGACCTGTCCAGAAAACAGCGTGAGGTGGAGGCTCTCAACAGAGAGATTGAGAGGATCATCCGCGCTGCCACCGAAGGTTCATCCGGCAAGTCCGGGAAGGGAGGATCGAAGACTGTGACACGCAAGCCGATCGACTACACATTGGCCAAGAAATTCGAGGCGAACAAGGGCAAGCTTCCGTGGCCGGCGGACGGTCCTGTCGTGGATCATTTCGGCCAGCGCTTCCATCCGGTCTACACAAATCTCAAGCTTCCGTTCAACAATGGTGTGACCATCGCGCTTCCGGCCGGGACGGAAATCAAGGCTGTGTTTGACGGTGTCGTGAAACAGATTGTGGTCATGCCGGGTTACAACAAGTGCGTGCTTGTGCAGCACGGCAACTATTTCTCGTTCTACTGCAAGCTTGGAACTGTCAGCGTCAAGGCCGGAGACAAGGTGAAGACGGGACAGGCTGTCGGAACAGTGGACACCATCGGCGGAGAGACGCAGTTGCATTTCCAGATCTGGTCGGGGCGCACGCCGCAGAATCCAGAGACTTGGCTGAGGCCATAAATTCATTTGTGACATGAGACACGAGATAATCATAAAAGACCTGCAGGACATCGACAGGGCCGCGGGCGAGTTCCTTTCACAGACAAAAGGGCATAATATCATTGCGTTCTACGCTCCTATGGGAGCCGGTAAGACAACGTTCACCACGGCTGTCTGCCGGAGACTCGGGGTGCGGGAGGACGCAGTCAGTTCTCCGACGTTCGCGATTGTGAACGAGTATCGCACCGGTTCCGGGGAACCGATGTATCACTTTGATTTCTACCGTATCACCAAGACAGCGGAGGCTCTTGATATCGGGTTCTACGACTACATCGACAGCGGGTGTCTCTGCATAATGGAATGGCCGGAGAACATCGAGGAGATTCTTCCGGAGGAGACGTTGCGGGTGCACATCACGGTCAATCCTGACGAGTCTCGGACGATTTCCTGGGAAGACTAAAGCTCTATTGAGGCAGACCACTGCCTTAAAGCAATTTCAGGATTACTTATGTAGGTGATGACCAGAAAAAAGCAAAAGCCAAATTTTGCACGGTGGACCAAAATTTGACTTTTGATTTTTCTGGCCATTGTGCATCAAAATAATGTGGTTTGATAGTTATAAAGTCGCTTCGACAGGCTCAGCGACCAGTATGTTACGGTTGCTGAGCTTGTCGAAGCATCGAATTGAACTTTTCAAACTATCCAAAGGTTGTAAGCCACCGGTGAAGCCCGTCATTGAATCCTGAAGCATCAGGGGTACCTTCGCGGAAAACATTTTATTCTTATGATGACACGCGAAGAAGTTGCGGAGGTTATGACCTACTGCAAGAAGAACGGCATCTCCTACAAGACAAGGCTGGCGGAACTTGGAATCCCGGCATGGAAGTTCTACGACAGCAAGTCCCGATATGCCCTTGAGCAGGAATCCTCAGAATCCAAGGGAGAGTTTCTGGAATTGTATTCCGACGGGGCCTTTGTGCCCATGCCGTCTTTTGCCGCAACGTCAGGCAGGAAGGCGAAAGGCAGGAAGGAGGCCTCCTCATCCCAGACGCTCAGCATCGAACTGCGCACTCCCAGCGGCACGATGATGCGCATCCAGGAGGAGATGAGCCGGGACATTATCCAAAGTATAATCAGGGCATCCGGCGGTCATGTTTAGCCTGAACGACAGTATGCGGTATCTGCTGTACAACCAGCCCACCGACATGAGAAAGAGCTATCATTCTCTCAGCGGCATAGTGACCAACATCCTCGGCAGCGATCCCTGCAACGGCGACGTGTACATCTTCATCAACAGAAACCGTAACCGCATCAAGCTCCTTCACTGGGAGCCGGGAGGAATGGTCATCTACTCCAAGCTGCTTGAGGCAGGCACTCTTGGTCGAGGTCCCGATATTGGAGGAGACAACCTGTTCGGCATCATCGAATGGCGCGATCTTGTCCTTCTGGTTGAAGGCATCATCGAGAAGCCGGACAGTCGCAGGCAACGTCTCGACAGCCTGAAAAAGTTGCGGAAATGACATCACAAAATCGGCCATAGAGTTGCATATACGGCACTTTTTTCGTAACTTTAGGTATTGAAAAAAGACAGGAAAATGACGGTGGAAGAGCAACTGATATCAGCACTCGCGGAGGTCGAAAGGCTTCGCGAAGCCGTCGTCGGCAAGGATGCCCAAATCTCTCGGAAAGACGCCGAAATATCCCGGAAGGATACCATAATCTCCCAGAAAGACGCGGAAATCAGGAAACTCAGCGACACTCTCCTGTGGCTTCGCCGCAAGGTCTTCGGCAAGATGTCGGAAAAGAATCTGCCTCTTGATCCGGACCAGCTTCTCCTCTTCGAGCAGGAACACCTGACTGACGAGGAGCGCGCCCGGCTCGACAAAGAGGTTGAAGCGGCTGAACGGCAGATGACCAGAACCATAACCGTCAAGGTGAAACCTGTCCGCAGGGACCTGGACACCACTGGCCTTCCCGCGGAGGTCATCGACATCTATCCGGAGGGCACCACCGATGAAAATGGCAGGCTCAAGGAGGAGTATGTCGAGATCGGCACCGACGAGTCGTCCCGCCTGGAGCACATCGCGGCCAAGACATACATCGAAAAGACCGTCATCCACAAGGTCATGCTCAAGTCCGACAGGGACAAGGCTCCGGAGGACAGACGGATCCTCGGCGACAGACTTCCTCTCGCTCCCGTAAGCAGATGTATGGCCGGAGCGTCGGTACTGACCGACGTCATACTCGGCAAGTTCATGTATCACCTGCCGTTCTACCGCCAGATACAACAATACAAAGAGTCCGGCATCACGATAAGCGACTCCACGATGGGAGGCTGGTATGAGGCCGCCGTGGAGAAGCTCAAGCTTCTGTACGACATCCTGCGGCGGCATATCCTGCAGAGCGAGTACATCCAGATAGATGAGAGTGTCATTCCCGTAATTGACAACGAGAGGCATAAGGCCCGCAAGGGCTATGAATGGTGCGTCCGCGATGCGATACGCGGTGCGGTCATGTTCTATTATGACCGCGGAAGCCGTGGCGGCAAGGTCGCCCGCGAGATACTCGGAGCATACAGAGGCGCCGTCCAATGCGACGGCTATGACGCCTACGACCAGTTCGAGAAGGATGACGGCATAACCGTCTATGGCTGCTGGGCGCACGCACGCCGAAAGTTCGTCGACGCCCTCGACGAAAACAGCCGGCTGGCGACGGAGGCACTGTGCTTCATCCGCAAGATCTACAAGGTGGAATCCGACGCCGACGAGGCAGGCCTGAACGCGGATGAGCGCAAGGGACAGCGCCTGAAGACATCGTATCCGACGATACAGCTCTTTGAGACATGGATGAAGGAGACGTATCTCAAGGTACTTCCCAACAGCAGGATGGGAGGCGCGATAGAATACACGTACTCCCTGCTGCCCCGGCTGTCGCGCTATGTGAACGACGGGCGCATCAACATCGACAACAACCTCATCGAGAATGCCATCAGGCCGCTGGCCCTGGGCAGGAAGAACTACCTGTTCTGCGGCAATGACGCATCCGCCTATCGCGCGGCAATCGTATATTCGCTCATAAGCACCTGCAAGGCCGCCGATGTCGACCCGCGGACCTGGATGGAGGACGTGCTGAGAAAGATCCCATACTACCAGCGCGACCGGCGGGATCTGGCGGAACTCCTGCCCTACAATTGGAAACACATAAATGAACAGGACCTTCTCGCGACCGACTCGAATCAACTCGGCCCGACTCGTACCCAATAGCCCACGACTCGCCCCTACTCGTACCGACTCGGTGCTAAATGTCCGATTTGTGCAATACGGGCGTCACCGGTGGCTTACCAAAGGTTTCAAGGTTGAGGCGGTCGAGGAAGCGGTAGGCGGCGGCTTCGCGGAGATATTCAGGCTTGATGTCACGGGACATCTCAAGGTCGGCTATGGTTCTGGCGACTTTGAGGATTCTCGAATATGCTCGGGCGGAAAGTCCGAGACGGCCAATCAGCAGTTCCATCACCTTGCGGCATTCGTCATTCAGCTGGCAGTGCTTTTCCAGCAGCCGGTTGTTCATCTCGGCGTTCGTGAATATCCCGTCATCGGCGAAACGCTGTTTTTGCAGGATCCGGGCTTTGAGAACCCTCTGAGCCACAACCTCGCTGGACTCCCCTTTCTTCCGGCCGACCAGCTTCACAGTGTCAACAGGATGGAGCCATAATTGAATATCTATAAATTAATAGTATTATTAGGGTCGGATTTTTTTTATTATATTTGCCATATAATATATGTAATATGGCACTAAATGTCTTTTTTCTTCGTGTTAGTACGTCTTCTCAACAACTTGAATCGCAATTTGATGAATTATGGAATCATTATTCAAAGTCAGACCATATCGACAGAGATTCAATTCGTATAATACAATACAAGGAAAGCGGTGTCAAATTGTCCGAGGAAGATAGACTTGGAATTACCGAGCTAAAGAGCCTTGTTGATTTGGATGGAGTAGATACAATTTATGTTAGTGAATTATCCCGTATCGCAAGAACAGAGAAAGTTCTTTGGAGTTTTGTCGATTATTTGGAAAAGCATAAGATACAACTTAAATGCAAGAATCCCGAATTCATCCTTCTTAACGATAGCAGAACAGGAATCTCTTTCAATTCTCGTTTAATGGTTTCCACATTTGGAACCTTAGCAACCCAAGAGGCTATCGAAAAAAAAGAACGATTTGCACGAGGGAAGGCAAGGAAAGCACAAGAAGGGAAATACAATGGTGGCGCAATACCCTACGGATACCGTATTGATAAATCCAACAACAACCTAATCGTCATAGATGAAGGAGGTGAAGCCAATATTGTCAGGGAGATTTTCAACCTCTATGAGAGTGGTCTATCGCAAGTAAAAATAGCGAAGGAACTTTATAACAGAGGTATAAAAGGGAGGTCAGCAAGGGGAAGTAATTTATTCACAATATCATTAGTACATCAAATACTTACGAATAGACTTCTTACTGGTGTTAGTTCTCGAAGTAAAGGGGCATCGTATGAAAGAACATATCCAATGATTATTACCCCTGAACAGTTTGAACGGTGCCGAAATATAGCAAAAAGCAATAATACAATTGCACCAAAAGCCATTAAGGTATATTATGCTCATAGGCTAATTCAGTGTGTTGATTGCGGACATTATTTTGTTAGCGCAGGGAGCAAAGGATACTATCGTTGTTGGGATGCCTACTATTCATATTGGGATGTTAATGGTAATGACGGAATCCCACAATGTGCAAACAAAATTTGCATCAGTACAAATGTTATGGATTCGTTATTATGGGAGTTATCGCAAGAATTAGAAACAGATTTCATAATTAGCTCCGCTAATGAAAAGGCAAAAGAATATAAAAAGCTAAAGTCAATAGTTGAAGACAAGATTAAAGCTCTCCCTTCTTTAAGGAAAAGTATAGACGACAGAATGGACACCCTATTTGATGCCTATGCAGAAGGCATGAAAAAAGAGAAATTCCAAATCAGGAAAAAGCACCTCATCAACGAACAGAAAGAACTCGAATTGAATGAAGCACAATACAAGGAAGAACTTGCCAGATACAATAGCTTGATAGCCGAAACCGAGAAAAATATGGATATAACATTAGATTATCAAACGATGGATGAAATAGACGCATACCTAACATATCAAGAAGCCGTATATAAAAAAGTATCCTCTATCACCAATGATGAAGAAAGAAGCAATATCATCCATAAGCACATAAAAAAAATAACAATAGAATACACAACCGTCAATTACTCATTCAAGAAATATCCTAACGGTAAAGATGTTGCAGCTAAAAAAATCCTTATCTATACTTACAGATATGAGAATCCTAGAGAGTTTTTCTTCATTCCGAATAATGGAAAAGGAGGCATAATTTTGACTAAATACCAACTCCCAAATGATACAACCACAAGGTACAAACCTTATTATGTGAAATATCTAAATCGCATTACGGACAAAAACAAATTGAGAAGAAGAGAAGCCGAAAAAGCAAAGGTTAAGGAAAAGATAGCATACGGAATATCTCAACTTACAAGCCAAGGTTATATTTCTATTTCAGATATGATGAACATATCGAAATTGAGTTATTCCACATTATACAATGCTATAAAAGATGGGAAGATGTCAGGTAAGCATCAGTACAAAACATGGTTCGTATTAGATAAAGATTTTAAGGATTACTTACACACATACAACCCTAAGCCACGTAAAACTGGCAAAAAGAAATAGCTTGGACTTTTTAAGACATAGTAATAAGACCACTTTACTAATATCTAATGATTGCCTATATTTATAGAAAAGACTATTAAGATAAGTAGGACTGCAAGGATATGAGACAAAAGAACATCAAGTTAAGGAAGA
>CAKUVR010000020.1:0-42314 GCA_934698975.1 uncultured Bacteroidales bacterium
TCAGAAAACGGGGACGCCAGCCAAAACCGAAAACCGAGAAGCAGACTTATTAGTACAAAATTTTGCAAAACTCGGATCGGTAATGGCTACTCAGCCTTGTCTTCTTGAGCCAGAAGGGCCATGGCTTCGTCGTAGTCGGCGGCGTTGACCTTGACCTCGACGGGATCAACATAGTTCAGTGAAACGTAGGAGGAATTCTCCCCGAACACAGCGGCAGGGATGCCGTTCTCATTGAGCATGCCCGCGGTGATGTGGGCGCTCATCGCGTTGTCAAACTTCGCGACAGTCTTGAGTTCTTCTGCCATAATCTTTGAATATTAAAGGGTTATACTTATGCTTCAGTGGCTTCAGGACGCCACGTTGGCATATTCATCACTCTATTCCTCATCTAGCACACGGAATTTGTACTCCAGTCCGCCGACGATCCGCACCACCTCCTTGGTGAGACCTTCCACCTCAAAGCCGCCGAGCTCGCGGGTCATCGTGATCCGGTCCTCAAACATTTTGAACAGGGCGCTGAACTTGGAGCGGAGACGGAAAGTCATGTTCTCGCCGTCTTCGCTTTCGAGACGGTAGCCGCGCAGCTCCATATATTCAATAATCCCGCCACGAAGGTCTGAATATTCACCTTTCAGCATGACGGATCTTTTGATGAAGCCGAACCTTGGGTAGAAGGCCGACACGAACGCGAACAGCAACGCAATCTGCCACAGGGACTTGTAACCGTCACGGAACATCAGGCTGACATCGTCCTTGACTACACCGAGGAACACAAGCGCGGCCATGATGACCACAAACAGGATTGTGAAGTAGAAAAAGTATTTGACCGATCTGATAAAATATTTCATAATAGTCCGATTTTTGCTATCGAGACAAAATTACGAAATGTTTTGTTATTTTTGTGTCATTAATCATTAAATCGAAAGACTATGGCAGAAATAGATCCTATCCAGGAGCGCCGTGAGCGCGAAGAGCAGGAGAGAAAGAATGAGAGTCTCAAGAAGGTGATGTGGATTCTTGTGGCTGTGGCGGTGATTCTTGCCGCGGGACTTGCCTACATTTGGTTCTCAAAGTCCAGCCTTGTAAAGGACCTTAACGCTGAGAAGGACGACCTTACGCAGCAGATGATCGCCTTGAAGGGCGACTATGACAGCCTGTCATCCGACTACGCTTCCATCAACAGCCAGCTGGACTCATCCAAGGAAGAGGTCAACCAGCTGATAGAGAGAATCCAGAAGACTGAGGCCACGAACCGCCGCAAGATGCGTCAGTACGAGAAGGAACTCGGAACCCTGCGCAGCATCATGAAGAACTACATCGTGCAGATCGATTCCCTCAACACATTGAATCACAAGCTGACCGCCGATGCCGCTGCTGCCCGTCGCGAGGCCGCTGAGAGTCGTGCCGAGAACGCTGACCTCAAAGGGCAGGTCGAGAATCTTTCCGGTCAGGTGGCGGCAGGTTCCGTCATCAAGTCCAGAGGCTTGAGTGTCGCCGCCTACAACGGCTCAGACAAGGTCACCGACAGGAGCAGCAGGGTGGTAAGGCTTCTCGCTTCCCTCAGCCTTGTCGAGAATGATTTGGCTCCTAAAGGACCTGTAAGAGTCTACCTCCGTGTCAAGGATCCGGACGGAATCCTCCTCACCAACAGCACCCAGACCTCATTCACCTTCAATGGCCAGACCATGGTCGCCTCCGCTTCCCGCGAAGTGGACTACGAGGGCAAGGAGGTTGACCTGAGCATCTACCTCAACGACATTCCTTCCTATCAGTCAGGAATATACACGGTCGAGGCCTACACCTCTCAGGCTTTCCTCGGCAAGACCGAACTATTGCTCAGGTAGTCCCGTGATCTACCTTCACGTTCCTTTCTGCGGCAGTTTCTGCACCTACTGCGACTTCTATTCGGAAATATGCAGGACCAGTCAGGCGTTCAATGAATATGCTGACGCCGTCATTGCGGAGATCCATTCCCGGCAGGAGGAACTTTCAATGAATATGTCCGCCCAAGATGCGGTCAAAACGCTCTACATAGGAGGAGGCACCCCATCGGTGCTTCCTCTTGATGTTTTGACCCGGATAGTAAAGGCTTTGACTTCGCCTGGTGCGCTTTCTCCGGTCGCTGAGCTTGTCGAAGCGACCTCTCCTTTCGATGAGTTCACCGTGGAAGTGAACCCCGAGGACATAGTTGAAAAAGGGCACGAATATGTCCGCGGACTCATCGCCCTTGGCGTGAACCGTATCAGTATGGGCATCCAGTCCTTCGATGACGGAATCCTCCGCTGGATGAACCGCAGGCACGACGCGGCGCGAGCCGTTGAGGCCTTCCGGATTCTCCGCAATTGTGGAGTCCGGAACATCAGCATTGACCTGATTTTCGGACTTTCCCAGCTGACGGACGAAACATGGCAAGACACGATAGAAAAGGCCTTGAGCCTTGCTCCAGAGCATATTTCGGCCTATCAACTGTCGGTAGAAGAGGGCAGTGCCCTCGCCAAGCTGGTCGCAGACGGCCGTTACGTTGAGGCCACTGATGAACAATGCCGCAGGCAGTACGATGCCCTGTGCCATTGCCTTGGCCGGTCAGGCTATCATCATTACGAAATCTCCAATTTCGCAAAGCCCGGTTTCGAGGCCATCCACAACAGCGCCTACTGGCGCAGAGTCCCGTACATCGGTCTCGGCCCCGGCGCCCATTCCTTGGTCGGCAATGTCCGCTCCTGGAACAGCCAGAAACTTCCGCAAATGGCCTCGAACGGAAGTCTGACGACATATTCAAGAAGTTCCGAGGTTCTCTCGCCGGAAGACATCCGAGTCGAGAAGATCATGCTCTCCCTCCGCACCGACAAAGGCCTTAAGGCCACGGAATTATATTCCTTGGCAGACCGCTCCGTCATTGACACCCTTTTGAGCGAAGGCGCTTTGGAAGTCCACGGCACCCGAATCCGCATTCCCGAAGACCGCCTCTTCACCTCCGACGAGATCATCCGCGAACTGATCTAATCCTCCGCTCGCCCCTACTTCAGATACCGCTCCCGGATCCAGACATCCAAAAAAGATCATAGACTTGATAGACCCCACGGTTGTGGGTAAGCAACCTTTTGTCTATTTGACCCTGTTGCGGAAATATGGATTTCCAGTGAAGTCTGTCATGATGGATCTGTCGAATTCACAATGTTTTACATTGCAAATACAACATTTCATCATTTTATGATAATCACTTTGTGATAAAATTGTGCTTTTGCTGAGAACAATTGAGCTTTTTCGTGTGTATTCGGGAATCTTATTGCTGTGTAGTAGCATTGCATAGTCAGGGAGAGAACTGTGTTTGAATGTTTTGAAGGGTGGTTGGGTTATCATTCGTGGCATTTAACTGAGTGAGATTCAGAATTATGGTATGGTGTCCCTATGCCGTTTCTGCCACCAGAACAATTGATATTATCCTTGATTACCAACCATTTATCCGCCACGGCATCATTCTCAATGAGTGGCACTTAATTCCTTGAATATTAGCATAAAACCATTTGGTCTTTAGTCGAGTCAACCTAAAGGCATTCATTTAATACATTGAATATCACCGTATGGCTTGCCACGCATTTCTCTTATCTTTGTTCAGAAGCAATCATTACCGGTGTTGTCATATCAGAAAATATTACTAACTTAGCATCGTTTTAGGTCTAATGACTTGAAACGTACATATTAGGTGAAAGTGTTTTCGCACTGTCCTTTAACAGAAATCTGACAGTTTCCATGAAAGTAAGGATAAACGACAACACCATTCATCTGTATCTGTTTGCGTGTACCCTACACTCAACGATACAGGTGTGGGGATTGCTTCTGTTTATTTACTTTCGGGCTTTGTCAGAGCCTCTGTTAAGATAAACGAATCGGCTCCACACTTTCTTTGTTTATAAAACTTAATCAGCATCGGGGGCCGTGCCGAGACATATTTATTGTTATGGATCTTAAAATTGGTGATGTCGTAAGGCTCAAATCATGTGGGCCAAAAATGACGGTTTGTGAGATCATGGACAAAGGGGTAAAATGTATCTGGTTCCATGAAGGTTCTTTAGGCACTCATGTGTTTTTGACTGAAACCTTAGATAAACTTGAGAAGAACTCTAACGATGAGTAAGATTGAGCAAGTAGGACTTCAGATTGAGAATAATAGCATCTGGAGTTGGTGGAAGAATATGGTTAGAGAGAAAGTCGTGGGGAATTTAATGCCGAATGAATCGCGTCCTCAAGAATCCTTGGTTATTCATTGGGCTTCAGTAATAATCTTTGATTATCACGATACTGTATATAATGGACATTTATCTGCTGATAACCGAAATCCGAATGACGAAGACCTTGACCTGTTCACAGAAATTATTATTGCAGTTCTTTATAAATATGACCTTATAGGTGAGTTCGATGACTTCGATAAGCACTACAATAGAATTAAGCCTGATTTGAAGAGAAGAGTCGAAGCATCCGACAGGTATGAAAAGAGAAACTAAAATCATTAGCGATGAAGAAATATTTAATGTTAGTAACGCTTGCGTTTGTGTCAGCACTTCTGATAGGTTGCACAGAGAAGGAAACGCAAGTTGAGGTGTCGTCTGTGTCATTGAACACGGCGACAATCGAGATGGTTGAGGGCGAGACTTTCAACCTAGTGGCGACCGTCCTGCCGAAAGACGCTGAATATGACGGTGTGACTTGGGCTTCGTCCAACGCTTCTGTCGCCAGTGTGAATTCCGGCACAGTGACCGCTGTCAAGGAGGGTACAGCCACAATCACCGCCAGTGCCGGAGGCAAGTCGGCGACTTGTACTGTCAAGGTCTCGGCAAAGATCATAGCTGTGACATCTGTCTCATTGGACAAGACCAGCTTGTCAATGCAAGTCGGCGAGACGGAAACCCTTACGGCCACAGTCAAACCTGATGATGCTACTGACAAAACTGTCGTTTGGACATCTTCCGATGATGCCGTCGCCTCAGTGTCAAATGGAAAGATAATAGCCCTTAAGTCAGGTAAGGCTACAATCACTGCCAAATCCGGCACTTGTTCAGCCGAATGTGTGGTGACTGTTTCCGTGAACACCGAGTCCATCACTCTTGACAAGACTACGCTTTCTTTGGCCGTAGGCGAGACCGCGACCTTGACCGCTACGGTGAAGCCAGACGACGCTACGGACAAGACCGTGGCATGGTCATCCTCCGATGAGTCGGTTGCGAGTGTTGATAATGGCAAAGTGACCGCCATCAAGTCCGGGAAGGTCACCGTGACAGCGAAATGTGGAGACAAGATCGCTGAATGTGCCGTAACCGTAACCGTCCCGGTGTCGTCCATAACCTTAGACAAGACCACCTTGTCTCTTGCCGTAGGCGAGACCGCGACCTTGACCGCCACGGTGAAGCCGGACGACGCTACGGACAAGACCGTTGCATGGTCATCCTCCGACGAGTCGGTAGCGAGTGTTGACAACGGCAATGTGACTGCTGTCAAGGCTGGCCAAGCAAGGATAACAGCGGCGGTCGGAAATATTACCGCGTCTTGTGATGTTGCTGTTTACCAATCAGATAATGTCATTATATACACGACAACCGATAAGAAAGTATTAACACCGTATGATGAGGATGCCTTTGGTTCAGCCATAGTCTCTAATACTTATGTTGGCGATGTGGGAATCATTACTTTTGAGAAGCCGCTTACATTTATTGGAAACATGGCGTTCTATCGGCTGTCAAAACTACAATCTATAGTTATACCGAACACAGTGTCAACTATTGGGAAAAAATCATTTGAATCTTGTACTGGGCTCTTATCTATAAAATTACCTCAGAGTTTGACTTCAATAGATGATTATGCCTTCCGAAGTTGTTCTTCCATGAAGGCCCTGTCATTCCCGGATAATGTTCAGAAAATAGGCAGTTATGCATTTTCAGGTTGCAAAAGTGCTTTTGAGAATAATGCGCTTGTGTTACCTAAGAAGCTGCAAACTATTTTATCGAATGCATTCGAATATTGTAAACTACGTAGTGTGATATGGAATGAAGATTTGAATTATATAGGAACTTGGGCGTTTTATGATAACGATTTTGAGGAAATATCAATTCCGGGATGTGTGGAATCATCAGGTTTCCGTAGTTTTGAGTCCTGTAAATTGTTGAAGAAAGTAGAACTTCAGGAAGGTGTTATGACTGTAGGACAATGGTGTTTTAATGGATGCGAGAAATTATCTAAAGTCATTTTACCAAGCACACTTACACGACTTGTTGATTCCTTTAACGGATGCTATCTTCTTAAAGATGTATATGTCAAAGCGATAGTGCCACCTGTTTTGGATTCCTATCAATTTAGAGACGCTGATTTAAACCAGTTGTCGATTTGGGTTCCAAAGGAATCCGTTGATGCCTATAAGAACTCGGGTTGGGTTAGATACAAAGACAATATCAAAGGTTATGATTTTTAATATTTATAAACAATGGGAAGAAGAATAAAAACAGTGAAATTCTGTGTGAACTTTCTGAAGAATGAGGACTTCGATAATATAGTCAAGTCATTTGAGAAGGATAAGTTCTTTGGGTTGAAGTACATATCTGGTAAAGCCAAGGAGTTGAAGGATTCGTTGTCGTACCCTTTCAATCCGATTTATGACGGGTGCACTTCGTTTGATGAAATCTACCATGCCGTAGAGGATAATTGCGATGGCAGGTTAAGTGTTGACTCAATAGCAGAGATAGCTGCTAAAATCGCATATGTCAAAGACATTAATCCGGACGATTCCTGCTGGGATAGCAGAATTGAGAATAATGATTCTCTTAAGGGTATTGGTTTTGGCCTAAATGACGTGGATGAGGTCATTTCCGCTTACCAAGAAAAGGAACTGAGCAAGTCTGACTGGAAACTGCTGTTCTTAACTAGGAGCAAACAAATTCGAAGGGTTTATAAGAAAGCCGAGAAAATGAGCAACTAACTGTACCTACTGATGCAATATGGCACCACCATTCTTCGAGGCGAGGAAAGGTGGTGCCTTTGGGATTCTGGGGGGACTAATGTCCCTCGGTGATCGTTCGGAAGTTGTGGCTTGGGCAACTTTTTCATGTTAAAACATGCCGAGAACAAAGACCGATGCTGGAGGCTGGCGTGCCTCAAGAGGTGGTTTCTTTGGGGGTATGACCGAAGAAATTTCTGTTTTTTATGAATCATATGTGTTTCTTTTCGTTTACTTTCGATAGGAATGCCTAAATTGCGGTCGTGTTCCTGGAGGTATTGCGGGACATTTTGACAGACAGACACGATTCACTTTAACTATGGAGACTTCAGAGACAAACAAGGCCGTCAGGCGGAAGGCTGATGACCGAACTACCATTAACCAAGAGACCATTGTACAGGAGATTGTCAGCCGTGGCGTAAATGACCGACATCCCCTTGACCAGAAGACCGTCGGCCGTAACTTAAGCGACCGACGGAACATTGGACAGGATGACATTGGCCAAGAGGCCACTGATCGTGAAGCCATGGGTGACCAGAAAACCGCTGACCGTTTGACAGACTTATCGGAAGAGGAACAGTATCTTAAACGCTACCGCCACTGCCGCAGACTGATAGAGGGCGACGGGCGGTTCGTCGGGATGACGGACGAGGAGAAAGATGCCTACGCACAGCGCCTTGCCACGCCGGAGTACCTTGACCTGACCTGCGACTGGGCGTTCAAGTATTTGTTCCAGAACCACCCGGACCTGCTGATCCGGCTCCTGAACGACATCCTTCAGGAGGACATCACCTCTGTTGAGTTCCGGAACACGGAACTGACGGATGTCTTTCCGCAGGACAGGAGGATACTCTTCGACCTCCTCTGCCAGACACCAAACGGGACGATCCTTGTCGAGATGCAGAAGGCATCGCGCTCCGACCAGCGTGACCGGTTGCTCTTCTATGGCTCAAGGTTGGTGACAAGGCAGGTTAAACGAGGTGATGAGAAATATGCTCTGGCCCCCGTTAAAGTTATCTGCATAATGAACTACGAGGACAATCATCCGAATTCTCCTACTGAAAAGATTTTGTACCATTATCGGCTGTTGGAGGTTGAGACGGCCGAACTGTTCGGTGACCGGCTGTCGTTCTACCTGTTGGAGTTGCCGAGAATTATGCGCTACACGGATGAATATGACAGTCCGGTCGCCGCTTGGTGCAGGATATTCAGAAATTTCGCTATCTTTGCCAAATCGAGGTCTGAAAAAGATGCTGAGTTTGACAGGTTGGAGAGGGCGATGCGCGTCAGTGGCCTTGACGACAAGGAGATTGATAACTATTTCAGCGATATGATGACAGAAAAAGAGATGCGTCCATACATCGAAGGTGCCGAGCAGCAAGGCTACCGCAAGGGTTTTGAGGCTGGCAGTGAGCAGGGCATTGCTAAAGGGATAGAGAAAGTCGCCAAGTCTTTGCTGTCATTAGGCGTCCCGATTGAGCAGATTGTGATTGCTACCGGCTTGCCTTCTGAGCGGATTGAGGCCTTGAGATAGGTCGGAAAAAAATAAAACAGCGGATTTTAATAACGTGCAAAATCCGCTGTTTTTTCTGACCGCAATTCAGCGGTAATATTGTCGATATTATAGTGATAGGTGCACTTCGGCAAGCTCAGTGACCAACCATCACTGACTACTTGACCGAGAACCCGACGGGCTCGCCGGAGGCGGAGTCGGTGGCTACCCAGAGGTGGAAATCACCGGGCTCTACGACATATTCATTGTTGACGTTCCAGAAGGCAAGGTTGGTGACCGGCAGTGAGAACTCAACGACCTTGGACTCGCCGGCATTCAGGGTGACCCTTTGGAAGCCTTTCAGTTCCTTGACGGGGCGGGCGATGGAGCCGACGAGGTCTCGCACGTAGAGTTGGGCAACCTCGGTGCCGGCATATTCACCACTGTTCTTCAGAGTGACTTTGACCTTGACTGTGTCGGCGGCGGAATATTCACGGCTGTCGATGGACAGGTCTGAATATTCAAAGGTGGTGTAGCTCAGGCCGTAGCCGAACGGGAAGAGAGGGCCGTAGCCGCTGTCGAGGTAGTAGGAAGTGCAACCGTTGGAGGTTTGGCCGGCCTTGAGAGGGAGGTCCATCAGGAGAGTTTCCGTGCCCGTGTTCGGACGGCCGGTGCTGAGGTGGTTGTAGTACATCGGAGCCTGGCCGGCGGTCTTGAGGAAGGTGGCAGGGGTCTTGCCGGATGGCACTGCCTTCCCGCTCAAGAGGTCGGCGATAGCCTCGCCACCCATTGTGCCGGGGTGGAACGAATAGAGCATCGCGTCACAGTTTTCAAGGTCACGGCCTATGGTCAGCGGTCTTCCGGCCATCACGACCACGATGACTTTCTTTCCGGTCTGCTTCATGGCTGCTATCAATTCACTCTGAGCACCTTGCAGATTAAGATCGGAAAGACAGTGCGCCTCGCCAGAGAGAATCGCCTCCTCGCCGGCGAACACCACGATCGCGTCTGCCCTTGAAGCTGCGGCCTTGGCCTTGGCTATTCCGGCCGTGCTTCTGTCACGGCTGAAAGCGGTTCCCGGCTCGTAAATCACATTGTAATCCTTTTTGAGAGCCTCCAGTGGAGTGACGGAATGGGTCTCGTCACCGTCAAACGCCCAAGTGCCAAGCTGCTCGTACGGAGCGTCGGCCAGAGGGCCGGTCACGAACAATGTCTTGACATTCTTCAAAGGAAGAGCCGCATTGTCGTTCTTCAGAAGGATGGCGGATTCGAGGGCGCTTTGCTTGGCGGCCTCCAGATGTGATGGGGCGTAAAGCGTATTCCCCGATGCATCCTCATTGACATAAGGGTTGTCGAACAGCCCGAGGCGGAATTTCAGGCGAAGGATGTTCCTGACTGCGTCATCGATCTGTTTCTCGCTGATTTTCTTTCCCTTGACAAGTTCCTCGATGAAGGAGATGTAGCCATAAGACATCATGTCCATCTCGACTCCGGCGTTGACCGCAAGATCGGTGGCGTCCTTGAGATCCTTGGCGAATCCGTGCATAATCATCTCGCCGGAGGAGTTCCAGTCGGTGACGATCATCCCGTCAAAGCCCCATTCACCCCTCAGAATGTCCTGAAGAAGCCATTTGTTGCCTGTGGAAGGAACACCGTCGATTGTGTTGAACGATGTCATCAGGGTCATCGCACCTGCATCCACACCTGCTTGGAACGCAGGGAAATAGACATTGCGCAGAGTTCTTTCGGAAATCTCGGTGGTGTTGTAGTCACGGCCACCCTCGGCGGCTCCGTAGCCGACAAAATGCTTGAGACAGGCGGCGATGGATGTGGAGTCCCCGTTGCCTTGATAGCCACGGATCATGGCGGTGCCCATCACGGCGTCAAGGTACGGATCCTCTCCGGAACTCTCGGCGATCCTGCCCCAACGCGGATCCCTTGAAATGTCCAGCATCGGGGAGAAAGTCCATCTCACTCCGCAGGAAGCGGCTTCAACGGCTGCCACACGGGCGCCACTCTCAACCAATTCAGGATCAAATGTGGCGGCGAGGCCAAGAGGAATCGGGAATATGGTCTTGAAGCCGTGGATGACATCCCTGCTGACAAGGATCGGAATCCCCAGACGGCTTTTTTCAACAGCGGCTTTCTGAACCCTGTTGATCTCAGCCGGATCCACACAGTTGAGAATCGAGCCGACCTCTCCTTTTTCGGCGGCCTCGGTCAGCCAATCCCCGCCGGAAAGCTGGTTCATCTGGCCGATTTTCTCGTGCAGGGACATCTGCGAAAGGAGGTCGTCAATCTTCTTCTCCGTTTCGTCTTTCTCGGAACAGCCGCAGCAGACCACAAGGGCGGCAGCCGCTGTCATAAGGTATTTTAATATTTTCATTTACAAATTATTGCTTATTGTGTCCAATCGTTCTTCGTAAATCTTTTTCAGCCGTGCCACGGCGGCGTTGTAGGTCATCCTCTCGTCACCGTTGATGATGTTGCCACCGTTCTGCGAGGCATCTTCCGCAGGATTCCACATCTTGAAATTCAGTTCGGCTGATGCCTGAAGGGTCTTCTCCATCTCGTCGATGTAGGCCGGAATTGTCTTGAGTTGCGGAAGCAGTTCGTTCCACCGGGCCTTGACGGCAGCCTTGAAATCAGGATCATCGAACAGCCTTGCGTACCAGAAGGAATCGTTGTTGACCAATCCGGTTCTGGCCCGAGGAGAGACGTTGTAGGATAGCGTTCCCCAGTCAAAATCCCAAATAGGACCTGCGGTCAGTTTACCGCCCGCGCTTTTGTGCAGGAACACGCTTCCAGGGTTGCCAATCTCGTGGTTTATCATCACCTCGAAAACTATCCAGTAGTCGATGAAGGACTTGACATCCAGATATTTGGCATAACCCTCAGATATATCCTTGAAGTTCTCTCCGTAGATTGTCTCGGAAACCGTCCTGACATATTCCTTGATTTCGCTGAGCATCAGGCCGGTGAGGCCATCATCATAATCCGGGTACTTTATCCCGAAAGGGATGCCGTCCTGCATTTGGATGCACTTCCCGGGAGTCTGGATCCACTGGATCCCGTTGTCGTAGTGGAAATCGCATTCCAGAAGAAATCCGTCCTCGCAAGGCACACGTTTGCTGTCCGCGCGCACCTGCTCGATCAGCAGGTAGTTGCCTACGTGCTTCCCGTTCATCACGAGTTCCACGCTTTGGCAGTGCGGAGTCCAGTCCAGCGAGGTCATCGAACCGATCTTATAGGCTATCAGGTTACGCATCAGCGTCCTGTCCATAAAGTTGGCCAGAAGAATCCACCGTTTATGCTTCGGCAGCCCGAAAAGAGATTGCTTCTTGTCAAACTTGATGAGGTAAGGCTTCTTCGCCCACGTCCAGGTCGTGTTCCCACGTCCACGGATGGAGCACGGCACCTCGTCCAGATTGTCAAATTTGCCCATCCCGTTTATCTTGAAGACGGAATTAAGATAGTCCTCCTTGGACACGACCTCCTTGCCGTCCTCAGTGTCAACATAGACAATCGGCAACCCGGTCCGCACCTTTATCCTACCGTCAAAGCCATTGCTCTTGACAGTGAAGGGCTTGGAATATACCATCTTGCCCTGCGGCAGCCGCATAGCGAACCGGACGCTCTCTTCATAGTCGCCGCCGACCCCAAGATCAGCGATTGTCACTGAATATGTCCCCTGACGCTCAGTCGGAGCGATTCCGGTCATTCTGAATATGTCCGGCTCGCTTCCGTTCTGGAGCCTCAGTGACACGGCGCAGCCCGAACCCTCCACATTGTAGTTGAATGAATATCCCGGCTCGTCCACCGTGAACTCCACAGTGGCGAAGCCTTCGTCATCCACTGTGACGGAGGATTGGACAGGCGTGATGGAGCGGAACTCGGCCACGGTCTCCTTGTCCTCCTTGCCACATGAAAAGACGGTAAGGAGAACAAGAATCGTGAGCGGGAGTCTGGACAAGGTCTTCATCTTGCTATTGCTTCTGGAAAATTCTTACGTAATCAATCTCGTAAGTGGCTGGCAGACAGCTTTCATCGACTCCTTGAGCTCCGCCCCAGTTGCCTCCCCAAGCCAGATTCAGCTTGAGGTAGAACGGATTATTGAACGGCCAGGTGTCGTAGTTGCCTTTCCCGTCGTTCTTGAACGTCAAGTGAACCTCACCGTCAAAGATGAAGTCCATCTTTTCGGCCGTCCATTCCAGAGCGTAGGTATGGAACTCTGACTGTGAGCCCTTTAGAAAGAATTCGTGGGTTTTCTGAGTGTTCTTAGGGTGGTTGTAGGCAGTGCAGTGGATGCTGGAGGAGACATATTCTGCGTGATAGCCGACCTCTTCCATTATGTCGATCTCACCGTCCGCTGGCCAGGCCTTGAAATTCTTCGGCATCATCCAGAAAGCAGGCCAGGTCCCCTTACCTTTAGGCAGTTTGAGCCGCGCCTCGAAATAGCCGTAGGTCCAGGATTCCTTGGTGTTCATCCTGACAGACCGTATCTTGCCTCCGATCTTCTGGGCGGTGATCTTGAGTGTCCCGTCTGAGACCTCGGCGATTTTCACTCCGTTATAGAGTCCGTCGGCGACATAGTCCTGAAGCTCGTTGTTGCCCCAGCCACTGTCTCCGGTCTCGTACCACCATTTGTCGGAATCCGGTGTGGATGAGCCACTTGTGTTGAACTCGTCCTGCCAGACCAGTTTGTAGCCGGCCGGGATGTTCACTCCGCCCTCCTTGCAGTCTTGCCTGACACTTACGGTTTTTCTTGACAATCCGAATCGGAAAGTCAGGACGGTCTCACGGGCATCTCTCGTAAAGTTCTCTGTGAGAGAAATCTTCACGGTAGAGTTTCCAGACAGCCCTCCGCTTGGGGAGACCGTGCACCAGTCCGCTGCTCCTGAGGACACGCCCCATTCGCAGTTGGCTGTCACGTTGATCTTTATCTCGGTCGCCTCGTATGACGCAGTCAGTCCTTCCTTGTCCGTTGTGAGTTCAGGAACCACTTCTGGATCGCTGGAGGAGCCTCCGCATGAAGATGATGAAAGGGCTGCCGCCGCTGAAAGCGACAGCAACCCAAACGCAAGATATTGAAATAATCGTTTCATTATATTCTTACACTTACTTATGCTCCTGCAGACAGATTTTTGTCAGAGAGACTGTCGTTCCTGCGGAGCATCTGCCAAGGTCGATGAAGAGGACCGCTTTGTCGTAGTCCACGTCCGGAGCCAGAGCTTCAATCCTGAAGGTGGCTGACTCTCCGGCCTCTACTGCGAAATCATTGACATAGAATGCTGCATGGTCATTGTCATTGCCTTCCCAAGCGAGCTTGAAAGTCATCGCAGGAATGTCCTGATCGGCCTCCACAGTCACACAGAAGTCATAAGTTTTGGACGCTGACATCGGAATGTCGGTGTGGAACATGGTCTGTCCCTGCCATTCACTGCCTCCGATCCCCTCAGGAATAACGACTTTAAGTCCATTGCCCTCAAGGCTTTCTGTCTCAGGGTTCAGTCCTCCGGACCAATCTGCGGCAGAATACCAGTAGGTCATGCTGACGCCTGCACTCTTCCAGAGGTTTCCAGGACCGTCCACATCGAACACTACAGCGGGCTTCGGTTTGTAGATGTACTGCCAGGATATTCCGCTGAAATTAGCTACGAGCACGAGCTTGTCCTCGGTGTTCTCTGTGATGACGTAGGTAGGATTGGTGACAGACTCATTGTTGGCCACGTAGCCGATGACTACTCCTTCCGGGAATGTAAGAACATCCCCGTCAAGGGTATAGGTAGACTCCTGAACGGTCCAGTCGATGTCGTAGTCCTCGCTCTGGGCTGTACCTAGGCCGATGGCTGTGACATCCTTGTTGATGTAGATCTTGCCGTCAGCGCCAGGGTTGAATACGTACTTGCCGTCAGCGTAGAAGGTGATCTCGTCATCGTAAAGACCGAATCCGGCCTTCTCGTTAGGACCGGCGGCCCACCATCCGGCAGGGTTTGACTGATTCTCGCCACATCCGAGGTGTCCGTTGGCCTCAGAGTCAAGCACCCATGTCTTGCTGGTCTTGCCGTAAAGAGGATCGGTCACATCTCCGCCGGCGGAGCCTTCCTTGACAAACTCGTAATGCCAAGCGATACCGTCAGGATTGGCAGAGGTTTTTAGGTTGGCCACAAACTTAAGGCATTTCTTCATGTCAGCCGGCTTGCTTTCCAAGACGAGGTAACGTGGGTCATCAAGTTCTGTCTGGTCAGCGATGTAGGACATCGGAGTTCCTTTCGGAAGAGTGATATAGATCTCTTCCACTCCAGCATCGTTCCAATTGCTTTCAACTGAATATGTTGTAGCGGTCTTTCCCCAAGGGACAAGGTAGTCCTCCCCTGTGGCAAGTTCGGACTTCACTCCGGAGTTGGCATTGACATAGACTTGTCCGTCACCCGGATCGTAGACGTACGAACCGTCCGCTCCGAAAGTGATTTTATCATCGTACAGACTCCAGTCCTTCTTCTCTTCTGCCCCGGCACTCCACCATTCGGTGCCGTTGCCGCCTAACGGGCCGCATCCGAAGTGACCAGCCACGGTGTGGTTCCATTCCCAAGTCTTGGTGGAGCCATCGCTGAGGGCCTTGATGTAAGGAGCAGGATCGAACGGATCACGGTAGGTGTTGTTCAAGCTGAACTCCACTATCTGCGAGCCGACGGAGATTCCGTGGGCGTTGTAGGCCTTCACTTCGACGGTATGCTTGCCCTCGTCACGGAAACGGAGAGAGAGTCCATTCCCGGTGTAGGCGTAGTTCTTTCCGGTTACTTTCGAGCCGTTTGCGTTGTCGATCGGATCGGTCGCTCCGACAATCCAGACAGGCACGACCCCGCTGTTGTTCATATTGAAGGTGACGTAGTTGGTCTCCTGGTTCACCTCAACCTGCACGTCAAAGTCAGCGGCTTGCGGAAGCTTCGCCTGATCCGGAGTGATGTAGTCCGGTGAGCAGGCTGCCATAAGGGCAGCGGACATCGACAGTGCGATATATTTAAGTGTTGTCTTCATATTAATTCAAGATTAGTAGTTGTTTTGTACGAGGTTAGGATCCTTGTCAAGCTCGGTCTGAGGGATTGGCCAGTATTTCTTGGACTCGGTCCAGTCGTTCTGGCGGTACTCGTGATTTGAGGCCTTGAGGACTGACGCGGCCATTCCGGTTCGGACGAGGTCCCAGTAGCGCTTGCCTTCTCCGACAAACTCCTTGTGACGCTCCTGGATGATGTCCTCGTGGCTTACGCCGGTGTCCTGGCATTTCGCGCGGTCACGGATTTCTTTGAGATATTCAGAAGGATCCTGACCAAGGAGAACGGAGAGTTCTGCAGCGTTGAGGAGGGTTTCAGCGTAACGGTAAACCCTTTCGTTGTTGCCGTGGTTCATGTTCGGGTCTCCGAGGTAGCCGTGGTTTCCGTTGTTGCGGGCGATGTACTTGAGGAGGAAGTAGCCGGTGTCTTCCCAGCGTCCGGTGTAGGAGGCTCCTGATTCCTCGGCGTATTTCGCAAAGTTGAGGATACCTCCGTCACGGCGGATGTCGGTCTCGTCATACATGTCGTAGGCAGCCTTGCGGACCGTGCCGAATCCCCAGCCTTCGATAAAGTCGGAACTTCCTTTGAGAGAAGGGATTCCGGTCAGGACAGAGAAGATGTTGCCACCTGTCGCGATAGGGGAGTCCCATGAACGAACTCCGCCTTCGGAGATGTAGTTGATCTCCCAGATTGATTCGGCGCACCATTCGCCTGCCTCTGTCCAGATTCCTGCGAAGTCGTCCACAAGGCTATATTTGCCGGATGTCTTGATCTCCTTCATGAAGCCGAGAGCCTTCTGGTATCTTGACTCGTCGTTCTGGTACATTACGGCCTCAGTGTAAAGCATATATGCCATCGCAAGAGTTACACGTCCCTCGTTACCTGCTGATGCTTTCATAGGAAGAACGTTCATCTCGAACACATTCTCAAGGTTTGTGACGATCTTCTCATAGACAGCGTCGTGGTCAAGCTGTTCGGCGAAATAAGGGGACTTCAGGTTCTCGTCATAGTAAGGAACATTCCCCCAAAGTTTCCACAGGACGTTGTAATAGAACGCCTTGAGCACGGTTGCCTCAGCCTTGTAGAGAGCCTTGGTCTCATCGCTCATCCCCGGAACGTTGTCCACATTCTCCAGAACCACGCAGCAGCGGTTGATTCCTGAATATGAGATTGTCCACATCTGGTTGCAGACATCCGTCGAAGTGGCCGTGTAGAAATGTGTCTTCACCAGGATAGGCTGGTCACCCTCGTTGGAGCCGCCGGCGTTGATGTCATCGCCCATAATGTCATAGACAAGGTGCAGGGCGTCGTACTGGTAGAAATAGTCGTACCACTCAAGCGGGTCGTAAGCCGCTGTAAGTCCTTGGAACATACGTGCCTCTGTGTTGAAATATTCACTCATCGGCTCGGATGCGTTGTGCTCAGGTGTGACAAAGTCTTCAGAGCAGGAAGCCAGAGTCAGTATTGAAAGGGCGCAAAGCGCAAAAAATATCTTTTTCATTTCGAATCTCATTTTAGAAGTTGACATTGACACCGAAAGTGAATGTTCTGTTCTGTGGGTAAACACCACGGTCGATACCGACCTCCGTGCCGTAGCCAGAGTTTCCTCCCGTCACCTCAGGGTCGCATCCCGTGTACTTTGTGAGGGTGAACAGGTTCTCGGCCTGAACAAAGAGTCTCAGTCTAGAGATAGCCACGTGTTTGGTCAGCTTTGTGGGTAGAGTGTAACCGAACTGTACGTTTCTTGCCCTTACGAAGGAAGCGTCCTCAACCCAGTAGTCGGAAGCCCTGTAGTTCTCGTTGGCGGAGCTGAATACGAAGCGAGGGTAGCTGTTGGTTGAGCCTTCTCCGGTCCATCTGTTGAGGATGTTCTTAGGAAGGTTGATGTAGTAGAGGTCGGTACGGCGGGAGACGTTGAACGCCTGCACCCCGAACTGTCCCTGAAGCAACATGCTGAAATCGAATCCCTTCCATTCAAGGTTGAGGGAAAGTCCCACTGTCCAGTCAGGAATGCCCTTGCCGATCTTCGTGCGGTCGTCGTCGTTGATGGTGCCGTCACCGTTGACATCCACGAAGCGGAAATCTCCGGCCTGTGCGTTCGGCTGAAGCAATGCGCCTTCGGAATTGGTGTAGGCGGCGACCTCGGCGGCATTCTGGAACACTCCGTCGGTCTTCCATCCGTAGAAGAACGGGAACGGCTTTCCGATCTCACCTCTGGTCAAGGTTCCGAGCTTGTGGCTTGAGCATCCGAGGAATGTGGCGTCATCGCCAAGGTAGGTCAGCTCGTTGTGGTTGTAGGAGGCGTTCAGTTTGATTCCGTAGTTGAAATCACTGATGTGTCCCCTGTAACCCAGGTCGATTTCAATACCACTGTTGACCATGTCTCCGAGGTTTCCGGTTGGTGCTGAGTCACCAGCGTAGGCCGGAACCGGCATTGACAGAAGCATTCCGGAGGTTTTCTTGTTGTAGTAGTCGATTGTGGCTGTCAGCTTGTTGCCGAAGAATCCGAGATCGACACCAAGGTCTGTCTGAATGGATTGCTCCCACTTCACGTTAGGATTGGCGAGTCCGCTCGGCTTCACACCGGTCGAGATAGTCTCGGTACCGTTTCCGCCAGCTCCGAACACGTAGTTGTTCCCAGAACTTGAATAGACGGCATAGGTGAAGTCTCCAATGTTGTCGTTACCATTGATACCCCATGAGCCACGCACCTTGGCGGTCGAGAGCCAATGAATATTCTTGAGGAAACTTTCGTTCTTGGCGTTCCATCCCAAACTGAAGGAAGGGAATGTACCCCACTTGTTGCTTGGACCGAATCGGCTGGACGCGTCACGTCTCACGGTAACCTCGGCCATGTAACGCTCGTCAAAGTTGTATGAAACACGACCGAAGTATGAAATGAGGCTGTAAGGAATTGAGTTCCAGCTACCCCACCCGTTGCGGTCGCCGTTCTCCTGCTTGCCGAGAGTGTTGTTCACGGTGATCTTCCAGGTATCGTAAGGGTACATCAGACCGTTGGCACTCGCGCCGAGGCTGGCGGATGTGCTGCGCAAGGCAGACTGTCCGAGGACGGCGTTTACAGTGTGCCTTCCGAAAGTCTTGTCGTAGGCAAGGACGTTCTCGACCTGCCAGGTGTAGTACCTGTCCATTGTCTGCGAGGCGCTTGAGCCGTAGTTGATCTTCTCGGTCACGCTCTTGTTGCCGTCCTTGTCGTAGGTTTCCTTTTCGGTGATTGTGTCGTACTTGTAGGACTTGGATGTGAGGAAATATTCCTTGCTGTAACTGTGGCCATAGACGTAGGCGAGATCCAGAGAAACGGAGTTCCTGAACTTGAGGCCATCGAGGAGGTTCAGTTCGGTGTTGAGTCCGGCCACAATCTTGTCGGTGCTGCTGCGTCCGCCAGGCATGTCAAGCATAGCGATAGGGTTGGCCTGCTCGTTATAGACACCGGCGTCTGCGATGAAGTAAGGCACTCCGGCCGAGTTCCTGATGATGTAAGGATAGCCATCTGGGTAGAGGGTCTTGTACTTCTCCTCCGCCTGCGCGTCAGCGTAAATCGGGTCCAACGGAGACATTCCGAGGGCAGATCCGAGAGGAGAGCCGTACTCGGAGTTCGTGGAGATGGCCGCAGATCTGATGTGGGCGTATGAAATCTGGTTGCGGAATGAGAGTTTGTTCAACCAGTTGCGTTCCTCGGTCTTGTCGAAAATCACAACACCGACATTCTCTCGTAGTGTCACTCTGTTATAATAAGACCGGTCGAAACTTCCACCGATTGTACCCTTGTTGGATAGATAGCCGCCAGAGATGCTGTAGTCAACCTTGCCGTTACCTCCGGAGACATTCACATCGTGCTTGATGATAGGTGAATTTTTGTCGAATATGGCGTCAACCCAATCAGTCCCTTCTCCCAAGGAATATGGATCATCATAGATCGGGGCCTTGCCGTCGTTGAGCATACCTTCGTTCATCATGATGGCATATTCAGTGGCGTTCAGGACGGCCGGCTTCCTCCAAGGATTCTGGAGACCGTAGGAGAAGTCATAGCTGACGTGCGTCTTGCCTTCCTTGCCTTTCTTTGTGGTCACAAGGATGACACCGTTGGCTGCTCGTGCTCCGTAAACGGCTCCGGAAGCGGCGTCCTTCAGAACCTCGATACGCTCGATGTCGTTCGGGTTGATGAAGTCGATGCTGCCGGCCGGCATACCATCAACTATATATAAAGGGTCAGAATTGTGTATGGTTCCGACACCCCTGACTCTGACCTGCGCTCCCGCGTCAGGGGATCCCGATCCTTGAGTGACGAGCACTCCTGAGGACATACCCTGAAGCATGTTGTCAACTCTGGTCTGAGACTGGATCTTGAGGTCATCGGAGGTGATGCTGGAGATGGCGGCGGTGACAACGCTCTTTTTCTGAACGCCGTAACCGATCACGACAGTCTCTTCGATTGTCTGTGTGTCAGGGACGAGGATCACCTTCATGTTCTGTGTGGCGGGTAACTCTTGTGGAACATAACTGATGAAGGAGAATTGGAGGATGCCCCCTTGCGGGACGGTGATTTCGAAGTTACCGTTGGCGTCAGTCATGGTACCGTTGGAAGTACCTTTCTGAACAACCCCGGCTCCAATGAAACCTGCACCGTTCTCATCGAGGACGGTACCTTTGACGTGGATGGATTGAGACCAAGCGGTCGCCGATCCTATCCCGAGAAGACAGATGACTGTCAAGACGATCTGTTTTAGACTTTTGATGTTCATTGTTTCTGTGGTTTGTATTGATAATTAATAGTGATAGTGCGTTTCTTCTCCACAAAAATATCAAGGAGAATCAGAAATAAAAAATATCTGAATAAAATAGGGGAATGATGAATATTATTGAATATGCAATTGGTTGAAAATAATTATGTTAAATGTTTATTAAAGACAAAATTAGTGGATTTTAAAATAATTATTGAACGTTTTAGAATTTTTTAAGTGGATATTTACTGGTGAATAGGAATAGGTGAATTATTGATTATTAATTATTTGGTAGAATATTTTTGGCTTGATTTAAGTGGATAGTATAATTGTTATTATCAATAAATCGAATGATTTTTCGTCCACTTAATTGCCGATTTCCTTGATTTTCTCTTCGAAATTCTCTCTGTCCCCAAGAGCGGAGTTCTTAATCTGTGCCCTATAATTATAGATGGTGTTGACGGAGTATCTGAGCATAGAGGCTATGTCTGAGGATTGAGTGATTCCGAGCCGGATCAGGGCGAAAATACGCAGTTCTGTGTTGAGCAGCTTGCCTTTTTTAGGCTCTATTCTGGCATCCTCGCGGAGAAGCCCGTTGAACTCTTCCACGAACTTCGGGTACAGTTTGAGGAACGCCTCATCGAACATATTGTAAAACTCTTTCAGTTCCTTCTCGACATTGTTAGGAGATGAGGTCTCGGCAATCAGTTTGTCCAGATTCCCGACCAAGGCCAATTTGCGCATGCTGCTTTGGTAGGCCTTCATCTTGTCAATGTACTTCGAGCACATGCTCAGGAACAGTCCGATATATTCCTCCTTCGCCGCATTCGCTTCCTTGAGCTCGCGGTTCATCTTCTTGAGCCGCTTGTTGAAGTCAGCCAGTGTGTCGGAACTCCGCTTGATCTCCTTGTTCATCTCGGCGATTCTCCTGCTGTACCCTATCTGTCTCCTGTAGAGTCTGAACAGAGCAAACGAGCCGCCAAGAAGCAGAAATGCCAATGCGGACATCACCACAAGCATATCCCTTGTCTTTTTCTGGTGAGCCTGTTGGATGTTCGTGTAGCTTTTTTGGACAGCCGGGAGGATTGCGGCGATCTGCCATTGGCGGAGTTTAGAGTCAAACGCCAGAGCGTCTTCGAGTGAGAAACTGGAATATCTGAACGCACGCTCGTAGTCCCCATCCTCGAGCAAGGCGATGGCAAGGCTGAACAGCGAAGCGTTGTCCTTGGTGGCGGTCTTGATGTCAGCCATCGCGGAGCGGATGAACCAGTTCTTCATCTCCTCCCGGCGATTGAGCTGCTCGCAGATTCTTGCCTGAAAATATGCCAGGTTCGCATAGTCGTGGCTTGCTGGATCCATCCTTGAGAGTGAGTGCCTGTTGATGAAGTCCGCCTGGGCGAAGTTCTTTTCATCAAGGCATTTGCGCACTGACACGTAACGGCTCAGGCTGCTTGATGGATCCGCCGATGCAAGCAATCGTTCACGATAGTACACCACCTTCCTAAGCATGGACTTATCCGCGCCTTTCTGATTCTCGTCATAGTCGAACCAGAACCTTTGCTGTACATTGCACCAAGCGATCTCCTGCTCTTTTGTGAATATGGTCGTGTCCACCTGAGCCAGATCATTCCGGGCTTCAAGGAACTCTCCTGCCGCGGTGTTCAGCATCGCTTCCTTGAGGCGGACATCATTCATCTTGCTCTTGTCTCCAAGAAACAGCGCAATCTCTTTCTGTTTCTCAAGAGTCTCGACTGCCTTGCCGTAGTTGAAAGGCTGGTACTCGTCGAACAGTTCCCCGTAGATTCTGTACTGCCTTTCGGATGAGACTCCACGGGAGTGAAGCGTGTTTTCGATGGTCTTAATCCTCACCTCTTTCGCCGAAACATAGGATTCCGCCTCCTCGATTGTCTTGTCAAGCTCATCCAGAAGTTCTTTTTGGGTCTGGGCTGACACGATGTCTGCCGTCATCAAACAGACAGTGACGGCAAGCGGAAATCCTATGAGACGGTGAGCGGTCATATTCAGTCGTTCTGAATGATTGAACCTGCCACGATGTTGGCCACCAGGGCGCGCAAACGGCCCATACCGCCTTTGTCCTCAGGGTGAACCCTATGGGTCAGCAAGATTACGGTGGTTTTGCTCTCTAAGTCAATCACAATCGAGGTGCCGGTGTAGCCGGTGTGCATGATTGTGGTCTCCGGATTGAAAAGGTCTCCTCGCGGTCCGCTGTGGGAACTCTTCTTGTCCCAACCGAGGGCTCGTCCTACAGAAGGGCTGTTCTGTGGCGGGATTGTTTCCATCAGTCTGACTGTCATCGGACTAAGGATTCTGGTGGATTCAAGCGTGTGACCGTTTCTGCCTTTAAGCGCGCCACCGTTCATGATCGCGGCGCAGATCACTGACAGGTCCTCGGCGTTGGAAAACACTCCGGCGTTGCCCGAATTGCCGCCCATGATCAAACGCGCCATCGGGTCGTGAACCTGTGCGATCAATGGTTTCCCGTCCGCCTGCACCTCGGTCGGGGCGCATAGCCCGGCCAATTCGGCTGAGTTGCTGGCAGCAGGGTCGTAGACCAGCGGGAAATAGCATGTATGATTCAGCCCGAGGACATCGAAGACATGTTTTTGGGCATATTCATAAAGCTTCTCTCCGGTCACTCTTTCCAGGATTCGCTGCAGGGTGACGAAGTTCAGGCAACTGTACATGAAATCTGTGCCAGGCCGGAAGTTTCTCTTGACTTCGGTGGCGATGTACTGCTCCATTTTCTCCGGATTGTTCCCGCCATATTCCTTGACAAACGTCTCTGCGTTGATGTAAGGGGTCAGTCCGGAGGTGTGTGACAGAAGATCTCTGACGGTGATGTCAACGGTCTCGCCGCTTTTCGGATCCGTCCATGGCTTGAAGCCGGGAATATACCTGTCCACATTGTCGGTAAGGCGCACGTACCCGTTCTCTATCAATTGCATGAAGGCGAGAGTCGTGCCTACGCATTTGCTGACGGAGGCAAGGTCGAACAGGGTTTCAGTCGTCATCGGCTCCACCGTCGGCACCATGGATTTGTCACCATAGGCTTTCAGATAGACGATGTCGTTGCCCCTGACCACAGAAAGCACGGCTCCAGGTATCTCCTTGGCTCTTATCGCATCATTGATGACTCTGTCAACTTGTGCGAGTTTCTCGGGATTCATTCCGTGACGCTCCGGAGAGTCCTGCCTTAGTGTTCCTTGGGCAAAAGCCGACGTGGCCATGGCAAACACCACGGCTAAGACGAGCGATTCCCTTGTCTTGAATATATTCATCCTCGTCAGGAACTTTGATTTCTAGAATATCAACGTGGCCTTGATAGGGTAGTGATCGGAGACGTAAGCCCTTTCCATGTACGGCTTTGTGACGGTCTCATATTCAGTGCAGCTGCTGAATCCCTTGAACCAGATGTAGTCGATGATCTCGTCATCCGGAGCCTTGCCCCAGCCGTTGTAGGTGTTGTGGTGATCGGTCTTGACTGCAACTTCGCGGGCGTTCTGCATGATGTTCTTCAGGTCATCGAACTCGGGGCGGTTGATCCTCATGTTGAAATCTCCGGTAAGGATCATCGGATAATTCTCCGGATTGATTTCCGCAATCCTGTCCACAATCAGTTTGAGTCCATTCTTGCGGGCTTCCCAACCTACATGGTCAAGATGAGTGTTGACATAGTAGAACTTCTTGCCGCTGGCCTTGTCCTTCATCAAAGCCCATGTCGCGGAGCGGAAACAGGCGGCGTCCCAGCCTTTTGACGGCTCCTCCGGAGTCTCTGAAAGCCAGAACGTGCCCCATTTGATCAACTTGATGGCCTTCTTGTTGTAGAAGATGGCCATGTGCTCGCCCTTGTGCTTCCCGTCCTCGCGTCCGACACCGATTCCCTTATAGCCGGTGCAATATTCCTGAAGATACTTGAACTGGAAGTCCAAGGCTTCCTGGACCCCGAAGATGTCCGGCTTCTGGTCCAGAATCATCATCGCTGACGCCGGGTAGCGGTATTGCCAGGAATTGGTCCCGTCATCCGCCGTTCCCATGCGGATGTTGTATGAGATCACATTGATGTCAGCGACCTTGTGTTTTTTGGCTGACACGTTGAACGGCAGTGACATCATGACCGTCATGAGAATCAAAAAAGTTTTTTTCATGATAATATCTCTTTAGTTATTAATTCATAAATAATTTGTGGACTACAAATTTAACAAATTGTGTTAATTTTGCCTTATCATCGTTTGAAAATAATTTCCGTGACGCTTACCTGACATCTTGCCTGCCACTTTCTCACCTTTTATTATTTGCTGCGGAGTTTAGTCTCTTGAATATCAATCAAAAAGCAACGTGCCTTAGGTTAAAGCAACCTAAAGATGTTCGCTTAATGCATTGAATATCACTGCATAATGCCCCGCATGCCCACCATTCAATTACCGCTTGCGGATCCAGACCTCCAAAAAGAGGTCATAGAGACTTGATAGACACCACGGTAGTGGATAAAATCACTTTGGAAATCATTCGTGGCACTTAATCGACTGAAATTCAGAATTATGGTATGGTGTCCCTATGCTGTTTTCCGCCACCAGAACAAGTGTTCTTGTTCTTGATTATCAGCTATTTATCCGCCATGTCCTCATTCTCAATGAGTGGCGCATAATTTCTTGAATATTAGCATAAAACCGTTATGCCTTTGGCCGCGTCAGCCTAAAGACATTCATTTAATCCATTGAATATCACCGCCTGGCTCGCCACCCAGTCCTGTTATCTTTGTCTCGGAGCCATCCTCACAGGTGTTGTCATCTGCTAAAATATTGCTATATTAGCATCGTTTTAGGCCGCATGGCCCGGACATACATATTAGGTGAAAGTGTTTTCGCACTGTCCTTTAACAGAAAATGAGGTAATTTTCAACGGAATAGGGACTTCGACAACACCATTTCATCTGTATTCGTTTGCGTGTACCCTACACTCAACGATACAGGTGTGGGGATTGTTTCCGTTTATTTATTCCAACAATTAATTGTACCTGCAGTTATGCAAAAAGACACCGCCATTTCCCGAAAAGAGGAACGGCGGTGCCTTATTGATTCGGGGAATCTAATATTCCTCGGTGATCTTCCGGAAGTGGGAACTCGGGCGACGTTTTCGGGCCAAAACGTTGCTCAAGAGTGTCGCGGAACACTCTTGAGCGACAATAATGGCAAATAATGCCGCCCAAGGGTGCAGCGAGCACTCTTGGGGAGCGATAATGACTTAAAGTGCTGTCTAAGAGTGCTTGAAGTCCCCCATGGCTCAAGGGCGTACCTTAGATGAGAGGCCGAATAGATGCTTCTTCAATATCAAAGTGACCTCCGAACCGGGGCTGATAGAACTTGCATGGATTGCCGAGGAGGGTGTTGGGAGAGGGCTTTGCCGAGAGTGAAGGCAGGGAGTTGTGGCTCAATCGGAGGTTTCTTTGGGGGTAGAACGTGAAAAATTTCTGTTTTTTATGAATCCTATATGTTTCTTTATCGTTTTTCACGTTGATAATTGCGATATTGCGGATGGATTCCGACACGTGTTCGGAGTTTTGTGACCAATCTAGAATCAACGCAACTTCAACTATGGAGATTTCAGAGACAAATGGGTTCGTCAAGAGGAATACTGATGACCAGACAACCATTAACCAAAAGACCATTGACCAGAAGACCGTTGGCCGTGACTTAAGCGGCCAGCGGATTGTTGGTCAAGATGACGTTAACCAAGAGGCTACAGATCGAAAAGCCACAGATGGGCGGAAAACCGTAGGCTGCCCGGTCGCTGCATCAGAGGAGGAACAGTACCTTAAACGCTATCGCCACTGCCTCAGGCTGATTGAGGGCGACGGGCGGTTCGTCGGGATGTCGGAGGAGGAGAAGGATGCCTACGCGCAGCGCCTCGCCACGCCGGAATACCTTGACCTGACCTGCGACTGGGCGTTCAAGTACCTGTTCCAGAACCACCCGGACCTGTTGATTCGGCTGCTGAACGACATCCTTCAGGAGGACATCACCTCGGTAGAGTTCCGGAACACGGAACTGACGGATGTCTCTCCGCAAGACAAGAGGATACTATTTGATCTTCTTTGCCAGACGCCAAAAGGAACAATTCTGGTTGAGATGCAGAAGGCGTTGCGTACTGACCAACGCGACCGGCTACTCTTCTACGGTTCAAGGCTTGTGACTAGACAAGTTAAAAGAGGTGACGAGAAATATGTCCTGTCTCCCGTCAAGGTCATCTGCATCAAGAATTACGAGGATAATCACCCGAACTCACCAGCTGAAAAGATCCTGTACCATTACAGGCTGCGGGAGGTCGAGACGGCCGAGCCGTTCGGTGACAGGATATCATTCTATCTGTTGGAATTGCCGAGGATAATGCGCTACACGGAAGAATATGAGAGCCCTGTTGCCGCATGGTGTCGTATATTCAGGAATTTCGCTATCTTTGCGAAGTCAAGGTCAGAGAAAGATGCGGAGTTTGACATGTTGGAGCGTGCGATGCGCGTGAGCGGTCTGGACGACAAGGAGATTGATAATTATTTCAGCGATATGATGACAGAAAAAGAGATGCTTCCGTACATTGAAGGTGCAGAGCTGCAGGGCTACCGCAAGGGCTTTAAGGCGGGTGTCGAACAAGGCAGGGCGGAAGGCGTTGAGAAATGGATAGAGAAAGGAATAGAGAAAGGAATAGAGAAAGGAATAGAGAAAGGAATAGAGAAAGTCGCCAAGTCTTTGCTGTCTTTAGGCATCCCGGTAGAGCAAATCGTGGTTGCCACAGGCTTGCCGTTGGAAAAGATTGAGTCCATCAGGCAGGGATAAGCATAGGGCAACCATCCTTATGGTGATCTTAGAAGTTGTTTTTGAGTTGTTCGTTTGAAGTTTTTTCATATCAAAGAACATTTCAAACAAATCAAAACAGCTTCTTAGTGATAATTCAAAGATGCGGTTAGGCTCAATTATAATTAATTGTGCTATTTTTGCCTTGTGGATGATATTTTGTTGGTGAAATATTACGCAAGGATCAACATGTCATTCTCGATTCATCTGATAAAGTTACGCAATTATGGCTGAAGAGACATTTAATGAATATGGCAAAGAGCGGGCAATAGATCTGCTTTTTGAGGGTAGCGGGTTTTCTCGTGCGGAAAGGATTATCTTTGAGTCCGGAGCAGGAAACACGCTGATTTCCGCCTCGCGGCTTTTCGTGGAAGGGATGGACTTCGACCTGACATATTTCCCGCTCAAACATCTTGGCTACAAGTCTGTTGTGGCAGTGGCAGGAGAAGTCTATGCCGGGATGGCTCATCCGAGGCTTCTTAACGTGAGGTTGGGCGTTTCCGCCAAACTGGACTTCGGCCACGTCAAGGAACTGTGGCAAGGGATAGTCACGGCCGCAAGAGAGCACGGCTTCAAGTCATTGGACCTGGATCTTGTTCCGTCTCCGAACGGCTTGACCATCAGTGTCTCGGCTGTCGGAGAGGAATTCAAACTGACAAAAGGGCGCACAGTCAAGGCCAGAAGTATGGATCTTGTCTGTGTGTCGGGCAGCCTTGGCGCGGCGTTCCTTGGCCAGCAGATTCTGGAACGTGGCAAAAAGGCTTTCGAGAAGGCTAAGGATGATTCCGCGCAACCGGATCTTGAAAAATATAAGATGCTGATTGGCAGCTATCTCAAGCCGGAGTTGAGCGCTTCGACAGTGAGCCGCCTTGAAGAGGCACAGATCTATCCATCAAACGGCTACCTTGTCGCTCATGGCCTTTCAGACGCTGTTAAGCGGCTTTCCCGCGACACTGGTCTCGGGGTGAAGATTTACGCTGACAAGATTCCTTTTGAGGGGAACAGTTTCGCTTCCGGCAAGGAGCTGGACATCGATCCGATCTCCGCCGCCATGAACGGAGGGGATGATTTAAGGCTTCTGTTCACGATTCCTATACTTTCAGCCGAAAAGTTCCGCCGCGACTTCCAGACCTTCGACATCATCGGTCATCTGGCCCAGCCGGAAGTCGGTTCCGTCCTCGTCTCCCCGGACGGTTTGGAACACCCTATTCTTGCCCAAGGCTGGAAGGAGGTTTAGAAACGACTTTATGAGATTAAGTTATTGACTGTTAATGTTATGCAATAATACTCCTATCTGTGATAGGTAGGAGTATTTTGTGTCTATATATTCATTCATAATAATTAAGCCTTTATGCCTGTGAAATAATTGAGTCGGTGTGGTTAGGTAAATCTTGTATTCTGTGTTAATACTATGTAACGAGTCAGATTTCACAGAATGGAAACAGGCACTAAGAATTTATATGACCGCTTCCTTGAGGGCAAGGCGACCGAGGAGGAAATTAACGAAATATATGATAGGATAACCGCGACTCCCGAGAAATTAAAAGAGTTTCGTGAATATGAGAGGTTCTGGGAGCAGATCCATAAGCCCTCGGAGGATGTTCTGGCGTCCTTGGCGGATGTCAAGGCCACGATCAAGTCATATAAAAGACGCCGAGCGTGGCGTTTCGTGTCAGCCGCGACGGCTGCCGCTGTCATCGTAGGCGTGGTGATGTTCAGGATTCATACAAAGGACTCCGATCCGGTGATTCCTGCCGCGACGATTCAGGAGTATGTCGTGAATGTCCCTGCGGGCGGAAGGTCGGACATCGCTTTGCCTGATGGAACCAAGGTGATGCTCAATGCCGGCTCAAGGCTGAGCTACACATCGGAATTCAACAAAAAGACAAGGGACGTGTTCCTTTCCGGGGAGGGGTATTTCGAGGTCGCTCATGACGGGGAGAGGCCTTTTAACGTGAGCACGAGCAAATGCACGGTCACAGTTCTGGGAACGAAGTTCGACATTTCCGCCTACGAGCAGGATCGTGAAGCGTTCACGGCGCTGGTCGAAGGATCCATTCTGTTCAAGACTGGAGAGGAGGAGGCTCTTGTGGCGCCGGGGGAATTGGTCACAATCGGGGACAAGGGCCTGACAAAGGAGGTTGTGGATGTCCGTGACTACTGCGGATGGACGTCGGGAATAATCAAGTACAACAATATTCCTTTCTCATCACTTCTGAAACGGCTCGAAAGGGAATATGACACTCATTTGATACTTGAGGACAAATCCTTGGGAGGCAGGACCATCCGTGTGTCTTTCAGTAAGGATGATTCTGTGGACACAATCCTTAAGGTCCTGTCAGACATCCTTCCTATAAGCATCCGCAAGGGTAATAAAGTCTATTACATAAATCAAAAACAATAACCATTCATGAGACACAAACCGATTATTGTCATTCTGATGCTATGTCTCTTGCTGCCTACGGCGATGAGCGCGCAGAATGTCACGGGGAACTTTTCCTCAACAACATTAGGAGCGGTCCTGGATGAGGTGGAAGCCCGCACGGGTTATCATTTCATCTTCGACAGCAACGAGATCAACACGACCATCCCGGTGACAGCATCATTCAAGGACGCTTCAATCGCCTCTGTTTTGGACAAGATTCTTGGGCCGACGATGCACTATTCCATCAACGGGAAGTACGTTACCATCTCTAAGATTCAGAATTCCGTTGTCCGGAAAGAAAATGTGAGGGCCGTCAAAGGCACGGTCATTTCATCTTCGGACAACCAACCGATAGTCGGAGTGGGAGTCTATGTGGCCGGGACGACAACCGGAACGGTGACGGATGTGGACGGAAACTTCGAACTCAAGCTTCCGGCCGGAGCCACGGCGGTGACTTTCGAGTGCATCGGCTACGACAGGAAGGAACTGACAGTGGAGGAGTTGTCCAAAATCCGGATCATAACACTGTCCGAGGTCGCCAACACTCTTGACGATGTGGTTGTCGTAGGTTTCGGCACGCAGAAGAAGGAAAGCCTTGTTGGGGCGGTGCAGGCTGTGAAACCGAGCGAACTGCGCGCGTCCACCTCCAACCTCTCAACCTCTTTCGCGGGAAGGATAGCCGGTGTGATCTCCGTACAGTCAACCGGAGAGCCGGGTGTCGCTGACGGGGCTACATTCTGGATCAGGGGAATCTCCACTTTCGGAAGCGGGCAGTCACCGTTGTATATAGTTGATGGCGTTGAGGTTACAGCGCAGATGCTCAACAATATAGCTCCCGAGACCATCGAGTCGTTCTCAATCCTGAAGGATGCCACGGCTACCTCGCTCTACGGTTCAAGAGGTGCGAACGGAGTCATGATCATCACGACAAAGAGCGGACGCAACGCCGAAAGGATGTCCATCAATGTCAGAGTCGAGACCGGTACGTCCGAGGCGACCAAGATTCCAAAGGCCGCCGACGCTGTCACATTCATGAACACATTCAACGAGGCTCTTCAGACCAGAGGGAAAGATGCCTATTACTCCGAAGAGAAGATAACGAACACGAAGAATCATGTAAACCCTTATGCTTACCCGGATGTGGATTGGTACAATCTCCTCTTCAAGGACAGGACGTTCAACCAGAACTTCAACATCAACATGACGGGCGGAGGAAAGAAAGTTGATTATTTCATGAACGTGGCCGCTCACAATGAGAATGGAATCCTTCAGAAACCGGATTTCTCAGATTTCAACACGAACATCAATTCACAGAAGTACATCTTCCAGGCCAACATCAACGCCTTCCTGACATCTACCACAAAAGTGTCGCTGAGGATGAACACTCAGCTTCATTTCCAGCACACTCCTGTCACAAGCACGGAGACGCTGTTCAACTACAGTCTGAAGGCGATGCCGTGCGAGTTCGCTCCGGTCCTGCCTTCCGAGGAGGATGACACTTTCGTCCGCTTCGGTACCGCTCCTCGTTGGACCACCGGCTACAGCACAAACCCGTATGCGGAACTTTGCAAAGGGTACTCAGACCAATATCGAGGGCATTTCACCTCCGCTCTTTCGGTGGATCAGGATCTCAGCTTCATCACAAAGGGACTCCGTGCCTATGGGCTGGCGACATTCTACAACAGGGTATATTCAGCCGTGAGCCATTCCATGAAGCCGTTCCTCTACAGGGTGCATGACTTTACCGTGGACGAGGACGGCAACTATGTCCTGGACATGATCCAGACGGAGCAGGGCAACACTTACCTTGACACCCAAAGAGCGAATGACGGACTCCGTGAGCTTTCATTCCAAGCCAAGATCGACTACAACAGGACATTCCTCAGGCACACCGTCGGAGCGACCTTCCTTTATCATCAGAAGGAAAGGGTCATGAACATAGCGGCCGCCAATGAATATGCTTCCCTGCCATACCGTGAGCAAGGTCTTGCCGGCAGGCTCACATACGACTTCGACAAGCGTTACATGATCGAAGGCAACTTCGGCTACAACGGGTCAGAGAACTTCGCGAAAGGAAACCGCTTCGGCTTCTTCCCGTCCATCGCGGCGGGCTGGGTGATCTCCAACGAACCGTATTGGCGAGCCTTCAAGGACAAAGTCAACCTGCTTAAATTCAGAGCTTCCTACGGACTTGTCGGCAATGACGTGATCTCTTCCGGTACAAGCGACAGATTCCCTTATCTTTCGACAGTCAACATGAACTCAGGCTACGGAATAGCCCTTGGTCCAAGCCTCAACGGGCAGAGCGGTCCAAAGATTTCGACCTACGGCAATGCCACGGCTACCTGGGAGACATCCAGAAAACTGGACATCGGTGTGGAGCTCGGACTCTTCAGGCAACTCAACCTCATAGTGGATTACTTCTACGAGAAGCGTAGCGGAATATTCATGCAAAGGCAGTCGCTGCCGTCTTCATTCGGCCTTTCCGGAATCACGCCTTGGGGCAACATCGGAAAGGTTGACAACAGCGGAATCGACGCTTCACTGGACTACAACAAGGCATTCTCCAACGGACTGGTTCTTTCGCTGAGAGGCTCGCTGACCTATGCCCACAATGAGATAAAATTCATGGACGAGCCTTCTTATGAATATGATTACCAATACAAGAAGGGGCATTCCATCAACAGCATGAAGATGTACGTCTTCGACCGGTACTTCGAGAGCGACGAGGACATCAGGAACTCCCCGGACCAGTCCTCTCTTGCCACCCTTTATCCTCTGATGGCCGGTGATGCGAAGTACAAGGACCTGAACAATGACGGCAAGATCGATGACGATGACCAGATGTGGATAGACAAGACCACAACCCCTGAGCTCTCGTACGGATTCGGATTCTCGCTCCAGTACAAGTCCTTTGATGTGTCCGCATTCTTCCAGGGGCTTGGAAGACGGTCCTTGCTCATGTACGACAACCATCCGTTCTCGACGGCCACCGACCCGGGCAACGGTCTGATGATGTACCATGCGGAAGACCATTGGTCAGAGAGCAACCCTGATCCGAATGCTTCCTATCCAAGACTTTCCGACAGGTGGAACGTGAACAACACTGTGAACAGCACCTTGTACCTGCGTAATGCGGCGTTCCTCAGACTAAAGACCGCCGAGGTGGGATATTCATGGAAAATGATGAGGGTTTACCTTTCCGGTACCAACCTTCTCACCTTCTCCAAATTCAAATACTGGGATCCGGAGAAAGGTTCCGGTAACGGCCTTACCTATCCTCTCCAGAGGACTTTCAACATCGGCATCCAGTTCAACTACTAACATTCGACATCATGAGAAAGATTACATTGATACTATTCGCCGTGCTGACCTTGGGCTACACTTCCTGTGACTATCTGGATGTTGTCCCTAAGAGCAAGGCTACCGAAAACGACATCTGGAAGACACCGGCCGAAGCGAAGAAATTCCGTTTCAACATGATGCAGTACATGCCGGTCCTCTTCTCTTATACGAAATCCCCGGACCAGTTCGCAGGAGACGATTTCATGTCAGGCCCGCGAAGCACATCATACTGGTTTCCAGGAAAAAGCCTGCATTACAATGAGGAGAATCCAAGTCAGACATATTTCGGCTACTGGGCTCCTGTCGCAAGGGCAAACGGAACCAACTACGACTTTTTCAGAGGCATCCGTTACGCATATTACTTTATCGACAATATTCATAATGTCAAAGGTTTGGAAGCGGCGGCCGCCTCAAGGTATGAAGGCGAGGCGTGGTTCATGATCGGCTACTACCATCAGACTTTGCTCGACTACTACGGACCGACGGTGTTGGTCAAGAGGTACATACCTTTCGACACCGATGACCAGGACGAGATCTACCCAAGCAGGAGGCCTGTCGATGAGTGTGTTGACTTCATCGCCGAATGCTATGACAAGGCGGCGGCACTGCTTCCGGAATCTGTGATAGAACAGGAATGGGGAACTCCGTCCAAGGCCACCGCACTCGCCTACAAGGCCAGACTGTTCCTTTGGGCCGCGTCTCCGCTTGTGAACGGCAACCCTGACATGGCTGATTTCAAGAACCCGGACGGGACTCGGCTTGTCAGCACGGTCAGCGACAGGGAGAAGTGGAAACGTGCCATGGACGCCAGCCAGGAAGCCATCACCGAAGCGGAAAAGAATTACTCCCTGTACACCACGAACCAGAAGCCCGGGGCAGACGTCCAGACGCAGGGAAAAGAGAATTACTACAACACATTCACGGAGAAGGACTGGAACGGTCAGGAATATCTTATGGCCAAAGGCGACAAGACAGAGATATGGTACCTTCAGCTCTGCTCCACTCCACGAGCCGTGCAGAATGACCAGATGAGCTGGCAGGCCACACTCGTGCCGACCATGGAGGCGGTGGAGATGTACTATTCCAAGAACGGTCTGCCGATGGATGTGGACCCTCTTACCAAGGACAGGGATCTGTACAGTGTGGCTCCCGGCGATAGCACGGTTCTGCTCCACAGAGACAGGGACCCTCGCTTCTACGCATCGGTCGGTTACGACAGAGGACAGTTCCAGATCGAGAGCAAGGAGATAACCCTTCATGCGAGAGGCGGCGAGCTTCACGGATGGATCTCACCGACCACCGAGTACCAAAGCTGCACAGGCTATTTCTGTCAGAAATGGGTGCGCAAAAGCAGTTACTACGACTACGAGAAAAAGACCAAGAACGCCATTTCATACTCATTCCCGTACCTTCGTCTCGCGGAGCTCTACTTGAACTATGCCGAGGCTGACTTTGAATATAACGGAAGCCTCAGTTCCACAAGTCTTCTCTATCTGAACAAGGTCAGGACACGGTGCGGACTGCCTAAGTTCGAGGACTCATGGGCTATCGTCGGCGGAATCCCTTCCGGGGATGAACTCCGCAAGGTCCTTCATCAGGAACGTTCCATCGAATTTATGTTCGAGGGAAGGCGTTACCATGACATCCGCAGATGGAAGGAAGCCGAGAACCTGCTGAACAGACAGCCTAAGGCTTGGAATGTCAGCGGAAAGACACAGGATGATTTCTATAGGGTCGTGGAGGCGGAGCAGCAGGCCAAGAGGCAGTTCGACAAAAAGAACTATTGGCTTGCCATACCTCAGAGCGAGCTTAACAAGAATAAGAATCTAGTACAGAACCCAGGATATTAATAACATTGAAAATGAATTATCTGAAAATTTTTACGGCTGTCTCTCTGGCTTTGACCATGGCGGTCGGATGTGACAAGGAGGCCGAGGAGGCTTTCTCTTTCGAAATCAGCGGAGATGCCGGCTCAGAGCTTGGCGGAACCCGGACTTTTTTCTACGATGAGTCCAAGACCTTCTCTGTCAGCTCGGAAGGTGTCTCAAAGGTGGTGTTCACCACCCCTGACGGATGGGACGCCTATCTTGCGGTGGCCGAGAAGAAGATACATGTGTCAGCTCCTGCCGGAGACGACGCCTCGGCGGCGGAGAGCGGCGTGATCAAGATAGACATAACCTCCTACGACAGGAGGACATTGACCCGCTCCATCAATGTCGCCGTGACTGACGCTTCCGTTGAGTTCACCCTTGACGGAGTGGCGGAAGGGTTGAATATGAAATATGCCCAGACAATGAATATTCCAGCCTCATTCTCGAATGTCTGGAGTGTCGAAAGCGTGGCTCCGAAAGGTTGGACGGTGGTTTTTGATAGGGAAGGTTGCAAGGTCGACATCACCGCTCCGGCCCTGAAGGACGAGACAGCCGAGCATGAGGGCACAATCACGGTCACCCCTGTCAGCAAGAGAGGAACATTGGGAAGCCCGGTTTCGTTCAACGTGCAGGTTCTTGCGTCGGCTCCCGTCCTCAAATTCGAGGCAGACAGACTGGAAAGGGTCGCTCACGGCTCCACAAGCACGATGAAGTCCGTTGAATATGCCAACATCGACAATGTGTTGATCTCTAATGTCCCTGCCGGATGGAATGTTGATTTGCAGGAGAACGGCAACGAAGCCACGTTGACGGTGACCGCTCCGGCCGCCACAGCCGAGGGCTTCACCGGATCCGGGACAGTGCGCTTCGACCTGACTTCGGACACCGGAGAGACCGGTGAGCTGGAGTTGCCTGTGTCCATGCTCGGCATCAATGATGCCGAAGACTTCCTCGCTTTTGCCGAAGCTTACGTGAAAGGCGGGGACTGCTCTCTTTATAAGGACGGAGGCGAGGTCATAGTCAATTCAGACATTGACCTTACGGGTACACCTAAGTCGCTCTATGTCAACGCAGGATTTTCCGGAGTGTTCAACGGGACCAATCACACGATCACCTACAAGATTGAATCCAATTCCGGTGACGCAGGAATATTCCAGACTGTCAAAGGCGACGGAACCGTCAAGAACCTCAGGATAGCCGGAACATTCAATGTCACGGACGGCAATGACAGGACCGGCGGAATCGCCGCCTACAGCAACGGTGCCACGTTCGAGAACGTCATCTCCACCGTGAAGTACACCCAGACACAGATCGGGAACACCCGTCAAGGAACGATGGTCGGCGGACTGGTGGGTGATGAGACAGCTGGTGGAACCTACAGAAACTGTCATGTGCGTGGAGATTTCTCCCTTGTGGCGGTCATGTTCTTCGGAGGCCTCATCGCGGACGTGTGGGACAATGACGGACTTGAGATCTATGATTGCTCGAACGAGTCCGATGTCACGATCAACACTACGGGTATCAGCCTCGGGAACGCTTGGTTCGGAGGCATCCTCGGAAAGTCTGACGGTGCCGGCGTGAAGATGTACAGGACCTACAACACCGGAAACATCAAGGCCGACTTCGGTGGAGGAAAGACCAATTTCGCGGGTCTGGGTGGTGTCGCTGGCTATGCGTGCGGCTATTACGAGGACTGCTACAACACCGGCGACATAATATTCACAAACAGAGCGGACAAAAAAGGTAACGGCAACGTCGGTGGTTTGGCAGGAGCTGTGTGGGCCGCGAAAGGCAAGATGCTTGTGGCCAAGAACTGTTATAACAAGGGAACCGTCAAGGCGATAGGCGATGCTGTGGGTGGATTCATAGGACTCATCCGTGACGGAGGCGAAGGCACCATGAAACTCACTGGATGCCGCAACGAAGGCACGGTTGACTGCCGTAGTGAGGTGGCTTATGCCGCATCGTTCGGAGGTCTTATGGGAACGGTGTATAACTTCTTGGAGATGACCGATTGTCACAACCAAGGCAAGGTGATGGGTTACACAACGCAGGGAGGTGCCGGCCTTATCGGCCGTGGAGCGGACAATGTCGTGATCACGAAATGCACGAACTCCGCCAATGTCTATGTCGGCTCGCACGCCAGCGTCAAGGACGACAAGCCTTATGCCGCCGGTCTCGTCTGCGGATTTTACCCGACCATCCAGATCAAGGAATCCGCCAACACGGGTGATGTCTTCGCTATGGTAAGAGGGGAGGGATATGTGTCGAACGTGTTCGTAAGTCTCATGAGGAATCAGGGCAGTCAGGATGCCAGCACCGTTGACGAGGCGACCGTGAATGCGTCCAAGGCTTCCAAGGTCACAATCATCCTGCCGGAAAAGTGGACAGACACTCTGCCGGAGACTTGGGTGAAATAATCAGAAGAATTATATTTGACAACCATAATGAGCAACAAGTTTATTCTTACTTTTTCGCTGGTTGCGGGCATGCTGTTCACACAGTGTGCCTGCACCCATGCCTCATCCTATGGCGGCGGCGGGAAAAACACTATCATCAAGACCGACAAGCCTGACATCTCGTCCGACCGTTACGAAAAAACGCTGTCTGACAATATCGTGTATGCCAATGCATTGGCCATCGCGGACGGCGATGTGGGGATGCAAGGTTTCGATATTCTCAAAAATGGTGACATCCTGGCCTGCGGCACACGTCATTCGGCGCTCTACTTCCAACGGATGACTCCTTCGGGACAGTACCAGAAGGAGATGAAGATCTGGTACGCCGCCCATGGGACGAACATGTCGGTCGAGGAGGACGGTAAGGATGCCTACATCTGGACATCCAACTATTCCAGTCGATTAGGCGGTGAAGGAGACTACTATGCCGAGAAGATTGTCTCCCGGGTCAAATACCAACCAGGCGTGACACTGATGCCGGAGGATTGCGAGGACAACTACTATGTCGGACCTTATCAGAATCTTCTGGTCTGCACCGACACGGAGAACGACAATCTCTGCATCCTCTACTCCAGTGACGAGACTCCGGGCAAAGACACGAAAGTCGTGGTCTGGTCCTTGAAGGAGGCTAAGAAGGTTCCTGTCACAACCGTGAACATCGGAAATGTGGTCCGTGGCGGAGACAACGGTCCGGTTGCGGAAACGGAGACGATCAGCCCGGACGTGGCCGTGCATGATCTCAGAACGGTCAAACCGAAATATTCATTCTTTGTAAACAGTACGGAATTGAACGCCGGAGCTCCGATGCAGGGGTTCTGCATCTACGGGAAACGCCTCTATTGGTTCACCGGGGACGGAAGCAAGCGGACCGCCAAGGTCTCTGTAGTCGGCTTTAACGGGAGTTTCGAACTTTCCCGGCAAAATCTTGCTTTCATTGACGACAAGGCCGGGATTGTGAAGTTAGGTTCCAAGAGTGGCTATTTCGAGGCCGAGGGGATAAAGATCCGTAAAGGAATATTATACACCGGCTACCTTTGGGGACCTACCGGAAACTGGAAACTTACAGTGTTGAATCATTAACATACCGACTATGGCGAACTCAAACGGACGGCTCCTGTCTTTGGATGTGCTCCGAGGCTTTGACATGATGTTCATCATGGGGCTGAGCGCTGTCATTGCGGAGGCTTGCGGAATCTTCCCGGGAGGCAAGGATTGCTGGCTGGCTCGGCAGATGACACATGTGAACTGGATCGGGCTGCATCACCACGACACGATCTTCGCTCTATTCCTATTCATTTCCGGCATGACATTCCCGTTTTCATTGGAGAAAAAACGCTCAAAGGGACTGTCTGACAGGTCGATAACATTAGATGTCATCCGGCGTGGACTGACACTGTTCTTTCTCGGACTGGTCTATGAGGGCTTCTTCCAGTTAAACTTCGAGTCTCTCCGGATTCCAAGCGTGCTTGGCAGAATCGGTCTGGCTTGGATGCTGGCGGCCATCCTGTACTGCCACACCGGGAGAAAGACACAGTGGGGAATAGCTGCCGGCATACTTATAGGGTATTTCCTTCTCCTCAAACTTGTCGTCGCCCCGGACGCTCCGGCAGGTGCGGAGCCATTGTCAAAAGAGGGGAATATTGCCTTCTATATTGACAGGCTTTTGCTCCCTCACAACATCTACAAGCCGGGAGTGTATGACCCGGAAGGAATCCTCAGCACAATTCCCGCTGTTGTCACGGCCATGCTTGGAATGTTCACCGGGCGCTACGTCAAGGAATCTCCAGCCTCCGGTGAAAGAAAAGCGTTGAATATGCTTGCCGCCGCCATTGTCATGGCTATTGCCGCCGCCGTTTGGGCGAACTGGTTCCCAGTCATCAAAAAGTTGTGGACAAGCACTTTCGTCCTTGCCTGCGGGGCATGGTCGATAGGGCTGTTCGCTGTCTTTTACTATCTGATCGATGTCAAAGGCTGGCGGAAAGGCACAGTGTTTTTCCAGGTTGTAGGTATGAACTCCATCACAATCTACATGGCGCAGAGAATCATAGGTTTCTGGCCTGTGACCAACTTCTTTTTCAAAGGATTGTCCGGCGTTGTCCCTGAAAGTTGTTCGGGACTTGTGATGGACATCGGTTATTTCGTTGTCTGTTGGCTATTCCTTTATTTTCTTTATCGCAAGAAATGCTTTCTCAAAGTCTGATTAAACTTCGTCTCATGCCGGTTGCCGTTCTGATGATGATCGGTACCGGTCACGTTTTCGCTTCCGCTTCGACGGAGGCCGCCGTCGCTTTGGCCAAAAGAATCCTTGGAGAGCATTCTGATTGGATTGAGTTCCGGAATGTAGACCAAGAGGGTGCTGATCCTGAATATTTTACCGTGAGTGACTCCGACGGTGGAATCCTTGTCAGCGGAACGAGCACATCAGCGATGACGATGGGGCTGAACTGGTACCTGAGGTATCGCTGCAAGGTGGATGTCTCATGGTACAGTCATGATCCTGTTCATTTGCCCTCATCTTTGCCGGTGGTAGGAGAACCATTCACATCAGAGGCGAGGGTGACCGATCGTTTCTTCTTGAACTACTGTACTTTCGGTTACACTCTTCCGTGGTGGGGCTGGAAGGAATGGGAACATTTCATTGATTGGATGGCGCTGAACGGAATCAACCTCCCGCTTGCAATCACAGGACAGGAAAGTGTCTGGTACAAGGTTTGGTCGGAACTTGGCCTGACCGATGGCGAAATCCAGGGCTATTTCACAGGTCCGGCCCATCTCCCGTGGCACCGGATGCAGAACATTGACAAATGGCAGGGACCGCTTCCTGTCTCTTGGCTTGAGGGTCAGGAAGAATTGCAGAAGAAGATAGTCCTCCGTGAACGGGAACTTGGCATGAGAACTGTCCTGTCGGCTTTCGCGGGTCATGTTCCGCAGGCAATCAAACGCGTGTTTCCTGATGCCGACATCCGTTCGTTAGGCGAATGGGCCGGGTTCAAGGAACCATACACCTGCTGGTTCCTTGATCCGATGGATCCATTATATTCAAGAATCCAGAAAAGATTTCTGGAGGTCCAGAAAGAGAAGTATGGCACTGACCACATCTATGGGATTGACTTGTTCAACGAGGTTACGCCTCCGTCATGGGAACCGGACTACCTTGCCAGGGTCGGTGCCCAAGTCTGCGAATCATTGGTGAAGGCTGACAAGGATGCCGTATGGCTCCAGATGACATGGCTTTTCTACTACCAAAGGAAAGACTGGACCGGTGAGAGGATAAAGTCCTACATCACATCCTATCCTTCCGATCGGTCGATATTGCTGGATTATTACTGTGACTATCAGGAGGTGTGGAAGATGACCGACAGTTTTCATGGCGTTCCTTTCATCTGGTGCTACCTAGGTAATTTTGGAGGCAACTCCATGCTCAAAGGCAGTTTTGCCGACACCCATGAGAAGATTGAGAATGCCTTGGCGAACGCAGGCCCGGGAATATGTGGACTTGGTGGCACTCTTGAGGGGTTCGACTGCAATCCGTATATGTTTGATTATGTCTTTGAGAAGGCATGGAGTTATGGCGGGAATCTGACACCGGAAAAATATGCCTCAGCTCTCGCAGAACGAAGATCTGATGGAAGTGAGGCGGCTGAAGAGGCATGGAATATACTCGCGCGGAAGATATATAACGGTCAGGGTCACCGCTCTCCGATGACCCTCCGCCCGGATCTTGGCCGGTGCCGCCATACCTCGGAAGAAAGATGCGGATACCCAAATGCCGAACTTAAGAAGGCCCTGGAACTTCTTTCGGGCAGTCCGGCCGAGCGGTTTGATCTTGTGAATCTGGCAAGACAGTATCTTGCCAATGTCTTTCAGGATGATGCGTTGGAATATTCGAAAGCCTTTGATGACGGGAATCTTGCCCGGATGAGGGAACTTCGGGGAAAAATCAATGGGATATTCAATGACATGGATGCGCTGTTGGCATGCGAGCCCTCTTTCCTGTTGGGCAGGTGGCTCTCTGACGCACGGAGTTGGGGTGTGGACAAGAAGGAGAGAAATTACTATGAAAGCAACGCGCGTTGCCTTATCACCACTTGGGGCGATCGTGGCAGCAGTCTGGGAGACTATGCAAGCCGCGAGTGGTCGGGACTCATGTCTTCTTTCTACATGGCCAGATGGAATATGTTCTTCGATTACTGTGAGGATTCCGTCAGGAAAGGCAAGGACTTTGACCGGGAAGGATTCTCGGAGAAAGTCAGCGGATTTGAGAAAGGCTGGTGGTCCCGGTGTGAAGGCCACTTCCGCAAGACGGTGGATCCTAACTACCAAAAGTGGGTAGCGGACATCCTACGGAAGTATTAGGAATATTCTGTCAGGAGCATCCGATAAGGAGCGAAAGAACAAACCAGCTGAAAGCCGGCGAATGTTGTTCTTTCGCTTCTTCGGTGAATGAGGCCAAGGCTCTTCTGATGTGTTTCTCGACAGCGGTCTGGGAGATTCCTAACTTTTTGGCGATCTCTCTGTTCTTCATTCCCTTGAAACGGCTCATTATAAACACCTCACGACACCTGTCCGGCAAGAGGGACAGAACCTTTTCGACTTGATTCTCAACTTCTTTGCGTATCAGAGGAGAATCCGGAGCGTCATAATAGAAGTCAAGCCCAAAGAGTTTCTCTGTTTTCTGTATGTCATCCAGAAACGACAGGTCCACGAGATTCAGCAGGCGCTCTCTTTTGAGGTAGTTTATGCAGCGGTTCCTTGTCATCGCAAACAACAGGCGTGCGGCGGATTTCTCATCCTGCCTAGGATACTTCTTCCAGAATGTGAAGAATGTGTCCTGCACCATGTCCAAGGCCGTGGAATGGTCCTTGACAATACTGTCGGCATAGGCCACAAGCCTGGGCTGATAGTTCACGAACAATGACTCGAAAGTGTTCACCTTAGAAGCTGTTTTGAAATGAATCAAAAAAATGATATTGAGACGTGCAAATAATTGATTATCAGTTGTTTAATTGAAATAATTTTCGTAACTTTATGGTAATCAATCATTTGTGTTATGAAAACCAGTTATTCAACCAACCTCACTGAT
>CAKUVR010000021.1:0-40881 GCA_934698975.1 uncultured Bacteroidales bacterium
GTAAACCAGTTCAGAGATGCTGTAAAGTATATCAGTTAAACAACCTCTAAAGTGTCAACCATTCTCAGGGAAGGTCATCATGTCAACTTTTAGTTAATCGAATATTCCCGTAATCTTTAAGATAGCAAAATTAGCCAATCGTCCACATGAAAAATATGGCAAAAAAGGCATTATATGTCTCTTTTGCCATATTTGTCAATTATTGGTGGTCAATTTCTTCGGAATATGCCCACTCAGGTACATCTGAGAACGATCCTCCAAATTATCCGTTGAATAATTTGTTCCACGGATAATACCTCGTAGCTTTGCCGCCAGATAAACACTTAGACAATGAAAAAGAGTGCCCCGGTGCGGACCAAGGGCTGAACGGAATGTGTTGACCGATGAATTAGGATTATGCTGCATCTCAGCGGTGTAAGACGCGTTGAGGAACCCTTTCAGGTAAGCCTCGTCAATCTTGCCCTTGAATATGTTCGCATCCTTGACCGTTGTGTTGCCGCTCTCGGAGTCAAGATATTCAACATCTGAGAAATCGGCACTATAAGAATGCTTTTTCGAGACGGTCAGGCATTTAACTGTTACGCTCTTGAATGTAGCTCAAGGCCTAAGGCAGGTTATCGGAACCACCCATATTCCATTGTCCATTCTGTAAGCATAGGCACCTGTCCCTGTGAGAACCATCAGGAACGAAGGGGCTTTCATTTTGTCCGTGTCAATTTTTGAGGCCAAAGAGTGCAGCGTGTTAACTCCTTCGTCTATAAGTCTTTGCCCACCGAGTTTGATTTCTATCAAACCATACTTGCCATTTCTCAGATGTAGCACGGCATCGCATTCAAGGTTGTTCTTGTCCCTATAGTGATATAAGCTGCCATCGAGAGCTTCTGCATACACGCGCAAATCCCGTACGCACATTGTCTCAAACAGGAGCCCCATCGTGTTCAGGTCTGATATAAGATCATCCGGACCTATTCCCATCGCTGCGGTTGCTATCGAAGAATCAACAAAATACCGGGTGTCGGATGTCCTTATGGCTGTTTTTGAGCGGAGATTCGGATTCCATGCGGGGGCATCCTCCACGACAAACAGTTTTTTGAGGGCGGATATATAGGAAGAGATGGTTTCGCTTGTCATTGATCCGTCCGCATTTGACTTGAGATCCTCATATATTGATGTGACCGGAGCCTGAGCTCCCTGAAAACGGGCATAACTTTTAAGCAGACGCAGGGTGAAATCCCTGTCCCTCTCCACATCGTCCACAGCTGAGATATCAGTACTTGCGATTGCGTTGATGTAATTGAATGATTGCCGGAGAGCACCTTTTTTTGACATTGTCAAAGCCGCTGGCCATCCGCCTCGGCATATCAGCCAAGCCAACTGCTCGATATCCAACTCATTGGACTGATATGCCGCATCAGTTCTGTTGAGGAACAAGTCGTTGAGACTCAGTTGTCCGGTTGACTCACCGGATTCCCACAGACTCATAGGACGCATTTTCATCCAAGCAGCGCGTCCGGTCCCTGAATGTTTGATTCTCTCCAATTTCTCCTTAGGAATGACAGTTGAACCCGTGAAGATGAACTGCCCTGTCTTGGCATCCCTGTGATCCACTTCAAATCTGGCTGCATCCCATAGTTCGGGAGCGTCCTGCCATTCGTCTATCAGGCGAGGTGTGCCACCTTTTAACAGAAGGCTTGGTGAATTCTGCGCCAATGCTAGATATGTTCTGGAATTGCGGGGATCATTCATATACACTATACTTCCCGCTTGCTGTTCAGCGGTTGTGGTCTTTCCACACCATTTTGTTCCTTCTATCAGGACTAATCCAGCCGCTTCAAGGTTGTCTTTGAGTATGCCGTCGGCTACTCTGTTTCTATAATTTACCATACGGCAAAATTAGTGGTTATTTTCAAAACAATCAAATTATTACGAAATTATATTCCTCCAATCGGCTGATATTCGTTCCGTCAGTTGGCTGATATTTGTTCCGTCAGTTGGCGGTAATTCCGCCTTTCGGATTGTGAATTGCGTGGCGGATAAAACTGCCACGCCACTGAATGTTGCCTCGTGGCGCTTACGGTAGGAAGGATAGGGCATTCAGGCCTCGTACTTACCATATTTGTCAGTTATCCGTGAGTATCTTTCAATGAATATGACCACTCAGGCTCTTCTGAGAACGATTTTCCAAATTATCCGTTGAATAATTTGTTCCACGGATAATACCTCGAAAGGGATAACCAACGAGACGGATTATTGGTTATCTTTGCTGACGGGGTCGAAGGAGATGGACGGAATGGGCAGAAGGCAACAAAGCCTACGAGGCCTTCTTCGAGGCATCAACAAGAGCCAACTTCACGCCCGAAGAAACCATTCAATACGAAAAGGATATGATGACGGAACGGGACAGGATCAACTCCATCAACTACGCAAGGTGGGAAGGGGTCCAAGAAGGCAAAGCAGAAGGCCGCCAACAGACTCAGCGGGAAATAGCCGCGGCATTTAAGGCCAAAGGCATTGATGCGGAGACAATTTCCTCTTGCACTGGACTTTCTGTGGAAGAAGTCAATGTGCTTTAGAAAGCAGAATCTGCTTTGAAATGAAAAAGAGTGCCCCGGCGCGGACCAAGGGCACTCTTGTCAAGAATATTTCAGGCGGCCTTTATTCTATCGCCACGTACTGGTCAGCGTACTTGCTCCAGTATTTGGTGGTCTTGTAGGTCTCGAGGGAGGCGGCAGGGACGCGGATGACGCCCTTGAAGTCACATCCGTGGAAAGGATCATCGAAACGTCCGTCATAGTCATTGAAAGTCGGAGGCACCGCCGCGCGGATCGTGACATCTTTCAAGACCTTGTTGTACGCTACAAAAGTGACATTGAACCTCTCTAATGTCGAAGGAAGATCCAACACCTCGAACTTTCTGGTGTCAAGGGAATAATTGTCAAGGTAGGTATAACCTTCACTGACGGTTATTTTCTTGCAATTAGGGTAGAGTCCGTTACGCAGCAGATAATCGCCCAATGCCGTGACATTTTCTATGGCCGGAATTGTCAAGGATGACACTGAACTGTGATTCCGGCCTGCAACCCAACCTATAACCTTTTTCATGCTACGGTCAACAATGGCCTGCCCGGTAACATAAATCTGCGGATGGGATTCATCTATGATGACCTGGTTCACTTCCATTCCACCAAGACCTTGAGTCTTAAGTTTCGGACCGAGGAAAATCTCATCGGCGACAATATTGATAAAAGCGGTGTTATCAAGATCTTCAATGTTCGGCAGATACAATCTATCTACGAAATACGCTCCATAGAAACTGTAATACTCAATATTCTTAATGCTGGATGGAACATTGTATAGTTTGGAGTGCTTCAGGGAACCATTTAGAGAAAATGCGTATTTTCCGATTATCTCCAAGCCGCTGTCCGGGAACACAACTTTATCCAAAACACAACCTTCAAAGGCACTATCCCCGATTTTAGTGATGTAGTCTGGAAGAATTATGGACTTGAGAGTGTTGTGCTCATAGAACAATGCCGGAGGGAACTCATCATCAGTAGTAGTGTATTTATCTTTATTCTGAAATCCGGACTTGTAGGAGTCTCCTCCGGAAACAATCCTCACATTCTTCATGTCCGCGCTTTCAAGTGCGGTGCAATATTCCCGGATCGCTCCCGCGTCGCTGGAATTGATAAAGCCTTCCCGCCACTTGATGGAGGTGATCGGCGTCCCGGCCTTCGCCAGCAAATCGCGGAGATGGCCGACTTCGTACGTCATCATCTCTCCACCGTTGACCGAGACAGCTGATTCTCCTATCACCGTGACAATGCACGAAGCCCCGATGGCAGGAAATTTCTTGTACTTGACAGAGACGGTGGCTTCGCCCTTCGCAACAGCGTTCAGAGTCCCGTCAGCGTTGACTTTCACTATCTTGTCATCCGACGATGCCCATTCGAGCTCGTTTGAGGAGGCGGTCTCAGGGGTATGTGTCGTGGTCAATTTCTTGGTGTCACCGAGAGTGATGGAGATCTTGGCAGGGAGAGCGATGGCTGTCGGTGTCACGGTCACCTTATAGATTTGGGCGGCCTTGATGGATGGATTGGCGACACACTTAGCGGTGACTGTGACATCTCCCGCCTTAGGGAGGAATTCCACCTTATGGCCATTGACCTTCGCCAAGTCGGATTTGTCAACTTCAAGAATCCAATCCTTCTCTCGGGCCGAAGCCGGAAGAACCTCGCATTCTATTTCTACAGAAGTTCCGGAATTGACCTCAATAGGAGCCGCGCTCCATCCCTTGATCGAGATGCTCTCAAGAGGCACGTCCGTCACAGTGACGGTAATGCTCGCCATCAGACCACCGTTTTTCTGGACAGCGGTAACCTTGCTTGTGCCCAGATTCAAAGGAGTGATGGCGCCGAACTCATCCACTGTAAGGACGTCAGTGTTCTCGGAGGACCAATTCACCTGCTTGTTTGTCGCATCCGCAGGTTCAAAGACCAGTTCCAAGATCTGTCCCGGCTCATCGATGCGAATCGTGGCCGCGTAGCCGTCACCGGTACTGTACTTGTCGGCGAAGCGCATCGCGGTGGCTTTGACTTCATTGGATGTCACAGTCACTGAACAGGAGGCGGTGAATTCAGGGTACTCTTTCAATGTAGCGGTGATCACGGCCTCACCGGCTGCGATAGCCGCGATTGTACCGTTTGTCACTACGGCCACCTTTGAGTTGGAAGTGTTCCACTCAACCTCAAGCCCAGTGGCTTTTTCTGGTGTGATGATGGCTTTGATTGAGGTGTTGCCTCCTTCCACAAGGTTCAACTTAGTCTCGCTGAGACTGAATGAGGTAACTTTAGCTGAGACCGTGACCTCGCATTTCCCGGACTTGCCTTCGGCTGTGGCGGTGATGGTGGCGGTGCCGGCCTTGATGCCTTGCACGTTGCCGCTCCCGTCAACGGTGGCGATGGCCTTGTCGGAGGATGTCCAGGTCACGGTCCTGTCAGCGGCCGCCGCAGGAGAAATCTTGGCGGTCAACTTTTTGGATTCGCCTTCTGTGAGCTCCACGCTTACTGGAGACACCGCGACGGATGAGACGCTCACAGCCTCTTCCTCTTTCTTACCGCACGAAACGACAAGTAAGGCCACAATTGCCGATGTCACGAAGGCGGATAGGGTGTGCTTGAAGTTCATAATCAATATAATTTTATTAACGCATGACACTACCGCGGCACCTGCGCCCCGTAATCTGGCATCGCGCCGAAGAGCAGAAGCGCCTTCTCCCAATTGTAGCGGTTGGCATACATCGTGACCTTGGAGGTCATCGTGCCGATCTGGTTCATGCCGAGGACCGAACGGAACGTGTTGACCGCGGAATTAGGATTGTGCTGCATCTCAGCGGTGTAAGACGCGTTGAGGAAGCCTTTCAGGTAAGCCTCGTCAATCTTGCCCTTGAATATGTTCGCGTCCTGAACCGTTGTGTTGCCGCTCTCGGAGTCAAGATATTCAACATCTGAGAAATCTGCGCTGCTGATGTTGATGAAATTGCCGCCTCCCGGAATCGAAATGTCACCCATTCTGTTGAGGAAGAACACATTGTTCTCCACGCTGGTCTTTCGGGTGGCCTCACGGTTCCTGTCACTGTCAATGTGGGTGTAGTCGAGAGCGGTCATCATCGAGCAACCGAAAATGTTATTAGCAAGATAGCAGTCCGTGCCTGGCTGGAAACGGAAGCCGTACCCCATGGTCTCAAGATTCTGCTTGAACGACCACATGAACAGCAATGTGTTGTTGGTGAAGTCAACCCTTGAGTTTACCTTTGGATCCGAGCCGCGCACGTCCATCGCCTCCATCCTGCAATTCACGAATATGTTGTTGTCGATGTGCATGGAGCCTCTGAAAAGGCCGAGAATCACGTGGTTAGGAGCATTGATGAACGCGCAGTTGCGCACGGTCAGATTCACGTTGGAGTTGTTCATGTAGAGAATGCAGGACTCCTTCGTGAAAGTCTCCAGATTGGAAAGGTCCGCTCCACCCATGCCTTTGGTTCCGATAGGGTTCATCTTAGTCGTCTCTACACCTTCCGGCTGTCCCTTCTGGTTCTCATCGTTGCCGGAATAGTAGGAGATGGAATTTCCACGGTCGAATATGATTCCGTCGAACAGAACCTCTGCGTTGCGGTATTCAACATTGCTGTCATTCCTGCCCACGTTGATCTCAAGCTGCACGGTCGGAGCCTTGGCGGTGCCGTTGGACTCAGGAGTCGGCTGTACCAACGTGCGGTAGTTCAGGATGTCCCGCTGGGAGAAATCCCCGTTGAAGCCACCATAGATGTAAGCAGGCTTGCGGACGAAGATGTTTCCGCAGCGAAGGAGACCGTAGTAGTTGCCGGCGGCCACGTAGATTGTGGACCCGGCCGGAGCGATGTCCAGCGCTTTTTGAATATTCTTAAGAGGCGTTGACGGACTCAGGCCATCGTTCTTGTTGTTCCCTGACTCGCTGACATAGTAGATTGTGCCGTTGGTGTTTGCGGAGACGCGGCCGTTGCCCACAGCCGGGGCCTGACCTTTTCCGCCACGTCCGTTAAGAGCGTCGTTGGCACCTTTTTCGATAGCGTCCTCAGCCTTGTCAAGAGTCTTCTGTATAGCCCTGTCGGCACCCATTGTCACCCTCGTCTTGGCTGCGTTCTTGGCGCGTCGGCCGATCTGGTTCAGCAGACTCTGCCCCTGAACGGGCACATTCACAGACAATGAAAGCGTGAGAGCGAGAACCGCTCCCAACGCTTTTTTCATATTCCTTAGATATGTTGTCATTTCGATGTTTGTTTATGATTCAGACCATTGCATTATGCTGCGGCTGCGACTTTTTTCCTGCGGGATAGGAATATGATTAATGCGACCGCAATGACAATCAAGGATATTCCCAAAACCGGCCTGTAGGCAAGCCATGCGATGGCGATCACGATGAACGACCACGCGAAGCCGACGAGCGAGCAGACAAGGCCCACACCGGCGCCGATGATGCTCGCGATGAAAGGAACCACCTTGGCTAGAGTCTCAAGGAATCCGAATATGCCCTTCAGGCCACCGATGACAAGGAATATGCCCAAGAACCTGAGGATCCAGAGCCACATCTTGTTGGCAGAGTGCTGCCCCTCGTACATCTGGTCGGCGGATTGGGCTCCCATCTGAAGGACATCGAAGTTCTTTCCGTTTTTAGATGTGTAAGGCACGAATGTGTCGCCGCTTACCTGAGCCACAAGGGAGACCTCGGCAGGAAGCACCTTGGTGAAGGTCACGCGCACGTCACCGACCTGAGGCGTTCCTGACTTCTGGCCGAAGCTGACCACATTGTTCTGGATTTTCACGATAAGGGTGGTGTCGATCAGGCACTCCTCCTTGAACAGTTCCTTGGTGATTCTTTCGGTGTCTTTCTCGGAAAAGAGGTAAGGCTGCTCACCGCTGATAGAGGCGATCTGACTTTTGGTCAGCCTGTAGGCCCCGAACGTCACGTTCTCGGCTGTCTGCCTCAAGTCGTCAATGGCAATCTTTACCCTGTTCGCTCCTTGATACTCCGGATCGTGGAACTCCTCGGAATTTACAGGAGAGTCCACCCATTTCTTCTCGTAGGTGTAGGTTGTGGTGGTTTCCTGGCCACCTCCGACTTTGTCCTTGGTCTTGCTCTGTGACCGCTCCACCCATTGGTAGTACTCAACCTTTCTGACAAACTTGACGGCTGTCACCCCGACACCGAAATCAGGGTCGATGAGCGAGTCGATCGTGGCGGTCATTCCGGTGGCATGCACAAGTTTCCCGTCGAACTGAGGATCGATTGTGTTTATGTCGGTCATCTCGACGGTCACTCCTGCGGCCTCGTTGAGCATTTTGGCTGTCTTGACAGCCCTGCCTTCATTCCACCAAAGGAGAATCGTGCCGATGATAAGAAGAACGAATCCTGAACCGATGCCTCCGAAGGATTTCTTCACGCGCTGACCGTATGTGGTCTTTGTTGTTTCTGTGTAAGCCATTAGAAATTAGTTTTTAGTTTGTATTAGTGATCCGATTATGATTTACTTGATGAAGAATCCGCTTCTGGTGCCCACACCGAAGAAGTAGGTCTTGCCGTACTTGCCGCCACCCATGTAGTCCTGAGCGAATCCGTAGTTTGTGGCGTAACGTCTGCCGTCCTTCTTGATGTCTACCCACGCGCTGACACGGCGGCGGACAATGTTGCCGAAACCGTCACGGTCGATCTGCCATGTTGAGTTAAGGATCGTCACGCGTTTGGCATCCTCTTCCGGGAACTGGGCTCTTGCTGCTGCCAGACAAGCGTTCAGGAATGCTGCGTCACCCATCTTGGTGGCTGGCCAAGGCTGCATGCTTGCGGCGATCTCCGCCTCGCGGGCGGCCTTGCGCTCGGCCTCTTCTTTGGCAAGCTGCTCTTTCTCAGCCTTGTACTCATCCCTCAGCTGGGCGGCCGGCTTGACCGGATTCCTGGCCTGGAACTCTTCGGAAGTCTGTGCGATGGCAGACTTCAGATCCGCGAGAACCTGATCATAGCGAGGATCGCTCTCAAGGAGATAACCGAAGGATGCGTTCAGATTGTAGGCTGAATATGCCCAATCAAGGTACCACTCCTTCATCTTACCTGAATATTCATTGGATTTTCCGATCTCGAACTCGATCTGATTGTAGGTCCCTTCTGCGAACTTGGCCCTGTCTTCCTTGGCTGTCGCGGCCTTTTTAGGCAATCCCGCCCAAAGCTTTGTCCAGATCTTTCCGTAGGCGGCGTTGTAGTGATCCTTGTACTCATTGTACCTGAACTGATCCTTGACACCTTCCGCCTCACGGACCATGTTCTCGATGAAATTGTACATATCCCCGGAGCGGGTGAAATACTCAAGTTCCTGATTGTCGAAGTTCTGCTCATCCGCTGCCTCCTCCATCCTGTAGAGATAGTAAAGTGCGTTGGCGATGACGGTCTTGCTGTTCATTGTCATGGTAGGGAGGTCGGTCTTCCATTCCTGAAGCTGCTCCCAGGACGACTTGGCGTTGCCCTCGTAAAGTGTACCTTCCTGACCGACGATTCTCACGCAGTCGCCCATGTCGGAACTCCAGAATTTTTCCTCGTCTTGGCGTACTCCGTCCACAACATTCCTGACTTGTGCCGCGGCTTTCTCCTTAGCGGTTTCCGCCACAGCCGTCTTTGTCTTGGAGGCTTCATTCTTGACTTTGTTTTTAAGGGCGTTTCCCAGTCCGCCCAACTGCGCGTTGGCTGTCATTGTGCCGAGTCCCGCCATCAAGGCGACGACCGTTATGGCTTTCAAACTAAGATTTGTCATCATGTGATTTTTTTAGGTTTATGTGTACCGCAAATTTAGTCGGTACGTCCCAAAAGGAATATGGCCAAAGGGGCAAAATGTGCCTCTTTAGCCATATTTCTGTAAAGCCGGCTTGAAATTCCGTTATTGTCCTGTGTTGCCGTCCCGCCATTGCTTAGGCGTGGAGCCGGTGGCTTTCTTGAACAAAGTTATGAAATAGGAAGTGTCATTGATTCCGCAGAGCAAGGCGACTTCCGAGACAGGCTTGTCTTTCTGTCCGGCCAGAATCTCCTTGGCCATTTCGATTCTGACCTCTGTCACCAAAGCGCTGCTGCTGCCTCCTGTCTGTGCCTTGATCTGGCGGTTGAGGTTTGACCTCGTGGTGCAGAGCGCGGACGCCGCCTCCTGAAGGTCAACGTCCTTCCCTTCAATGATCTGTTTCCGGATCTCAGCCTTCAACGGCCCGACAACATCTCGCTCAGGAGTCAGTGACGGACGTGAGACCGTACGCTTTCTGGCCGCGTCTAGTTTGGCCAAAGTGTCATCAAGGATGGACTTGATGGATTTGTTCCTGCGGGCGAGAAGCCATATCGCGAATGCCAGCAATGCCACGGCCACGATGCCGAACCAAAGAATCTTCCGCTTGGAACTCAGGTGATGATCCCGCTCGCTTGTGATTTGCTCGTTGCGGTAGCGGGCGTTATATTCATTGAGACCTTGGTTCATCTCGCTGTCGTAGAGCGAGTCCTTGATGTGGGTGTAATGCATAAGGTGCTCCACGGCTTCTTCGGAATTGCGTGGAGTCAAGGCTCTGCTGAGCCCGTAATGCGAATGGCTCAAGTTGTAGGCATCCCCTTTCTCTGCGAAGATCTTGAGTGCCGACCGGAAATATTCAACCGCCCTGTCGTGGTCTCCTTTTTGGAGGCAGATGTCGCCCATTTGGTTGCAGCTGATGGCCCAGGACTGCATATTCCCGACCTTTTCCAGTTCGGGAAGTGCCTCAAGGAGAGACTTTTCAGCATCGTCGTACTGGCCGAGGGCAATTTGCGCTGCCGCCATCTGCGACAGCCTGACCGCAGCCTTGTCGTCAAGTCCCATGGCCTTGTTGATGTCGTAGGCGCGGCGGGAATATTCAAGGCTCTTCTCATTATCTCCCATGCTGTGGTAGATTTCCGCCGCCATGCCGCAGCGCACCGCCAGCTTCAAGGAGTCTTTCTGCCTTTCGCAGATTCTGATGGCCTCAAGAACGTATTTCACACCTTCCGCGGGCTGCTTCGACGCTAGGCAAATCCCAGCCAAAGTGTTCAATGAATATGCGATCCGCTCTTCATCCTGAAGTTCCCGCCCCAACTCAAGGGTTGCCTGTGCGTATTCCAGTGACTTGTGATAGTCGGACTTTCGGAAATATGCTATGGAAAGGACGTTGTCGCAGTCGCATTCTATTTCCTTTGCGGCAACTTTCCGACTGAGATTCAACGCCTTATGTGAATATTCAATGGATTTGTCATAGTCTTGGGCATCGTAGTACCATTCTCCTGCCCAGTACCAGGTCAGGGCCTTGACGCTGTCCGCCTTGCTGCCGGGAATCAGTTCGATGGCTCCATCTGTGAAATTCTCCTTGGACAGATATTCAAAGAACGCTTCTGCGGTGCGGGTAGCTTGAGCCCCCCTTTGGTGATTGAACACCGTGATCAGCGAGTCCACCACATTCTGCGAATATGCGGACAAGGTGAGCAGCAGGAATATATTGGTCAGTGCGATTCTTATTGGCTTCATTTTCAATCGTATGGCTAAGCTGGGCCTGTGTGGCAGGCATAAGCACCGGACAAATTTGGTAAAATTATCTGAATATTCCTACTTATTCCTCTATGCTTTTCCTAAAGAGGCCATCCTTATGGTTCGACAGGCTCACCAACCGGATGGTGTCGGTCACAGAGTTTAATGTTGCTGAGCTTATGGTTCGACAGGCTCACCAACCGGACGGCTTCGGTCACTGAGCTAGCCGAAGTGACAAAAAGCCCGGCGGCAGAAAAATGCACCGGGCGGATAGATTTAATATATTATGTAGGATTTATGGGTGTCCTATCTGGAAATTTTGAGATTGCCGACATTCAGACCCCATTCGCCGTCCTGGACGATCGGGGTCGGCACCCCGTCAAGGTTCTTTTCGTAGTGAGGGGCCTTGAGGTAGGTGTGTGAATGGCCGCCAACCACCAGGTCCACGTTCCGCGTCCTGCTGACGAGCATTTGGTCAAGGTACGGCTCGTCCTCGAAACCGATGTGGGTCAGGGCGATCACAAGGTCACATTTCTTTTCTGTCTTTAAGTACTCTGCCCATTTGTTGACCACCTCAGCGTTTTCGTAACCAGGAATCCTGTCGGAAACGTCCTTGGAAACGAGTATTGTGATGTCAGGCATGAGACCTATTATACCAATCTTCATTCCGGCCTTTTTCACAATTGTGTAAGGCTTTATGTATTTAGCCAGCGCAACATTCGAGAAATCGTAGTTGGCGCAGACAACCGGGCATTTGATCTTTGCCAAACGACGGGCAAGTTCATCGACACCGTTGTCGAACTCGTGGTTGCCCAGGGTCACGCAGTCGTACTTCATGGCATTTATGAGGTCGATCTCGATGTCGCCTCCGAGCACTGAGAAGTAAGACGTTCCCTGGTCGAAGTCCCCGGCGTGGAGAAGCAGCACGTTCTTCTTTCCGTCGGCCTTCACGACGCTGTCCCTGTAAGCAGCCCGCTCTATCACTCCGCCGTGCCCCAGATGCTCTCCGGCACGCTCCGGCTCTAAATGGCTGTGGGTGTCATTGACATGGAGGATGGTAAGTCTCTTCTGTGCCGCCGCGTCGATGTTCGTCAGGGCCGCGAGCAGACATATTCCTAAAATTATCTTTTTCATCACTCGTCCTCCTTTAATATTGTGATCCAATTCCGGTTCTGGTACTCGATAGGCTTGCCGGCCGCCGTGAGGTTCTGGACATAGGCGAGCATGGTGTCATAGAGGTAACCGTTGCATCTTATGACCTCCTCGGCGTTCTTGGCGACCTTATAGCCGTCTCCACCGTCCAACATAAAGTTAAGGGTGGCGACTCCGTAGATTCTGTCATCGTCGATCGGCTCTCCGTTTATCGTGGCGGAGACGATTTTGCCGTTCTTCGCCACTATCTTGATTCCGCCGACGATCTGGAAGGTCGTGGATGCCATTTGGTTAAGGATGACTTTCACATCACGGCCCCTCAGGGCCACATAGCAGAGATTGTTACGGAACGGGAACATCGACATGATGTCATCGTAGAGAATCTCTCCTGCTGGCATGTCTATCCTGACTCCGCCACGGTTGGCGAAACCGATGTCAACCTTCTTGCCAGTGCTGTCCGCTGTCGCGCGCATCAGCTCGTCAATGTACCAGTCGTAGATCTCGCATTCGGGGTATGTCCTGACCATCGTGCGGGTGGAGTGTCCTATGACGGACTTGACCTTGGCCATGGCCGGCTGTGCGTCGAGCATTATTCTGGCGACATCCCTGACGGTTCCCTTGCGGAACTTCTTCCCGTTGGGCGCATAGTAGGTACAGCCCTTGACCGTCCCCATCGCCTCCTCGACGTTCGACGCGTTGGAGGCCACGACACCCGTGCGGTGTCCGTCAACCGGATCTGTCGTCCAGGTGATCGTTCGCTCCTGAGCCGTAAGGCTCAACCCTCCGGCCAGGAGCAGAATGATTGTCAGTTTATTCTTCATTATGTGTCAGTTTTAATAAAGCACGCCCGTCACTTAAGTGGCGGGTGTGGGTACACAGCCTTCTCTCAGGCTACTTAACAATCTTGACGGTAACTGTCTTGCTGATGGTAATCTTACCGTCAGCGCTGGTGTAAGTTAAAGAGTATTTTTCTGAATCGCCTTCCTTCGCATCAGTACGAGCATCGAATCTGAGCGCTTTCGCAGGGCAGGAATATGCCTTGCCGTCAATTGCCACTGGGACAACTTTCCTGTGCCTGATAGAGGTAGTGGTCAGACATTCGTTTGTAATGGCATTGTCATCATCGTAAGGAAGCAGATTCTTTCCGTCGCTTGGACAGAAAACTTCATTATGAGAGTCGTCGCCGAGTTTGACGGTAAGCACGTCCGGCATTGCGTCACGAACACCGTTTTCGGTGACCCTGACAAAGTAAGGCTTCTGCTCTGGTTCCGGATCCTTGTTGTCATCTTTCTTGCAACCTGTGGAGGCGAGCATGAGCGCTGCCATTGCGGCGAAGGCTACGCTTCGCAGATAGTGATTCTTCATATTCACAAAATTTTAATGATTGATATTAGTTTTAGTACTTAATATAATGTCTTTTCTCATTCGGTTCTGACGTTTGCAAAGTTAACGGGCGTTTCCCGAAATGAATATGGCAAAAGGGGCAATTTGTGTCTTTTCCGCCATATTTCCGCCAAATCATTGCCTCCAGACAGAGCCACCTCCCTCAAAATTTCCATTCCATCTTCTGGCTTCCGCGGACGCTCTTTGCTATATGAAATTATGAATATCTCAAAAGCAAACCATCGAAGAGGTCCTGAGAGTGGAGCAAAAACTGGCGGTATTGCTCCAGTCAGAGACTAAAATTCACGCGACGGGAGCATATTCACAACAAAATGCCGCCGAGCTCCTCATTGTAGGTTTTGATGGTGGAACATTGGCGCCTTCAGAGCCTATAAAAGATTAAGTTTGAATATTTCAGAAAAAATGCCTATCTTTGCGACCCCTATGTTGTGTAGGGATCGCAATATTTTATGTTAAACCATTAAAGATCAAGACAGTGGACACACTTAGCTACAAAACAGTCTCCTTGAACAAGGCTACTGTAAAGAAAGAGTGGGTCGTTATCGATGCCACGGATCTGGCACTCGGACGTCTTGCCTCAAGGGTAGCTCTTGTCCTCCGCGGCAAGAACAAACCTGGATTCACCCCTCATGTTGACTGCGGTGACAACGTCATCGTCATCAACGCCGAGAAGGTTATCCTCAAAGGCAGCAAGATGACTGATCGTGTTTACGTTCGCTACACTGGTTATCCAGGCGGACAGCGTTTCACGACTCCGAAGGAGATCCTCGCGAAGAGACCTGCTGAACTCGTTAGGAGAGCGGTGAAGGGTATGCTCCCTAAGACACGCCTTGGTGACAAGATCATCAACAATCTGCATGTATATGCAGGTCCAGAGCATCCTCATCAGGCACAGAACCCTAGAGAAATTAAGTTGAACGAAATCTAACAGAGCAAATGGAACAGAAAAACGCCCTTGGAAGACGTAAATCAGCCGTAGCTCGTGTTTATCTCGCGGCCGGACAAGGTAATGTCACAATCAACGGACGCAGTGTTGAGGAGTACTTCAAGACTGACGCTCTCCGTTACATCGTGAACCAGCCTTTCGCGGTTACGAAGACAGAAGGTCAGTTTGACGTGAAGGTTAACGTTGTCGGTGGCGGCACAAAAGGCCAGGCCGAAGCGATCAGGCTCGGAATATCCCGCGCTCTCAGCGATCTGGATAGAGAGGCTTACCGCTCAGCCCTCAAGGCCGAAGGCTTCCTGACACGTGACTCCCGCGAAGTCGAGAGAAAGAAACCTGGTCAGCCTGGCGCACGTGCACGCTTCCAGTTCAGCAAGCGTTAGTCTTGCCTGGATAACGAAGCGGCATAAGCTGGTTTATGAAAAAGCACAGTCCGGTGCATCAAATCCCGCGGACTTTTCGCTGGATGAGAATCCGATGAACACTACCGGGGATTGCCGGGACTGCGGAAAATCTCAGAGACTGGTCAAGAACCACTGCTCCGGGATTGAAGAAAAGAGCCTTCAGGCTGTCGGCAAAAGGTCTGGAGGAAAGTTTAAACAAAAAACAAGAATTTTAAAATGCCACGCACAAATTTCCAAGAACTTCTTGATGCAGGTGTACATTTCGGACATCTGGCCAGGAAATGGAACCCTAAGATGGCTCCATACATCTTTGACCAGAAGAACGGGATTCACATCATCGACCTGCACAAGACCATCGTCAAGATAGACGAGGCTGCCGATGCAATGAAAGAGCTTGCGCGTTCAGGTCGCAAGATTCTCTTCGTAGCCACAAAGAAACAGGCTAAGGAGATCGTTGCCGAGAAGGCTGCGGCAGTCAATATGCCATCGATAACCGAGCGCTGGGCTGGTGGTATGCTTACCAACTTCCCTACAATCCGCAAGGCTATCAAGAAGATGAACACCATCGACAAGATGAAGGAAGACGGCACATTCGAGAAGCTCGCCAAGAGAGAGCGTCTGCAGGTGAACCGTCAGAGAGAGAAGCTTGAGAAGAACCTTGGCTCCATCAAGGACATGAGCCGTCTCCCGTCCGCTATCTTCGTAGTTGACATCCAGAAGGAAGCCAACGCCGTCAAGGAGGCCAACCGCCTCAACATCCCGGTATTCGCATTGGTTGACACTTGTTGCGATCCTACCCCGATTGATTATGTGATACCGGCTAACGACGACGCTACGAAGTCGATCGAGACCATCATGAATGTTCTCTGCAAGGCCATCGAAGAGGGCTTGAACGAGAGAAAGCTTGAGAAGGAGAAAGAGGCTAACGAGGAGGCTGCCGAGGGTGATGCTCTCGCAAATCCTACAGGCAAGAAACTCCGCGCCCGCAAGAGCGCCAAGCCAGTTGATGTGGAGGCTGAGGCCGCTCCTGTGGCCGAGGCTCCCAAGGCTGAGGAACCAAAGGCTGAATAATTAAGGAGGACGAGTTATGGCAATTACAGCACAAGACGTAATGAAATTACGCAAGATGACTTCCGCCGGAATGATGGATTGCAAGAAAGCTCTCGCCGAGGCTGAGGGTGATTTCGAGAAGGCAGTCAACATCATTCGCGAGAAGGGCAAACTGGTCGCCGCCAAGCGTGCTGACCGTGAGACTTCCGAAGGTGCGGTTCTCGTTCGTATCCAAGGGAACAAGGGTGTCATCGTATGCCTTGGCTGCGAGACTGACTTCGTTTCCGCAACCCCAGACTTCAAGGCTCTTGCAGCTGAGATCGCTGACGCGGCCATCGCGTCGTTCCCTGCTGACATCGAGGGCTTGAAGGCCAGCAAGTGCTCAAACGGTCACACTGTCGAGGAGGAGATCTCCGCCCAGACCGGAAAGACCGGTGAGAAGCATGTCCTGGCTTACTATGCCGCCCTCGAGGCTCCGTTCATTGGTGACTATGTTCACTTCAACGGAAAACTCGGCGCCATTGTCGCTTTCAACAAAGAGATTCCTGCAGAACTCGGCAAGGCTGTCGCCCAGCAGGTGACCGCCATGAACCCTGTCTCTGTCTCTGCAGCAGACTGTCCTGCCGAGGTTGTTGAGAAGGAGCGCGAGCTCGCCATCCAGAAGACCAAGGACGAGATGGTTCAGAAGGCTGTCGAGGCTGCTCTCAAGAAAGTCGGCATCAACCCGGCTCATGTTGACAGCGAGGACCACATCGAGTCCAACACCGCCAAGGGTTGGATTACTCCTGAGCAGGCTGAGCAGGCACGTGAGATCATCAAGACCGTCTCCGCCGAGAAGGCCGCGTCTCTCCCAGAGCAGATGATCCAGAACATCGCCAACGGACGTATCCAGAAGTTCTTCAAGGAGTCAACCCTTGAGGAGCAGGAGTTCGTGCAGTCTGATGACAAGAAGACTGTGGCTGAGTACATCAAGTCTGTGGACCCTGAAGCCAAGGTTGTCGCTTTCAAGAGATTCTCTCTTAGCGACTAATTGTCGGTTCAAAAGATATGGAAGGCTGGCCGGTCGGTCAGCCTTTTTTTATAACTTTGCACTATGGAGAACAAACGGTTTCTGGAATGTTGCTGCACTGATGCGGCGGAGGCGGTCGAAGCCATGAATGGCGGGGCTGGGAGAATTGAACTCTGCGAAGACCTGTCTTGCGGGGGAGTGACCCCGAGCCGAGGCAGCATCGAAGCGGCCTTAAAGGCGGTGAATATACCCGTGAACGTGCTTGTAAGAGCCCGTGGCGGGAATTTCGTTTACAATGATGATGAGATTGAGACGATGGTGAATTCCGTAAGGATGTGCCGGGAGTTGGGCGTGAACGGTGTCGTGGTCGGTGCGCTAAGAAGTGACGGCAGCATTGACACTGTGGCAGTCAAGAGAATGATGGCCGTGGCGGGAGGGCTTCACGTCACTTTTCACCGTGCCTTTGACGAATGCGCTGATCCGTTCACGGCCTTGGAGGACATCATTGCTCTCGGATGCGACAGGCTGCTTACAGCCGGACATGCCTCGAACGTGAACGTCGGCGAGCCAATGCTCAAGGAACTGAACCGCAGAGCCGCAGGGCGGATCATCATTCTGGCCGGCTCAGGTGTCAGGCCTGGCAACATCGCCCGTCTGGAAGCGTCAACCGGAATATCAGAGTTCCATTCATCATCCCACGGGCCAGACGGGAGAACCTCATCTGGTGTTGTGTCCGCCATGATTCGCAGGTGCTGATTGGCGGCGCTTCGACAAGCTCAGCGACCATTCCCTCGACGCCGGAGAATATGTGGGTGAGGCCATAATCCGATCACTGAGCACCATAATCCGATCACTGAGCACCATAATCCGGTCGCTGAGCTTGTCGAAGTGACCGTCATCACTAAAATATCAAATGAATATGTCAAACAATCAAACAGATAATCATCCCTGTGAAGTCTCCTTATGGCAGATCTTCCTGGTTTTCGCCAAGCTTGGAGCTTTCACGATTGGCGGTGGCTACGCCATGATTCCCTTGATCAGGGACGAGATGATAAAGAGGAACTGGATGACAGACGAGGAACTTCCGGACATCATAGCGATGGCTCAGTCCGCCCCCGGTGTCCTTGCCGTGAATATGTCCATATTCGTCGGCCATAAGCTTCACGGAGTGAAAGGAAGCGTCATCGCCACCCTCGGATCGGTGCTCCCGTCGTTCATCACAATCCTGCTCATCGCCATGATATTCACGAACTTCAGGGATAATCCAATTGTTGAAAGAATATTCAAGGGCATCCGGCCTGTTGTGGTGTCTCTGATTGCCGTTCCGATGATCAACATGGCAAGGAAGAACAACAAGACCTGGTGGGCATGGGCGATTTCCGCCGTCACGCTTTTTCTTGTGGCATTCCTTAGTTTCTCTCCGATCTACATCCTGCTTGTCCTGATTGTTGTGTCAGCGGGCGTTGCTGTCCTTAAAAACAGAAAGGAGGTGAATAATGACTGAGTTGACCCTAATTCTCCAGCTTTTCTGGGTGTTCTTCGTCATTGGATTGTTCACGTTCGGTGGTGGCTACGCCATGCTCTCATTCATCCAGACACAGGTCGTGGTGGCCCACGGATGGCTTACCGAAAGCGCTTTCACCGACATTGTGGCCATCTCCCAGATGACCCCGGGGCCGGTTGGCATCAACTGTGCCACGTACGTCGGCTATGAGGTTCTGCATCAGGCCGGCGCAAGCCACCTTGTCGGAATCATCGGCTCTCTGTCGGCGACTTTCGCTGTGATACTCCCGTCATTTATGATAGTGCTGGCGATAGTCAAGTTCTATACGAAATTCAAGAACAGCCGGGTTTTCGCCAGCGTTCTTGGCAGCCTTCGTCCGGCTGTCGTCGGCCTTATCGGAGCCGCCGCCCTGATCCTGATGTTCAGCGTGGACTGGAACGGAATCACACCGCATGTCAGCATTGTCAAGGAGAATTTCCCGGACTGGATCAGCTGGGGGCTCTTCGCCGCTGCTGTCGTCGCCTCGATGGTGTTCAAGGTCGGCCCTATCAAAATTATCATCGCAGGCGGGGTTCTGGGACTGCTGTTGTATTGATAACCGAAAGATTTTCGTATCTTTAACATTTGTTGGCAGGTACGGTGAATGACTGCCGGCATTTTGAAGTATGATTTGGAACATGAATCAACATTAAAATATTCAAAAATGAAGAAAATCATCTACATCATCGCATCCGCGCTGCTCTTCGCATCATGCTCAATGAAGGCGAAGGAGGCCGAAACAACGATTAATGTCATTCCTTATCCTCAAAGTGTCGAGGTCGGGAAAGGCACGTTCAAGGGAGCCGGAGCAAATTTCAACTGTGACCAGGCCATTGACGGGGAGAGTCAGGCCATCATCAAGGAATTTGCTGACAAAATCACGTTCATCAGCGGAAGAATTTGCTCTTACGCCACTCCTGTCGGCCTTTCAAAGGACTCCGGCAAGGTGAAAGGCTTCATATTCCTCAAAGACTCCACACTTGGCGAGGAGGAGTATTCAATCAACATCACAAAAGCGAACTGCACCGTCCGCGCCTCATCGTACAATGGTTTCCTTTACGCTGTCCAGACTTTGAAGCAATTGACGAGCGTCAGCATATTCAGTGAGACTCCGGATGCTTCTGAGAAGTTCCTCTTCCCTTGCGTGAAGATTCAGGACAAGCCGCGCTTTGGCTACAGAGGCATGCATCTGGACTGCTCAAGGCATTTCTTCTCTGTCGAAGAAGTCAAGAAGTACCTTGATGTCATGGCCATGTACAAACTCAACCGCTTCCATTGGCATCTGACCGATGATCAGGGCTGGCGCGCAGAGATCAAGAAATATCCTAAACTCACGGAAGTAGGCGCTTTCAGGAATGGTACTGTCATCAAGAAGGATTGGGGCTCCAACGACGGCATCCGCTACGGCGGCTATTATACTCAGGAGCAGATGAAAGACATCGTCGCCTACGCGGCGAAACTCGGCATCGTTGTCATCCCTGAGGTTGACCTTCCAGGCCACATGATGGGTGTTCTTGCCGGTTACCCTGAACTTGGCTGCACCGGCGGCCCGTACGAGGTTTGGACGACATGGGGTGTGTCCGAACAGGTCCTCTGCCCGGGCAAGGAAGGTATGTTCACCTTGCTGGAAGACGTGTTCACCGAACTGATGGACATCTTCCCTTCTGAATATATCCATATCGGCGGAGACGAGTGCCCTAAGACAGAATGGGAGAAATGCCCTGCCTGCCAAGCCAGAATCAAGGCTCTCGGCATCAAAGCTGACGAGCACCACACAGCGGAGCAGTACCTCCAGAGTTATGTGACAGCGCGTGTCCAGAAGTTCCTGAACGACCATGGCCGCAAGATCATCGGCTGGGATGAAATCCTTGAAGGAGACCTGGCGGACGGAGCTACCGTGATGTCATGGCGAGGCACTGACGGCGGCATCAAAGCCTCTGCGATGGGCTTCGATGTCATCATGACCCCTAACACCTACTGCTATTTCGACTATTATCAGTCTCAAGATCAAGACAAGGAGCCTTTCGCCATCGGAGGCGATCTTCCGCTTGAGAAAGTTTACGGTTATGAGCCTCTTGAGGGTCTTGACGCTGAACAGCAGAAGCACATCCTTGGCGTTCAGGCCAATCTTTGGACTGAATATATCGCCACACCTGAGCATTTGGAGTACATGCTCCTGCCTCGTATGACCGCTTTGAGCGAAGTTCAGTGGTGCAGACCGGAGGATAAGAATCTGGACAGACTGAAGGCCGCTCTTCAGGCCGAGTCCTTCAAGATCTTCGACATACTTGGCTACAACTACCGCAAGTTTTAATTCTAGGTGAATATGAAAAAGAACATTTTTACAATCCTGGCCTTCGTGGCCGCTGCCGCCATGATTTTCGGTTGCGGCAACAGTGCGAAGAAGGCCGCCGCCGAGGCTGAGGCCGCCGCTGAGCAGGCCCGTCTGGATTCAATCGCAGCCGCCGAGGAGGCTGCTAAAGCAAAGACAATCATGGAGACAATCGCCACTTTGCCGGATGAACCGGTTTTTGACATCGAGACAAATCTCGGAACAATCAAGGTCAAACTTTACAGCAAGACCCCTTTGCACAGGGAGAACTTCGAGAAATTGGCTCTGGGGGGCTTCTATGACAGCCTTCTGTTCCATAGGGTAATCAACGGCTTCATGATTCAGGGTGGGGATCCTTTCACCCGTGACACATCAGCAGCTGCAGTGGCAAGGTATGGTCAGGGAGGCCCTGGCTACACGATTCCTGCGGAGTTTGTGCCTGAATATACCCACAAGAAAGGCGCTCTCGCCGCCGCTCGCAGGGGAGATGTGGCCAATCCGAAGAAAGAGTCGTCAGGCTCGCAGTTCTACATCGTGCAGGATGCTGCCGCATGTGCGCAGCTTGATGGAGCGTACACCGTTTTCGGAGAGACCGTCAGCGGTCTTGACATCATTGACAGGATAGCTCAGGTCGCCACCGACCAAAGAGACAAGCCATTGATGGATGTACGTATCAAAACCATCAAACTTGACGAAAGTTGTATGCCGAAGGTTGAGTCCGCCGCCGAAGATGAGGCTCAAAAATCATCGAAAAATGCACAATAACAATAGCCAAAAGGTCGAAAAATCGCATTTCTGTCTTTTAGGGCAGAAAAACGGAACTTTAGGACAATTTTTTCTTCCTTACTATTGCTTGTTTTATAAAAAAGATATACCTTTGCAACGAATAGTTTTTTCATAGGTTAAGTTTTAGGTTAGAATTGCGAACGGGGTCTGCTGCGACAGCAAACCCCGTTCATCTTTTATATACCTAAGTGATTGATTATGATATTGTTACCCCCCCCCCTATGCGAAAATTCGGCCTTGCACAGGGTGTTTTTCTTTTACTGAACGCCTTTGGCTGTGCCGGAAAATAATGGTAGAATTCGGATAAAAACTCAAAAACATCGAATATTCTTAAGCCTTTTTCGTTTCGTTTATGCAAGTCTTGTCCATGAGCCGGGAATATGGTCAAAAAGGGAAAGACTATCCGAAATTTTGTTAATGCGCAAAATTTCGGATAGTCTTTCCCCTTGGGGCTTGTCAAGTCACATTGACAAATTCGGTGTCCCTCTACTTCTTGAGGGATGGTGTGGAGTCAGGAGTGAAGTCGTTGGTGGAGTTGTTGGTGTCGATCAGCTTGCCGTCATCGCCTCTCTTGCGGAGAACGGATTTGCCGTAACGCTCTGGATCCTTGTCGATCTTGCCGCAGTGTGTCCAGCCTGCATCGATGGACTCGTCCCAGCTGGTGTACTGGAAGTTCTCCTCAACAGCCGTGTTCACTCCGTCCAGAACCCAACTGTTAGGAATCTTGTAGGCCTTGGCGATGCTCATCTCAAAGTCTCCGGCAAGTGAGTGGTTGATGTACTTGCCTTCCCACTTATAGTTCTCAAGATAGGAATCCATTGTCATTCCATAAGGCGGCAAGGAGATGATGTAGCCCTCGTACCCTCTGTCGTGAAGGATCCATACCGAAAGAGAGTATGTGAACCAGATGTCAAGGTTCGGAACGTCTGGATTATCGACATCCTGATTGGAGGCCGAGGTGGACTTGTCGTACCATTCGAAGTCAGCATTGCTCAGATCGAAGGAATTCGGGTTGGTAGCCAGATGGTTCTGGGCGTTGTTCGCGATGATAAGGGATTTTCCCGGCTCTACAGGAACATCGTGACCATTGCCAGGGATGACATAGACGGTTCCCACTCCGCAGGCCTCTTTCTTGATCGGCTCCAGGAACTCGAACGGGGTCTTGGTAGAAGAAGGGTATTTGGCCTCGGAGATCATAAGACCGTCAAGATAGAGAAGCTCATCGGAGTTGTTGGTGATTTTGAAATATTGGTCTCCGTGGAACTTGTCTGGCTTTCCTGTGGTAGGAAGTGCGTTGCTGGTGAAGAACACCTCCTCGATCAGGACTTCTCCCGGTTCGATGTCCCTCCAGCTCTGCTCAAGGGAAACTTTCTCCAGTTCCGCTCCGGCTGTGGTAGAGAGAACAATCTCGGCGGTGCGGTAAGCGTCTGTCCTGTTGGTGTCCAACTGAAGGATCACGCTGTCCTTTCTGGTCTCGGCGACAGTGATCCAGTCCGGAGTCTCCGCGACTTCATAAACATAGCCTTGAACGGCAGGGAAGGCGACTCTGCCACCTCTACCTCTTACCTTCAAAGCGGATGATTCCGGCTGCTCCGGCGGAACAGGGCCGTTTTGAGTGATTTTGAAAGATTGGAGTCCGAGGGATGTGTCGAATGTCAGCGTCGAGGTTCTCGGCGTGGCGTCCTCGTAAGGCTCGACCGTGACGGTCACCTCGGTGTCTGAATTACCGCTGAGGGCTGAGACCGTGTACCAAGTGTCTGCCTGTGGCACCTGCGCCGTCCAGTCTCTGTTGGTGGTGATGAACACGGTCTGCGTGCCTCCGTTGGCGTCAAACTTCAGCTCATCTGTTGACAGGGTGAAGATAGGGTCTTCATCGTTGCAGGCCGCAAGCGCGAGCGCTGCTGAAAAGATTAAAAGTAACTTTTTCATAATCTGTTAGTTGTTATAGTAATTATTGTTCATTGTCTAAAACGCCAGTCCTATGGCCACGGTCAGAAACTCCGCATGGCCGAATCCATCGATGGATCTGAACGAGAACTCCGGTCGGAGGAAGGCGGCGGTGTTGTGCCCGAAATCGCGTTGTATTCCAAAACTTAGCCCGGCTGTGGTTCTGCCCGATGAAATCATGGAATGGAAGTGCTCCAAATAGTCCAGTATCCTTGAATCAGTGTATCGGGCGGGAATAGACAAGGATCCGTCCAGCCCGAATGTGCGCCGGAATTTCACGTTCGCGTCAAACATCCATTCCTTGTGCTGCCTTCTCAGACCCAAAGTCAGGCCGGCGTCCGCAAAACTGAAGACCATCTCCCTTTGGGGAAATACATACTCCGCGGACGAGCGGTAATATTCAAAGACAGGCTCAGCGCAGACAGTTCCTGCCGCAGAAGGAACCTCGACCGCTCCCTTCAGATCCGCTGACAGGATTCTGTCACGGTACATCGTCAGCGACCCCAGCACAGCATATTCCTTGTTCTTGCCCGTGTCAATGATGTTCTCCGTGCTTTGCCTCAGCTCATAGCCTATTCCTGCGAGGATATTCCATTTCACGGGACCGCTCAGACGTTTGTAGCCGATGAGACCGTCCAGTTTCTGAATCCACAAATCAGTGATCGGCACCTCATTGTTGGCGACCAACAGACATTCTACGTCCAGACTGTTGTAGGAAAGCAGGCCTGTCCATCCGTCCGGATGGCCCGGTATGACTGCCGCAGAAACTTCCCAACCATGCCCGTCATACCGGCTTGACGTGAAATCTCCTGCACCGTCGAATCTTGCGAAACGACTTCCGAGGCCAGTGAAATGCAGTTCGGATGTGTTGGCTCCAAGCTGGTCGTAGAAACTGACATCCTGAGACTGCTTGTAAACCCTGAACGCGGTGTTAAAGTCAAAGACATAACCTTTTGCGGTGATTCCTCCTGTAAGGATGGCATTGAGATCCGAGGTGACCGACCTTGGCCTCGGATCCACCTGGCGGTACTCGTGCAATGCCCTGTAGCCTCCGTAAACCCCTATGTGGGCTTTGCCAAGAAGTTTCGACCATGCCCCGAAGAATGAATATTGCTCTTTCTGGAGGTCGCCTCCCACCGTGTCAACCATCACGTCTGGATATAGCAGCTCGAAGTCGGAAGTGGAGTTCCATAGCACATTCCTTTTCATTCCTCTGGAATATTCCGCCCCGGCCCTGACCGCCGAATGCCCTTGCAAACGGATCAAGGAATTGACGTTGACAGATCCTTGGTCCAGTCCGTCTCCCTCCTGCGGCAGCTGAGCGTCATCCTCACGGCGCAAGTCATAGACCGCCTTGATCTCTGAATATGTCGGGATGTCCCACAGCAGGAAGCTGCCTGCATTGTGGCCGGCGATTTCGCTCCGTCCCAAGGCACGGGCTGGGGACAGATACCTCTCAGAGGCCGAATTGACATCAGCCTTCTCTTGCCCCAAGGCCGGCGCGATGGCTGTCAGTAGTGCGAACAATATGATGCTGATCCGTCTCATTTCAGTACTGTCAATTCAAGGTTCAAAGTCTCTTTGTCGTTCAGCAAGGTCACGGATGTCATCGGTGAGTTGTAACCAGAGAAACGGACCTTCTTGCGCTGCCCGTCGCTGAACACGGCCTTGCCGTCGAAAGAGATCATATAGATTCCTTTCCTGAGCTTGATTGTGGCTGTCCCCACCTGAAATGTCGGGATCTCATATTCCTGCTTGGTGTTGAGGTCACGTATGAACGAGCCGTCAAGGGAGTTGTCCACATCGACTCTTTCGATTCCGGCGTTGACTGACGGGCAAGTCACGTTCAGGGTCACGATGGTGAAGACATTCTGCCCTGAGTCTTTCTCGCATCCGCAGACAAGGATCGAGAGCGTCAGCGTCAGGATAATGTTCCGTATGGTTTTGTGAGTCAGCATATTCATTAAAGTTTGAAGTTCAGTTCCATTCCGAAGTACGGCAGGACGGAGCGGCGCACGAGGATGCCCATATTCGTCCGGTAGTCAGGTGAGACATCCAAAATCTTGTTCACGAACAAGGCGCAGGCGATTTTGTCGTGGTAAATCTTCTTTGTCGCCTTGAGGTTGATGTTCATGCTGAAAGGGATCCTGAAATAGATTGACATCGAAGGGGTATATTCCCTGATCATCTGAGCCAGGATGCCGTTGGCTGCGGATTCATCCGTGAACGGGTGACTCTCCAGATTCTTGTCGATGTAGGAAAGCGGCCGCGCGTCCTTGGCCATGTTTTGGCTTCCGGTGAACCATTGGCACTGGAACGATGTCGAGAAGATCATGCCGAGGCTCGGAATCTGGGTGTCGAACATGAAATTCGTGTTGAATACCTCGCGCAGAAGCCCGTCCGTGTCCTTGTAGTAACCTACATAAGGATAAGTCTTGCCGGCAATGACCACGGATGGTCTGTAATATGTCGGCTGGCTGTTGCTGTACCTTGTCCTGAACCATGCGCCGCTGACGGTGACCTTTGTCCTGATCGGCCGGATTCTCGGGGCGGACAGTGTGAACTCGACACCTTCCTTCAGAGTGCGGCTGCCGTTGGTGTTGAAGGTGTAGCCGATGAGCAGTGTGTCCCTAACCCAAGGAGTCGTCTCCGTTGAAGGAGGACCTGTCAGGGTGCTCTTGTCGATCGTCTCCTCTTGATAGTCCTTGTAAATCACACGTGTGAACTCGCTGCCGTACCTGAATCCGGAGGTCATATCCTCCCTGAAATAGTCTATATTGAATGAAAAGTCTCGCCCGATCCGGACATCCGTGGCGATCTCCCATTTGAAATTCCTTGCCGCCTTGAGGTCGAAGTTCGTCGGGTCGATCTTCATCACATAGACATTGATCCTTCGCAGGTTCTCTTCGACCGGCCAGTAGTTCATCTGGGTGATGTCGTAGTAGATCGGGTCCGGGTAAAGCTGGTCCATAGTCGGGAACTTTGTATGCCAGCCGGCTCCGCCGGACAGCCCGACCTTTATGTCCTTCCCGAAAGCCTTCTCCAGTCTGAGGTTCAGTCTAGGGTCGAAGTACGGCTTGAGATTGACGGAATATTCCTTGCCGGCTCCAGCCATCGCCGCGACCCTCACTCCGGCGAGCCATTCGGCCTTGAATCCGTCCCCGAAAGCCAGGGCTGAATTGTCCTCGATGAAGGCTGACATCTGGTGCGTGGCAGGGATTGCGGAATAGTCCCTCGGGCGGACGTTCATATCCACGGAGAATGGTCTCTCCGGGTCGAATATGGTTCCTTTCCCGAAGTTCTTGCTGACATTCCATTGGACTCCGGCCTTGAAAGTGTTTGTCGTGTTCCCGGAATCCTTGCGGAACTTAGCTGTGCCGTTCAGGTAGGCATAGAACGGTTTTCCATCGACTTTCAGCGTCGCCTCGTACTTGTAGGGCACAATAGTGACATCGAACTCGCCCTCTTTCAGACTTGTCGAGAGAGGCATCGGCGAACTGTATTCCACGAACTTCCATCTGCTGATCAAGTCTTTCTCGCAGGTCAGGGAACCGGTGATGTCAAGGTTCTGAAAGAATGATTTCAGGCTCTTGCTCCGTACGGTATATTCCCCGCCCAACGCGAAGCGGCTGTAGTTGGACTTGTAGGTCTCGATCGGGCCGCAGTCACCGAAGTCGAGATTCTTGTCTGATTTCTGGTTGTCGAACGATCCGGTGTAGTCCAGGCTTCCGCTGAGGGTTCTGACATATTCTCCGGTCCAAGTCTTGCCTATCCTGTAACTTCCGGTGAGCCGCTTGTAATTCTGCCTCGTGTTGCGCGGATCCGCTCTGGAATCCAGAAAGTTGCCGCTGAAGTTCATCGTCAGCTTGTCGGTCTTGCCCCACTCCATATCCTTGCCGAGGTAGAAGAGCTTGCTCTTCATGTCCGCCTTGAAGCGGGCTCTGGTGTCGTTGCCGCCCTTGCGCCTCTTGATGTTGACAAGACCGCTGGTGAGGTCGCCATATTCAACAGAAGGGATTCCGCGGATGATCTCAACGGATTCCACGTCCTCCGTGGTGATGGTCCTCATGTCGACTCCGGCGTTGACGAATGAAGATCCATAGTTGCTGAAAGCCGGGGTGGTCTGGAGGTTCGCGTCATTGTTGACCGGAACCCCGTCGATGAGAAACCTGGTCCCGAGGGAAGATGTGTTGTAGTTGCCGCCGGAGACTGAAACAGCCCTCAGGTCGATTGTCTTCGGTGTAGAGAATGAAGGATCGACAGAGCGTCCTCCCGGAAGCAGCTCAAGCAGGTCGGCGAAACTGGACGGCTGGATGTGCGCGATCGCGTCCTGCCCGATCCGCGACGAACTTGTCAGCCCATGGCTTTCCGTGGCGGTGACCACCACCTCGTTGATGGCGAACGAATCCTGGATTAATGAATATCTCCCGTCTTTCCGCACGGCTGTTGTCAATGTCTTGTAGCCCATGCATGAGATATGCAGCGTCCCGCCAATGGCTTTGAGTTTGAATTTCCCCGATGAGTCAGTGATGTCCCATGCGGCTTGATTCCCCTTTATGGTCACGGCCGCTCCCGCGACAGGAGAACCGTCAGCCTGATCGATGACCTTCCCGGAGATGCCGTCAGTATGGCTCTTCGAACCACTGGTTTGGGCGGACATGCCGACGGACAACGTCAGAGATGCTGCGATGATCAGTAATTTGTATATTTTTGCTCCAAACACTTCCCGAATTTTTAGAGTGCAAAATTATACCTGAATGAAGGCATCGTCAATGCCAATAAATTAGGAATAAAACCACCCGATTTAACCATTTGTATGTAATGCGTGTCTTGTAATGTATTGATTGATAGGTGAATGCTTGTTTGTCTTGCGTTGTGTCCAACTAAAGGGAATCGCTCTTTTTACTGATAATTAGTGATTTGCCCGCCACCGCATACCTACTGTTAGCGATTGCGTAAATCTTGCAAAATGAATATTTTTGTAGCAATTTTGGATAATAGTGTATTGAAGGGATAATCCCTACTGTATTTCGCATGAAACTTTCTGAACTAAAAACAGGAGAGGTGGGTGTCATCGCCAAGGTGAACGGTCATGGGGGCTTCCGGAAAAGGCTCATCGAGATGGGCTTCATCAACGGGAAGCGAGTGGCCGTCGTGCTCAATGCCCCGTTGAAAGATCCTATTGAATATGAGATACTTGGCTATAAGGTGTCGCTGAGGCGCTCCGAGGCCGCACTCATTGATGTCATCAGTGAGGACGAGGCCAAGGCCGCCGTGGACGCCAAGCAGGATGTGATGTCGATTTTCGATGATGACTGCGACGAGATCGCCGCTCTGAATCTGGAGATGGAACGCCTCGCCAAAGAGAGGCACCACGTGATCCGCGTCGCCCTTGTCGGCAACCCTAACTGCGGAAAGACCTCGCTGTTCAACATCGCCTCCGGAAGTCACGAGCACGTGGGCAACTACAGCGGCGTGACCGTTGACGCCAAGGAGGGACACTTTGACTATAAAGGCTACAAGTTTGTCCTCGTGGATTTGCCGGGAACATATTCATTGTCAGCCTACAGCCCTGAGGAGCTCTACGTCCGCAAGAATCTGGTGGAGAATGTCCCGGATGTCGTCGTGAATGTGGTGGATGCTTCCAACATCGAAAGGAACCTCTACCTCACCACCCAGGTCATCGACATGAACCTTCGTGTCGTCATGGCTCTGAACATGTACGACGAGCTTCAGGCGAGGGGAGACAAACTCGACATCAAACAGCTCGGCTACCTTCTCGGAATGCCGGTCTGCCCGACCGTCAGCCGTGACGGGACCGGGATTACGCAGCTGCTGGACACCGTGATCCAGATCTACGAGAAGCATGACGAGAGGCTTGCCCGTCACATCCACATCAATCACGGCAAGGAACTCGAAAGGAGCATCGACAGCATCAAGACCTTGATTCAGAAGAATCAGGACATCCGTGGCAAGTACTCCACCCGTTACCTAGCGATCAAACTGCTCGAGAACGACAAGCAGATTGAAGAGGTGATCGGTACCCTTCCGAATGCCGGTGAGATCCTCAAAACCCGGGACGAGGAATCCGCCCGGATTGAGAAGATGCTCCACACTAACGCCGAGTCGGCGATCGTTGACGCGAAATATTCATTCATCCATGGAGCCCTCGCCGAGACTTACGTCCAGCACGTGGACGCCAAGCCGAAGAGGACCATCACCGACCGGATAGACGCGGTTGTCACCAACAAATGGGCTGCGTTCCCGATATTCATCCTCCTGCTTTACCTCATTTTCCAATCGACCTTCACTCTGGGCAACTATCCGATGAACTGGATAGACTGGCTTGTGGAACAGTTCGGGGATTTCGTGGCGAATTTCATGAAGGACGGCTGGCTCAAGGACCTTCTCGTGGACGGCGTGATCGCCGGAGTGGGAAGTGTGTTGGTGTTCCTTCCTAACATATTGATTCTCTATTTCTTCCTTTCCATAATGGAGGATTCTGGGTATATGGCCCGCGCCGCTTTCATCGTAGACAAGCTGATGCACAGGATCGGCCTTCACGGCAAGTCATTCATCCCGATGGTCATGGGCTTCGGCTGCAATGTGCCGGCGATCATGGCGACCCGCGCGATCGAGAGCCGCAAGAGCCGTCTGATCACCATCGCCATCATCCCGTTCATGTCCTGCGCCGGCAGGCTTCCGATCTTCGTCCTGCTCGCCGGTGCCTTCTTTCCGCACAATTCCGCCCTCGCCCTTTTAGGAATATACTTCCTCGGAGTCTTGATGGCGATTTTGTCGGCGGTCATCCTGAGCCGTTTCATAAAGGAGGACGACCTCCCGTTCGTTATGGAGCTGCCGCCTTACAGGGTGCCGACCGGAAAGGCGATCTGGCGTCACACATGGGAAAAAGGCAAGCAATATCTTGAGAAGATGGCCACGACAATTCTGATCGGTTCAGTCGTGATCTGGTGTCTGGGTTATTTCCCTCGTTCCGACAAGGGGGCGGAGTACCAGCAGGAGCATTCGTACATCGGCCAGCTCGGCAAGGCTGTCTCTCCGGCCCTTGATCCGCTCGGCTTCAGCTGGAAGATGGACATCGGCCTTCTGACCGGGGTCGTCGCCAAGGAGTTGGTGGTAAGCACGTTAGGTGTTATGTACGCTTCCGATGAGCCGGAAGTATCCGAGGCTGTCGAGGCTTCTGACACTGACGCTCTCGTTGCGGACACACAGCTTCAGGGCACGCTCGCGCGTTCGGTCAGCCTGCCTGCCGCCGTCGCCTACATGATATTCATACTGCTGTATTTCCCTTGCATAGCGACATTCGTGGCGATCAAGAACGAGACGGGAAAGTGGCGCTGGGCCATCGCGGTCTGCGTCTACACGATGGTCGTGGCATGGATCGCCGCCTTCATAGGCTTCCACATCACAGCTTTGCTGATTTAATACCCTTACCTGCATTTCACGAATATGAAAAAATACACCACTGAGATGTCCGTGTCGGACATGATTGACATTGACTACAGCCTGCTTCAGGTGATTTCCAGAATGAGGCTTGACCTGAAGTACGCCGGGATGCCGGTTTCAGAGGCCTGCCGGAAATGCGGCATAGACCCAGACACATTCATCCTGATCTGCAACGTCTACTCGTTTCCTGACCATGTGCCGTCATCCGCCGAACTTGCGGCCGGCAGTGTCCCGGACATAATCGAGTACCTTCATGTCTCGCATCTCTACTACATGGGGCGTGCGCTGCGTGGTCTTGAAGATTCATTCGACAGGCTTGTGGCTCCGTTCGACGAGAGGCAGAAGAAAGTCGTCCTGAAATTCTTCAACGACTACAAGGATGAGCTGGACAAGCATTTCGCCTACGAGGAAGAGGTTGTGTTCCCCTACATCGAGGCCTTGCGCCGCGATGGGAAGAGGGCTTCTGAATATTCCATCGAACAGTTCGAGGAGCACCACGAGAACGTTGAGGAGAAGCTTGAGGACATGAAGAACATCGTGATGAAGTACCTCCCGGCGGAATGTTCCAACGATTTGAAAATCATGGTGCTGCTGTCTATTTACCATCTGCATGACGATCTGAGGCGGCACACTTATGTGGAGAATAATATTCTTGTTCCGATTGTAAGCAGACTGGAGCGCGATGGAAAATAAGAAAAGAATCGTTCTGATCATTCCCTCTGACATCATCGCCAAAGGATTTGAAAGCATTTTGGCCGAACAAGGGGATTTCCTTGTTCAGGAGAACCTTGTGGACTTCTCCAGGGGCAGTGAGGCCAAACTGAGGAATCTTTCCCCTGATGTGGTCATTGTCGATCCGGCCGTCTTTGATTTCCAAAGCCGTAAGGAAAGCCGTATTCTGATCGCTGATTGCTGTGACGCTTCTGTGCTTGCCTTGGAGGGTCCTTCCGTGACGGATGATATCCTCAGGCAGTTTGACGGGGCGATCTCGTTGTACGATGACATGGCTTGTGTGACAAGGAAGATTAACTCGGCGCTTGATTCCAAGCAGCCGGATTTGGCGACGGAAGGCAATGAGTTGTCGGCCCGTGAGAAGGAGATTCTTGTGTGCGTCGCCCAGGGGATGCTCAACAAGGAGATCGCCGACAAATTCTGCCTGTCAATCTACACGGTCATCACCCACCGAAAGAACATCACGCGTAAGACCGGTATCAAGACCGTCGCCGGCCTCACGGTCTATGCAATCCTCAACAATCTCATTGACATCAATTCCGTTCAGTGATTTCTATTCCAGATTGATTTCAGCGATGACGGGGTAGTGGTCGGAGTAGCGGACGCGCGGGACGGTGTGCGACACGGCGCTGAAATGCGAAGGGTAAAGAATATAGTCGATGCGGATGAAAGGCCAGAGAAATGAATATGTCGCTCCGAAGCCTTTGCCGGCTTCCACGAACGAGTCGTCCCGGCCTTTCTTGAGGCGGTTGTAAGTGTACGACATCGGATTGTCGTTGAAGTCACCGGTGACGATCGCCTCCAGCGTGCAGTCCTCGATGTCCGACATCACTTTGTCAACCTGCTCCGGCCTCCTTCTGATGGACTTCTTCATCTTCTCCTCGGTCTCCCACATCAGTTCGCCGTCCTTGTCTGCCACGGACTTCTTGAGTCTGGCCAGGGAGACATTATAACTCTCGAAGTGACAGTTATAGACCCGGATCTCAGAACCTTCTCCGATCTTCAAATCAGTGAATATCGCCATATTCGAACTCCTGTCGAATGTCAGTTTCCCTTTCCGGGCTATAGGGAACTTACTCAGCGTGACATTTCCGTAACTTCCCTTGTCTGTCACAAACATGAAATATCCGACATTGTACCCCGGAAAATGCTTTCTGAAGAACCGCGACACATCATATTCCCCGGGCAGATTGACCTCTTGAAGGCACACGATGTCCGCATCGCTTTTCATGATGAACCTCACGACAGAGTCAGCGCACGCTGTCCTGCCGCCCTCCTCCTTGAACTTAGGAGATCTTCCCAAGGCGAAATGCCCTACGTTGTAAGTCAATATCTTGACCGTCTCTGAGCCCCTTTCCGCCGCACCGGATGAAAACTGGAAATACCGTCCGATGAATATCAATGAAGGCAGCAATGCCAACAGCGGGATCAGAAACGATCGGGAACCCTTTCTGATGGCTATGGTAAGGAACACCATATTCAGGATAGCGATGGGCACAAACAATAACCCGAACACGGTCATATACCATGCCTTGGCCGGATTCACGACCATTGAGGCGTAGCTGAGCAGAAGCAGAAAAGCCGCAAGCAGCATCAGCATTCTTGCGATGATGCCGCCGGACGAATCCTCATGTGCCTTTCTGCCCATAACGAATCAGTCTGTCACCTGCGCCAAAGCTTGCCTGATTTCTTCCAGTAAAGAAGCAGCAGGAATCCGAACAGCATTCCTCCGAGATGGGCGAAATGAGCCACGCCGTCCAATGTTCCGGTCACTCCCGTGTAAAGCTCTATGGCGATGAATATCAAGACGAACCATTTGGCTTTCAGTGAGATAGGTGGGAATATGAGCGTCCACACATCGTTCGGATAGAGCATCGCGTAGCCGATCTGTATTCCATAGATCGCTCCAGAGGCTCCAAGCGTCGGGGTACGCAGAAGATTGATCTGTCCGGTCGTAAGAACACCCGCGTTGGCTGATGCCATGGCTTCCATCTGGAAATATTCCACCGCCGTGTGGGTCAGGACAGCTCCAAGGCCGGCCACGAAATAGAAGATGAGATATTTCTTTGACCCTATCGTCCTTTCCAGCGCCGAACCGAACATCCAGAGACAGAACATGTTGAAGAACAGATGCCAGAAGCCTCCGTGCATGAACATATAGGTTATCGGCTGCCAGATGTGGAAGAACGGAGATTTCGGGTAGAACATCGCGAATGTGCTGACCATGAAATTCTCGTTGATCATAGTGGCGATGAACATCACTATGTTGATTAGCAGGATATTCCTTGTCACCGGTGGAATCCTGTTGAGGAATCCACCGATTCCTGATTGTCTGTCGTCGTAGTAATATGACATATTCTATTATATTCAAAAATTTAAAATAACTTTTCCATTTGGGCGGTGGTCATAATCGCCATGATCCTTTTTCCGTTGCCTGTCAGCTCGGGGTTGCTGCTGGAAAGCAGTGTGTCCAGCAAGTTTCTCGCTTCTGCCGGAGAGGCCAAAGGGGCGCAGCCGGACGCTCCCAGAAGGGCTATTTTCTCCGCCATCGCTGATTCCATCACTCCCGGCAGCGAGGAACTGTCGTCCGAGAGGATCAGCAGCAGGTCAGAAACCATTGTCTGGATTTTCCCCGCCTCGCATGAATATCCCTCCGGAACTCCGTTGACCACAATCGTGTCCGTGCCGAACGGTGAGATGTCGAATCCAAGCTTTGCAAGCAGCTCGGCCTTGTCATCGAAGACGGCCCTGTTAGCGGCCCCGACTTCGACCTTCACCGGGAACATGCTCGCCTGTGTGACGTGCTCGTTCTTTGTGAGAGCTGCCAGCGCCCTGTCGTAGAGTATTCTTTCCCGTGCCCTTCTGACGTTCACGATCATCAGACCGTCCCTTGCCGGGGCGACGATGTATTTCCCTCCGAGGATGATGGTCTGCGTCATCGGCAGCGTTTTCTCTTCGAAAAGTTTGCCATAATCCTCCCGGCGGTCCACATATCGCCCGAATTTCCCGGCCGCTGAATCGTATCCTCCAGCCTCCATGCCTTTCCATCCGGTCGCTGGACCACTCCATCCGGTCGCGGAGCCACCACTACGATCGGTCGCTGAGCTTGTCGAAGCGCCCGTTGAACAAGAACCCTCCTCAAACGGATTATACCCGCTGTCCACCGCCACTTGCGGAATCGATTCCGGCTGATATTCAGAAAAATGCGACCCCAACACCGGCATGTCGTTAGCCTCCGGATTGCTGAAATCGATTCCTCCCGCAAACGAATTCTTCCCCAGCGTCTCCTTCACCGAAGCGTAGACAACCTGGAATATGAAAGAGTCGTCCTCGAATTTCACCTCGGACTTGGTAGGGCTGATGTTCACGTCCACACTGTGCGGATCCACCTCAAGGTAGATGAAATAAGACGGAGTCACCCCGTCAGCGACCATCCCCTCGTAAGCCTTCATCACGGCCTTGTGCAGGTACGGGCTTCGGAAATATCTTCCGTTGACAAAGAAGAACTGGTTGCCCAGCGTCTTTTTCGCTGTGTCAGGTCTTCCGACAAATCCACGCAGCCTTACCACAGAAGTGTCCGCGCCGACATCCACCACGTCTCCCGTGACTGATGCCCCGAGCAGATCCATGATTCTGAACTTCAGCGATTTCGCCGGCTTGAGAACATAGATGTCCTTGCCGTTGTGGCTGAGCGTGAACCCGATTTCAGGCCTTGTCAGCGCCACTTTCGTGAACTCTTCGACTATATGCTTGAACTCCACGTTGTCCGACTTCAGGAACTTCCTTCTTGCCGGCACGTTGTAAAACAAATTGCGCACGGCTATGTTGGTTCCTTTCGGGGTGGCGATCTCTGTCGTTGAGTTATGGACAGACGCCGCGAACTCTACCTGGCAGCCGACCTCCTCATCCTCCGTGCGTGTCTTCAGTGTCACCTCGGCCACGGCCGCGATTGAGGCCAATGCCTCGCCCCTGAACCCAAAGGTCGTGATGTCCTCCAGATCCTCTGCGGTCGCTATCTTCGACGTGGCGTGTCTCTCGAAACAGAGCACGGCATCGTCAGGATTCATCCCCTTGCCGTTGTCGATGACCTGGATCAGAGTCCGTCCGGAATCCTTGATTATCACCGAGATCTGGTCAGCCCCCGCATCCACGGCATTCTCCACAAGTTCCTTCACCACGGATGCCGGTCTTTGCACGACCTCTCCCGCGGCTATCATATTCGCTATGTTTCCAGGCAGTATCCTGAGCTCCATCCTACAGCAGTGAATAGAATTTCGTGAAATAAATCAGTACTATCGCAAGCAGGATCAATCCGACTATCCCGATGATTTTCTGAGCCTTGGTGGCCACGGTGGCCCTCCTCGCGTAATTGCCTTCACGCAGTGAGCCTTTGATGTAGGAACCAGGCACATACTCACCTTTCTCCTTCTCTTTCTCGAAAGTGCCGTCAACCTTTCCGAACTTCTGACGACGCTCCTCCTCATCCTTGTCGTAATAGATCGGCCTGTAGTTGAATCTTCTATGTTCCTGTTCCCCAGGGAAAGTAAAAAAGCCCATAATCTTTCAAATTACCTTAATCTTAACAAAGATAGTCAAAATCTCAGAATATAGGTTTTAATCTTTGTTTTTGATATAATTATTGCCGTTGCGTCAACGTGCTTGTTTGTTCGCAGCTTTTCGTGGATAATGTGATTATGTAGTTGGTAAGATACTCAAGTATCTCTGCCATACCATCGTAATCAAGTCTGTCACTGGTGTCTTCTACTGTGTGAATCATAGGATCAGAACCCGTATGAAAATATGTTGCCGGTATACTTTCTTTTACGAAATCGTAATGGTCGCTCAAAGCATCTTCGCTTTCTGTCAGGTGGAGGGTTGCCGGTGGCATTATGTCGTTAGGCTTTATCGTTGTACTGTTGAACTGCTTGTAATAGAATATGCCCTGTTGTGGGCGGCCGACCATATCAAGATTAATCATTTCTTTCACATATTCTTTCTTGAAAGGCATTTGTGCTACGAAATCTCTTGATCCGAGGCATCCTTTCTCTTCTCCACCAAAAGCAATGAATATAATGTTGTGATGTGTCGTTATGACATCCATTCGTTTGGCTAGAGCCATCATCATCGCCACTCCCGATGCGTTATCGTTCGCACCTCGCCTGAGTTCGCCGCTCTCATTGTCAGGAGCAAGAGTGTCATAGTGTGCTCCAATGATTATGTACTCATCACTCGACCCTCGTTTCAAGCCAATGATATTGGCCGCCGACAAGTGATTCTCATAATGTTTTGTATCTATTTGTATTCTATGTGACTGTGGTGCTGCGTAGATGCTTCCCGTTAAAGTGTCAGCGACGCTTTGAGGAATGAATTTCGTAAGTCCGCTGTTGTTTATTACAAGGACTGGGATCTTATGTGTGTCATAAATACGTCCGGCTTTCGAGATTGCTGGCTTTACGTTCCTTTGCGGTGGATTCACATAAATCGAAGCCAACGCTCCCGCCCGTTCCATTTCAGCAATGCTTGGTGTCCGGCCGCTGTCGCCTTTGTAAGGGCATATAACCACTTTGCCTTGCATCAGACAATGACAAGAATCAGGTATGGCATCTAAAATGACCACATATTCCGCAGAAAGTGTGTCAGTGGTGCTGCGGGACTGAACCGCAAAATCCTTCCCGAATATAAATGGGGTAATTGTGCTATCTATAGTTAATTGAAGGCTGCCTTCGCCCCACATATATTCAGTAATGTCAAAAGTTTTCTCATAGCACTCCAACCCGTAATCTGCGAACTTCCGCATCAAGTGCTTCCTTGCCATCAAATCCCCCTCGGACGCCGGATATCGATTGCCAATTGAATCTGCCAGAAGAGCAACTTCCTTCCGAAACTCGCCAGCTTGCCCCAAAGCCCATAAGGCATTAATGCTGATCAATATGGTAAAAATCAATAATTTCTTCAGAAACATCATTTTTTTTTATTGCAAATATATGCCAATTTATTATATATTTGCAAAAGGAATTTAATAACCAAGTTTATGGAATCATCAACGTTTCAAATTCATCAAGACCAGTGCACTGGGTGTGGAAAATGTGTCGAATTAGCACCTAACCATTTTATTTTAAATAATAAAGATGTCGCTTGTTTCAAAAAGACAAAATCTGATACTGCAAACTTTGGAACAGAGGAAGCAAGTACGATTTTTGAAGTTGCAGAAGAGTGTCCAAGTTCATGTATAGAAGAGATTGGTTAGTCTTTGCATTGATTCAGTAGTTCAGCAATTAGGCCGAAATTTAAGCCATTGTGCTCCCTCATTTATAGGGACTGTAGATAACAAATAATCTATCGTCCCTTTTTTTATATACAATCCCTTTCATAATTGAAGATACTTCAATTAGCTCTTTTTTTAGTAAAAGGTTCACTATTAAATCGTGAGAACTAAAATAAGGTATATTAGCGGAACGATAACATTAAGTCATCATCGATGAAAGCGATAAGGACAGTCATCATCGCCGCCCTCGGGGTCGTGGCGGCATGTTCTCCGGCCACTACGGATCTGGAGGACTACACAAGTTATGTCAATGTCAGAATAGGATCAGGCGGTCACGGTCACGTGTTTGTCGGAGCGAGCGTGCCTTTCGGTGCGGTCCAGTTGGGGCCTACCAGCATTCCTCAGCAATGGGACTGGTGCTCCGGCTACCACTCCAGTGACTCCACGGTCATCGGGTTCTCGCACACGCACCTGAGCGGTACCGGAATCGGAGACCTTTTCGACATCACGCTCATGCCGGTGGTGGGGTCAGTGGCATATTCAAGAGGAGAGGACCCGAAAGATGCTTCCCCTGAGGCTATTGCCGCCGCGCTGGCGACAGGAATGTGGTCGTTCGCCGACAGAACCAAGGAGGTCGCCAGGCCTGGCTACTATAGCGTACCGCTTACCCGTTACGGTGTCACTGCCGAGATGACAGCCACCACCAGGGTCGGCTTCAGCCGTTACACTTTCCCGGCTTCGGACAGTTCAGCCGTTGTCTTCGATCTTGAGAACGGAGGCTGCTGGGACAGGGCTTACGACACGAAAATCAATGTTATAGACAGCTGCACCATAGAAGGTTACAGATTTTCCACCGGCTGGGCCAAAGACCAGAAAATCTACTTCCGCGCCCAATTCTCGAAGCCTTTCGACTCCTTCGAAGAAATCACCGCCAAGGAATATTCCGTTGAAGGGAAGGAATATTCAGTGAACTACTTCCGCGCCGGCTTCCGCACCACGGAAGGGGAGCAGGTGATGTTGAAGGTCGCAGTCTCCCCGTCCAGCGAGGAAAAGGCTGCATTGAATATGTCCGCGGAGCTTCCGAGCTGGGACTTCGATGCCGCCGTCGAGTCCGCGCGCAAGGCCTGGAACACGGAACTTTCCAAGGTCAAGTTGACCGCCTCGGATTCGGATGCAGATGCCAGAACCATCTTCTACACAGCGCTTTTTCACACGATGATAATGCCTTCTACCTTTAGCGATGTGGATGATCCGAGTACTGAATATACCACCTTCTCCCTTTGGGACACATACCGCGCGCAGATGCCGCTGATGACAATCCTGCATCCGGACAGGGAGAACGACATGGTGGCCTCCATGCTCAAGATCTACCAGAAGCAGGGGCGTCTTCCTGTCTGGCATCTGGTCGGCAACGAGACCGACTGCATGGTCGGCAATCCTGGTGTCATCACTGTCGCCGACGCTGTCGTGAAAGGCTTCGACGGCTTTGACAAGGATCTGGCCTGGGATGCGATGAAGACAACCATGATGGACACCATCCGCGGCCTGAATTACCGCCAGCAGTATGGTTATATTCCTTCTGACAAGATGCTCGAGTCAATCGCCTATGACATGGAATATGCCATAGCGGACGCCGCCGTGGCCTCAGCAGCGGATCGTCTTGGCAAGACTGAGGATTCTGAATATTTCCGCAATAGGAGCCATTCTTATCGCAACTATATGGATTCCACTACTTTGTTTGCGAGAGGACGTTTCTCCGATGGCAGTTGGAGAACTCCGTTCAATCCATATTCATCTGAACATCGCGCCAATGACTACTGCGAAGGGAACGCATGGCAATATTCATGGCTCGCACCTCATGACTATTCCGGCCTTGTGGACTTCTATGGCTCCCGTGAGAAGTTCGTGGAGAGATTGGATTCACTGTTTAGCGCTGATTCCAGAATTGACGGTGAGGATGCCTCTCCGGATATTTCCGGCCTGATTGGTCAATACGCCCACGGCAACGAGCCGAGCCACCACGTCATTTATTTTTATACTATGGCAGGCGAGCCGTACAAGACCGCTGATTTGGCTCGTCGGATATATTCCGAGTTTTATAAGAACGCCGATGACGGCCTTTGCGGCAATGAGGACGCCGGCCAGATGTCCGCATGGTACGTCCTTTCCGCATTGGGATTCTACGAGGTAGAGCCCGCTTCAACAAGGTACTGGTTCGGGGCTCCTGCTTTCCCTGAGGCTGACCTGACGGTCTCTGGAGGAGTCTTCAGGATAAAGGCTGACGGTTTGAGCGATGAGAACCGCTACATCCAGGGCGTCACCCTGAACGGCAAACCTTATGACAAGGCTTACATTGAATATTCCGACATCGTCAAAGGTGGCGAGCTTGCCTTTGTGATGGGGGCTGAACCGACGGTCTGGTATTAATATTAAGGGCACGTCAGTGGTGGGGTTCCAGTAACTCCTAGTGACTGCGTGACAGCCCTTAGGTCGCTACGCTCCAAGTCTGGAGACAGAAGGGCTGCCCTCTTTTTATTTCTGAGAAGCAGGTCTATTTTCGCTGTTTTTTGCAAGAAAATGAAAAAAAACATCAAAAAAAGTTTGGAGGGAAAGAAAAAAGTGCTACCTTTGCAGCCCGTTTCGGAAGTAACGGAAAAGTTCATTGACAATATTGAAAGATTAGTACAACAAGTACCGAGAACGAAAATGAAGAGCGTTGATTTCTTGAAAAAGGAATGAAGTTGTCGGGGTCGAACTG
>CAKUVR010000022.1:0-38377 GCA_934698975.1 uncultured Bacteroidales bacterium
ACCTCGGAGGTAAGAAACTGATATTTAGCACTTTTCTGCTTTATTTCGATGGATTTTGATATTCGGCTATTTTCCGACGCAGAAATGCTCAAATATATTCCCTAGCACTTCATCCGTGGTGACTTCACCGACGATGGAGCCGAGGTGGTGGAGGGCTTGGCGGAGGTCTTCGGCGAGGAGGTCGGGAGTTTGGCCGGAGGAAAGGTATTTCTTGACCTGACATAGGGATTCAGAGGCTTTCATCAGGGCTTGGTAGTGACGGAGATTGGTCACGATTGTCTGGTCAGAATTCAAAGTGGTAGCCTTTTGCGAGTCGGAAAGCAGTTTACTCAACTCATCGAGACCGAATCCGGTCTTTGCGGAAATGTAGAGTTTAACAACCTTTTCATTAAGATTTGAAACAGTGTTGTTAATTAGACTAACATTAATGTTAGCACCTAAAACATCAACCTTATTCAGTAAAACAATCAACTTTTGAGACTGGACATCTAAATTTGAGACTATGTCAGAAATCGAAGATTCGTTTTCATCTTCCGATGCGGTCACATCAAGCAAGGCAAGGACAATCTCTGCCTCATTCATCTTTTTGTAGGATCTGGAAATGCCGATTCTCTCGACTTTGTCAGAGGTCTCACGGAGGCCGGCGGTGTCGATGAAGCGGAACAAAGTGCCATCAATTGTCATCGTCTCTTCGATAGTGTCGCGAGTGGTGCCGGCGATATCGGAAACGATGGCTCGATCGTCACCGACCAAGGCGTTCAGAAGGGTGCTCTTGCCGGCATTGACTGCACCGACAATGGCGACCGGAACTCCGTTGCGAAGAGCATTACTGTAACGGAATGAATCGGTCAGCGAATGAATATGCGAAAGGACATCATCGAGCAACGAAGAGAGTTCTGCGCGGCTGGCGAACTCGACATCCTCCTCGCTGAAATCCAACTCCAATTCAAGCAGGGAAGTCATCTTCAGCAATTCATCTCTAAGACCTTTCAATTCTTTCGAAAAACCACCTTTCAACTGACTGAAAGCCACCTTATGGGAAGCGGCATTCTGTGCAGAAATCACATCGGCAACGGCTTCTGCCTGAGCCAAGTCCATCTTGCCATTTACAAAAGCCCTTTGAGTGAATTCGCCTGGACCGGCCATGCGGGCACCGCAGTCCACCAAACGCTGAAGCAAGCGTTCGACGATGTACTTTGAGGAATGGCAGGAAATCTCTACGGAATCCTCTCCGGTGTAGGAATGTGGGGCACGAAAAACACTGACAAGGACTGTGTCCAGATCGGAGCCATCCGCTTCAAGCGCCACTCCATATTTAACCCTGTAAGCGTCAGTATCTGAAATATTACCATTCCTACAAAATATCACTTTGTCAGCGATGGCAAAGGAATCTTTCCCGCTCATTCGCACTACAGTGATGGCACCGGTTCCGGGAACGGTGGCGGGGGCGCAGATTGTGTCTTCTATGTTGAACATAAGTACAAATTTATCAACAATCCACAACATATTCAACCCGTACCCCCACAATCCCCGCAAAACTCATTAAATTTGCACCTCAAAAACAGAACTATGGCTCAAAACGACCTCACACAAGGCAGCATCATAGGCAACATCAGCAGATTCTCGCTGCCGTACATGCTGTCATATTTCCTGCAGATCCTTTATGGGTTGGCGGATATGTTCGTGATAGGGCAGTACTGTGGTGTGGACAGCACGACGGCAGTGGCGAACGGTGCGCAGATAATGCACATGTTCACCGTCATCATCATAGGACTGGCGATGGGCACGACTGTACGCCTTGGAAGGGCAATAGGAGCCAAAGACAAAATTGAAGCCTCAAAAACCATAGGCAACACATTCACCCTGTTCGCGCTCACAGCCATAGTCGCAACATTCATCCTGCTGCTCGCCAACAGAAGCATTGTCAGCATGATAGACACGCCGCCCGAAGCCGTCAAAGGCACAATCGACTATCTGCGAATATGCTTCATCGGCATTCCGTTCATCATCGCCTACAACATCATCGCGTCCATATTCAGAGGCCTCGGCGACTCGAAAAGTCCGATGTATTTCGTGATAGTGGCGTGCGTGGCGAACATCGCGCTAGACTACATATTCATAGGCCATTTCGGACTCGGACCTTCCGGGGCCGCGCTCGGCACCACCTTGTCCCAAATGATCAGCGTCATCATTGCGGCCGTAGTGATCCGAAAAAAAACTCTTTTGAATATATCAGACAAAGACCTTAGACCAGAGCGGCGTACGATGGGAGGAATCCTGAAAATCGGTGTGCCGGTCGCACTTCAAGACGGCTTCATCCAGATCGCTTTCATCGCAATCACAGCAATCGCAAATGGCAGGGGACTGAACGACGCGGCGGCGGTTGGTATCGTTGAAAAATTCATCGGCCTGCTCTTCATCGTCCCGTCAGCGATGCTGGCGACAGTCTCTGCGATGGCGGCCCAGAACATAGGCGCGAAAAAGCCTGAAAGAGCCAGAAAGACAATGGAATATGCAATAGCGATCGCAGTAGGCTTCGGCACACTTGCCGCCGTGACTCTCCAATTCATCCCTGAATATGCCGTAAGACTATTCACGAGCGACAGCACAGTCATCACTCTTGGCGGACAGTACCTGAAAGGCTACGTCTGGGACTGCATATTCGCAGGCATCCATTTCTGCTTCAGCGGCTTCTTCACCGCCTGTGGATATTCGATCATCTCATTCTGCCACAACTTCCTGTCGATTGTCTGCGCCCGCATTCCGCTGTCATATCTTGCTTCCGTCAAGTTCCCGGACACCCTGTTCCCGATGGGCTTGGCCTCTCCAGCCGGCTCGCTTCTTTCCGTTGTCATCTGCGTTACGGTCTACATTGTGATGCGCAGGAATGGCAAGTTATAATCGTCGCGTTTTCCGCGAATTGAACAAACTTCATAATTCTCTATCCAAAGATATTATGCCTATCTTTGCAGGCAAAAATCAAAACTGAATTATGAAACGAGACTCGATAGATTTCGGTTCCGACAGCATTCCGGGACTTTTTAGGAGAATATTCATTCCTACTTTGGTAGGGATGGCATGCATGGCCGTGATGACTACCATCGACGGGGTGTTCGTCGGGCACGGGGTGGGGAGTGACGCACTCGCCGCTGTCAACATATTCGCACCTTTCTGGATGATTATGACTGGGTTAGGGTTGTTGTTCGGCATCGGCTGCTCGGTCATTTCTTCCGTACACCTTTCGCAGAACAACGAGAAGGCGGCACGCATCAACATGACACAAACCTTGATTTTCGGTGTCCTGATCACAGTGACGCTGACGGTTCTGGTCCAGAGCTTCAGCACTCAAAGCGCTTATCTTCTCGGCTCCTCCGACAGGCTGTTGCCATACGTCCTTGACTACCAGAAATGGCTGGCCTACGCCTTTTGCGCACTCTTCCTTGAGTCTGTAGGCCTTCTGATCATCCGCCTGGACGGCTCTCCTAAGTACGCTTCCGCAGCATCAGCGATCCCGTCAATAGTCAACGTAGTGCTAGACTATGTGTTCCTGTTCATCCTCGACAAGGGACTTGAGGGTGTGGCCATCGCAACCGCTATAGGTTGCTGGACTGGAGGCCTTATGGTGCTGTTCTACATATTATTCCTGTCCAAGACAATGAGGCTGTATCCGTTGAAAATCTCGTGGAAAAGCCTTTGCCTGTCCCTGCGCAATCTGTGGTACCAGTTCCGTCTTGGGCTGTCTGCGTTTCTTGGTGAGATCAGCATCTCGATGCTGATGTTCGTGGGGAACTATGTGTTTATGAAATATTTAGGCGAAGACGGTGTGGCGGCGTTTTCCATCGCCTGCTACATTATGCCGTTCATCTTTATGACTGGCAACGCAATATCTCAATCCGCACAGCCGATCATCAGCTTCAATCACGGAGCCGGCAACCGAAACCGTGTATGTGAGGCCCGTAAGGTTTCATTGCTTACCGCATTGGGACTCGGAATCGTGGTCTCGCTGGCACTGGCTTTTGGAATCAGTTATGTGGCCGCCCTGTTCCTCAGCAAGGATGCTCCGGCATATTCAATAGCGGCTCACGGTGTGCCGCTTATGGCGATCGGCTTCACTCTGTCGATTGTGAACGTTGCGGCCATCGGCTATTTTCAGAGTGTGGAACGAGCACTTCCTGCGACCATATTCTCGCTTTCGAGAGGAGTCATATTCCTTGTTCCTTGCTTTTTATTAATGCCTCATTTCGCCGGAGTGTACGGAATATGGCTCGCGCTGCCGGTGACAGAGGCGCTGACATTCTTGTCTATCGCTATTTTTCGCTTTATATCCATGCGAAGGAAGTGAATTTATATTCATGGACAATTTGATGTGTAATTCCGTTTTTTTGCGTACATTTGCAAACGAAACGAACTTCTGTAATGCTTGATGTGACTTTAATACCTTTGAGCGGCAGTGCGTCCGAGGATGCACAAAGGGAATGTTCTTTCATTGACTTTCACCGACCATTTCATCACTGTTTGAGATGGTCGTTTTTTTATGATAAAAGTTTGATTACAGTTAGTTAGGCATATATCATGAACTCAAGAAAAGGCGCGACCTTAAAGTTGGAGAACGGAGCGGAATTCCGCGGATTCTCTTTCGGCTACGACGGACCGTGCGACGGAGAAGTCGTCTTCTCGACCGCTATGGTAGGCTACCCTGAAAGCCTCACAGACCCTTCCTATTCAGGACAGATTCTTTGCGTTACCTACCCATTAATAGGTAATTACGGTGTGCCACAGGAAGGAGCGGACGAACTCGGAATCTCAAAGAACTTCGAATCCGAACAAATCTGGGTCAGGGGAGTCGTCATCAGTGACTACTCGTTCGACTACAGTCACTGGGACGCGGTCAAAAGCCTGGATGAATGGCTGAAGGAACAGAAGATTCCGGGAATATTTGGAATCGACACCCGCGCCGTGACGCAACTCCTGCGCGAGAAAGGTTCAATGCTCGGAATGATTGTTCCGGACGGTGTCGAGAAAGATTTCCCGATCGATGACCCTAACCTCGCAAATCAGATCGCAATCGTCAGTTGCAAGGATGTCATTGAATATGGCAGCGGATCCAAGACTGTCGTGATGGTGGACTGCGGCGTGAAGCACAACATCCTCAGATGCTTTATGGACAGAGGAGTGAAGGTCGTCAGAGTGCCTTGGGACTACGATTTCAACAAACTTGACTACGACGGCCTCTTCATCTCGAACGGCCCGGGCAACCCTCAGTTCTGCAATGTCACCGTAGCCAACCTGCGCAAGGCGATGGAAGGTGACAAGCCAATTTTTGGAATATGTATGGGCAATCAGTTGCTTGCGAGAGCCGGTGGAGCCAACACCTACAAGTTGAAGTACGGCCACCGCAGCCACAACCAGCCTGTCCGCATGGTCGGAACGAACCGCTGCTTCATTACTTCGCAAAACCACGGATTCGCTGTGGACGACAAGACTCTCGGAGCAGACTGGGAGCCATGGTTCGTGAATATGAACGACGGCACCAACGAGGGTATCCGCCACAAGACCAAGCCGTTCTGCTCGGTTCAGTTCCACCCGGAAGCCTCCAGCGGCCCGACCGACACAAATTTCCTGTTCGACGAGTTCATCAGCAAGCTGTAATCAGAAGAAGTCATGAAAAACACCAACATAAAGAAAGTCCTGATCCTTGGATCGGGCGCGCTCAAGATCGGTCAGGCCGGAGAGTTCGATTATTCCGGCTCTCAGGCTCTCAAGGCTCTCCGCGAGGAAGGCATCGAGACAGTCCTCATCAACCCGAACATCGCCACCGTTCAGACCTCGGAAGGAGTTGCCGACAAGATCTATTTCCTGCCGGTCACCCCGTTCTTCGTCGAGAAGGTCATCGCCAAGGAGCAGCCACAAGGCATTCTCCTCTCGTTCGGAGGCCAGACCGCCCTTAACTGCGGTGTTGAACTGTACGAGAACGGAATTCTGGACAAGTACAACGTTCAGGTTCTTGGCACCCCTGTCCAGGCTATCATGGACACAGAGGACCGTGACCTATTCATCAAGAAACTCGACGAGATCGGCGTGAAGACCATAAAGTCCCACCCGGCATCCAACATTGAGGAAGCCCGCAAGGCCGCCCACGAGCTCGGTTTCCCGCTCATCGTCCGTGCCGCCTACGCCCTCGGCGGACTCGGTTCCGGCTTCTGCGACAACGACGAGCAGCTTGACGAGCTCTGCGAAAAAGCGTTCTCTTTCTCTCCGCAGGTGCTTGTGGAAAAATCTCTTAAGGGATGGAAAGAAATTGAATATGAAGTTGTCCGCGACCGTTACGACAACTGTATAACAGTCTGCAACATGGAGAACTTCGACCCTCTCGGAATCCACACCGGAGAGAGCATCGTGGTGGCTCCGTCACAGACCCTGTCCAACAACGATTACTATTTCCTGCGCGAACTTTCCATAAAGATTGTCCGCCACATCGGAATAGTAGGCGAGTGCAACGTCCAGTACGCCTACGACCCGGATGCCATGGACTACCGAGTCATCGAGGTCAACGCGCGTCTCAGCCGTTCTTCAGCCCTCGCCTCCAAGGCCACAGGCTATCCGCTTGCTTTCGTAGCCGCAAAACTCGGACTTGGATACGGCCTGTTTGACCTCAAAAACTCCGTCACCAAGACAACCCCTGCGTTCTTCGAGCCAGCCCTTGACTACATTGTCTGCAAGATTCCTCGCTGGGACCTCAGCAAATTCCATGGAGTTTCCAGAAAGATCGGATCATCGATGAAATCCGTCGGTGAGGTGATGGCCATTGGTCGCAGCTTCGAGGAAGCCATCCAGAAAGGTCTCCGAATGATTGGCCAAGGCGCACACGGATTCGTAGGCAACAAGGAATTCCATGTCGCTGACGTGGACGAAGCCCTCCGCGAGCCTACTGACAAACGTATATTCGTAATTTCCAAGGCGATGCGCGCCGGCTACACGGTCGATCAGATCCACGATCTCACCAAGATTGACAAATGGTTCCTGAACAAACTGGAGAACATCGTCAAGACTTACGAGGACATGAACTCATACGACAAGCTTGAGGACATGCCGACCGAACTTCTGCGTCTTGCCAAGCAGGAAGGCTTCTCAGATTTCCAGATTCAGAGGGCCGTATGGAAGGACACCGGAGCCGTCGCCGCCAACATGGACAAGGTCCGTGAATATAGGAAATCCCTCGGCATCGTGCCTGTGGTCAAGCAGATAGACACCCTCGCCGCCGAATTCCCGGCCCAGACGAACTACCTCTACCTGACCTACAACGGCACCAAAAGTGACATTGAATATGAGAACGACGGCAAGTCCGTGATAGTTCTCGGCTCCGGTGCCTATAGGATCGGATCTTCGGTAGAGTTCGACTGGTGCTCCGTAACCTGTCTTCAGACAATCCAGAAACAGGGCTATAGGGGAGTGCTGATCAACTACAATCCGGAGACAGTCTCGACCGACTACGATATGTGTGACAGGCTCTACTTCGATGAACTGACATTCGAGAGGGTGATGGACATCATCGACCTTGAGAAGCCGCACGGAGTGGTCGTCTCTGTGGGTGGTCAGATCCCTAACAATCTGGCGCTCAAGCTCCACAAGCATAATGTTCCGATTCTCGGCACTTCAGCCGAAGACATCGACAAGGCGGAGGATCGCCACAAGTTCTCAAGCATAGTTGACAGTCTCGGTGTCGATCAGCCTGAATGGAGCGAACTCACCACCGTTGACGAGGTTGACAACTTCATCAAGAAGGTTGGATTCCCGGTTCTCGTCAGGCCATCTTACGTGCTCTCCGGAGCGGCGATGAACGTCTGCCACGATGAGGAGAAACTTCGCCACTTCCTCAGCCTCGCCGCGGAAGTCTCTCAGGAGCACCCGGTTGTGATCAGTAAATTCTACATGCGAAGCAAGGAGATCGAGTTCGACGCTGTCGCCGACAACGGTGAAATCCTCGCTTATGCGATCTCTGAGCACATTGAATATGCCGGCGTCCATTCCGGTGACGCCACAATCCAGTTCCCTCCGCAGAAACTTTACGTTGAGACTGTGCGCAGGATCAAGAAGATCGCGCGCGCGATTGCCGGGGCGCTCAGCATCTCCGGTCCGTTCAACATCCAGTTCCTCGCCAAGGAGAACGCCATCAAGGTGATCGAATGCAACCTGAGGGCTTCCAGAAGTTTCCCGTTCGTGTCCAAGGTGCTTAAGATTGATTTCATCGAGCTTGCCACCAAGGTCATGCTCGGTCTTCATCCTGCCGCTCCGCAGAAGAGTGCCTTTGACCTGGACTATGTCGGTGTGAAGTCCTCGCAATTCTCGTTCGCAAGGCTTGAGGAGGCAGACCCTATGCTGGGTGTGGACATGTCCTCGACCGGTGAGGTCGGCTGTCTGGGCGATGACCTTAACGAGGCTCTACTGAAATCAGTGCTTTCAGTAGGACAGAGAATCCCGGAGAAAAGAATTCTCCTTTCAACAGGAGATCCGCTTCAGAAGGCGGACATGTTGAACGCATGCAGGCTTCTCGTCGATAATGGTTATGAGCTTTACGCCACCGGCGGCACGTACAAGTACCTTGTAGAGAACAGTGTTCCTGCGACCAAGGTGCTCTGGCCGAGCGAATGTGACAACCCTAACTTCAAGGGCAGGTTCAAGCCAGCGCTGGATATGATTCAGAACAAGGAAGTTGACATGGTGATCAACATTCCTAAGAACTTCTCAGAACTTGAGTTGTCCAACGGTTATCAGATCAGAAGAGCAGCCATCGACTTCAACGTCACCCTCTTCACCAACGCCCGACTCGCCACCGCCTTCATCCGCGCCTTCTGCTCCACCAGCATCAACGACATCCAGATCAAGTCCTGGGATCAGTATTGATTTCCGAATTAAGATAAAATTAAAGGCGACTGAAAATATTCAGTCGCCTTTATCATTATATTCCTAAAATAAATTAGTAAGTGTCGTAGTACTTGGCGTCACGTGGGGTGACTTTGTTCATGTTCTCAAGCAGAAGATCGTTTGTCTTGTATTCGTCCATCAGCTGAAGCATGAAGTTCATAGCCTCGGTAGGATTCATGTCGGCAAGAAGCTTGCGCAGGATCCAGATTCTGTTGGCCGCCTCACGGCTGTACAGAAGGTCGTCACGACGCGTGCTGGAAAGAACGACATTGACGGCAGGGAAGATTCGCCTGTTGGCAAGGGTCCTGTCAAGCTGAAGTTCCATGTTGCCGGTACCCTTGAACTCCTCAAAAATCACATCGTCCATCTTGGAGCCGGTGTCGGTCAAGGCTGTGGCGAGGATTGTCAGCGAGCCGCCACCCTCAATGTTACGAGCTGCACCGAAGAATCGCTTAGGCTTCTGAAGGGCGTTGGCATCCACACCACCGGTCAGAACCTTTCCGGAAGCAGGCTGGACAGTATTGTACGCACGTGCGAGACGGGTGATTGAATCAAGCAGGATCACAACATCGTGACCACATTCAACGAGCCTGCGAGCCTTCTCAAGCACCATATTCGCAACTTTCACATGCCTTTCTGCCGGCTCATCAAAGGTGGAGGCGACAACCTCGGCCTTGACGCTGCGGCTCATGTCGGTGACCTCCTCAGGACGCTCGTCGATGAGAAGAACAATCTCGTAAACCTCAGGGTGATTGTCAGCGATGGCGTTGGCTATAGACTTCAGCAGCATCGTCTTACCTGTCTTAGGCTGGGAAACGATAAGTCCACGCTGTCCTTTTCCGATAGGGGTGAACATATCCACGATACGGCAGGAAGGATCGCTCTGGTGGCCATGTCCAAGAAGATTGAACTTCTCCTCCGGGAACAACGGCGTGAGGAAATCAAATGGCACTCTGTCACGGATGTAGTCAGGAGTGCGTCCGTTGATGTACTTTATCCTCACGAGAGGGAAGTACTTGTCTCCCTCCTTAGGAGGTCGGATCTCACCGGTGACAGTGTCTCCAGATTTCAGCGCATTGTTCTTTATCTGGCTCTGGCTGACGTATATGTCATCAGGTGAGTTGAGATAGTTGTAATCCGACGAACGAAGGAATCCATAGCCGTCAGGCATGATCTCAAGGACTCCAGTGGCTTCAACCGTCCCGTCAAATTCGATTTCTGGCGCTTTCTGCCGCTGGTTGGGATTCTGGAAATTCTGCTGAGGTTTCTGCTGGTTCGGATTCTGGCCGTTGCCGCTCTGTCCCTGAAACTTGTTCTTCTGCTTCCTGCGTGTAACATCAGCATGGGCGGCAGGGTCATCCTTCAAATCATCGAAAAGCGCATGGATGAACTCCTTGCCATTGACAGATTTTTCAGATGCCGCATTGACTTCAGGCTGCTGAGTGATTTCAGCAGCCGCGACTTCTGATGTCTCAGACTTCTTCTTCTCCTCTTCTGCAGGAGAAGCTGTCTCAGCCTGAGGTGTCATAGCGGATTTAGGCTTACGCCCTCTCTTCTTCGGAGCCGGCTTGTTCTCTTCCTGTCCTTGAACGGAGGTAGGTTCAGCAGCCTGTTCAACCTTTTTAGTTTTTTCAGCCTTGGCCTCAGTCTGATTATCTTTGGCTTTCTTGTCGTCGTTCTTCACGTCAACAGACTTTGCGGCTTGAGCCACAGGCTGCTCCGGAAGAGGATTCTTACGAGGTCTTCCGCGCTTGGCCTTGGGCTTTTCAACAGGTTGAAGCGAAGCCGCCGCAGCCTGTGCGTCCAATATCGCATACGACAGATTCTCATCCGTCAATTTTTTTATGTTCTTTATCTGATAATCCTGAGCCACTTTTTCAAGTTGCTCCCTGCTCATCTGAGTGAGTTCAAATAAATTATAAGGCATAAACTTTCATTGAATCCGGTGTCATGATCCGGATATGATTTCAGAAAATAAGTTATGGTGGATAAAGCCCTTAGGCTTTCGCTGATAATGTCAGCATGCAAATATAAGATATTTATGATAAATATCCAACTATTTGTCCCAGTAGCTCGTACTTTTCTTGAACCTAAGCAAGTCCGCCAAAGCCGCTGCGTTCGCGGAGATCAGGAACGAATATGACTGGTACATTCCGGAAGGAACCCACGACACGGAAATATTGAAGCAATGCAGGTCGTACCTGAAAGAAAACTGCGTGGTCGTCATCTTCATCGCTGTGAAATCCCATCCTGACTGAGCCTGAACCGACATCTTAGGGGTCAACTGAATATTACCCTGAACACCGAGCGTCTGGGTGTAGTTATCCTTCTTGCTGAGTTGGTTGTTGGCGAAGTTGTACGACCGGTTCATTGAGAAGTTATAGTTGAAGTTGACACTCCAAGGCACGTTGGGATTAGTGTAGTAGAGCCAACCGCCAGGAATATATTCACCTGTCAAAGGATGGTAGTAAATTCTTCTGTAATAGTCGGCGGCATTGCCGGAACCGCCATCACCAGAGGATTTTGAGCCATCATTCCCTTTGACCGTGCCCTTGCCTGACAATGAATATGACAGCGAAGCGCTGACATTGGTGAGCCTGAGCGGCACCCCCGTCTCCAATATGTTGTATCTGTTCACCCTCTGCCCCCTTTCATTGATGGCGTATGGGTCAAAGTTCATGTTTCCGTTTATGCCGAGCTTGCCGAATATCGACGTGGACATCGACACTCCTACATTGTTCATCTTCAGAGAGTCCGCAAGGAAGTTGTAACCGGTGGAAATGTTGAACTGATCAAGTATCTTCACTTTCTTTGAACCAGTGCCGGTCGTATCCTTCATGTCGCGGACCTTCGCCTCTAGATTGTTGCCGATTGAAAGGCTCATTGTGGCGGACTTTCCTTTACCAGGGGCCGAGTTGATCTGTCCCTGATAAATGTTGTAGTCGTAAGACTTCTGCACGCCTAGCGTATCGACATAGTTGAATGTGCGCCAACCATTGAAAGCCTTGCCTTTCTCCGGACTGAAACTCATACTGACACTAGGTGATATGACATGCCTGAGCGCTTGAACCTTATGGAACTTTCCGAAGTTGTACATTCCGTAGATTCTCGTGCTCATGGACAGCGAACCGGAATAATTATGGGTTGCACCGAAGGTCCCGAACTGCTTGCCCATCTCGGTCTTCACGCTGTTGGTGGCAGGATCAAAATACGCCTCGCTTTTCCGGAAAAACCAGTTCATCCCGTATGAGACGTTAGGAGCCACATTCACATACTTGAACAAGGTGAAATCAGGAAGTTTGATCGAGAAGTTATGCGCCATTCCGTTCTGGAACTTGTCAATAAAGCCAGGTTCGCCGAACTCTGATGCCTTGAAGTTGATCTTGTTCTGGATGGACGTGTTGTAGCCGAGGGCGAATTTCTCGTAAAAACGCTCCTTGCCGACCCTGTTTTTGATCTTGAACGGATAGAACGTCGACACCGAAAACGTGATGTTAGGAAGCGTGAAAGAGTATGAACTGTCTCTGGAATTCTGGCTGTGCAGGGCGTTGACCGACAGGTTGAACTTTCCGTTCCAGTTCTTTGAATACGACACGGACGATGATATCTGGTTCTGAAGCGCCTCGGACACGGAATGTGAGTTGTAACGGCTGTTGGAAGGGCTGGAGAAGTTGACCGACGCGGAGAACGATGTTCCGGGATGCGCCTTGGAATCCTGAGAATGCGACCACCTCACACCGAAGTTCTTGCTTTGAAAGAAGTCCGAACTTCCTTTCTCGCCTGTCTGGTCCACGGAATAGTTGACCGCCAGATTTCCGCTGAACTTATACTTCACCATATACCTTGAATTAAGGTTGGCGGCCCAGGAGCCGAGAGTATAATAATCTCCTGTCAAGGACATATCGAAATAATCGCCCAGAACGAAATACATTCCGGCGTCCCTGAGATAGAAACCACGGGCGTTTTCTTCTCCGAATGACGGCATGAGAAGTCCGGTGGCTCTGTCCGGACGTTTCGGGATGAATCCGAACGGGATGCCGATAGGGAGGTCAACGTCCTCCACCACAAGGTGAGCCGGTCCGAAGACGGTCTTCTGTGACGGTTTGGTCACGACTTTGGCCGAAGACAACTTCAAATAATAGTGAGGATGCTCTAGGTCGCAGACCGTATATTTCCCTTTGGTGATGTTGATGGACTTGTCCGGCATCATCTTGATGTTCTTGCCGTGGAGGATGCCATCGTCCTCCTTGGTGATCATATTCGTGATTCTGGCCTTTCTGGTGTTGAAATTGTAGCGGACTTCCTCCATGTTGAAGGTCTGGTTCCCCTGAGTCATCTCAGGCTGTCCCTTCCACTCTTGGGCTAGACTGTCATAAGTGCCCCTGGCATAGACGGTACCTGTCGCCATATCGTACTCCATGTAGTCAGCCTTCAATTTGATGTTCTCGTATGAGACCTCGACGTCTCCCCAATAATACATCTTACGCTGGCCGTTGGAGAAATCCTGCCTGATGGAATCCTTAGCACCGGAAAAGGCCGGCTTGGAAAGCGAACTCTTGTCTAGAAGATACAGCGAGTCCGCTCTAGATGTGGAGTCCGCCACTCTGAGTGAATCCCTCCTCCGCGCCAGCGAGTCCACCGGCAAGGAATCAATCACCTGAGGTACGGCGGCACCGGATGGTTTGACGCTGTCAGGCACAGATTCTGCGGCAGCAATCTTGTTCAGATTCCTGTTCCTCCTCACATCCTGCCCGAACATGGTCAGCCCTGTCAGCGCGGCAAGCGCCGCCAAGAGGATTATATTATATGTATGCTTCTTGAATTGCAATTATTTTATAAATTTGCAAAAGACAAATATACTACATATTTTGGATTTACATCGCAATTTTCTTGCCGTACTCACGGCCTTTTCGCTTTTCACGGGTGGATTCACCGCTTTGGCGCAGAATTCCTCCTCTTCAATCAAACTGTCCACTGTGGTGCTTGATCCCGGGCACGGTGGCAAGGATGCCGGCTGCATCAGCCCCAGCGGCAAGACTATGGAGAAAACCATTGTCCTCGACATCGCACAAAGGCTTGCCGACCTGATCAAGGCCGGCTATCCGGACGTGAATGTGATCCTTACCAGAAGCGATGACACTTTCGTGACGCTTCAGGGGCGCGCCGACATCGCCAACCGCAACGACGCCAACCTGTTCATATCCATACACATCAACTCCATAGTCGGCAAACGGAACGGCCCGAACGGCTATTCCGTCCACATACTTGGGCAGTACACAAGCAAGAACAAGGATCTTTACGCAGGAAATATGGACGTGGTGCGGAGGGAAAACTCCGTAATCACACTTGAGGACGACTACACGGCAAGGTACGAAGGCTTCGACCCGAACGACCCCGAATCCTACATATTCATGAACCTCATGCAGAACGCTTACCTCGAACAAAGCTTCAAATTCGCCCAGAAAATTGACCGCGAGATGAAAGGCGGAGCCATCCAACACAGCAGGGGAATATCCCAGGATCCATTCTATGTCCTTTGGAGGACAGCCATGCCGGCGGTTCTCGTGGAATGTGGCTTCATGTCAAACACCGCCGACCGCGAGGCACTGATCTCCGAAAAAGGCCGGGCTAGAATCGCCTCTGACCTTTTCGACGCGTTCAAAAGTTACAAAAAGGAATATGATGGTTCGGACGCTGCCCGGCAGCCTGCTTCAAAGGCAAGGCTTGAAGACACATCGGCTCAGACAACCGCAAGCACAAGTAAAGGTAATGCCTCCAAATCGCCGGACAGCATGGAGAGTGGAGTCTTATACGGCACTCAAATCCTTGTTTCGTCCAAGTCCATGACGGAAAACGACTCGTTTTTCAAAGGCTATAAGGTGATAAAGGTTCCGGCCGGCAGACTGTTCAAGTACATCATTGGTTATTCAAACGACCTTGGGACAGCGAAAGAAACACACAAGGCGATAAGGCGTGATTTCAAGGATTCTTTCCTCGTAAAGATTGAAAAAGGAGTAGCGGAAAGAGTGCGATAAGTGTTTTTTTTCTTAATAGTCACTCAGTTAAAAAAAGCCGTAAGGATTATTTTGAAAAATTCAAAAATATAACTTACGAGATTATAGGTAATTTATAAAAATATTGAATTGTAAAATATTGAATATTAGAATATTATATGATTTAATTAGTCCTCCACATTCGATTCTATAAGGAAAATAAAAATCAAAAACAATACATAAAAAGATTTTTTATGAATTAATTTTCCCCCAATTTTGCACAAGCAAAAACGAAGAGGGAACAATTCTCTTATAATTCAAATTAATTCATTTAAAGAAATGGCTGAACTGGAAAGACATATCTCTGTCTGGAATGAATGTCTTAGGATATTTGAGCAGAACGTTGAACCAAAACAGTTTGACGTTTGGTTCAAGACCATAGTTCCCGTTTCTCTAGAAGGCTCTACATTGACGGTCGAAGTTCCGACCGATTTTTTCAGAAGCTATCTTGAGGACGCTTTCCTTCCTATAATAAAGATGACGCTCAGAAGGGTGATAGGGCAGGACGCCAGGTTGCTCTATAGAATCCATCCTGTTCAGAAGGAACGCGCGATGGTATTCACTGCTGCGCACGGCAATGTTCCGGAAAACAAGCCGGTGACGATAAACACATTCCAGCCGTCCGGAAATCCAAGCCCGTTCGTATTCCCTGGAATCCAGAAACTCAAGATCAACCCTAGGCTGAACCCTGTATATTGCTTTGACAACCTTATCAAAGGAGAATGCAACAAGATGGGGTACAACGCCGGAATAAGCATATCGGACAAGCCGGGCAAGACACCGTTCAACCCTCTGTTCATCTTTGGAGGCCCCGGTCTCGGCAAGACGCATTTGGCTCAGGCGATCGGCATAGCCATACACGAAGCCTACCCTGACCTTGTCGTCCTCTATGTGACCGGCAACGAATTCAGAACCCAGTACGTCAATGCCGTCAGCGTTCAGAACAAGCTGACCGACTTCATGGCGTTCTACATGAGAATCGACGTTCTCATCATGGATGATATCCAGGAGCTTAACGGCCCGGCATCACAGAACGCCTTCTTCAACATATTCAATCATCTTCATCAGTCCGGCAAGCAGTTGGTGTTCACTTCGGACCGCGCTCCGGCTGATCTTCGTAATTTTGAAGAGAGGCTTCTCTCGCGCTTCAAGTGGGGACTTTCCATAGAATTGTCCAAGCCTGACCACGACACAAGACTTGCCATGCTCAAAGCCAGATGTATCCGCGAGGGTGTGTCCGTCAACGACGATGTGCTGGAACTTCTCGCGAACAAGATACGGTCGAACTTCCGCGAACTGGAGGGCGCTCTCATCTCACTGATAGCCAACGCCACCCTCTGTCACGAGGAAGTCACTAAAGAACTGGCGGAACAGGTCACCGGAAACATCGTCAGCGAGGATCAGAACGAGGTCTCCATCGACAAGGTCCAGGAAGTCGTCTGTGAATATTTCAACATCACACGCGAGACACTTCTTTCCAAATCCAGGAAAAGGCAGATCGTCCAGGCAAGGCAGATCGCCATGTTCATGAGCCGTAACTACATAAACGGCTGCTCCCTGTCTACAATTGGTATGGAACTTGGAGGAAAAGACCACGCCACAGTGCTGCACGCCTGCACAACGGTGTCGGATCTCATGACCACAGACAAGATATTCAAACAGTACGTGACCGACATCGAAAAGATGCTTGTGCCAGCGGCAAGATAATAAAGGTGCCAAATGAATTCTGAAAAAGTACTTTCCATCTTCAAGGAGATCACGCGGATTCCCAGGGAGTCCGGACACGAAGAGCCGATGACAGCCTTTCTTCAGCGTTTCGCCGAGGAAAGGCATCTTGAATGTAAAACTGACAAGACCGGCAACGTCTGCATAGTCAAGGAGGCAAGCAAAGGCAAGGAAAACGTGCCGGCGCTAGTCCTTCAAGGCCATCAGGACATGGTCTGCGAGAAAAGGAACGGCGTTCAGCATGACTTTCTCAAGGATCCGATTGAATATGTCATAGAGGATGGTTGGATGATCGCGAAGGACACGACGCTTGGCGCTGATGATGGTATAGGTGTCGCGGCGATGCTCGCTCTTCTTGACAGTGACCTTCCGATGGGTAAGATCGAATGTGTCTTCACTATATCAGAAGAGACCGGAATGGATGGTGCTTTCGGCATGGAACCTGGCTTCTTCACCGGCAAGACACTCATCAATCTTGATTCAGAGGACGAAGGTCAGATGTTCATAGGATGCGCCGGCGGGCTTGACACAATAGCTGTGTTCAATTACGCCCAGGAAGATTTCAAGGCGGGATTCAAGCCTGTCAGACTGGAAATCGCGGGAGCGCTCGGCGGTCACAGCGGAGACGACATCAATAAAGGCAGGGTGAACACTGTTCAGCAGATGGCTCGCTTCCTATATTCAGAGATTTCCTACGGACTTCAGCTTGTCATGCTTAAAGGCGGCAACAAGCCTAATGCGATCGCAAGAGAGTGTGAGGCCATCATCACGGTTCCAGACACGGAGGCCACGATCGCAAGGTTCACCGCGTTCGGTGATGATCTGAAGAATGAATATTTCAAGACGGATCCTGGCCTGGCTTTCAAAGGAGAGACGTACAGGTGCACAGAGAAACCTGTGCAGAGTGATGTCGCAAGGAGGCTGATAATGTCTCTGTTCGCATGTCCGCACGGAGTCGAGGCTATGAGCCAGGACATTCCTGGACTCGTGGAGACTTCGACCAATCTGGCGGCCGTAAGGATGAACAGGCAGGGAAGGATCGAGATCATCACCAGCCAGCGCAGCTCAACAACGTCCGCCCGAAAGATGATGGCGGCCAAAGTAGAGGCAAACTTCCTGCTCGCCGGAGCCGAAGTGACGCATCTTTCCGAATATCCCGGCTGGAAGCCGAACCTTGACTCTCACATACTTAGAGTCTGTGTGGACTCGTACAGGAAACTGTTCGGACACGAGCCTGAGGTCAAGGCTATACACGCCGGTCTTGAATGCGGCCTCTTCGGCGAGAAGTTCGGGGATCTGGATATGATTTCTTTCGGACCTACACTTCGTGGAGTCCACGCTCCCGGCGAAAAGCTAGATCTTGCGTCTCTTGACAAGTTCACGGATCATCTTGTCGACGTAGTCACCAATTTTAAATAAAGTCATGGTCACTTCGACAGGCTCGGTGACCGAAAGCACTGCAAAATGGTAAAGATAGCCCCTTCAATACTTTCCGGCAATTTCCTGAACTTGGAGCCGGACATAAGGATGGTCAATGAGAATGCCGATCTGATTCACATTGACGTGATGGACGGTAGTCTCGTCCCGAACATCTCGTTCGGATTTCCTGTGATGGAAGCGATCGCCAAGGTCGTCACCGTGCCGATGGATGTCCATTTGATGATTATAAATCCTGACAAGTACATCGACAGATTCGCCAAATGCGGAGCAGGTCTTATCAGCTTCCACCTTGAGGCAGCGGATCAGGCGGGAAAGAACCCCAAGGATATAATCGCACAGATCAAGGGCTGCGGAGCCAAGGCGGGGCTGGCCATAAACCCTGATATACCTGTTGAAAGGCTATTTCCATTCATCGAGGATGTTGACTTCTTCCTGATAATGTCTGTGTTCGCCGGATTCGGAGGACAGAAATTCATCGAGGGATCCATAGACCGGATCAAAGCCCTGAAGTCCGAGATGGACAGAAGGGGAGTTGTGAAGGACATTGAGGTAGACGGAGGAGTGTCCAAAGCAAACGCAAAGATCCTAGCTGATGCAGGAGCGACGATGCTGGTTGCAGGCAGTTCAGTGTTCAAGGCTGAAGATCCAGCAAAGGCTATTGATGAACTTCGTTAGATAATGTAACTTATTTCCTTAAAGGCGAACTCAAGACGTTCGCCTTTTTCTGTTTCGAGACATAGCATTCCACGGTCTGTGACATCAACGATCCTGGCGCGTACCTTCTGTCCGGTCGAGCAGACTACATATTCATTAAATATTCCGAAGCGGTATAGTCTGCCGACATATTCATCAGCATTGTCATAGTCGGCGAGTCTATTGCATATAAAGCCGCAAAGTACTGATAATTCTGTGCGGATGTCGTATTCCTTGCCTGTGAACATTGTCATTGATGCCGGATTCACAAGTTGTGGCGGGAACTCTTTCTGATTGACATTCAGACCGATTCCTATCACACTTGAAGCAAGACTTGCACCTCTCAAAGTGTTCTCTATGAGCATTCCGCATATTTTTTTATTTCTGACATATATGTCATTAGGCCATTTCACAGCACAGTCGATACCTTCTGACTCCAGATAGTCGGTCACGGCCAAAGTAACGCATCGGGTGATGGCGAACTGCCTCGAAGCCACCAAAGGATGCAAACCGCCATCTCCATACTTCAGAACCATAGAGAATGTCATATTCTTTCCAGCCTCTGCCAGCCAAGAATTTCCTCTTTGGCCGCGTCCGGCCGTCTGCCGTACAGCGGCAATCACTGACAGATTGTCGAGTGCATTCTGATGTCTTATGGCTTCATTGTTAGTCGAATCCACTTCTTCCAGCCATTGTATGCAAACTTCCTCTTTCATTGATTCAGAATTTGTCGTATATTTGTATATTTGAATGGTAATGCAAAAATATAAAACATTCTCGATATGATTACACACGATTTGCGGGTCATGGCTGACGCTATGCTCGACAAGAAAGCCCAAAACGTCATTGACATAGACCTCAGGCCACTGGGAACCGCGATCACTGACCATTTTATGATCTGCAACGCTGACTCCACGACCAATGTCAATGCGATAGCGGACAACGTTATCGGTAAGATGCGTGAAGAGGGCAGAAAGCCGCTTCGTACCCAAGGCATGGAAAACAATTTCTGGATAATCCTGGACTACGGAGACATCGTGGCTCACATTTTCCTGACAGAGTACCGCCAGTTCTACAGACTTGAAGAACTATGGGCAGACGCTCCGCATAAGGAGTATAAGGAAAGACGAGTACCTAAAACCAAAAAGACTGAGACAGATGCCGAATAACTCAAATTCGCCGCAGAGCAATGATCCAAGAAGAAAGGTCATCCGCGTGAGGTTCAATTTCTCGTGGCTTTACCTTATTCTTATTCTTGGTATCGGATGGCTGCTGTTCAACAACAGCGGAGCCAACCCGCAAAAGATAGAATGGGCCGAGGTTCAAGAGATGTTCCTGAAAGGAGACATCAAGGAGATTGATTTCGTGCGGAACGACTTCAAGGGTAACATAACAGTGCGGCCGGACAGGATCAATAAATATGCCGACAAATTCGGTGGCAAGATTCCTACCAGCTCACCACATTTCATATTTCTGGTCTCGGACAAGTTTGATGCAGAGAAGGAGTTCGGGGAACTGAACGCCAAGCTTGCGCCGGATGAAAGCCAAGTCAAGATTGTGATGGAGAACGACAGCAGGATGTGGTCAAATGTCCTTGAATGGATAATATTCCCGATTCTGCTCATCGTCATGTGGATCTGGATGTTCCGTGGCTTCAGCAGGAATATGGGTGGTGGATCCGGCGGTCCTGGCGGCGTGTTCAATGTCGGGAAATCCACCGGGAAGCTGGCAGACAAGGAAAAGGTGAATGTCACGTTCAAGGATGTCGCCGGCCTGTACGGAGCCAAGGAAGAGGTGATGGAAATCGTGGATTTTCTCAAGAACCCTAAGAAATACACCGCCCTCGGAGGAAAAATTCCTAAGGGAGCGCTTCTGGTAGGCCCTCCAGGCACCGGAAAGACATTGCTGGCAAAGGCTGTCGCAGGTGAGGCCAACGTGCCTTTCTTCTCGATTTCCGGTTCGGACTTCGTGGAGATGTTCGTCGGAGTTGGCGCTTCAAGAGTCCGTGACCTGTTCCGTCAGGCGAAGGAAAAGGCTCCGTGCATAGTCTTCATAGATGAGATTGACGCTGTCGGAAGAGCCAGAGGAAAAAATGTGGGATTTTCTTCAAATGACGAGCGTGAAAACACCCTCAATCAGCTTCTTACGGAGATGGACGGATTTGACACAAACTCTGGGGTGATAATCCTTGCGGCGACAAACAGGGCTGATATCTTAGACAAGGCGCTTCTCAGAGCCGGACGTTTTGACCGTCAGATTCACGTTGATCTTCCAGAACTGAAAGAAAGAGAGGAAATATTCAAAGTGCACACCCGCAACCTGAAGGTGGCCAAGGATTTCGATCTCGGATTTATGGCTCAGCACACGCCGGGGTTCTCAGGAGCGGACATCGCCAATGTCTGCAACGAGGCGGCTCTCACTGCGGCAAGACGGGACAAGAAAGAGATTGACCGCCAGGATTTTCTTGATGCGGTTGACAGGATTGTCGGCGGACTTGAGCGTAAGGGCTCGATTATGACACCGGCCGAGAAGAGAACCACTGCTTATCACGAGGCCGGTCATGCCACTGTCGGCTGGTTGCTTCCATACTCGGATCCTGTGTTCAAAGTCAGCCTGATTCCGAGAGGGGAGGCGCTTGGCCTGACATGGTACCTTCCTGATGAAAGGAAGATTCTGTCAAAGTCCTACCTGATGGACAAGATGTGCGCCTTGATCGGCGGACGCGTGGCCGAGGAGATAATAAACGGCGAACCGGCCACCGGGGCGCTCAACGATCTGGAAAGGCTGACCCGTATGGCCTACAATATGGTTCAGTACTACGGCATGAGCGACAAGATCGGCGAGGTTTCGTTCTATGACTCCACAGGGGCAAGAGGCTACGACCTCACAAAACCATACAGCGAGAAGACCGCAGAACTTATGGACCAGGAGGTCAAGAATCTTGTAAAGGAGATTCACGACAGGACCTACAAAATCCTTACAGAGCACAAGGATGGCTTTGTCAAAATGGCGCAGATTCTTCTTGACAAAGAAGTGATCTTCGCTGAAGACATCGAGAAGATTTTCGGCCCTAAGGTTAAACCGGCCGAAGATGACGAGGTACCGTCCAAGACTCATGCCGCTGAAAGTGACACAGAGAAAACCGAGGCAGGAAATGAATAACGTAACGGTCAGATCGATTTCAGGCGTGGTCTTCATCCTAGCGATGTTGGCCTGCCTGATGTTCAATAAGTTTCTGTTCGCCGGACTGATCATATTCATCATGTCCGTGATGCTGCTGGAGTTCTACCACATCACAATGGGAAACAGCTACACATTCTCCAAGGTGCTTGCCATCATCGCGGCGATTTTCCTTTTCGGGATATTGTTCGCCACGGCGTCCTATCATATTCCGATAAGGTTTGTGGCCTTTGCGATGGTTCCGATTTTCATTGTGATGATCAACTCTTTGTACGTCAAGGACAAGGAGGAATATGGCAAATTCTCAAACATCTATACAGGTCTCTTGTACATCGCCGTTCCGATAGCGCTCTCAAACCTTATCGCATTTGACAAGGCCGGTAACTTCAGCGGCAACCTGCTCCTGTGTTTCTTTATAATAATATGGTGCTCGGATGTCGGGGCTTTCGCCTTCGGAATATCTCTGGGCAAGATATTCCCTCAAAAACTGTTCCCGTCAGTGTCTCCCAAAAAGACCTGGATCGGCTTCATCGGAGGCCTTGTCAGTTCTGTTTTGGCGGCGTTCGCGCTGTATGAGCTAGGAATATTGAAGTTTCCTCTCATACATTGCCTGATTCTGTCCCTGATCATGTCGGTGACCGGAGTCTATGGTGACCTGTTTGAGTCACAATGGAAAAGGGTGTACGGAGTCAAGGATTCCGGCAAAATCATCCCGGGACACGGAGGTTTTCTGGACAGGTTCGACAGCACGTTGATGGCTATGCCGTTCGGGGCTATTTATCTGGCGATCTTCGACTTGCTATAACTGAAACCTGATAATCAATTAATGAATATACAAGCGATATGAAGAAGATAAAAGTTGACAAGGATTCACACGGAACCATTGCGATTAATTGGGCAGTCATAGCCATTTTGATCTGCTGCGCGGCAGTATTCTTAAACAACCATCCGTACATTTATATTCCTGTCATCGTCATACTGCTGGCTTTTGCGTTCTTTGTGTTCTGGTTCCACCGGGTACCGGACAGGGATATTCCGGATGGAGACAGCAAGATGGTCACTTCCGTCGCTGACGGCAAGGTTGTGATTGTTGACAGGGTCTATGAAAAGGAATATTTCAAGGATGACCGCATCCAGGTGTCAGTGTATATGGATTTCTTCGATGTACACACCAATTTCTGGCCGATGGACGGCGAGATTTCCTATTACAAGTATCACCCGGGAAAATATCTGCTCGCATTCCTGCCTAAGGCTTCAGAGAAGAACGAGCATTCATCCACTGTCATCCGCAACGAGCATGGTGAGATATTGTTCAGACAGATTGCCGGAACTTTCGCCCGAAGGATTGTCTGCTACTCTAAGGAGGGTGACAAGGTCGAAAGAGGCAAGCAGTGCGGAATCATCAAGTTCGGCTCACGAATCGACATATTCCTTCCGCTTGACGCCGATGTCAAGGTGAAGGAGGGGGAGTTCACCAGAGCCTGCGAGACGGTTATCGCAGAACTTAAATAACTTGTGACTGATCTGCCTCGATCAGTTCTACAAGACGATCCACGGCTTCCGTGTCCTGAATATGCTTCAGCACGGGAGTCTTTCCTTTGTAGATGGTGACTTTGTGGTTGCCTTCGCCTACATAGCCCCAGTCAGCGTCCGCCATCTCTCCGGGACCGTTCACGATGCAGCCCATCACAGCGATGACCGTATTCTTCAGATGTGAGGTTCTGGCTTTGACTTCCTCAAAAGCCTTCTGGAGGTCGTACATTGTACGGCCACAGCCAGGGCAGGCGACATATTCAGGTTTGTAGAATCGTCTTCTTGCCGCCTGCATCAATTCATCGACGAGATAGGCTCCTATTCCTGAATCTTGGATCGAGATTTTATCACCAGAATCGTCTGAATATGTTCCTTTAATTTCAAGTTCATCCAAAGTCTTGTCCAGCAGCCTTTTGCCGAAGTCGCAAGAGACATCTAACAAAAGTGTTTCACGTGACGGAGAGTCATAAACAGCTGTCGCTTTACGTCCCTGAATGTTAATTGATGTCATAGATGAGACTATCTTGCGCCCATAACGTGCCGCAAGATAACGAGCCACCGGCAACTCGGCCTCCGGATCCTCAGTCAAGGAAACCCTCACGGTGTCACCGATACCTTCGGAGAGAAGGGTGGAGATTCCCACGCATGATTTGATTCTTCCGCTGTCCCCGTTGCCGGCCTCTGTGACCCCCACATGAAGCGGGTAAACCACTCCGTGATCCTTCATTGCGGCCATCAATTTACGGTAAGCCTCGACCATAACAATTGTGTTACTGGATTTCAGCGAGACCACAACATTGGAAAAATCTGCATCTTCGCACATTGACAGCCATTCCAAAGCGGCTTTGGCCATCGCGTCAGGAGTGTTGCCGTAAAGATTGGTGATGTAGTCTCCCAAAGAACCATGATTGACCCCGATTCTGATTGCTGTTCCGTTGTCCCGGCAGACTTCGATGAGCCTTGCGAACTGCTTTCGGGCTTCTTCATGGTCTCTATGAAAATTACCGGGATTGATCCTGACTTTCTCCACAAACGGAGCGACCATTATTGCTGTCTGCGAGGAAAAATGGATGTCTGCAACTATAGGTGTATTGATTCCAAGTTCCTTCAATCGGGATTTGATTGACTTCACGCACTCCACATCCGCAGGGCCAGGCACGGTTATCCGGATCATTTCCGCTCCCGCCTCATAAAGTCTGACACATTGTGCCACAGTTGCCTCTACATCAGATGTGTGGGTGTTGCACATTGTCTGAACCACAATCGGGTTCCCCCCGCCGATCAGTACATTACCTGCCTTTGCCGTCAACGTTTTCATTTTGCTTAGGATAATAAACCTGTTGATAAGCCTCGCGCCTTAACTGAGCCTTGCCGCGTCCTGTTCTCCTTGTGAGTTGGAAATATACACCTGCGGTAGCCATTATGTCGAAAGGGTAGGCGAACCTGTAATAGTCAGGACTGACATAGTCCGGGTCGTATATTGTTCCCCATGAATACCGAACATTAACATTCACGTGAAACTCGACAGGATCGAATACCAGACCGAAACCAAGTCCTCCGCAAAGGCCATAATCGAACCGCCTGTCTGTGTCCTTGAACGAGTTGGCCAATGATTCGCTGACTCCCTCACCTGTTCTGGTTATGCTGAGTCTGTGGCCGCCGTATATGCCGACATCCGCCATTATCTTGTAATGAAGTCCGTCCAAATGAAGATGAGCCATGAACGGCACTTCCACAACATCCATGATTGCCTGCGTCGCGCCTTCTATTTTGTACGTGGTCTTGGTCTCCTTGTCCTCCTTGAATTTATAACCTTCGTGACTGTATCGCAGACCGATCTTGAAACCAAAATACGGCATATAGCCAAACATCTTGCCGTACCTTGTATAGAATACTCCGAAAGTGTTTGGAACGAACAAGGTAGCCTGCGTGTAAGGAGGATTGAATAGCATCCGGTTGAACGAAACTCCGTATTCAACACCGATCAAGGAATAATCATTCACTTCAAAGACTCGGTTGATTTTCACAGTGTCCAGATACATATCAGAATATGTCAATGGTGCCTTCAGGCTGTCAGCCGGGAACGAAGGGGACTTCAAGGAATCGGCGGCCATCGGGGTAATGTCTCCTGACTTTACCGGAATGGCTTCATGGGTTTGTCCCCAGACCGAGGCTCCAGTCAGCGCCATAGCTGTTAAAAGAATAAATTTGACTATCCTCATGAGATGTTTTGTTATTTGAAGAATTCCGCAAGGTCCAGATCCTGGTTGATCTCACTTCTTTCCGGCACATCGAACAATTCGCTGTCCTTCGTCATCAGGAACTTCACTTTTTCCGGCTGCCTGTGAGCCAAGAGGTTTCCTGTGTCAACGATTCCGTTACGGTTCAAATCCTCTGTGATTCTGACCGAATACTTTCCTTTCTTCAAGTATGGAAAATTCAGAACAGAATCAGAATCAATTATATAACTGCGGAGAATACTGGATTTTTTCTCGTCAAGGAGATCCACAATGTACTTGTTGCCGCTGACCCCGGTAAGATTCAATGTGAATATACTCAGGTTGTCGTCTTTCGGGAGGGCGACCTTGACTTCAGTACTGTCGTTCCAATACCCGTTAATGTCCTTGAACGATCTTTGAGGAATCTTGAAGAAATATTCATAACCGTCCTGTATCTTTACCTGCGGAGTTATGATGTATTTTCTGAGATTCAAAGAATCCCGCTTGATTCCGAACTTCTCGGCGTGTTCTTTCTGTCTAGGGTTGATTGACTTGAAAATCAAAGAGTCAAATGCTCCCAGAATCGGAGGGTAGTCAAACTCCAACGAAATTCCATACTGCTCGAAGGTTTCCGGATCGGCTTTCAGGCTAAGTCCACATATTGTGTCCTTGTGTTCGATTTTTTTTCTGGCCGTTCTGGACTTCGGCTTGCTCTCATCCACAAGGCTGACCTTTTCCGTCACAGGAACAAGCACACCTAGGGTGTCCGTCTTCCAATATTTCACGCACAGGTGCAGTGAATCCGGCATTGGCCTCTGGTTGTTCAGCCACAAAAGAAGACTGTCCTTCTCAATGTTGAACTCCGTGATGACATCTCTGGCGGGATATCCTTGGAACCACAAAGAATCTATTCTTGTGTCAGGAGCCATGAACGTGATGTATGCGGAACGGTCACCTGTACGTTTTTTGTTGAGCAGCAGTTGTTTGGAAGGTCTTTCCCGAAACACATTGAGTCTGAGTTCGGTTTTTCTGGACTGACACGCAAGGGTGTCCTTCATGTCGAATTTCTTCAGTTCGACAACTGTGTCATTGACGACATTGACAGGTCTGAACAATGTGTCAAGGAAAGCTATCCTGTCCTCGTCCGGATCATAGAGATTGTTCCCGTTACCGTCCACCACGGCATAGACACGATAAACCGTGTCCTGAATATTCCTGAGCGCGAAATATCCCCAGTCATCGGTTTTCACGGCGGCCAACGGCCTTTCCAGAAAGACCGCCGAGTCTCTCTGGTCCTTGTATAGCATCACTGTGGCTCCTTTGATAGGATTCAATGTGTTGCAGTCCTGAACAACGCCCGTCACGTACATTGAATCAATCTCGTTTCCGGTAGAGAAGACCGTGGTGAATCCTGGGAACATGTTCCCTTCGTTGTTGTCAGCTATAGCCCCGGTCAGGTCAAGGGTGTATGTCGTGTTGGGCAAAAGGTCTTCCTCAAAATAGACAATCACAGTCTTGCCCCGCATCTTGTACTTAGGGCTTTTCTTCTGGGGAGGGGAGAGAAAAATCCCTTTGGGATCCTTCACCGTGACATATTCATTAAACGTGAACGCTATTTTTGTCCCATGTACGGGAACCGATACAGATCCTGACTGCGGAACAACCCTTCTTATCACAGGTGGTATGGTGTCCTTCAGACCGCCGGTCGGTGCCTGTGTCGTGTTGGCGCAAGACGGCTGGAACACAGCAGCCACCAACAATGCGGCCGCCGGAAGCAAAGGAAATAAACTTGAAAGATTTTTTTTCATTGCGGATCGGATATATTCAAAAATCAGGCTCAGAGTTCTGTCCTGATGACACTTTTTATTCCATCTATAGACCCAAGCTTGCGCATCATCCTCTCAAGAGCGGCCTTGTCGTGAACATAAAGGTCTATGTAGCCAGAGAATATTCCATCATCAGTGCTCAGATAGACCTTGCGCATATTCACACCCATGACCAAAGAGATGTAGCGTGAAATCTCGTTCAGAAGGCCGATCCTGTCTACCCCTTTGATGGACAGTCTGGCCAGAAATGACTGGCTGTCATCCTCGTCCCATTGAGGAACGACCACCCAGTCTCCATGCTTTGAGGCTATGCTGTCGGCGACAGGACAAGATTTCTTGTGCACTGTAACCGTTCCGTCAGGAGACTTGATTCCGATGACCGGGTCTCCGGGGATAGGCCGACAGCATGTCGCTATGACATAATCACTCTTGTCCTTCTTTGCGGATTCTTTCCTCTTTCCGAACCATTGGAACCACGAATGGCTCTTGTCAGCCTTGCCTGAGGCAAGCACTTCCGAGAGATCTCCCGGTTTAAGAATCCCGAGCCCGACTCGGAAGAACATCTCTTCCGCATTGCCTCCAGGTATGGCGAAATGCTTCAGTAAAATCTCGATGGAGTCGTTGTTCAACCTGTAACCGATGGACTCCAACTGTTCCGTAAGCATTTTCCTGCCTAACTCGGAGATTTCTTTCTTATGGCCTTTGAAATAGTCAATCACCAAGTTGCGGGCGTGCCTGGTCTGGAGGAATTGAAGCCATTCACGCTTAGGCTGCTCCACCTCCGCCGTGATGATCTCGACCTGGTCACCACTTTTAAGGATATGTGAGAGGGGAACCAACTTCATGTTCACCTTGGCGGCAATGGCCTTGTTTCCAATCTCAGTGTGGATGCTGTACGCAAAGTCAAGCGCTGTGGCGCCCTTCAGGACGGATTTTTGGTCGCCCTTTGGCGTGAATACGGTTATCTCACTGCTTGTCAAATCATTGTGAATGATGTCCAAGAGTTCAAGAGCATTCACGTCCGGGTTTACCAGAATCTCCTTGACCTTGGCCAGCCACTTGTCCATCTCACTGTCGTTCTCGCTGATGTAGCCTTCCTGCTTATAGGTCCAGTGTGCCGCGATTCCTTTCTCGGCTATGTCATCCATCCTCTTGGAACGGATCTGCACCTCAATCCATATTCCGGTGTCGCTCATCAAAGTGCAGTGAAGAGCCTCGTAGCCGTTGCTCTTAGGGTGCTTTACCCAGTCCCGCACGCGGTCTGGCTTGTAGCGATATATTCCTGTGATGATGGAGAATATATGGTAGCATTGGTCACGCTCGGTTTCTTTGGACTTAGGGTCAGGTGTGAAAACAATCCTGAGCGCATAAAGATCATAGACCTGATCGAAGGTTATGTTCTTTGTCTGCATCTTGTGCCATATCGAATATGGTGTCTTGACTCTCTTGCGAATCTCGAAATTGAACCCTGCCTTTTTCAACGCGCTGTCAATCGGAGAGATGAAATCGTCTATCTGTTTGCCTCTGCCGCTAAGGTTGCTGTCAATCAATCCGGTGATTTCCTTGTAGGCGTCTGGTTCCTTGTATTTCAGCCAGATGTTCTCCATTTCCGACTTAATCTCGTAAAGACCAAGCCGATGGGCGAGAGGGATGAATATGAACATCGTCTCGCTGAGGATCTTGTCCCGCTTGTACTCAGGCATATATTCGATTGTCCGGCAATTATGAAGACGGTCGGCGAGTTTGATCAGTACAACCCTCACATCGTCATTGAGAGTCAGCAGTATCCTCTTGAAATTCTCTGCCTGTAGACTCTTGTAATTGGCGTCGCCCAATTTCTTGCTTCTGTCCTCGTTGTCAAGCACGTTCTTGATTTTGGTCAAGCCATCCACCAGACTTGCGATCTTGTCACCGAAAAGGTTACGGATGTCATCCACCGTGTAGTCCGTGTCCTCCACAACATCATGAAGCAACGCTGCGGCTATCGACTTGTAACCCAGCCCGATGTCGCTGACGACAATCTTTGCGACCTCGATAGGGTGGATGATGTATGGCCCGCCCGAACGCCTTCGGACATTCTTATGGGCTTCATTGGCGAAATCAAACGCCTTTTGGACAACATCCAGTTCCTGCTGGTTCGCGCAGCGTTTCTCGGCCGCGGCCTTAAGCTGGGCGTAACTCTGACGGATCAGTTCGTAGTCTTGTTCTGTGAATTGTGAGAAACTCATACTTCAACCAAATCTTTATCTCTTTTCATAATCGCCTCCGACACCCCGGGCAGACCTTTGACGAGACCGCCTTCGTTCACCGTCTGGAAAGAATAGGAGAACTGCGCTCCGTAAAGTATTATCTGCCATCCGAACCTCATCCAGACCATGAAGAGAGGGATGGCGGCGATTGTTCCGTAAACCGTGTTCAGACGCATCACAAACACTTGGGTCTCAAGGTAAAGGTACTGAAGAACGGAAAACGCCACGCCTGCGATCACCGCAGCCTTCAACGCATAGCGGTACTTCACGTCAACCGCAGGGATGAACTTGTACATGGCGGAGAAGATAAGCACCGTGACAGCCCAGGCCACAATCCAACCGAGGAACGACTTGATGGTGTCCGTCGCGCCTATCCAGTTCGGGATGAGATCCAGCACATGTGAATATATAATTGTGCCTGAATACAACAGCAACACCACAAATGGGGCAAGCACAAGGATGATCAGATCGATTCCAATACGTTTGAAGAAGGCCCGATGAAGCTTTCTGACCTTCCAGACATTGTTAAAGACTGTCTCGACCCTCATCATCATCCAGATGATGAGCCAAACGAACGTCAAGGCGCTTATAAGCCCGAACACTCCGTTCGTGGCTGAATCCAGGATCTTGTCGGCCGAGTTAAGGATGATGTCCATGATATTCTGGCTGATGTCCCACGAAAAAAGGAGTTCCTTGAGTTTGTCAGCAAGCCCGAAACCGTTCGTCACGGCGAAAGCCACAGCGATGAAAGGAACGAAAGCCATTGTGCAGAAATAACTTAGCGCGACAGCCTGAAAACCAATCTTCTGCTCGGCGAATGTCTGAAAGGCGACAGTGACGACCCTGACATCCTTGACAAGGCGAGCCTTGGCCTTTGACAACTCGTTCTCGTCAAGAGTCCAGACATCCTGTCCGAAGAACTTCTTAGCCCAACGGAACCAAAGCCTGCACTTGAATATCAGTTTCCGGAATCCCTTCATTCTCAAAATACTTAAAACATACCCGAGAACAAATCCGGCTCGGCAGTCTGACCGTTGGCAGAGGTTCTGCCGGCAGCCTGAGGAAGCATATTCCTGAACTCTTCCTCGCTGATGATCCTGACGCCAAGATCTCCGGCCTTTTTCATCTTTTCCGGCCCCGGCTTGCTTCCGGCCAGAAGGTAAGAGGTCTTGCCGCTGACGGATGAACTGTTCTTGCCTCCGTTGGCCTCGATCAGCCGTTTCATCTCGTCTCTGGAGACGCTGAAATTGCCTGAAATCACGATCGTTTTCCCAGCCAGCGCATCAGACATGGCCGCCTTGGATTCCATGGAGAATTGAATGCCGGCCGCCTTGAGCCTTTCGATGCCGGAAAGGTGCCTGAAATTACGGAAATATTCGTAAACGCTGTCCGCTATCACTTCGCCCACGTCCTGAACCTCAAGTAGTTGCTCCTTGGTAGCCGTCGCGATGGCGTCGATATTCCCGAAATGCCGGGCTATCTCCTTTGCCGTGGTTTCTCCAACATAGCGTATTCCGAGGGCGAAAAGCACATGGTCGAATGTCACCTGCCTGGATTTGTCAAGACTGCTCAGAAAGCGCACCGCCGAACGTTCCTTCCAGCCATCCAGCAAAAGCAACTGCCCTTTTGTCAATGAATAGAAATCCGCCGGAGTCCTCACGAGGCCAAGATTGTACATCTGCTCAATCGTGGCGTCTCCAGCCAACACATTCATCGCCTTGCGGCTGAGGAAATGCACAAGTTTGCCCTTGATCTGGGTAGGGCAACCATCGGTGTTGGGGCAGAACCATTTTGCTTCATCCTCCTCCTTGACCAAAGCGGTCCCGCAGTCCGGGCATACTTCTGGGAACGCAGGCCTGACAGCGTCCGATGGCCTTAGCGAAAGATCCACATCTATGATCTTGGGAATGATCTCACCGCCCTTGACGACTGTTACAGTGTCACCGACACGGATGTCCATCTGTGAGATAAAGTCCTGATTGTTAAGTGTGGCCCTCTTCACGACAGTACCGGCGAGCTGTACTGGCGCAAGATTGGCCACTGGTGTGACCGCACCCGTACGGCCGACCTGATAGGTGATGGACAGAAGTTTCGTGTGTGCCTCCTCAGCCTGAAATTTGAACGCCACGGCCCAACGAGGTGACTTGGCGGTGTAGCCGAGTGAACTCTGATAGGCCAACTCGTTGATTTTAATTACTATTCCATCAGTGGCGTACGGCAGGAACTTCCTTTCCGTGTCCCAATAATGAATATAATCCTCGATCTCGTCAATCCCGTGGACAACCCTTCTCTTGTCGGAGACCGGCAAACCCCACGAGGCGGCGGCGTTCAGCGCATCGTCGTGCGTCGCGAACGAAACGCTTTGACTTGGAATATGATAGAGTGTGCACATAAGTCCTCTTCTGGCGACTTCTTTAGGATCAAAAAGTTTCAACGATCCCGAAGCGGCGTTCCTCGGGTTGGCGAAAGGCGGATCCTCATTGTCCTCCCGCTCTTTGTTAAGGCGGTCAAACGACTCATACGGCATCAGCACTTCCCCCCTGATCTCGAACTCCTCAGGCCATCCAGTCCCTTTCAATTTCTCAGGAATATTACTGATCTTCAAAGCGTTCGCCGTCACATCATCCCCAACGACACCGTCACCTCTTGTCAAAGCCCTGAACAGCTTTCCGTTCCTGTAAGTCAAGCATATAGCCGTTCCGTCAAACTTCAGTTCGCATGAATATGTGAACCTCACATCACCGAGATCCTTTTCCGCCCTGCGGACGAAGTCCTCTATCTCTCCGATGTTGTAGGTGTTGGCCAACGAGAGCATCGGGTATTTGTGCGGGTACTGGGCGAACTCTTTGCGGGCGGCAGGCTCGGCGTTGGAGCCCATGCTTTGGTCAAGGTCACTGCCGACTTTCTGGGTAGGGGAGTCAGGGGTAAGGAGGTCAGGATATTCCTTCTCCAAGTCCTCAAGCTCGCGCATCAGGTGGTCATATTCAAAATCGCTCATCGTGGGAGCGTTGTCGACATAGTACCGCCTGCTGTTCTCGCGGAGGGTTCTCCTGAGTTCCTCGACACGTATTTTGGCCTGCTCGTGATTCATATCGGCAAAAATCTTTGTAAAGAATACAAATTTAACGAAAATTGTCGGGTTTTACAGAATAATTCCATTAGAAAACCGTCTTGATTCTGAAAATATTCACAACCCAAGAACATTTTTGAAAAGTTAAAACAGTTTCTTAAATTTGTGGCCGTTTTTGACGAACATACAAATTTCTAAATCATTCGTATATGAAAGATTCCATCATCATTCTGTGCGGCGGCGGCCCGGCACCGGGAATGAACACCGTTGTGTTCTCTGTCGCCAAGACTTTCCTTTCAAACGGCTACAGGGTCATCGGCCTTCACGAAGGCTACACCGGACTCTTCCGCAAGGAGGCTCGCACCGAAGACATCGATTTCTTCAAGGCTGATGCCTACTTCAACAGAGGCGGTTCTTACCTTCAGATGAGCCGCTTCAAACCGACCAACGAGGATTTCGAGCAGAACTTCAACCTTTCCCTCTTCCAGGACAACAACGTGAAGCTTCTCGTGACCGTAGGTGGTGACGACACCGCCTCCACGGCCAACAGAATCGCCAAGTTCCTTGAGGCCAAGAACTATCCGATCCACAACATCCACGTTCCTAAGACAATCGACGACGACCTTCCTCTGCCTCACAACGCGCCGACCTTCGGATTCAACTCCGCAAAGGATGAGGGAGCGCACATCGCACGCACAGTCTACGAGGATGCCCGCACATCAGGCAACTGGCTGCTCATCTCCGCCATGGGACGCAGCGCCGGCCACCTTGCCCTCGGAATCGGCGAGGCCACACACTGCCCTATGACCATAATCCCAGAGATGTTCAACAAGACGACCATCACTGTCGACAAGATCATCAAGCTGACCCTCTCTGCCATCATCAAGAGAAAACTTCTCGGCATCCCTTACGGAACTGTCGTTGTTGCAGAAGGTGTCTTCCATGACCTTGAGCCAGAGGACATCAAGGCCACCGGAGTCCACATGACCTACGATGAGCACGGCCACCCTGAACTCGGAAAGATCTCCAAGGCTGTCCTCTTCAACGACATCCTTGAGAAGGAGTTCAAGAAGATTGGCATGAAGGTCAAGACCCGTCCTGTGGAGATCGGTTACGATGTCCGTTGCCAGGACCCTGTTGCTTACGACCTTTCTTACTGCACTGAACTCGCTCTCGGAGTTTACGAGCTCTTCTCAAAGGGCGAGACAGGATGCATGGTCTATGTTGACGAGAACGGCAACGCACAGCCTCTATACCTGAAGGATCTCCAGAACGCCGAGGGCAAGATCCCTCCTCGCCGCGTGGACATCGATGGCGGAATCGCCCGCAACTATTACGGACACATCTGCCACTACATCACTCCTGCTGACTACGAGGCCGCCAAGGCTTACGTCGCCAATCCTGAGGAGTACGACTTCAAGAAGATCCTTAACTGGTAGGGTTTGAATATGTGAGGTTCATTTAGTTGAGTCTCACTATCGCACAGTCGTCAGATGACACTTTCACCTCGATCCGGGTTTCCGGACCGAGGTTTTTCATGTCCAGATAATCGACGGCTTCCCTAGGGATCAAGATGGATAGTTTTTCGCTTGGGCGGCACTTCGGCAAGCTCAGTGACCGCTGCTCTTCCGGTCGCTGAGCCTGTGGTTCGGCAAGGCTCACCAACCTTCGAAGCGACTCTGCGTCTGAAAAATCACTAACAAAAAGCCAGATCTGCGAGCCGTCGCCACGCAGGAAAGCGAAATGCCTGTCAGGGTCGAAGCCTGGCGAATCATAGTTGCAATAGCAAAGGTCGAACGTCTTTCCGGAAGCCACAGCAGGAACCGACGCAGCCATATTCAAAAACTTCCGCCACTTTTCAAGAAGAGCAGCCTCATCCGAGGTAAGTCCCTCATTTTTATGAATATATTCAATCAGCCTCCCGATTGATAGGATCTTCCACCAATCGAATATGGTTGTCCTGCCGTCACGGCCGCTGAACCCTTCCGCATCCATACCGCGCTCCCCGATCTCCTCTCCAAAATAGATCATGTACGGGGCTGTGTTCAGGAATATTCCCGCACCCAGAGCCGCGAAAGTCCTTCGCGCGTTCCTGCCAAAGAAATCGGAAGCGAAACGTTGCTCGTCATGGTTCTCAAGAAAATTTAGCATCCGAGACTGCAAGTCGCCCAAAAACTGCCAGTTCCAAGTCAGGCTTTTTGCCGTGCCGTGTCCTTCGACAACAGCCCGGACGGAATCATAAAGTCCGGACTTGTCGTAGAGAAAGTCGAATCCTACCTCATTAATGTATCTGGAATACAATTCTTTCTGATAAACCTCAGCAATGAATATAATCTCCGGAAATTCGTCCTTGATCTTCTTTATTAACCACTGGAAAAACTGCCACGGAACCATCTCCACCATGTCGCAGCGGAATCCGTCAACCCCTTTACCGCACCAATAGCGTACAATCTCGTACATCTTGTCCCATGTCGCGGTGTGGAAATCGCAGTAATTCAGTCTGATGGTCTCATACCAATCGTTGACGGAAGGGGAGGGCGAGAAACAATTTCCCGAGGCCTTCGCCGGATTCTCATAGTAAGTCTGAACATCGAACGGAAGCCTCAATGACTGACCCGGATAATAGTAGAAATCATTCTCGGCTCTCCAGTGGACAGTCGGGTCGTCATCAGCCCCGAGAGGCCTGATCTCCGGCTTGGCCAAACCGACCTTGCCATAGTCACGGGAAACGTGATTAGGGACAAAATCTATAATGACCTTCAGTCCGGTCTCATGACATCGCTTCAACAAGGCCTCGAACTCAGACATCCTTTCAGAAGGATTATCAGCAAGATATGGGTTGACATCGTAGTAGTCTGTTATGGCGTATGGAGAACCGGCCGCACCTTTCACTATCTGCTTGTCGGAAGCCGGACAACCATCGGCCGACACGGTTGTGGCGTGCCGGATCACACCCGTAAACCAGACATGACTTACGCTCAACGACTTGAAATACGTCAGAGTCTCGGAATCAAACTCTGAAAACTTCCCGTTTCCCCACAGCCTTGGAAGAACCTGATAAACAATCATTTTACCCATACCTAAAATCCTATCAATGCTTTGCTTTTGTTCCTGTCAATAAATCCCGTCAGTCCGTCAACCTTCAAAACTTTGGCGAACTCACCCTCAAAGGCACATTCAAGTCTTCTTAATGCGTCAAAATCTATCATTCCAGAGCCAGCATACTGATCCACTGAAAGATAACCTACTCCAAGTGAAGTTATGTTCTGGAAAAAGTGTGTCCCCTGACTAGGATCGATCCTGAATCCGTCGATGCCATATTCAACAACCATTCTTGCGGCGGAGATGTCCGTCCACGAGACTGGAACTCCCAAAGTAGGGATTGAAGATCCCCAGCGTCCTGGCCCTACCAGGATGTAGGTCTGGCCATCAGCTGTCATGCGGGCGTTTATGGCCGAGATCTCAGCCGCCATCAGCTCTGTCTTCATCTTGTCGAATGATTCCGGAGGTATGACGAGGATGAACGAGGACTCTGTGAAGTAACCGTTGCCCAATGCGTTGTCGCTCAGAATCAATTTATTGGAGATAATGGACTCAGCGTCCTCGATCGAGGATGTCTGCGATCCTATGCCGCTTGACACAGGACGGACCTGAAGCAGTTTAAGGTTTGCCTCGCTTCCTGAAGAGGATTTCACCGGATCGACCGCAAATTCTATCTCTACCTCACTCATCAGCTCGTCCCTGCAGATCGACATGATCTCAGACAAGGCTTTGGCAAGCGGAAATCTGTCGTACTGGAATATTCCGTCAAATGACACCACTCTTGCACCTCGGACTCCAATGCCAGGCACCATCCTGTCATCCAACGCATTGTATGTGGAAGCCACAAGCTCAGGACGGTCATAACGCTCCAAAGCGTCCGCGACAGGCATGCGTCTGAGGTTGATGCCATCGTTCTTGGAAATCTTGAAAGCAGACGGACTTAGATCAAGCACATACATTTCGTTCTGTGTGTCTCTCTGCGCCAGTTTCGGATTGGACAACTGGATGATCTTCTTAGGGAATAACGGATCGACCCTCAATGTCCTTCCTCCGTCAACCACGGTCTTGCCAAGGCCGAACGCTACGTTAAGCACTCCGTCACTTGCTTTCTCGGCCCCGACAGGGTAGGAGTTGAGCGAACGTCCCACACCTGACATCATCGGATAAAAATCACTCCCGTGCACTGTTCCGCAAATGGTTTGCACAATCACGGCCATCTTCTCTTCCCCCAAGAGGTTGCCGCTTGCCTGAATATAGTTGCGGCTGCCTTTGAAATAGGTTGACGCATAGACACTCTTGATGGCCTTGCCGAGTTCGCGGAGCATCCTGTCTTTGTTCTCAACCGGAGGGCACATGTATGTTGCATAGACTCCGGCGAACGGCTGATAGTTGCTGTCTTCCAGTTTTGAGCTTGAACGGACAGCCAACGGACAGTCAACCGTCGCAATGAAAGCCTTGAGATTCTGCGTCAAGTCGTCAGGCAATGTGGACGCGACAAACTCTGAAAGTATCTCGTCATCAGACAGCTCCGCATCTATGACGTACTGAAGACCGTTCTCCAGAATGAACTTGTCGAACCAATCAGTGGTCAGCACGATCGTCCGGGGGATAGAGACATGAAGACCGTCATATTTCTCTGACAGGGAGTGTTTCTGGATCAGATGATTGAGAAAAGCCAGACCTCTTGCCTTTCCGCCAAGCGATCCTTCCCCGACACGTGAGAACCAATAATAGTCTTCGTATGAATCCTTGTGAAATTCGGTGATGATGCCTTGTCCGATACTTTGGTGGTAACGGCGGATGTTGTCCAGAAGGAATTTCCTGAACTCACCGGCATCAGTGTGGTGCTCAGCCCTGAAAGTTTCCGCCAAATTAAACAATCCTCTGGCGTACAGCCATTTCGAGAACATATTCCGGGAAGTGTTGCTCATCAGCACATCATCCGGAATGTCATAGATTATCTTTTCAAGCTGAGAAAGGCTGGCAGCCCTTCCGCATTCAGCACCGGAAGAGTCTCTGAACACGAAATCACCGAAACCGAACTCCTCCCTCATGTAATCCCCAAGCTGGAGAAAAAGGGTACTGGAATATTTCTTCAGGAAACCTACGCCTAATCTCGCCGCGACTTCTGCCATGCTGCCTTGCGAGGATTGAAGCAACACAGGCATGAGGGGATCATATTCACGGATGATTTTCACAAGGTCGATGCCCGCGTCAAGTTTTTCCGTCTTGGGATCATCTCCTTTATGCACAACCATTCCGACATCCGAAATGACGCCAAGCAGGTTACGTCTGTATTTTTCGAAATAGGCGAGCGCCTCCTCAAGACAAGTCGCAAGGAATATCTTGGGTCTGGACCTTTTCCGGTACTTTTTCTGGTCGTCATTGAGGGATTCCGTCAGGAACTCGCGGCTCTGCGTGAGGA
>CAKUVR010000023.1:0-37117 GCA_934698975.1 uncultured Bacteroidales bacterium
CCCTGACACATCACACGGTACCTGTAGGTGGTGCCAGGTTTCAGGCCGGAGACAGTCACCTTGTGAAGGGTGCCGATTGGCTTTCTGCCCATCCCCCTGAGGTCATAATATTTAGGTCTCTCGACATTGTAGAAATTAGTCCCGTCGTTCGGGGCGAGTTCAATCCAGCCGACGGCCGGGCCGTTCGTGGTCCAAACCACAGTGAAGCTGTTCTCTGTGACATTCTGAAGATAAGGTCCACAGTTCACCTTCACCTGTGCGGCGGCAACAACAGCGATGCCGGCCAGCAGCAAAAATGATAATATACGTTTCATCTTGAATATTCCCGAAAAGCAATCTATTTCACCTGCGTTCCATATATTGCCAAAGGCGCGCTTTTATATTCTTTCAACCTCCTTGTAAGCATCGACAATCTCGGCGATCATCGGGTCACCGGCCTTGATTCCGGTGATTTCGGAAACCGCGGCCTCCAGTCCCTTGGCCTTGATCAGATCAAGCATCTGAACGCTCTGCTGATCCTCAGGGTTGTCGAAATGCAGGGCAGCGCCGACACCGAGCAGAATCTTTTCATAAGGAAGGCCGAAGCCCTTTGCGGTCATGGCAGGCTTGATCAGTCTGTCGTCCGGAGAGAGTTTGCGCATAGGCTCACGTCCCACACGGTTCACATCATCCTGAAGATACGGATTGCGGAAACGCCCGATGATTTTCTCGATGTACTTGAAATGCGCCTCGTGGTCGAAGCCGAACTGCTTAACCAGAGCTTCGCCGCTCTGCTGCATGGCTGCATGGACGGTTTCGTAGACCTTAGGGTCGCTGATGCTTTCAAGGATAGTGGTATGACCTTTAAGTTTTCCGACATAGGCCGTGATCGCATGGCCGGTGTTCAGGGTGAACAACTTGCGCTCGATGTAAGCCAGAAGGTTGTCCGCCATATTCATACCCTCCACTTTCGGAGCCGGTCCGACGAAGGCACTCTCATCGACATTCCACTCGTAGAACCTCTCCACTGCAACATCAATAGGGTTCTCGCTTCTCACCGGAGGAACGATGCGGTCAACCGAGCAGTCCGGGAAGCCGACGTGCTCCGAGCACCAGGCCTGCTGTGCCTCATCAAGATGCGAATAGACTGCCTCTTTGAGTCGCGAGGACGCCATAAGCCCGTTCTCGCACGCGATGATGTTGAGCGGAGTGTCTATCCCGGAATCCATGCGGGCGATGATTCCTTTGGCGATCGCCGGGGCGATGAACTGAAGGATTCTGAGTCCAACGGCTGTAGTGATCAAATCAGCCTCCTTGATCTTCTCTACCACGGCGTCCGTTGACGAATCAACGGCAGAAACCCCTGAGATGAGGACATCCTCACTCTCGACATCCTTGATGTGCACGGTATATTGCCCGTCCGCATTGATTCTGTCAACAATTTCCTTGTTGACATCCGCGAACACTACCTGATAACCTGATTTTGAGAGTACGGCGCCGATGAATCCACGGCCGATGTTCCCCGCTCCAAACTGAATCGCTGTTTTCATTATTTCTTTGACTTTTCCGCCGGCGCATAATCCGTCGGCACGTTATTGTAGTTAAAAACGATTGACAACTTCGGTCAATCATCATGCAAAGTTACGAAAAACGGCGGAAAAATTGCCCCATAGCGATATTTTGGCTAATTTTGAAGGAAATAACACTGACAAAAAAAATGACAAGAAAATCACTAAGGACCTTCGCCGTGGCGTTAGCTGCTGTTTTGATGCCACTGACCTCAACAGGAATCCACGCCCAAGGGATGCTCACCGAGAAGAACTCTCAGACTATCAAGAATGTAGAACTTAGCGCCGACATTGTTGTCGCCGGTGGTGGACTTTCCGGAGTCTGCGCCGCAGTGGCCGCCGCAAGGCACGGTGCGACCGTAATCCTCGTGCAGGACAGGCCCGTCCTCGGAGGAAACGCCTCCAGTGAGATACGAATGGGAATTGTCGGAGCGAAAGGAGACCAGAACGCCGAGGCCGGACTGCTGGAGGAAATGCAGCTCAGGAACTTCCGTTTCAATCCGCTGCTCCGCTACACCCTTTGGGATGACGCGATCTACTCTACCGTGGTGATGGAGCCGAACATCAAGCTTCTCCTCAACACATCAGTGGAGGACGTGGTGATGGACGGAGACAGGATCGCCGCCATCAAGGCCTGGAACGTGAACGCCTACACGAAGTACCTCATAAAGGGAACCATCTTCGCCGACTGCACCGGTGACGGCATCCTTCGCCTTTCCGGAGCCGAATTCCGCCACGGACGCGAACTGCCGGGCGAGTTCGACGAGACATTCCTCGATGAGGGCGGCGACGCGAAGACCATGGGAAACTCCATCCTGCTCCAGCTTCGCAAAACTGATGAGGATCACCCTTTCACCGCTCCGGAATGGGCTTACCATTTCACGGACGACGACTTCAACTACGACAAGCCGAAGTCCACGATCCCTGGAGTGAAATTCAACTACAAGAAGCCTTATCCCAAGGACAACAACTTCTGGTGGATTGAGTTCGGCGGCAATCTGAACACAATCTTCGACGCAAACGACATCCAGTACGAGCTCAAGCGCATCGCTTACGGTGTATGGGAATATATGAAAAACCATCCTGACGGCCGTTGCAAGAACTACGACCTCGACTGGATAGGTTCGTTGCCTGGCAAACGCGAGTCCACCCGCTACATCGGCCCGCACATCCTGACTCAGAACGATGTCATGTCAGGCGGCCACTTCCCTGACGTGATCGCCTACGGGGGATGGACACTCGACAACCACCACCCGGACGCTTTCCACAGAAAAGGAATATTCTCGGTCGAGCACACCACTCCTGAACGTTTCGGAATCCCGTTCGACTGTCTCTATTCAGTCAACGTGCCGAACCTGATGTTCGCCGGACGTGACATCTCCGCCACCCACATGGGACTGTCTTCTACCAGAGTGATGTCCACCTGCGCCCTCCTCGGACAGGCTGCCGGAACCGGAGCGGCTCTCGCGATCAAGTATGGCACCACTCCTGCGGGAATCCGTAAGGATCACATCGTCGAACTTCAGGACATGCTTGAGGACGACGACAGCATGCTGCCTTACAGATGGAGAAAGCCTTCCGAACTCACGATGTCCGCGACCACTGCCGAAGCCAATCTGCCTCTGCGCAACGGAATCGACCGCAAATGGGACGGCGAGGACAACGGGGTCTGGGTCGCACCTGGTGACGAGAGCATCGTCTACAGCTGGAAGAAGCCTGTGACACTTAATGGAGTACGCATCATTTTCGACTCTGATTTCAAGTACAGAAGCAAGAGAATGCGCAAGCTTGAGGCCACAACGGAGCGTGTCGAGATGCCTAAGATGATGGCCAAAGGCTTCAAGGTAGAGGCAAAGGTGAAAGACGAATGGATCACCCTCTACGAAGACACCGACAACTACCTCCGCCTGAGGCACATCAAATTCAATGAGCCTGTGAAGGCCAAGGATCTGCGCATCGTGGTGACATCCACATGGGGAGCCGAGCGGGCGCACATCTTCGCCTTCGACGCGAAGTAAAAGATATCCATTGAATATAAAAACCGCCGTGAAGGATTACAACTTCGCGGCGGAATGTTTTTATGAATATTCAGAAACCTCTTCCTATTCCTCGCCGGTCTCGTACCCGTCGGTCTTCTTGTTCCAAAGGGTCAGCAGTGTGACAAGGCCAAGGATGGCGACCACGATCATGATCTTGAATACTCCTTCCCAACCGAACTTAGGATTGTCTGCGATGTGGCCGAACACGAATCCGGAGATGATCGGGCTGAGGTAAGACACGAAACCGATGATTCCGTTGGCGGAAGAAGCCCCGCGGCGGGTCACCTGATTGGAGGCGATTACTCCGATGAGCGCCTGAGGGCCATAGAGGAAGAATCCACCCAGTGCAAGCACCAGCATCAGGACAACAGGATTGGTTGATGCCGGAAGGAAACAGAAAGCAGCTACCGCCACTGTCACGCCCAGCATACACAAAACGCAGGTTCTCTGAGCCCGGCTGTGGAAGATCTTGTCTGAGACCACTCCGGCCACAAGCATCCCGACCACTCCGAAAGCCTCGAAGATAGCGACAGTCCAAGCGGAAAGCGCAGGAGACAATCCTCGGCTCTCCTGAAGGAAAGAAGGTCCCCAGTCAAGCACAGCCAGACGAACGATATAGACAAAGAAGTTCGCCAGAGCCAAAACCCAGACAACAGGGTTCTTGATCACCTTGTTTATGATGAACTGCCTGAATTCCTTGTTGTCATCTCCTCCTTCGGAGTCTTCCCCTTTGGTTCCCTCAAGTTCAGGAAGGCCGACAGACTTTGGGGTGTCCCTTAGCGTGACGATAATGAAAATCACACCCAAAACGGCAATCGCGGCAGGAATCCAGAATGCCCATTGCCAAGCGCCGATGTTGTGCAGAGTGCTGTCGACGTAGGCTTGAGCGGCGGCAGGATCCATGGAAGCTGTCACATTGGCCGTGTTCTCAACGACGCGGGCGCGCATCTCGGGGTCGGCTGTCATATCCGTGCCGGTGTGCCCCATGATGTAACCGCAGAGGACAGCCGCGATAAAGGCACCGACGGAATGCGAAGTGTTCCAGATGGACATCTTGGTCGCCAGCTCGTGAGGTGGTACCCAGTGGGTGATCAGGCGGTTGCATGGAGGGAATCCGCAACCTTGGAACACATTGTTGATCACGTACAGGATGCCAAACATAATCACAAGATACTGGACGAACTTCGGACCGTTGGACATACCCGTCATGAAGGCGCAGATCATGGCGCCGGCTCCAAACAGAATGTTCACGAACGCGCTGACTGACAATCCTGTGACAAGATGCCACCGTCCATTGAGGCGGTCGGCCAGAAAGCCGTTCACCAACTTGGACACACCATAAATGAAGCTCGCGATTGCGAGAATCGCACCAAATGTGGCCTTGGTGATGCCATATTCAGCGGTCAGCCCCGGAATCGCGAAGGAAAAATTCTTGCGTACAAGATAGAAAATCGAGTAGCCGATCATCGTCCCGATGATTGTGCGCCACTGCCAGTACTGGAAACGTTTTTTTTGTTCTTGTGTCATCATATTATGAAATCCCGCCTGTTGCGAAATTCTGACAAAGATAACCTTTTTCACCCAATTATTGAATATATCCGAAAAATACCTACCTTTGTCAGATTGCACATATTCACGGATGTGCCGTGAATATTCTTGACATAATTAATAATTAAATGGACAAGCAGACAGAAAAGAAGTACAATTACTGGCAGTGGCGGACCCTGATCACCTTGATGATAGGCTACGCTCTGTACTATTTCGTCAGAAAGCATTTCAGCGTGGTCATGCCGGCGCTTGAGGCTGAATTGGGAATATCCAAAATCCAGTTGGGTATATTCCTGACCATGAACGGCATCGTCTATGGAATTTCGCGCTTCGTCAACGGTTTTCTGGCCGACAGGTTCAGCCGTAGGAAACTTATGACCCTTGGTCTGGTGCTGTCAGCGGTCACCAATCTGGCCATCTGCTTCAGTCCGTCGATGAACTCGTTCATGAACGTGCTTGACACCGAGGGGAAGGCCACGATGACACTGGTGTACATCATCGGCACCCTGTGGGTTCTCAACGGTTATTTCCAAGGAATGGGAGTGCCTCCGTGCATCAGCCTTATGTGTCACTGGATCAGGCCTTCCGAACTTGCCACCAAACAGTCCATCTGGAATGCCTCACACTCCATCGGAGCCGGTCTCATCAGCGTGATATGCGGATTCCTCCTGAAGCATTACGGCTACAGCGCATGGCAGCTCTGCTTTGCTGTCCCGGCCGCCATAGCCCTTGTAGGCGCCGTTGCTCTGTTCTTCACATTGAAGGACACTCCGTCATCCGTCGGGCTTCCTGAAATCGAGGACATGGACAAGGATGAGAAGTCTGAAAACAAAACCACCGAGACCTCGCTTGCCGACAACATGTCCGGAAAGTCTTTCAAGTCTTTCGTCAACAGAATGGTCTTCGCCAACCCGTTCATCTGGATTCTGGCCGTGTCCAATTTCTGCATCTATGTCGTGCGGTTCACGATCCTTGACTGGGGAGCGACATTCCTGACCCAGTACAAAGGAATGGAGATTTCCACAGCCGGCACTGTTGTGGCAGCCTCCGAGTTGGTCGGCGGCATCGCCGGAATGTTGCTGGCAGGATGGTTCACTGACAGGTTCATGAAGAGCCGGGCGCACAGGACCTGCTTCATCTGCACCGTCGGCGCCACACTGTCGTTCTTCCTGTTCTGGAAGTCCCCTGCCGGAATGCCATGGCTCTCCGCCATATTCATCTGCCTGTCAAGTTTCTTCATCTACGGTCCGCAGGCTCTTCTCGGCACATCAGCCTCACAGCAGGCCACAAAGCACGCCTGTGCCACCGCCAACGGCATCTTGGGGATATTCGGATACGCCAGCACCGCCATCTCCGGTGTGACCTTCGGCTACCTCGCCGATCGTTTCGGCTGGGATTCCGTGTTCCTCGTCTCCGTGATAATCGGTCTGGTCGGCGCCGCGGTGGTCGCCCTGATGTGGAAAGCCCCCGCCGACGGCTACGCCAAAGCCGAAAAGGTCATGGCCGAGATCTCTGAATCCGAACAATAAAATAAACCCGGTCGCCATTTGGCTTCCGGGTTTTATTTTACACAATCATATTCATTACATAGATTGGCCTTCTTCCATCGCAACCGGCTCCGCTGCGGCCGTGGCCTTGGCGGCGCGGGCGGCCTCAAGGGCGGCGTGTTCGGCTTTGGCGCGCTCGACAGAGACGGACTTCTTCAGCACGAAGCCTGAGCCGAGGTACTTGGTGCGGACATCCTCGTCGGCGGCGAGGGACTCCGGGGTGCCTTGCTGGAGGATCGTACCCTCGTAGAGCAGGTAGGCGCGGTCCGTGATCGCCAGGGTCTCGCCCACATTGTGGTCGGTGATGATGACACCGATGTCTTTATACTTCAGCTTCGCGATGATGAACTGGATGTCCTCCACGGCAATAGGGTCCACACCGGCGAACGGCTCGTCCAACAGGATGAATTTCGGGTCGATTGCAAGGGCGCGGGCAATCTCGCAACGCCGTCTCTCACCTCCGGACAATTGGATTCCAAGACTCTTGCGAACCTTCGAGAGGTTGAACTCATTGATCAGATCCTCAAGCCGTTCCTGCCTCTCGGCCTTAGACATGTCCGACATCTCCATCACGGACATGATGTTGTCCTCGACAGACATCTTGCGGAACACGGAAGCCTCCTGCGGCAGGTAGCCGACTCCCTTCTGAGCCCTTTTGTACATCGGAAGTTCGGTGATGTCCTCGTCATCGAGGAATACACGTCCTCCGTTCGGGACAATCTGTCCGGTGATCATGTAGAAACTGGTGGTCTTTCCGGCTCCGTTCGGGCCGAGGAAGCCTACGATCTCTCCCTGATTGATCTCCATAGAAACGCCTTTCACGACGGTTCTGATGCCATATTTCTTGACGAGGTTCTCGCAATGAAGTTTCATCTTGTCTATAATCTAATTGTCAATCACTATCTTGTCTCAAGGCCAAAATCCTTGACCAGGTTCTGCACCTCCCCGTTCTGGCCCATCAGGACGGTGGCCTTTTCCTGATCGGTGTAAGGCTGCACACCTTTATCCTTAACCGGCAGCACAGCCACTTCAAGACGGATTCTTGAAGAGCCTACCTTCTTCCGCAAATTTCCTTCCAAATCCATGAGACGATTCTCACGGATCCATTTCTCCTGAGCGGCATTGCTGACCTTGAACGTCAGCATTTTGTAGCCGTCCTTCGTCTCTATGCCGACCTCGGCGTTCTGAAGAGTGTTGGCGAGCCTTGGACTTGAGGCGTTCTCGGCCGGGATTGCCTTCCAGGCCGCAAGCAAGGCATCGTCCTCAGGAGTCACATCAGCAATCGGCGACGCTTCCTTGACATCTTTCTTATTTTCTTCCTCCTCGATTATCGAATTGAGCGACAAAGACGCTCCAGTCTTGACCGGTTTCCTTCTCGCCCTCGGAGCGGGACTCTCCTCCGCAACGGTCGGCGAGCCACCATTGTCTGTCGTTTCGGTCACTGAGCCTGCCGAAGTGACATTAGACAAGACACCAGCACCTATGACTTTGGCCACTTCGACAGGCTCAGTGACCGACGTAGCCGGTTCTGTGGCCGATCCGGCCGTTTCCGCCTTACGCACGGCACCCGCGGCAACCTTCGCCGCCTCAACCACCGGCCGCGAAGCATCCGGAGCCTTCATCAAGAAACTGAGTTTCATCAAGGCGAACTCAATGTGAAGCCTCGGATTCACAGCCTGTTTATAACCCGCCTCGCAAGCGGAAGTGATGGACAAAGCGTCATACAGAAACTTCAGCGAGCAACGTGAAGCCTGCTCCACGTACCTGGCCTTCAATGAGTCAGGGAGTTCAAGCAAAGCGTCAAGACCGCCGTTCTTCGTCACCATCAGATCCCTGAAATGCGAACTCAACGCAGCACAGAAATGAAGCGCGTTGAACCCTTTGGAAAGAATCTCGTCAAACTTCAGCAAGGCCGAGCCATAGTCCCCGGACAGGAAAGCGTCCACAAGATTGAAACTATAGTCATAGTCAAGCACATTGAGGTTCTTCAAAACCTCCTCGTACTTCACGTCAGTCCCGCAGAACGCCACCGTCTGGTCAAAGATCGTAAGTGCGTCACGCATCGCTCCGTCAGCCTTCTGCGCTATCACGTGCAAGGACTCATCGTCAATATTCACGCCCTCCTTCCCCGCTATCATCCTGAGGTTGCTTACAATGTCAGGAACCGAAATCCTGTTGAAGTCGTAAGTCTGGCAGCGGGAAAGGATCGTCGGCAGAATCTTATGCTTCTCGGTGGTGGCAAGAATGAATATGGCGTGTGCCGGCGGTTCCTCCAACGTCTTGAGGAAGGCGTTGAACGCGGCCGTGGACAGCATGTGCACCTCGTCGATGATGTACACGCTGTACTTGCCCACCTGCGGCGGAATCTGCACCTGATCCATCAGGTTCTTGATGTCATCCACTCCGTTGTTGGACGCGGCATCCAACTCATGAATACAATAAGACCGTCCTTCCTGGAACGACCGGCACGACTCGCACTCGCCGCAAGGCTCCATGTCCGGAGAAGGATTGGAACAGTTGATGGCCTTCGCGAATATCCTGGCCGTGGTCGTCTTCCCCACTCCGCGCGGTCCGCAGAACAGGTAGGCATGCGCCAGTTTGCCCCTGATGATCGAGTTCTTCAAGGTCTGGGCGATGTTGTCCTGGCCGATAAGGGACTCGAACGAGTCAGGACGATATTTTCTTGCCGATACGATGTATTCAGACATAACAGCGTTCAAATCTTAGGGAGTGGTTGTCCGCACCAAGTTTTGTAAGGCAAATTTACGCAATATTTCGTACATTTGTGTCGTGCGGCATGAAGTATGGAGTTTTTTGTCGGCGGCAACGGCGGCAAACGCCCTCGCTTCCGATGCGATATTGAATAAACAAACTGAAAAACAAACAACTGCAAGACATGAGACAATTCTTTCAAATACTGGCCTGGACCATCATCGGGCTGTTTCTCACCACCGAAGTCTTCGGTCAGGTACAGATTACCACAAGAAGGGAAAAACTGAGGGATTTCACCTCCAAGACGACAAAAGTGGTATTGACAGGTGATGAGTTTCTGGACGAGGCCTTGAAGGAGAGCGTGGCCGCGACATGGACGGTCTCCCCTTACGAGTTCTGCACGAATGATGAATTCCAAAGTCTCAAGGCAAACGCAGACTTCTATTTCCTCATGGTTGTCAAAGGACAGTTCCGCAGGGAATCCGAACCGGGCATCGACATGCTGACTCTCGTCAAAGGAGGAGAGGGAGAATCCATCAACGACATGTACGAAGTGGTCAACTTCCCGCTCAGGCCCTCCGAAGATCCGTCCGGACGCGAGTTCGTGCTCCTGCCCGCATTCCTGAAAATCATTCAGGATCATACAATCAGCCTCACAGACACGGAGATGAAGGCCTATTCCAACCTCGGCGCCAAGGACACCAAGAAACTGCGAATCAAAAGAATATTCTTCTGGTCTGAGGATTTCGCGCCTCAGGTTGACGAGCAGACCAAACGTTCTCTGGACGAGGACATCCTCATCAAGGAAGACGAGGACGAGGTTGATGAGATTTTCAATGAGGGGACTTTCAATGCTGTGGTAAGTTATGTCGTGGCTCCGTCAGAACCCGTCAACGGATCTATCTGCTACAAGATGCTCATCGGTGCCGACAACCACGAGCTTTACTATTTCAAAAAGCACAAGATAACAGCCAAGAACGGCAAGGGATTCCTCTCCAGCGACATCAAGACAATCAAAACGTTAAGGAAATAATGATCGTAGGGACGGCTGACTGTGGGTTGAGGTACGCGGTCAAGAGAAGCGGCAACGCAGTGGGATATTGCTCACTGACAATCAAATGCGGGACAAGGGACGAGGGGGACTTCCACAACGGGATTGCCCATTTCACCGAGCACACCCTGTTCAAAGGCACCGAACACAAAAGCGCCAGAGTCATCAGCGGCTACCTCGACAAACTGGGCGGCGAGCTCAACGCATTCACGACCAAGGAGGAAATCGTAATCCATTCCACGGTTCTGAAGGAAGATCTCGGCAAGGCGGCAGCGCTGCTTCTTGAACTGGCGACCTGCCCGACGTTTCCTGAAGAGGAGGTGGCGGTTGAAAAAGGCGTGGTGATCGATGAGATAAACTCCTACAAAGACTCCCCGGCCGATGATGTCTATGACAAATTCGAGGAAGCCCTGTTCGCAGGACATCCTCTCGGGCGCTCGATCCTCGGGACGGCGGCCAGTGTCAAGAAAATCACAAGCAAAGAACTGAGGCGGTTCACAGAAGAGCATTTCTTGCCAACGAATATGGCCCTGTCGGTGGTCGCCGACATAGACGAGAAAAAACTGGAGGAGAATGTACTCAGACTGGCCGGAAAAGTGTTCAAAGAAAAACCGGGAACCGTCAGTGATCGCATGGTCATCCCGATTCCATCAAAACCGGCCTTCAACAAGATGGTAGAGAAAAGGAACCACGAGGTCAACGCTGTCATCGGCAACTTCGCGCCTTCCCTTGATGACACCGAGGAACGATTCGCGGCCATACTGATGAGCAACATCATCGGAGGACCTGCATCCAATTCCTTGTTGAACAGCCTCTTGAGAGAAAAAAACGGATGGGTTTACGGCATTGAGTCATCATATTCGCAATACACCGAATCCGGCATCATGACAATCAGCCTCGGGTGCGAAAGGAGCAACTTGGAGAGATGTCTGGAGGCGATCTGGAAAGTGATCCGGAAGATGCAGGACGAGGAATATTCCTCCGTCAGGCTCAAGGCGGCGAAAAAGCAGATCCTCGGCCAGCTCGCCATCAGTTCGGACAACGGCGAGGCGCAGTGCCTCTCGATGGGAAAGAGCCTTATGTCCTTAGGAACCATATTCACCGACAGGCAGAACGTCGAGGCGATCGAGGCGGTGACCTCCGAAGGCATAAGGAACGCCGCCGTGAGGATATTCAACCCAGAAAGCACATCTTCCCTGATTTTCTTATAAACCACGAATATCACTGAATATGAATCGTTTGGCTTCAGTCTTGGCAGCATTTGCAGCCATTGTGGCATCTTGTGAAAAAGGAACCTCACTACCTCCTGAACCTTTCGGGCCGACACCTACAGCTCAGCAACTCGAATGGCAGAAGATGGAAATGAATATGTTCGCTCACTTCGGGCCGAACACCTTCACAGGAAGGGAATGGGGACTTGGAACCGAGACGGAGGATGTCTTCAATCCGACTGATCTTGACTGCGGTCAATGGACAGCGATAGCCAAGGCCGCCGGATTCAAGGGGATAATCATCACCGGAAAACATCACGATGGTTTCTGTCTGTGGCCGAACCCTGTCTGCGGGCACACTGTGGCGAAAAGTCCGTGGAAAGACGGCAAGGGTGACGTGCTCAAAGAACTGTCAGAGGCCTGCGGGAAGGATGGTCTCAAATTCGGAGTCTATATCTCTCCGTGGGACAGAAACGATCCGACTTACGGGACTCAGGAGTACAATGAGGTTTACGCAAAGACATTGGAGAGTGCTCTCAGCAGTTACGGAGAGGTCTTCGAGCAGTGGTTCGACGGAGCCAACGGCGAAGGTCCGAACGGAAAGCGACAGGAATACGACTGGCCATTGTTCAACGGAACGGTAAGAAGGCTTCAGCCGAACGCGGTCATATTCAGCGACATCGGCCCTGACTGCCGTTGGGTGGGCAACGAGCGTGGCTCCGCCGGCAGAACTTGTTGGGGCAGGCTTGATGTCGAAGGTTTCGGTCCCGGATCCGAGGCACCAAGTCGGGACACCCTGAACTGCGGCAACGCCCTCGGAGCATGTTGGGTCCCCGCCGAGACCGATGTTTCCATCCGTCCGGGCTGGTTCTGGAGGGAGAGCGAGAACGACAAGGTCAAGTCTGTGAATGAGCTTCTCAGAATCTATTACGAAAGCGTCGGGCGCAACTCCCTACTGCTTCTGAACGTCCCACCGGACACGACCGGGCGCATCAACGCCGCCGACTCCATTAGACTGATGGAATTCCGCGCCGCCCTCGACAGAATATTCAAAGACAATCTCGCTGAAGGCGCGAAAGCGGAGGCCACCGCCGTCAGAGGCAGCACCTTCAAGGCGCAAAACATTCTGAATGATGAATATGACTCCTTTTGGGCAGCTCCGGACGATGTCACGGAAACCTCGATAACCATCAACCTCAAAGGAGAAGAGACTTTCAATCTGGTTCAGATTCAGGAATATATTCCCTTGGGTCAGAGGGTTAAGTCTTTCACCATCGAGGTGTCAGGTGCCGATGGCCAATGGAGGGAAATCGCCTCCGAGACCACCATCGGCTACAAGAGAATAATCCCGATTGCCAAGATCACCACCTCCAAAATCCGCCTCAACATCACCGGTGCGTTCGCCTGTCCGGTCCTCAACGGTCTTGCGTTGTATCTGGATCCGGTCAGGGATTGGAAAGAGTAAGTAAAATCGTGGAACGATTCAGGAAGGATTCTCCAAATCATAACTGTTAAGGAACAAATTTGAAAATTCTGGTTTAGAAAAATAATAGCATTCAAGTAACAAATGGAATCTCCGGCAGACAGATATCTTAGAGAACACTCTTCGCGTCAGAGCGAGGCTTTGGACTGGATTGAAAAGCAGACTAACATCCACACTAACTATCCTCGGATGCTTTCGGGGGCGGTTCAGGGAAGATTGTTGACTATGCTTGTGGAGATTTCGCAGGCAAAGCGCATCCTCGAGATCGGAGCGTTCACCGGTTATTCCGCCACATGTATGGCTTATGGGCTTCCGGAAGACGGGCACATTGACACACTGGAGATCAATGACGAACTGGAGGATCTGATGCGAGAGGGCTGGACCAGAGCCGGAGTGTCTGACAAAATCACCCTCCACATCGGGGATGCCTGCGAGACGCTATCCTCGCTGAAAGGCCCTTACGATCTGGCCTACATGGACGCCAACAAGCGGGAATATGTCACCTACTACAATTTGGTCTTTGATCTGGTTAAGCCCGGTGGCCTCATCCTCGCCGATGATGTCCTGTGGGACGGCAAACTCTGGCAGGATCCTGTCCCTAAAGACAAACAGACCCAAGGCATCATCGCCTTCAACGACCTCGTCGTCTCCGACCCCCGCGTCGAATCCGTCCTCCTCCCCATCCGTGACGGCCTCAACGTCATCCGGAAATTATAATGGTCTCAGAAGCCATCATTTAGGCTTTATGACCTTGATGAAATCCTGCCGTTTCCCGTTCTTGTAGCCCACACAGTACGACACCATCCGGTCTTTGTATCCGGCCATCGGCCAGTCGCTGGCCGATGGTTCGACTTCATCTAATTCCTTTTCAAAATCACTTACAACATTAATCTCACACCAAGTCCTTGCCCTGTCCACGGACATTAACAAAGATGTTTTCGTTTTATAAGTCAGCGGAGTGATCTTCGTATAAACCACATCCCCGTACTGATAGATTTCGACAGGGATGTAGTTCCTGAACGGCCTTCTGATGTCCCATATAGACGATACTAGATCAAAGTGTTTACCTTCGAGTCTATAATAATTTGCCCTATGTCCCTCCCAAACACCTATCACATCCTCACCAGACACCACACCGCTCATCAATCCTCTGCTTGAATGTATGGTATCAGCCACAAATGAGACTGGATTGATTACTATGACCTTACCTTTTGATGAATATATCATTCCATCTCTCAAAAAGGATAACTGACCGAAGGTAACGATATCTCTCGTCACCGAAGAAGGGAATGGCATCCAATTCTGCCCACCATCAACCGAATATAGGATAGCATAACCTTCATCAAGAGTCAGCAAAGCGACCAACGTGCCATCTTCCTGCACGTCAAACCGAAAAATTCCGTTTTTGTTATCGAGAATTGATTCCCAGGTCTTTCCGACATCGTCTGACAACATAATCACCCCACCTTCATTTGGATTTGTGCTTAAAAAACATCCATAGAATCGGTCACCTGATTTTGCGATAGACCGACATAGCAGATTGTCAATGAATCCCCTCTTCGTCCAGGTTTTTCCACAATCAGATGTCAAATAAAAGGATGTCTCATCACCATTAACAGCAGCGAGCAAACCGCAGGTATCCGAATAAACCAACATCTTATTCGGTCCATATTTTTCTCCGATTCCAATCTCTACCGGATAAGCTTCAACCTCCCAATTAACATCCGCATCAAATCCAGCCACGGCACTCCGACCAGTCCGAATGTAGCAGGAAGAGCACGCAAAAGTAAGAAATACCATCAACAGAACACTTCTCATCATTATCAAATGAATATCAATAGTCTAATTCAAAGCCATCAACCGTATCGTAAAAATAAGCAACAATCTCTTCAAAGAGCAAATCGCAAAGAATCGTATATCTCTCGTGCGCCTCATCCTGTGACGATGCGCTTCTTGTCAAAAGATCAACTGAACAATAATCGTAAAGTAGTTGTTTTATAGGATCCCAATTATTCATCATATAGTATGCGTCAAACGCTTTTTCGTATGGATGCTTGATATAGTACTCTATTTGAGCCTTTACAACATCACTGATCTGTTCACGTCCAAGTTTTGAAGTAAGATCTTTCCATCTGATTGTTTCTATAATCCTTAATTTATCCATAATGGACAACTGCAAAATACCACCCTCAATATAAGCTTCAGGATGGGTTTTAAATGCAGCCGCCTCCAACAGATCAAAATTATCTTCCAATGCAGGATTTGATTGAACTTGTTTCTCTAATTTTTCTTGAAGGAGAACTAACGTTTTGTCAATCCATTTATTGCCTTCTACGGACATCTTGCCAGAACTTTTCAAATCAAGAAATTTGTTACAATAATACAGCCCATATTCTATATAATAGATACCATTGTCTTCTTTTTTATATCTTTTAACATAATCCGCATACCTACGTTCATAGTACTCCGGTTTACCATAAAACGAAGAACAATCAACCGGTCTGACAGGCTTATTATCCGAACCTCCTCCGATATTCTTTGGTGGTCCAGTATAACCGCCGCTGCCACCTCCAGCGTCATTGCCGTCACCCCAAGGATAATCATCAGAACCAACAATATCCTCAGGAGCTATAGTATCATTCTCAAAATCAAAATCAGGATTCCGCCACCAAAGGTTCGGAAATGTGTCGTTTCTACAACCTGTACAATAGCACGGATTAAGCGGATCCTTCTCTTTGTATTCCACGGTATCTCCCGGAGCAGGACAACGGGTTTCGATTTGAAGTGAATTCACTTTGAGAACAGTAATTCCCTCCATAATCCTGTTGATGAACAACTTGTGCCTCTCTCTGGCTATTTCAGATTCACTTTCACTGAAATAAACGCCATCGAACATTTCTCCCCCCGTATACTTCTCGATCTTTATGAATTTGCCGCTCAAATCCGTATAGACCAGAAGTCCAGAAAAATCAGAGGACATTTGGCCACGCTCCAATTCACCATCCGGGATAGAGAAAACGATACGGAGAGAGGTTAGTCCAGTGTTGACATTCTTGGAAATAATCAGGCTCTGATCACATCTGAACAGTGTTCCATCCTTACCATTAGAGGCATAATACTTGACTGATGACAACATTGGAATCACATAACAGTCCTCCTTTCCTCGAATGGAATGATGCTCAGCCGCTTTCCACACCGGGACAACAATACCAGATTCCCAAACAAAAGGAGAATCCGAAATGATGACTTGATCGGAAATGCTTGAGGTTCTGTCATACTCATCAGAGAAAACGGACATGGCTTCTTCCATAGTGAAGCTTTGACAGGATTCTTCTCGGCCAACAGCCTCAGGTTTGTCGATCACAAGGAAGTCTCCGCAAGAGAACAGAACTCCAAGCGATATGCAAAAGGCTAACAGATGCAATGGTCTTCGCATAATGAATGATTCTTTGGTTATTAGTGTTACAGCCGCAAAGTTCGGAAGAAAGATTGATAAATGCCAAATAAATAGTTTCGGACTTATGTACTTTAGGCTTGCGATCAATAACAAGTCTCTCATTCGACAGTTATATGTCACCAGTAAGTGCTCGGCTGCACCATCGGGAGACGAAAAGTGTGGAAAATGTTTCCCAAGAGTGTATCGTGCACTCTTGGGAATCAAAAGAGGCCGAAAATGCTGCCGAGGAGATCATATGCAAGCCTAAAGTGAGTACCGAATAGTTTTAATTTTGCAGAGCCGTATCATTATAACTGATAATTAGTTAAACAACTTAGAATAAAAATAATCCAACTTTCTAAAGGGCCGACTATCTATGAGACAGAATAGGCCCCAAAAAGATTGATTTTTACAAAACACCTTCAGTCTCAACTTAACTGGAAGCTACCGCTGGGGCTCTTAGGCTGAAAACCAGATGCTCCAAACTTTGACTTTTTCAGCCGATTAATGCCTGCAACCACTTATAAGGCACAATACTATGAAAGTGTTCTGTAAATTGAGGCTAAATACTATTCCAGATTTTGTGGATTGCTAAAGTCCCGACAACCAAAGCAAGCACAAACAACACAGCCGGAGAGGACTCTGGCGACCATAACCCTGACAGGGTGCAAAACTCAGGTCGACGGAGTCCTCTCCGGCTGTGTGGATCCAAGCGTTACTCAGATCCATTAATATTCCTAAAAACTACCTCACGCTGAAGGCGAAGACGCAGTGGCTGGTGTAGGTCTCTCCGGGACGGAGGACGGCTGACGGCCACTCTGGCTTGTTCGGGGTGTCAGGGTACTTCTGGGACTCAAGGCAGATGGCGGTGCGGTGGCCATAGACAACGCCCTTCTTGCCGGTTACGGTGCCGTCAAGGAAGTTGCCGGCATAGACCTGCACGCCTGGCTCGTTAGTATATTCCTTAAGCACGATGCCTGTCTCCGGGCAATATACCTCGGCGGCCAGGACAGTGTCGTCACCCTTGGTGTCAAGAACCCAGTTGTGGTCGAAGCCGTGGCCGTTGCGAACCTGCTCATTGTCAGAGTCGATGTCATCCCCGATAAGTTTCATCTTCCTGAAATCGAACGGAGTGCCCTCCACGGAAGCGATCTCGCCCGTGGTCATGAACGTCGAGTCAACCGGAGTGAAGTTCGAGGCGTTGATGTACAGCGAGTCAGCCGTGATCTGATGATTTGCCGGATCCCCGGACAGATTGAAGTATGAGTGGTTGGTCATGTTGATGATCGTCGGAGCGTCGGTCGTGGCTGAGTACCTGATGTCGATTGCGTTGTCCTCGGTGAGGGTGAAGGTCACGTCAGCGGTCACCTTGCCAGGAAAATTAGCGTCCCCTTCAGGAGAGACGATTTCCAGTTTAAGGTGTGAGGCATCTGCCTCCAAGACATTGTAGACCTTGTACTGCCACCCGTCAGGCCCACCGTGCAGACAATGCCCATAATTGTTCTGAGGCAGCTGGTAATCAACTCCATCCAAAGTAAACTTTCCACCATGAATACGATTGGCGTAACGGCCGATGGTAGCGCCGAAATCTGTCTTGTTGTTCTCCGGGAAATAATCCGAAACTTTGTCGAAGCCAAGGACCACATCCTTGTAGTCTCCGTTTTTGTCAGGAACCATCACGGAGACTATCCTGCCACCAAAATTGGTGATGCAAACCTCCATTCCAGACTTGTTCGTCAATGTGTACAAAGCGGTCTGAGCGCCGTCACGTTCAGCCCTGAAATTCTCTGGATCAAGTCCCGATTTAGTGACAGTCGGACTCTGGGCGCAACCCATAACGATGGCCGCCGAGGCAAATGAAGCAATAAATCCTTTCATACTATTAATTATGTGAATATATTAACCTACAATCGAACCATTGTTAAGGGTTTCCGCCGGAGTGATGAACCTCATCTTTCCATCGCCCTGCTTCGCCATCAGGATCATTCCACGGGACTCAATCCCACGGATTGTCCTCGGTTGAAGGTTGGCAAGAATGCAAATCTGCCTGCCCACCATCTCCTCCGGAGAATAATATTCAGCGATTCCGGAGACAATCGTCCTCTTGTCGATTCCAGTGTCGATACTGAGTTTCAGTAACTTGTCCGTCTTCGGCACACGCTCTGCCGCAAGCACGGTGGCCGTGCGGATGTCCATCTTCTCAAAGTCATCGAAACTGCATTCAGCCTTCTGAGGGACAACCTTCTTCGCTGCCTCTGCTTTCTCGGCGGCCTCTCTCTCGGCACGGATAGTGTCAAGACGTGCAAGCTGGGCATTGATGGCCTCATCCTCGATCTTGGCGAACAACAGCTCTGCGGCGCCGATCTCATGTCCGGCAGGAAGGATATTCTCATCGCCAAGAACATCCCAGCCGAGGCACACGCATTTGCCGGAGCCAGGGCAATTCGGCTGCTGTTCAACGCCCGAGGCTGACACCGTGTGCAGAGCGGCGCACTCGCCTTCCTTGTAGGTGTTGGCGGTCTCCTGCTCTCCATTACGGTGGTCAATGCCGGCGCAGAGGCAGACTCCGAGCATCTTGCGAAGCTTCTCGGCAGCGAACGGAGTGAATGGCTCGAAGGCCACAGCAAGGTCGGCACAGATCTGGAGGCTGACATTCAGGATGGTGGCGCAACGATCTATGTCCGACTTTGCGACCTTCCAAGGCTCCGTGTCGGAAATATACTTGTTGCCCACACGTGCGATCGACATGGCGTCCTTCAGAGCCTCGCGGAAATGGAATCCGTCAAGATTCCTCTCAAGCGAAGCCTTGAGCGCAGGAATCTCCGCAAGCGCAGCCTTGTCAACATCCTGAAGTTCTCCGCAAGCCGGGACCTTTCCATCGAAATACTTGTGAGTCAGCACAACAGCGCGGTTCACAAAATTTCCGAATATGGCGACCAACTCACTGTTGTTGCGTGTCTGGAAGTCCTTCCAGCTGAAATCGTTGTCCTTAGTCTCAGGAGCATTGGCAGTGAGAACGTACCTCATGACATCCTGCTTGCCAGGGAACTGCTCCAGATACTCATGAGCCCAGACGGCCCAGTTGCGGGACGTGGAAATCTTGTCGCCCTCAAGGTTGAGGAACTCGTTGGCCGGCACGTTGTCAGGAAGGATGTAGCCGTCCCCGTAGGCCTTGAGCATCGAAGGGAACACGATGCAGTGGAACACGATGTTATCCTTGCCGATGAAATGCACAAGGCGAGTGTCCTCGCTCTTCCACCACTTCTCCCACGACTGCGGAAGAAGCTCCTGGGTGTTGGAAATATACCCGATCGGAGCATCGAACCAGACATAGAGCACCTTGCCCTCGGCTCCCTCAACAGGAACCGGCACGCCCCAGTCAAGATCACGGCTCACGGCACGAGGCTGCAGGCCGCCGTCGATCCAGCTCTTGCACTGGCCATAGACGTTGCTCCTCCACTCCTTGTGCTGTTCCAGAATCCATTCACGAAGCCATGGTTCGTACTGATCCAGAGGAAGATACCAGTGAGTGGTTTTCTTCTTGACCGGCTCGGCCCCGCTGAGCTTTGACTTAGGATTGATGAGTTCCTCCGGACTCAACGTGCTGCCGCACTTCTCGCATTGGTCGCCATAGGCATCAGGATTGCCGCATTTAGGGCAGGTGCCCATGATGTAACGGTCGGCGAGGAACTGTTTGGCCTCAGGATCGTAGTACTGTTCAGATTCCTTTGTGATGAACTTACCCTCATCGTACAACTTGCGGAAGAACTCCGAAGCGTTCTTCTCGTGCACCTCCGAGGACGTGCGGCCATAGATGTCGAAATTGATTCCCAGACCCGTGAACGAGTCCTTTATGAGTTTGTGGTAACGGTCAACTATGTCCTGAGGAGTACAGCCCTCCTTGCGGGCCTTGATGGTGATCGGAACTCCGTGCTCATCGCTTCCGCAGACATAAAGCACATCCTCACCCCTCATTCTGAGGTACCTGACATAGATGTCAGCCGGCACATATACCCCGGCCAGATGCCCGATGTGGACCGGTCCGTTGGCATAAGGCAACGCACAGGTCACAAGTGTTCTCTTGAATTTCTTTTCCATATTCATTAATATTATCTTTCTCTTCCCAATCTGACTTTCACCAATTTAAGTGCTTTCTGAACTTTCAGCATCTCCTGCATGATCTCCATAACCCGGTCTCCGTCGGAAGCGGTCTGGGCCTGCCGGAGTTGTTCTTTCAATTCGCTGTCCTTGTTCTCCATACGGCTTTGCTGGAAGACCAGAATAGCCTTTGGAACATAAATCGTCAGCCATGACCCCTTGGACATCATGGACTGCCGCAGATGCTTTACCGACAATTCGTACCTCTCGTCCGTGGACAATTGGGCGGCCACATAGGCCACATCCCTGTCCTCCCCGTCCATCAGATGCTTGACAATCTCCTCCTGTGAATATCCCTCATAATAGTCTTTGGAATATGCCTCGTATGCCTTCCTGAAGACTGTATTGGCAAATCTGGAATCATCCCCTTCCAAGGCCTGGCTGATGAAATCAAACACGGTCAGCGCATCCTCGTCCGAGCCGGAATAAAAGTCCGAATCGCTCTGGAACTCCAATTTGGTGGTTCCGTAGGTGAGGATGAAGTTCAGAAGGTCGCGCTCGGCGGTGGCCATGATGCGGTTGTCTATCAAGGCATCCAGACCAGTCCGCCGGATCGGTGCTTCTGTGGCTTCGACTAGTTCAGCCACCGGAGCGGCACCGGTGGCTGAGCCTGTCGATGTCGCTGACAACAGGGTGGCTGAGCTTGCCGAAGCCCCCTGGTTCTGTCGTCTTTCCCGCTCACGGTCAGCAGCCTTCTTCTCCTCCATAAGCCTCTTGGACCGTGTGGTGCCAATCCTTTCGTCCAGAATGTCCCGCCGGATCTCAAACTTGTCACTAAGGAAATCCACATAGACGGATCTCTTAACGGCATCCGGAATGTCGGCTATTGTGTCGGCGATGTCGTTTATAACCTCTGCCCGCTTGAGCGGATCCCTGACGGTGTCCTTCAGCAGCAGCGATGACTTGAAATCCACGAAGTCCATCTCAGCCCCGGCAAGGAACTCCTCGACCTCAGCCAAAGAATGCTTCCTTGAATACGAATCCGGATCATCCCCGTCAGGAATCAGCACCACTTTCACGTTCACCCCCTCACGCAGGAACATGTCGATTCCCCTCAAAGCGGCGTGGATTCCGGCGGAATCCCCGTCGTACATGATCGTGACGTTCTGCGTGAAACGCTTGATAAGGCCTATCTGCCCCTCTGTCAAGGCCGTTCCACTGGAAGCCACCACATTGGTGATTCCGAGCTGATGCATCGAAAGGACATCCAGATAACCTTCGACAAGGTAGCATTTGTCTTTGCGCGCCATCTCGTTCTTGGCGAACCAGATGCCGTAGAGGGACTTGTTCTTGACATAGATGTCAGACTCCTTGGAATTGACATACTTGGCGTAAGGCTTGCCCGGCTCCTTGGATTTCAACGTCCTTGCCCCGAAAGCGATAACCCTTCCGCTCACAGAATGAATCGGAAACACCACACGGTCGAAGAACCTGTCGTGCAGCCTGTTGTCCGAATCGTACGCGGCGCACAGCCCTGTCTCAAGAAGATATTCATCCTTGTACCCGACCGCCTTGGCCGCATCAGTGAGAGCGTGGCGGCTCGACGGCGCCCAGCCAAGGCCATATTTCTCGATGGTGGCGTCCTCCAGCCCGCGGGAGTGGAAATATTCAAGGCCCACAGCCCGGCCTTCCGCAGTATTCAACTGCTCCTTGAAGAAATTGCCGGCATATTCAGAGACAAGCAGAAGGCTTTCGTTCCGCTGGCGGTTCGCTATGTCTTCCGCGGTTTCCTCTTTCTCGACTATCTCGATGTTGTATTTTTTCGCGAGATACCGCAAGGCCTCAACGTAGGACAGGTGTTCGTAGTCCATGATGAAGCCGATAGCCGACCCGCCCTTGTGGCATCCGAAACAATAGTACTGACCTTTCGCCGGAATGACATGGAAAGACGGGGTCTTCTCACCATGAAACGGACAGCAAGCCCACAGGTCAGCCCCGCGCCTCCTGAGTGCCACAAAGTCACCCACCACCTCCTCGATCCGGGCGGTGTCAAGGATTTTCTGTACCGTTTCCTGAGGAATCATTTCTATTCGTCAACTTTAGTATAGTCCACCTCCTTGGCATCATCAAGGCCGGAGGTCTCAATCACATCCGGATCAGATTGCGGCTCTTCCGGAGTGTTGAAACGGATTTCATAAGCCTCCTTGGCCTTGCGTATACGCCATGCGGAGATCAGTTCCGAAACTCCGTACAGCACCAGAAAACTTCCGGCGCAGATGCTCATGATCCTCTCGCCGAACGGGTTGAAGAGCAGGAATGCCCCTCCGATCACAGCGCAGATCGACAGGATCAGCGTGGAGAATCCAGCACCGAGAAGCGAAAGCGTGCCGGCCAACGCCAGCAACTGGATGCCGCCGAAAAGAATCAGCGCGATTCCTATCAATGTGACGATGAATCCGGCCACCCAGACAGGGTTGAGGAACAACAGGATGCCCAAAATCAAATCCACCACGGCGTTCACTGCCATCAACGGAAGCACTCCGTCCCTCTTGTTGCGGATGAAGCCATAAACCAACGATACGATTCCCGAAGCAAGCAGGAACGCCGCGATGACCTTCACAACCGTCACCGAAGCCGCGTTGTCAAAAATCATCACCAGACCTATACCTATGGCAGCCAGCGCCCTGAGGATGCTGCTGAACGAAGATTTGTAGCCAAACGTAAACATGATCATATTCTTTTAAGGCAAATTACAATTTACAAATTTAAGGAAAAAATGCTATATTCGTGCCTATGTTTTTCGATACACACAATCATAGCCAATTCTCATTCGACGGAGAGGGGACAACAGTGGAAAAAAGTGCCATGGCGGCAGCGGAAAAAGGGTTCGGAGGAATATGTTTCACCGACCACTGCGATTTTTATGTTCCAAAGATGAAGAAGGAGTTCGAGCCGATCGTCAGCGAGGCATTCGACGTGAAAGCACAACAGACGGAAATCGACAGGGTGAACGGCCTCATCGCCGACGGGGCCTTCGGGAAAGCCGCATCCAGAAAGTTCAGGATATTCAAAGGAATAGAGCTTGGTCTTGGCGAAAAGAACCACGAACAGACCAGAGAACTTCTCTCGAAACACAAGTTCGACCAGATCATCGCCTCAGTGCACTACCTTGAGGACACGGACCCGTACTTCGGGCCTTATTTCAAGGGAAAGAACTGGAAGGAAGCCTACGGCCGCTACCTTGAGACAATCCTCCGGGAAATGCGCTGGCTCGGGGACTTCGACATCATGGGGCATTTCGATTATGTGGTGCGCTACGCCCCGTACCCGAAGGAAAGTGTTTTGTACCGGGACTTTCCGGGGCTGTTCGACGAGATATTCAAGTATTTGATCGAGAACGGAAAAGGGCTGGAGATCAACACCAAAAGCTACAAGACCTACGGATTGCGCGCGCCGCAGCTTGACAAGGACATCCTGATAAGGTACATGGAGCTGGGCGGGGAGATCATCTGCATGGGATCAGATTCCCACACACCGGAGCAGGTCGGAGACAGGTTCGACTATTTCGCACAATATGTCAAGATGTTCGGATTCCGGAGGCTCGGCCATTATGAAGGCCGCAGACTCAGGATGGTGACAATCTAAGAGGCAATCTCGCAGAGGAATTTTATTCTCACAAGACGTATCTCCATCTCCTCATAGTCGGATCCCAATTCCTTGATGGCCTCCTCCACAGAGTCAGAGGCCGCCTCACTTTTGAAATATTCATATATCTCATCAACGACCTCATCGTCAATGGTCTGGCAGATATAGTAGTTCAGATCCAGTTTGGTGCCGGAGGAGACAATGCCTTCAATCTCACCCACAAGATCCTCAAGTTCAAGCCCCTTCGCTTCAGCGATGTCCTCCAACGACATACGTCTGTCAACGCTTTGGATAATGAATATCTTGTCGGCACTCTTGGTAGGGGCTGATTTCACAACAAAGTCCTCGGGTCTGGTGATGTCGTTCTCTTCTACATACCTTCGGATCAAGTCAATGAACTCCTTGCCGTATTTCCTCGCCTTTCCTTCACCAACTCCCTGACAATTATGCAGTTCGTCATAGGTTATCGGATAGAGGATCGACATATCCTCAAGCGCCGGGTCTCCGAAAATGATCCAAGGCTGGAGATTCAGTTTCTTGGAAATGTCCTTCCTGAGGCTCTTGAGCATGGACAACAAGGCAGCGTCGCCTCCGCCGCCACCTTTCACTCCAGATCCTGACGGAGCATCGTCATCGTCGTCATCATCAGAATCCTTTCCGTTGAAAACACGGTCCTCGACAAGACGGATCTCATACGGATTGCGGAAAAACTCCTCCCCTTTATGGGTCACGTAAATCAGACCGTAGGTTTCTATCTCTTTCTCCAGAAGGTGAAGCAGAAGCCCTTGGTTGATGACCGCACACCAAAAATTCACACTGTGTCCGCTGCCCGAGCCGAAAAGCGGGAATGTGTCGTGACGGTAAGACTTGATCATCGCATTGGTCTGTCCTGCCAGAACCGAAGCCAGATGCTCTATCTTGAAATGCTCCGGAAGAGACTTGATCAGCCTTATCACAAGACTCATTTCCTTACGCCCGTCGAATGTGGACTTCGGGTTGACACAATTGTCACACAGTCCGCAATTGTCCTTCGGGTAATCCTCCCCGAAATAGTTCAGCAGCATCCGGCGGCGGCAAATATTGGACTCGGCGTAGGCGACAGTGTCCATAAGCAGCTGACGGCCAATCTCCTGCTCGGAGACAGGCTTGCCCTGCATGAATTTCTCCAGTTTACGGATGTCCTTGTAACTATAGTAGGTTATGCATTCGGCGTTCTCACCGTCACGCCCGGCCCGCCCGGTCTCCTGATAGTACCCTTCGATGCTTTTGGGAATATCATAGTGCATGACAAAGCGTACATCCGGCTTGTCTATTCCCATGCCGAACGCTATGGTGGCCACGATCACATCCACATCCTCCATCAGGAACCTGTCCTGATTCTCGGCCCTTGTCTTGGCGTCCAGTCCGGCATGATAAGGCAGGGCTCTGATTCCATTGATCTCCAGCAATCTCGCTATCTCCTCAACCTTCTTACGGCTGAGGCAGTAAATGATTCCCGACTTTCCAGGATGCTGTTTGATGTACCTGATTATGTCTTTGTCGGGATCGACTTTGTCACGGACCTCATAGTATAGATTCGGCCTGTTGAACGAGGACTTGAAGACGGTCGCGTCCATGATTCCGAGATTCTTCTGGATGTCGTTCTGGACTTTCGGGGTGGCGGTCGCCGTCAAGGCTATGATGGGAGCGCGGCCTATCGTATGCACCATGTCCCTGATCCTGCGGTACTCAGGTCTGAAATCATGCCCCCATTCGGAAATGCAATGAGCCTCGTCAACAGCGTAGAAAGAGATGTTCACCTCACGGAGAAGTTCGACATTCTCCTCCTTGGTGAGGGACTCCGGAGCCACATAAAGCAGTTTGGTCACACCGGAAAGCACATCCGCCCTGACCTCCTGGATCTGAGCCCTGTTCAATGACGAGTTAAGGAAATGAGCGACTCCGTCCTGCTCCTCCACGAACCCCCTGATCACATCCACTTGATTCTTCATCAAAGCGATCAGAGGAGAGATCACGATGGCGGTGCCAGGCATAACCAGGGCCGGCAGCTGGAAGCACAACGACTTTCCGCCGCCCGTGGGCATCAGGACAAAGGTGTCCTTGCCCTCCAGCAAGTTCCGGATAATCCTCTCCTGATCCCCCTTGAAGGAATCAAAACCGAAGAATTCTTTGAGCTTGGAATTCAGCAATGACGAGTCAATTTCCATAGAATTTCCTAATTATTTCTAAAAATAGTGATTGTTTTCGTGATAAACAAGCATTTTGGATCCGAATGGCTGATAAAGTCAAGATTTTTTGCGATATTTGCAAAGTTTTGGGGTGCGTTGTACCCCAATGCCGATGGTTGACAACTTATAAAAATTTAATAGTATGAAGACAATCAAAATGCTTGCGGCGACTGCGATGATTCTTTCCATCACCGCCTGCAACACAAACAAGGTTGACGGCAAAGCCAACGGAGCGGACAGCACCGCCGTTGCCGAGGTGCCTCAGAAGCCTCTCAGCACCAAGGATCTTCTCCCGTCAAAGGCCACTGTCGACTCAGTTAGTTACCTCCTTGGTATCCAGCTCGGATCAATGATCAAGAACTACAGCATGGGCGACCTCAACTTCAACATGATCAAGAAGGGAGCGAATGACTTCGTGGCCGCCAAAGGCAACCCTCGCGACGAGGAGTTCACCAAGCAGTTCAAGGTCAACCCTGAGGAGATGAACCGGATCATGAACGAGTTCGTTCAGAAGAGGGCTGAATATGTAGGCGCCATCAACAAGGAGAAAGAGCAGAAGTTCCTTGAGGCCAACCGCAAGAAGACCGGCGTTCAGGAGACAGAATCCGGACTCCAGTACATCATCGTCGAGGCCGGAAGCGATGTCAAGCCGACATCCGCCAAGGACACAGTCTATGTTCACTACAAACTCTCCCTCACCGACGGCACCGTCATCGAGGAAGTCAAAGAGGATCAGGATGCTGTCATGCTTACCCTCAACAGAGTCATTCCTGCATGGACAGAAGGTCTCCAGCTCCTTGGGGAAGGTGGCAAGGCGACCCTCTATGTGCCTTCAGAACTTGGCTACGGTGAGCGTGGATCCAATGGCATCGACCCTAACACGACCCTAGTGTTCGACATCCAGCTCGACTCTGTCAAGGTTTTTGTTGAGCCTGTCGTTGAGGACAAGAAATAAGCACTGCCCCAGGCAGCGTATTACCAGCCTGCTTTGCGCCCGGCGCCGAGCAGGTTTAATTTTTACAAGACAAAGAATATCATGGCATTGGAAATAGAAGGCAGGATCAAACAGAAGCTTGCCAAACAAAACGGACAGGGGGCGAAAGGCTCATGGACAAAGCAGGATTTCGTTCTGGAATATCAGGACGGCAACTACCCGGCCGATGTGTGCCTCACGGCGTTCGGGAACGACAAGGTAGCGGATCTGGACAAGTACCAGATCGGTGACTCCGTGAAGGTGGCGTTCAATCTCAGGGCAAGGGAATACAACGGACGGTGGTACAATGATGTGCGGGTGTGGAGAATCACACCGGCCGGACAAGGCTCTCAGGCACAGCAGTCAGCCTATCAGGCTCAGCAGAATTACACTCAGGCGCCTCAGCCGAATTACGGAGCCCAGCCTCAGCAGCAGGCGCCGGCCCCGACCATCGACGATCTTCCTGCGGACGACCCGGGTAATGATTTGCCGTTCTAGTTTGAGTCCGGTCGGTTCGATGCCTCGGCAAGCTCAGCAACCGGACCGACTTGGTCACTGAGCCTGTCGAAGTGACCGTTACTGACCGGAGACCTCAACCCAGCGGATGGCGGGGTCGCGGCGCCACCAGGTGAGTTGCTTCTTGGCATAATGACGAGTGTTCCTCTGGATGAGCCGGACGGCTTCCTCCAGGGGAATTTTTCCATCAAGATATTCAAAGATTTCCCTATAGCCGACGGTCTGAAGCGCCTGACAATCCCGGTACGGCAGCAACGAACGGACCTCTTCGACCAAACCCTCATCCATCATATTCAGTACTCTCTGGTCTATTCGTGAATATAATTCCTCCCGAGACCGCGTCAACCCGACCTTTTCTATCTCGAAGGAACGCTTCCGCCTATCCCCCGTCTTGAACGAAGAGAACGGCCTTCCGGAAACGAGACAAACCTCCAGCGCGCGGATGACCCTCTGGCTGTTGCGAGTGTCGATCTGTGAATATGTCAGCGGATCCTTCCGCCGAAGTTCCTCGGCAAGAACCTCTACCCCCTCTTCTTCAAGCCTTTGCCATAACTCAGAGCGCAGAGCCAGATCCCCGTCCGGAAGATTGTCCAGCCCGTTGCAGACAGCATCTATGTAGAACATGGAGCCACCGGTCATCACCAAGGTTTCATGCCCTTCATCGAACAGTTTCTCGACAAGCGACACCGCTTCCAACTCGTAATTCCCTGCCGTGTACGGCTGCGTGACCGGAACGGTCTGAATGAAATAATGCTTCACAGCCGCAAGCTGCGAAGCACTCGGGACAGCAGTCCCGATCGACATATTCCTGAAAATTTGGCGGGAATCGCAGGAGATCACCGGCGAGCCATATTCCAAAGCCTTCGACACGCTGAAGTCAGTCTTGCCGACAGCGGTGGGTCCGAGGATTATGAGAAGCCGCCGGGACATATTCAAGAAGAAACTTTAGATGTCCAGATCTTCGGTTCCGTCAAAGACGATCTTTCCATCCTCGTCATCGTCATCCTCTTCATCGCCATCATCGTCATCATCTGAGGAAAGAGACGCACCTCCCTCATCATCGTCATCATCGGATCCCCAGTCAGGTTTCTGGCCAGGCAGATGCCTCTGAGAATCTGGAAGGTCCTCAAAAGCCACATAACCATTCTCAAACTCGATAGGGTTAGGTCCTTTCACCTCAACAATCGTCGGCGAGCACTCCGGCTTCTCCTCCGTGCACTCGAATGTGACAATCACGCTCTTGCGGTTGGGCACGTCATAGAAGTACAGGAATGAGGCCACACCGTTTTTGACCGTCTGAGCCACCGTGATGTTGTCCACGGTGCCGCTGCCAAGGTCAAACAGACCATAACGGGCAAGAACTCCGCCGCCGGCATCCATCGCCTTGAACATAATCAACTGATCCTGCGGAAATTCCATATCCGCGCGCATCTGCTTATGAAACTCGTAAAGGGTCGTTTCACCCCTCATCTCGTAAACCCTGTAGAATCCTTTGATTCCGGCGAGAGTAACCCTGAATTTATAGACCATAAATATTCTTGATTCAAAACCATTTCAAAATTACAAAATTTCCCGTTCCATTGCAAAATTATGTGAAAAACACTAATTTCGTGTGTTAGGAATGGAGACACCAGATAACATCATCCGAGACTCTTACAAGAGTGTTCCCGGACCGGCAGAAGGGCTGTTCAAAGACAACGGCAGCCGCTTCATCTCTTTTGTTTTTCCCGTCGAGACAGAAGATGAGGTCAAAGGCATCGTCAGCGACTTGAAAAAGAAGTACCACGATGCACGTCATCATTGCTACGCCTATCGGCTGGGCTACCTCGGAGACAAATTCAGAGCCAACGACGACGGAGAGCCGTCCTCCTCTGCCGGAAGACCGATTCTCGGGCAGATTGATTCCAGAGGTCTGAGTGACGTGCTGGTGGTGGTCGTGCGCTACTTCGGAGGAATAAAACTCGGGATTCCAGGCCTGATCAGGGCCTACAAGACCTCTACGGCGGAAGCCCTCGACAAAGCGGGAAGCGTAGAGAAAATCGCAGGGAAATGGTTCTGTGTACGTTTCGGCTACGAGGCGATGAACAGCGTCATGAAGATCCTAAAGGACATGGACCTGAAGCAACGCGGTCAGGATTTCGGAACGGAATGCACGCTTCAGACCTGGGTGCGACTCTCCTCAGAGGACGATTTCAGAACCAGAATCGGGAAAATCGAGAATTGCACAATAAACGAACTTTAAATCATAAACATTATGCCTAAAAGTCTAATTTCTATCCAGGATTTCACCAAGGACGAAGTCATTCACATCCTTGAGGTCGCCAAAGAGTTCGAGGCGAACAGAGAGCAGAATTTCCTTGCCGGCAAGGTTGTGGCATGCTTGTTCTTCGAGCCATCCACCAGAACGAGACTCTCCTTCGAGGCTGCGGTCAACAGGTTGGGAGCCAGAGTCATCGGCTTTCCGGACAACCGCAACACCAGCCAGACCAAAGGGGAGACTCTGGAGGACACCATAAAGATTGTGTCCAATTACGTGGACATGATCGTGATGAGGCATCCTCAGGCCGGAGCGGCCGACATCGCGGCCTCCGTGGCTTCCGTGCCTGTAATAAACGCCGGCGACGGAGCCAACCAGCACCCGACGCAGACCTTGCTCGACCTCTATGCCATTGAAAAGACCCAAGGCAGACTTGACGGCCTGACGGTGAATATGGTCGGAGACCTCAAGTACGGCCGCGCCGTCCACTCGCTTGTGGAAGCCCTGCGCTGGTTCGACCCGCATTTCATATTCACCTCCCCGGAAGAATTGAATATGCCGAAGAAATACCTCGAAATGCTTGACCAGGAAGGTGTTGATTACCGGCAAACAGACAGAATCGAGGAAGGCCTAAACACATGCGACATCCTCTACATGACCAGAGTCCAGCAAGAAAGGTTCCCTGACATCGAGGAATATAACAAGGTCAAGGACGTTTACAGGCTTACTGCCTCGATGCTCGGTTCCGTCAAGCCGAACATGAAGATCATGCACCCGCTCCCAAGGGTCAACGAAATCTCCACGGACATTGACGACACCCCGTACGCCTATTACTTCCAGCAGGCCGGCGGCGGAATGTACGTCAGGATGGCGATCATCTCGTATCTCCTTGGCTACAGATAAAATTATAATTTTGCGGTAAATGTTGGGCGAATCCTTTTAATTGCCTATATTTACCGCAAAATCAGTTTTGATTTTGTAGATATAAGGAATATATCGGTAAACATTTGAAAATCTTAATCGGATATTCCTTATTATCACACCAAGACACATACATATTAATAATACTTTGAAACTATAATAGAAATGAAGAAAGTACACGTTTTCAACGCCGGCCCTTGCCTGCTTCCGCAGGTGGCCATCGACAATGCCATTGAGGCCTTGAAGGATTTCAAAGGCACAGGTGTCTCTGTCTTGAGTATCTCTCACCGTACAAAGGAGTGGGATGCAACCATGGACGAGTGCCGCGCACTCTGGAGAGAGCTCCTGAATATTCCTGAAACTCACGAGATTGTGTTCCTCGGTGGTGGAGCTTCATTGCAGTTCCTCTATGTAGCGATGAACTACCTTGAGAAGAAGGCAGCCTATCTTGAGACAGGTGTTTGGGCTAAGAAAGCCCTCAAGGAGGCAAAGGGAATCGGAGAGGCGTACGCTCTCGCAAGCTCGGCCGACAAGAACTACTCCTATATTCCTAAAGGGTACGAGATTCCAACGGACATCGACTACTTCCACATCACCACGAACAACACCATCTACGGTACTGAAATCAAAGAGGACATCGACTGCCCCGTTCCGCTAATCGCTGACATGTCGTCCGACATCATGAGCCGTCCAGTAGATGTCAGCAAGTACGATCTCATCTATGGTGGAGCGCAGAAGAACGTTGGCCCTGCCGGTGTGATCTTCGCAATCATCAAGAAGGACTCACTCGGAAGGGTTTCAAGGTACCTTCCAGCGATGCTTGACTATCGCAACCACATTGAGAAACTTTCCATGTACAACACTCCTCCTGTGTTCTCCATATTCATGATGAACGAGACCTTGAAGTGGCTCAAGAGCATCGGTGGCGTGCCTGCTATTCAGAAGATCAATCAGCAGAAGGCTGACCTGCTATATTCAGAAATCGATCGCAACCCATTGTTTGTTGGCACCGCCGCGAAGGAGGACCGCTCGCTGATGAATGTCTGCTTCGTGATGGCACCGGGCTATGAGGCTCTTCAGGATGAGTTCCTGGCATTCGCCAAGGAGCGCGGCATGATCGGCATCAAGGGCCACCGCTCCGTCGGAGGCTTTAGGGCTTCCCTCTACAACGCCTGCACTGTCGAGGACGTTCAGGCTCTGGTTGACTGCATGAAGGAATTTGAGGAACTTAAAAAGTAGCACGTCATGAAGATATTAGTCGCCACACAGAAGCCTTTCTCCGCTGCCGCAGTGGCAGGGATCAAGGAAATCGTCACTGGAGCCGGACACGAGTTCGCTGCTCTTGAGAAGTACGCTGACGCTTCGGAGCTCATTGCGGCTGTCGCAGACGTGGACGCCCTCATCATCCGTTCCGATAAAGTCACAGCTGAAGTGCTTGACGCTGCCAAGAACTTGAAGATTGTTGTGCGCGCTGGAGCCGGCTACGACAATGTGGATTTGGCCGCTGCTACTGCACACAAAGTGGTCGTGATGAACACTCCTGGACAGAACTCCAATGCTGTCGCTGAACTCGCCATCGCGATGATGATCTACATGAGCCGCAACCAGTTCACCCCTGCCACGGGCACTGAGATCCAAGGCAAGAAGGTCGGCATTCAGGCTTTCGGCAACGTGGGCCGTCTGGTCGGCAAGAAGGCCGAGGCTCTGGGAATGAGCGTGATGGCTATCGATCCGTTCATCCCTGCGGAGAAGATCCGTGAGGCTGGTGCGGAGCCTGCTGACTCGCTTGAGCATATGTACTCGGAGTGTGACTTCATCTCCGTGCATATTCCCGCCACACCTCAGACCATCGGTTCGATCGGCTACGACCTGATTACCAAGATGCCTAAGGGTGCCTGCCTGGTGAACACCGCCCGCAAGGAGGTCATCGACGAGGCCGGACTGGAGAAGGCCCTTGAGGAAAGGACAGATCTGAAGTACGTCACCGATGTGGCACCGGACAACTATGCGGTGCTGAAGGAGAAGTTCGGTGTGCGCATATTCGCCACTCCTAAGAAGATGGGTGCCCAGACAGCCGAAGCCAACATGAACGCCGGTCTCGCCGCCGCCCGCCAGATCGTGGACTTCTTCGCCACCGGCAACACACGTTTCCAGGTCAATAAATAATTTTATGAATATTCAGGTGGCACCTCTGCCTTTCGCACCCGTGCCATCACCAATATTTCCAAGACAAGTATGGTAAGAGTAAAACCGTTCGCGGCGATCAGGCCGCCAAAAGATATTGTGACAGAGGTGGCAGCGCCGCCTTATGACGTGCTTAACTCCGAAGAGGCCAAGGAGATGGCCGGAGAGAAATCCCTCCTCCACATCACCAAGCCGGAGATCGATTTCAACCCGATTCTTGAGGATCACGACCCGAAGGTCTATGACGAGGCCGTGAAGAATTTCAAGGAGTGGCAGGCCAAGGGCTGGCTCAAGCGCGACCCTAAGGAGTGCTATTACGTCTATGCCCAGACGATGGACGGCAGGACCCAGTACGGACTCGTTCTCTGCGCCCACACTGACGACTACGCTTCCGGCAAGATCAAGAAGCACGAGCTCACCCGCAAGGACAAGGAGGATGACAGAATGGTTCACGTGCGGATCCAGAACGCCAACATCGAGCCGGTGTTCTTCGCCTACAAGGACAATCACGTTCTGAACGAGATCGTCGCCCAGACCATCAAGAAGGCTCCGGAGTACGATTTCATCGACGAGAACAAGTTCGGTCACAAGTTCTGGGTGATTGACGATGACAAGACCATCGACCAGATCACAAGGCTGTTCAACAACGACGTTGACGCTTTCTATGTGGCTGACGGTCATCACCGTACGGCTGCGGCCGCACGTGTCGGGGCCGAGAAGAGGGCGCAGAATCCGAACCACACAGGCAACGAGGAGTACAACTTCTTCATGGCAGTGTGCTTCCCGGAGAGTCAGCTCAAGATTCTGGACTACAACCGTGTCGTAAAGGATCTCAACGGTCTTTCCAAGGAACAGTTCATCGCGGCTCTTGAGGAGAACTTCACCGTCCGCGAGATGGGTGCTGAGATTTATCATCCTGACCACCTGCACAACTTCTCTATGTATCTGGACGAAAAGTGGTACTCTCTGGAAGCTCTTCCTGGCAGGTACGATGACAAGGATCCGATCGGAGTTCTGGACGTGACAATCCTCTCGAACCTCGTACTTGACAAAGTGCTAGGAATCAAGGATCTGCGCACGGACAAGAGAATCGATTTCGTGGGCGGGATCAGAGGTCTTGGAGAACTCAAGCGCAGGGTTGACAGCGGTGAGATGAAGGTGGCTTTCGCCCTCTACCCTGTCTCGATGCAGCAGCTCATCGACATCGCCGACACCGGCAACATCATGCCTCCGAAAACCACGTGGTTCGAGCCGAAGCTCCGTTCCGGCCTCGCCATCCACACCCTCGAGTAGAAGCATCACGACTTTCTGGGCGCATGGTCACTGAGCCGGTGGTTCACCAAGCTCACCAACCACCGAAGTGGCAGTCTTAAGGGTTTACCAAAGCCCGGTCACGGAGCTGGTCTTACATCCGGTCACTGAACTCACTTCGCAGTCGGTCACCGAGCCTGTGGTTGCTGAGCTTGCCGAAGCATCGAAGTGACCTTGACAGAACCGGAAGGCACTTCGGTCACTGAGCCAGTTGTCCGACAAACTCACCCGCAACCAAGGCGACCGCTAACAAAGCCAACCGCCACGCCTGAAAGTCACTAATTATGAATATCAAACTATGCGTTATCCTTCCGCCCTAACCGACGGAAGGATAATCGTTTTTCGCAGGTACTAGTGAGCATGCAGCCTTGGTGACACCTCATCCTCCGCCCCTGGCTGGTGGCCTGTCAACGATAACACATTCATCTTCAAGCAAAACTCCAATTCCCTTTGGTTAATCCCGGCCAAAGACACAAAGTCATCAGATTCATTATCAGCACATTAATCGCCACTGATTGATAATCAATCAGTGCCACGTAAAGCATTGGCCTGATGGGATTTAACACGTCGTCTTTAGTAATCATAACTAAAGACAATCTCTTAATGCATTTGTTCACAAAGCATCATGCGCCACTCATTGGCAATCAATCTGTGCGGATTAAAGCATTGAATATCAACGAACTAAAAGTGCGACTTTGGTCCAAACAGACCGAAGACCAGTAGCCAAGTTAATGACAATCGGAGCGTTACATTCCACGTAGTCACAAGAGACGAAACGGGCATCCTTGTCTGAAAGATACCACTGATGCACCTGCCTAGATGCAGCCACTTAGACAACACAGAGGCATCCCAAGTACAGCCTTGGACACAACCCAGATGCAGCCACGGACTCTGCACGGACTCTGCCGATGAAAATCTTTTGGAGTTCTGCAGATAAATGTCTATCTTACCAAAAACTTATTGACCAACTTAAATTATTGAATTATGGCTCGTTTGAGGCGAATGATTTACCAGAGGGGCGCGGTCGGGCACATCTACCAAAGAGCACAATCCGGATTTGTGGTGTTCTACAATGTGAAGGACTCGCTCGTGTTCTTCACGATTTTCTCACTTACAGCAACACGGTACAAAATCCGAGTGTTGGGACTCTGTTTGATGTACAATCATATTCACGTACTGATTGAAGCCGGGAATCATGAGATTGTGGCCAGGTTCGTGCAGGAGTTCTGTTCCAAGTTTTCCAGAGCTTACAACGTTAGACATACTCTGAAAGGAAGATTGTTCACAACATTCGGGCTTTCAAACAAACGTGGGGACAAGCAGGTCAGGACAGCTCTCTCCTACCTCTACAACAATCCTGTTGAAGACCGGATCTGCAAGCGGGCGGAAGAATGGCATTGGAACTTTCTGGCCTATGCGAACTCCGATCATCCATATTCAGAGAAACTTGTCTTGCGGGAAGCATCGGTCGGGATGAGAAAGGCTGTGGCGAAAGTAAGGATGCTCCATGCCCATGAAAGGCCACTAACCTACGAAGTACTCGACGATCTATTCAAATCTCTGAATATTAATGAGAAAAAGCAACTGATTGATTTCATTGTCCAGGAATATTCAGTCATCGATTTCAAGAACGTGATCAGTTACTACGGCAGCTACGGGAATATGCTCACCGCTTTCAGCTGCAACACTGGCAGTGAATATGACATCTGCGAGCCGCACGATCCATATTCAGGTATGGCCTACAGAAAGATGACGCATCATCTGGCTTCAGACAAACAGTTTTCTGGCATCGAGGATGTGCTGAAGCTTCCGGCCGAGGAGCGGATAGCCTACCTTAATGAGATGATCACCGCCTGTGGTGTCAGCCTAAATCACGCCCGAAAGTTTCTGCGGATAGAAGAGGCCGTGAAGTGCAAGCCACTGAAACACAATGCACGAAGCAATCGTCTTTAGTTTACATTCGCCAAAGGCAACGTCGCATATTCCTGTCCTTCAATTTGTTGTATCTCACGCACCTATAAAGCCCTGACTTGAACTGAAAAAAGTTGACACTATACAAGGACAAAAAGTATAGTGAAAATGGAAACAAGGTACAAGACAAAGAGGGAGAGTTTCTACGACGAAGAGACTCACCATTGGGAGACAAGATGGATTGAAGTTCCGTACTATCGCTACAGCGACGAGGAGAAGATACGCATCGTCTCCGAGCATGTGCAAGGCAAGTCGGCTCAAAAAATCATCGAGGAGTACCATTTGAGCGGCAAACAGGTTCTGTTCAATTGGATGAACAAGTTTCTTCACGAGGAATCGTTACCTTTGCCAAAAGATGAAAATATTAGTGATGCGATAAATCGGTATCTATTATTTGTAATTCATTATATTTTAACACTTTATATATACTTTGGCTTGT
>CAKUVR010000024.1:0-36577 GCA_934698975.1 uncultured Bacteroidales bacterium
CATTATCAAGCCCTGGTAAGGGTTTCTTTATCAGGGCTTTTGATTTTTTGCAGGATATAGGACTGCGGAATTTAGGACATCCTGACTTACTTCATCATGAGACCAGGGCACATGATCGACAAGTCAATCCTTGCGGAGGCGGTGTGGGGAGACTCAATCTACCTGGCGGACAACTTTGACTTCATCTATTCGCAGGTCAAGAATCTCAGGAAAAAACTGGAAGAGTCAGGTGCAGACATCGAAATCAAATCTGTCTACCGGTTCGGCTATAAACTTGTCATCAAGGAAGAGAAATGAGACTGATCCACAACATAGCGGTGCGCCTTGCGATGGCTCTTCTCCCGGTCATCGCACTGTGGGCGATGATTTTTTACTTCGTGATGGTGGACGAAATCAACGATGAGGCCGATGATCTGCTGGAGAGTTACGCCGAATCACTGATGTCCAAGAAGTTGTCCGGGAATGAGTTTCCTGTCGCCAACTTAATGACAGACAAGCACTACAGCATCCGCAATGTCACCCGGTCCTACGCCGCATCGCATTCATGGATGGAGTTCTACGACTCTGACTTTTGGATAGCGGAGGCCGATGAGAGCGAGCCGGCAAGGTTTCTAAGAACAATATTCAGAGATCACGACGGACAACTTTTCGAGCTGACAGTCTCAACGCCGACCTTCGAGAAAGAAGACCTTAAAGAGACAATTCTGTGGTGGATCCTGGCCTTGTACGCGATTCTTTTGCTGACAGTTCTTTTCATAACCCTCGCCGTGCTGCAGAAAAGCATGGACCCGTTCTACAGGATTTTGGACTGGCTTGGAAACTACACCCCTGGGCATTCGCATGAAAAGTTGGATGTGAACACGAATGTCTCAGAGTTCACCCAACTGGAAAGGGCCGCCACCGGAATGGCAGATCGCTCCGACGAGGTCTTCGAGAAGCAGAAACAGTTCATCGGCAACGCCTCTCACGAACTTCAGACCCCGCTCGCAATTCTCGGAGGCAGGATAGACTGGATGCTGGACAATGAATCCCTGAACGAGGAAACCATGGGAGAGCTGATCCAGATGAAAAGAGAGATCGGCCACATTGTCCGACTGAACAAGTCTCTGCTCCTGCTCACAAAGATCGACAACGGGCAGTTCCCGGAAACTGGTGAGGTGGATCTCAAGGCGTTGACGGAAGGGCAAATGAATATATTCAAAGAGATCTTCTCCGGCAAAAATGTTGACAGCCGGCTTGAGGTGCCAGAAGATCCTGTCGTGATCAACATGAATGAGACTCTCGCCGCGATCTTGGTCTCCAACCTTATAAAGAACGCGTTCACACACAGCACGGAAGGCGACCAAGTCACAGTCAGCCTGACAAGGTCAGAACTTACAGTCAGAAACAGCGGACTTTCCGCTTTGGACGGAGCCCACATATTCGACAGATTCTACCAAGGCACCAGGAAAGATGGTTCCACAGGCCTCGGCCTGGCCATTGCAAAGACAATCGCCGACAGGAACGGGATGCGTCTTGAATATTCGTTCATTGACGGAATGCATCGGTTCAGACTGGAATTCATATAATTTTTCCTTGAGGCGCGCATATTCCAGATTCCATACAGATTCATACTATATTTTTGTAACATAAAACAAAAAGCCATGCTGAAAAAGATCGCACTTGCCATTATCGCGCTCGTCGCCGCCGGCACAGCAGGTTACTACCTGTCCAATCTGGTTCACGACAAAGCCATCGATCCGGAATCTCTCCCTGAGAATGTCCAGTCATTTATAAATACTCATTTCAATGAGGAGAATATCGCTTTCTCCAAGAAAGACAGAGACTTCCTGAAAATGTCATACGAGGTCATCCTGACCGACGGCACGAAACTGGAGTTCAGGCGGAATGGAGAATGGAAAGAAATTGACAGGCATCACGACAGGCTTCCGGGCGGCATCATTCACAAGGAAGTCGAGGCGAAGATCACCGAACTTTATCCTGATTCATTCGCCACCAAAGCGGAGAAGGGATCCAAGGACATGGAGGTGGATCTCGCCAACGGACTTGAGTTAAAGTTCGACAAGAGGAACACCCTTATCGGCATAGAACGTTAGAAGACAGTTACATTTCTTAAATTATAGTATGATGAAAAACTTGTTTATTACAGCAATGTGCATCTGCCTGATGACACTTGCAGGCTGCAATAAAGTTTCAGCCGACACAGATTCCCTCAATCCAAAGGCCCAAGCCGTATTAGCCGGAAAGTACCCCGGAGCGGTCATTAAGGATGTTGAGTATGACGATGGCCTCATCGAAGTAGAGATCATACACGACGGCCGCGGCAAGGATGTCTATCTGACCAAGGATTTCGTTTGGGTCAGCTCTGAATGGGATGTGCGTAAGGCTGAACTTCCTACCGCCGTCACCAGCAAGATCACTGCCGACTGGCCTGCATGGAAGATCGATGACGCCGAATATGTCGAGACCCCTACCGGTTCGTGGTATGAGATCGAACTCGAGCAAGCTGACTCAGATCTTGACATAAAGATCTCCCCTGACGGCATAATCATGAAATAACAAGACCTCTTAGAATACAGATAACATCAAAGGTTGGCCAAAAGGACTTTGGCCAACCTTATAAACATTCGAAAAAACATCAATATGTCACCTGCTCAGACGCCTCGCTTTCCGAGTTCAGCTCACTGATGGCGGTAACCAGGTAAGTGCCCTTTGAAGAAAGGCCGAATGTCTTGTCCTTTGTCGTTCCGACAAGAGTGGCCTTCTTTTTAGAGCCATCCAGCTTATAGACAGCAAACATTGGCCCGGCACCGTTCCAGGAAAGAGACGCACCGTTCACCTTGACCCCTGTCGGAGCGTCCGGCTTATTCTCGTCAGCAGCCAGAAGGTACGGAATCAGAGTCTTCGTCCCGAACGCCCCCTTGACCGCGTCAGTTATCCCGATCTTGTTATCCGCCAAACTCTTGGCACTGTACAAAAGCGCACCTTCAACACGTTTGATCCGAGCCGCATAGTTATACTGGCTGTAGAACGAGGATGTTGACCTGAAATCCGTGTTCGCCGCGTCCGAAGCGAAGTTATAGATTCCGTAACCAGCCATCAGGTGGCTCTTGAACGCATTGTCAACAAACCACTTGATCCTCGTCTGAAACGTCGTGACGCTGTAGTACAGCTGAGGAATGATCACATCGATCAATCCGTTGCGGGTCCAGTTGGCGACATCAGCGAACAAAGAGTTGTAGTTGTTGTCATAGTTACCCTGAGGACTGACGGAGAAAATCACCTCCGGACGGGTCTGGGCAATCACATTATGGATCTTCTCAATCGCCTTGGTGACATTGGCCCGCCTGAAATCCTCGATCTTTGAATATCCCGAACCATATTTGGCATATTCAGCATCGTCATTCAAAGACTCACCCTTCTCCAGGGACGGATAGAAATAGTCATCCATGTGAAGGCCATCGACATCGTACTTGGTGATGATTTCCTTGACGATGGCGGCTATCCTGTCCTGAACCTCGGGCAGAGCCGGATTATAGACACGGATCTTGTTGTAGTCCTTGACCATCGAGACCGGAATCTTCGGATCCAGCGCCGGAAACTCAGCTGAAGCGGAGCCCCTCGTCTCAACACGGTAAGGGTTGATCCAGGCATGGAACTGCATACCTCGAGCGTGGGTCTCGTCTATCAGGAACTTGAGGACATCATAGCCGGGATTCTTGCCGGCCGTACCGGTTATTGTCTTGCTCCACGGCTCATACTGAGACTCATAGTACGCGTCAGCCTTGGATCTGATCTGGAAGAATACGGCGTTGACTCCGCATTTCTCAAACAGGTCAAGGTACTCGGTGAACTTTTTCTTCTGGGAAGCGGCATCATGTGCGCCCATAGGCCAATCAAGCTCCCATACAGTGGCAACCCAGACACCTCTGAGTTCCTTGCGCGGGAATTCCACCTTGGCCGGATCGGTCGTGCCACCGCCTCCGGTGGTGCCTCCCCCACCGGAAGTGCCGCCCTGCTTAAAGGGCTGCTCTTCTTTTCCGCAGGCGAAGAAGGCCACGCACAGAAGCGCGTACAGAAATATTCTTGCTAATCTTTTCATTCTCACTCGGATCAGTCGTCAAGAGCCACCTTTATCGGGAACTCACAGATGGCGAATCCAGAGTCGCAGCGGGCTGCGAACAGGTAAAGCTTGCAGTCCTTTCCTTCCGCATCCTTCTCGATAAAATAATTAAGGTTGGTTCCAGGAGAGATGCTCTTACCTCCACCAAGAATGAATGAATATACCGGCTTGTGGTCTCCCTCCTCAAATCTTACAAGGCAGTCGTTCAAGGAATCTCCTCCCTTCGTAATGTCATAGACATTCATCGTAGGGGTAACATCCTCGGTTCTTCCGGCGGTCATCGTCACCAGATAACGTTCCTCATTGAAACTGATTATCTGGCACGCTGTTGACTGCGCCGGCACACTGCTGGCCTTGAGAGAATACTGGACAGACATCGACTCGTCCACAATCTTCGGAGCCATGTAGATGCCGCCGAAGATGTAGCTGTCAGTTCCCCAGATCCTGTTGACCGTGATGTAAGAGTTGGCACCGGACGCGGATCCAAGAACCACAGCGCTGGCAGGATCGATCTCCTTCCAGTTTCTTATCGTGAACCTCAGGACATCAGTACCACCGTTGTTGCCGAAGAACACATAACCGTCTCCGTTCTCGTCAAGATTGAACGAAGCGTTGTCGCCATGTCTTGAGTTAGCCCCGTCAATAGTGTCAAGCGTCACATTCAAAATCACTTCCGGAGTGGAAGTCGGAGTCTCGTAGTAGTAGATCTTCAATGGAGACCACTTGCCGCCGCCTGAAAGGTTGCTCACATAAGTGTGACCTTTCACCACAGCACCGCTGTGGATCGGGAAAGTTCCACCTGTGACGCCTTCGTTGTTCAGCATGATCGGTTCGATCTTGCCTTCCTTCAGGTCAGATACCTTCAGAAGATGAGGGTTCGTGCCGCCTTTCCGGGAAACCACAAGGACATATTCACCGTCAAATCCGGCCCAACGCGTGGAGGCGGAATTGAAATGTTCGTAGGTGTTGTTCGTGGCCGCGCAGAAACCGTAGGTGTTGACCTTTTCCCAATCAGCGCCGAAAACAGGGACCTTCTTCCTGACCCGGATGAAGTAGTCTTTGTAACGGTTGTGGTTCTTGATTCTTAGAATCAGCGTCTTTTCCGAAGTTTCTCCGTCCATGGAGAAATCGAAGACATCGTTCTCAAGCACCGCACCTTCTGAAAGAGAAGCTTTGACCATCAGTTTGGAGAAATCCGTGGCCGGATCAATTCTCTTGAAGTCAATCATCTTGTTCTCTTCGTCGATGCGTCCTTCCATCACTGTCGCCCCGTCAGCACCCGCATTGACTATCTCGATAGAAGTGATCTCGGTGTCGTACGGTTGCTCCACCTGGCTTGGCAGCTCCTTCTCGCAGGAGACGAATCCTAAAGCCAGCAAGGCAAGGGAGAATCTTATTATCTTTTTCATAATCTTGCTATGTTTAAATTAGTTAGAAGAATCTGGCCATCCTTCGGTCTGTGTCAGTTTGTAACCCTTGTTGGCATAGTCGGTGATTGTGTTGGATCCGACAGGAGTGAGGTAAGGGTTGATGTTCGGAACATTGAGGAAAGGAAGCCTGCCCTTGTTCTCGGACGGGTAGAAGAATCCGACCATCTTGGCCCCGTTCTTTCCATCGAAGGTGATGAGGTCACCTGACGCTGTCATCACACGGATCTTGCCCTTGTTGCCATCAACCAGATCACCCGGACATTCGGCAGGGAAATTCACCCACGTGCCCGCAAGCAGGTCCACGTTGGCGTCCGTGTCCATATATTCAAGTTTCTTCCAGCGCCTCAGATCCACGATTCTGGAGTGCTCGAACGCGAACTCCATTCTGCGTTCGCGTCTTATTTCCCAAAGGAGAGCCGGAACATCGGAATCCCTGGACGGATCGTCAGGAAGAGCCGCCAAATCCATCGGAGCGGTCTTCTGGACACCCCTGTCAATCGCCTCTTGAGCGAGTGGACGGTTACGGATCTTGTTGATGGACAGATCGATGTCAGCCTGGGTCACGGAGCCGGCTCCAAGCATCGAAAGCTCAGCCTTGGCCTCGATCCAGTTCAGCAGAACCTCGGCGTACCTGAGGACAGGGTATCCGTTCAGATTGTTTGCGGAGGTATATTCAACTTCCGGAGATCCTCCCGGAGTGTCAAGGTACTTCAAGGCCGAGCGCGGGATGAACTTCACAGGGTACAGATAGCTGCTCTTGGACGTGGCTGTCGGCTTGCAATAGAACGATGCCTCGAAGCGTGAGTCTCTGGTCTTGATAAGGTTGGCCATCGAGAAATCCTTATGGTTCTCGACAGCGGATGTCTGCCAATCCTTGCCGTCCACGCAGGCGAATGCCTTGATGAGCGCAAGGTTCGGTCCCACAGTCCTGGATTCCTTCACATTGGAATAGGAGGCCACACAATGGGTGACACCCTGAGCCGCGTCGTATTTCCTGTAAAGGATCACATCCTTGCTGGAAGTCAGATCCTTGGATCCGAAGAGCGAACGGAAATCGAGGGTGATGTCGAAACGTCCGCTGTTCATCACAATGTCACCGGCGGCGACAGCCAGATTGAAGAACTTGGTGGCCTGAGCGGGATTGTTGTAGTAATACTTCTGCCAGCTGCCTTCGTAAAGGGACCAGCGTGACACGAGAGCCGCGGCCACATAACGGTTGATGTTCTGAGCGCCGTCGTTGAGACGGATGTTCGCAATGGCATATTCAAAGTCGTCATAGACATTGTCCATCACCTCGTTTCTCTGGGTTCTGTCCTTGTAGAGGTCATCCTTGTCGGTGTTCTTCACCACGTGGTCGTAGTAAGGCACATCACCGTAGGAATTGACCAGACGCGCATACTCCAATCCCCTGAAAAGTCTGGCGACTCCCATCCAGTGGGAATATTCCTCTGAGGAAAGGATGCCTGTCATCCTGCTGTCGATCCTGTCGATCATCACATTGGCCCTGCGGATCCACTTGTAGTTGTCACCCCAACCGGTCGAAGTAGGCACGGCACGGGTGAACTGGCCTTGGGTGGAATAGTTCACGACATCATCACTGAACGTGTAGTCGAGCAACGGAGCCGAAGAATGGGTCCAACCGGTTCCGTAACCCTCGAAATAATGAAGATAGAAGCCGTTGGAATAGAGGCGTACCTTCTCGGCGCTTGTCCAGTAGGATTCATCCTCGGCCACTGTCGGTGACGGACGGTCAAGCACCTCGTCGCAGGCGCCAAAGAGCAGCGCGAGACCTGCTATTGCTGTGAATATCTTGAGTTTCATAATAATTGTCATTTTTTAGAAGGTTAGCTGAAGACCCACGGACGCTGACTTGAAGGTAGGCGTTCCCACACCCGTTCTGGTCAGATTGTAGCTTGTGGTGTTGAACATGGAATAGCCGGTGATGGCCTCAGGATCGATAGGAAGTCCCCTGAGATGGTCGAACGTAAAGAAGTTCTCCAGCGAGACATAAGCCCTCACCTGGCTGAGGCAAACCTTCCTGAGAAGCTTCTGCGGAAGTGAATATCCGAATGTGATGTTCTTGATTCGGAGGTAGGCCATATTCAGCAGATACTTGCTCTGCACCTGCATCGTGAAACCGGTGTTGCTTCCTCCGAGATCCCAGGCGCGCGGATAGAAGGCGTCGGTGCGGTCCTCTCTCCAATAGTCGGTAGTGAAAGTCTTCGGAAGAGCACCTTCCTTGGCGCTGTAGCCAGGGATGGCAAGCTGTCCGCCTCCCCAAATCTTGCGCTGGCCGATACCCTGGAAGAAAATCGAGAAGTCGAATCCCTTCCAGTCTGTGCCGAGCCTGAAACTGTACTCATAGCGAGGGGTGGAGTTGCCGATCACAACACGGTCTCCCGGATCCCCGTTCGTGCCGGATCCCGAAGAGATGTAGCCGTCGCCGTCGATGTCCACGAACTTCACGTCGCCAGGACCGCAGACAAGCTTGTCTCCGTTCTCAAACTGAACCTGGTAGACAGGATACTTGGAGGTCTGCCTGTTGGTGGAATGGATCGTGCCCCTGTAGATCACGTTGACTCTCTCAATCCTGCCGTCCGGACCGTAAACGAAGTCGTCCTTCTGGTAAAGACGGTCTGTGACATAGCCATAGATGTCGCCGTAGCGGCGACCGGTAGAGTAGGCGTTGCTGAGCAGGCGGTCCTCCCAAGGGGTCTCCCAGTCCGCGCCCTTTGTGATCTTTGTGGTCGCGTCGGCGAGGGAAGCGGTAAAGTTGATTCCCAGGCCGTTGGAGAATCTGTGGCTGAAATCGAACGCGATCTCCCAACCGTTGGTGCGGAGGTTGCCGTAGTTGCCCTTAGGAGCGGAGTCTCCAAGCGTTGAAGGAAGTGTCTCTCCAGGAATGATCATGTTCTTGGTGTCTCTGCGATACCAGTCAAAGGTGAGGCCGATGCGGTTGTCCCAGAACCTGAGGTCGGTTCCGAAGTCAAGGGTCTCGATCATCTGCCAGGTTATGTCACTGTCCACAAGAGAAGGCGTGTCATATTTGGTGACCTTCTGCCCGTTGCCTCCGATCCACGAGGACTGTCCGCCCGCAAGGATCGACTTGTAAAGGTTGCTGGAGACGGACTGGTCGCCGACACTGCCCCATGAAGCCCTGATCTTACCGAAGCTCAGAACAGGCTTCACCGGCTCAAGGAAACTTTCGTTTGTGAATATCCAGCCGGCGGAGAATGACGGGAACCATTTCCACTGAAGGTCTGTCGGGAATTTGTGCGAGCCGTCTCGCCTGAGGTTGCCCTCAATGAAGTACCGGTTGCCGAAAGAGTAATTGACACGGCCGAAGAATCCAAGGCGGCCTGACCAATCCCTTGATCCATCAGCGAATTGATCTCCTGTCGCTGTCGCGAACTGAGGGTTGTCCGGAACCGTGAGATTGTTCTTTCTGACAGTGTAGGAACTCCACTTGCCGGCTACGAGATTCATACCGAGCATGAACTTGAAGTCGTGCTGGTGGTTCTCGCCAAGAGAGAGGTGATAGGTCGTGTAGGCGTTGATGGTGTTGTTGTCATCGTTGCGGGAATAGTTCTTGACATAGTCAGACTTCTCGCTGACGTTGGAGTTGAGATACCTGTTGACAGGGAATGTGTAAGCCGGCATTCCCCCGGACTCCACAATCTGCCCTTCCTCGTTGACATAGACCTGGCTTCCGTTCTCGACCCATGCGGTCGGAGAGTACCAGTGCTGGCCGGCCTCGAAATAGACGACGGAACTGTTCTGATCCCTCATCTGCCTGTCGTAGGTGTAGTCAAACTGGAAATTCCAGTTCTCTGTGAAATTGAGCGTCATTCCGAGGTTCATGTTGAAATACCTGTTCCTCAGGTTGTCGGTGTTGCCCGCCATCAGCTCATACGCCGGTTCCTGAAGATAATGGTCTCTCTCCATCACTCCGATCGGGAACAAAGGGCTCCATCTGTAAAGGTAGAGCCAAGGGTCCGCTGAAGTCGTGCCCACGCCAGGGTAGCGCTTGTTGCGGTCTGAGTAGATCGCGCTTGCGCGCAGGGTGAGATATTTGTTGACCTCGCTCGTGAATCCGAAGGAAGCGTTGTACCTCTTGAAGTCATCTGTCTTCGCAGGCTTTGTCATTCCGCTCTGGTCAAGGTAACCAAGGCCGATGTTGAACGAAGTGTGATCGTTGGAGCCCGTCACGGAAAGGTTATGGGTCATAGACGGGGCCCACTCACGGACCATGGCCTTGACTCCGTCATAGAGACGGTAGCCGTACTTGTTGGTTCCGTCATAGTACCAGTCGCGTCCATAAAGGATAGGATCGTTCCAAGCGACGGTGTCGCCATATTTCTCCTGCCACTCGCGGACTTTCTGGAGACTGTTCTCATCGATTCGCCAGAAACCTCCGGCGGGCATCGGGGATTCCCTGTTCAACTGCGCGTCGTAGGTATATTCAAGAGCCTCGATCCCGCCGATGTTGATTTCCTTGGCAGGGTTCTGCCAAGAGAAGTTGTTTGAATATGACACCTGGAGTTTCGGGCCGCGGGTGCCGTTCTTTGTCGTGATGAGCACAACTCCGAACGCGGCCTTTGAACCATAGATCGAGGCGGACGCGGCGTCCTTGAGGACCGTTATCGATTGGATGTCGTTAGGGTTGACAAGCTGGATGCTCGGAATCTCCACGTTGTCCAAAAGAATCAAAGGTGAGTTTCCTCCGCTGATGGAGCCGATCTGTCCGCGGATCTTGATGAGAGGATCCGAGCCGACCTCACCGGTAGGCACCACCACGTTCATTCCAGGAACCGCGCCCTGAAGTCCACGTCCGACATCCGCGATAGGACGGCTTTCCAAAGTCTTTCCGACATCTACCGAGGCGACCGCGCCTGTGATGTCAGCTCTTTTCTGAGCGCCGTAACCCACGACAACAACCTCGGAGAGGACCTCGTTGTCTTCTTTCATCATGATCGTCATCCCGTTCTTGGCTGTGACAATGACATCCTGATAGCCAAGACAGGAAACCTTGAGAGACGCGCCGGCAGGCACGTTGATTGAGAATCTGCCATCCACATCAGCGACGGTTCCGTTGTTTGTACCTTGCTGGAACAGGCTTGCGCCGATGACAGGCTGCCCGTTCTGATCAACTATACGGCCCTTGATGTCGATGTTTTGTTGAGCGGTCACTTCAGCCGGAACGGCGGAAGGTGTCTCTGCTGTTGCCCTATAGCTCGGCAACGTCAGGAAGCAGGCCGTGACAATGGCAGCGGCTCCGCTTGACAAGTTAATCTTTTTTGCAAATCTTTCCATAAACAGGTCGATTTGGTTACTGTTTTTGTTATTAATAGTTTTGCAATATAAGCAAAAACCCGCATCTGACAAAAAATTGTTAAGAGGTTGACCAAAAAAGTTTTTGGTCAACCTCCATTCATTTCTAAAACAATCAGTTCAAGGCTATAATGATGGGGTACCGGAAGTCTTTGTCGACCTCTCATCCATAAATATCCCTTAGCACAGCCAGGGAGCGGACATTGACGGAAGATTCGGTGTGGTGCTCGATGTATTTTAGGATGCACTCGGCGATCTCGTTGCGGTCGGAGCCTCTTAAGGGCAGCAGCATTGCTTCTGCGAACGAGCTAGTCAGCAGGGACTTGATGTGGTCAAGATGCTTGCCGGAGAATGGTGCGAGGCCGATTGTGTCTGGATTGAATCCGAGGACGGCGCAGAGTTCCAGCAGAAACCAGAGGTGGAAATTGGCGAAGTCGCTCTGCAGGGCGTCCAGCGTCAGGATGGTCTTCTTCAGCCAGTCCGTCAACCCCTCCTCATTGGTCTGATCCTTTATCACACGGAAGAGCACCTCGCTCATGAAAAGGGTCATCGTGTTTTTATGAATATTCCTGCGGATCCCAACGAGAGGATTGACACTGACGAAGTTGCGGGCGAACCAGAGATCCGACTTCGGGTTCTCGGTGACTTCGGCCTCAAGAATATTCAAGGGCAGGAAAAGAGCCATCGCCGTCTTGGGACTCACCTTGACAAGGAAGCCACGCCTTCCATATTCCCGGCTGAGGGTGTGCAGGACAATGGAATTCTCGCCGACTTTGGTGTGGCCGATGACGATTAGTTCAGCCTTAGCGCGCATTTGGTAACTGTTATAATAAGTTGCCGCTTACTTAGCAATCGCAAAAATTACCGATTATTGAGCCACTGTGCCATCGCCCTCAGAGCCTTGCCTCGGTGAGAGATCTCGTTTTTCTGTTCCTCGGTGATGTCGGCGGCGGTGAGTCCGGGATATTCGTCCGGAATGAAGATCGGGTCGTAGCCGAATCCTCCCCTGCCGGATTTCTCCCGGGCGATCGTGCCTTCCATCGTGCCCTCGAACTGGTGCACCTCTCCGTTCAGAATCAGGGTCACCACGCTACGGAAGCGCGCCCTGCGGCTAACTTCCTGACCGGCAGCCTCCAACTTGGAAAGTTCTGAAAGCACCTTGTCCATATTCAGATTGAAGTCTTTGGAAGGTCCGGCGTAACGTGCCGTATAGACTCCCGGAGCTCCACCCAGAGCATCCACCTCCAGTCCTGTGTCGTCAGCGAAACAGTCGCACCTCTTCCTGTCGTAAATGTACCGGGCCTTCTGGAGCGAGTTCTCCTCCAGAGTCTCCCCTGTCTCCGGGATGTCTTCAGTGATACCGAAATCCGCCGGAGTCACCAGCTCAAACCCATCACCCAAAATCTCGGAAGCCTCTCTCAGCTTCCCGCGGTTGCCCGTCGCGAAAACTATCTTTGTCATATTGCCTGTAAATCTGTTTGTACACTTCTGCAAATATCCGCAGAATGCGTTGTTTTACCAAATTTCAATTTGTGTTTGTCCGGGGAAAAGCTTCCTTGGCGGACAAAGTGGCGGATTACGGCAATATGTCCGGCAAAAGTGTGGCCTGGCCGGACAAAAAACACAAAACAGTTTCCGAGATAGGCATATCTTTCGGAAAATACTTAAATTTGCAGGGTTGGCACGGGTGTTGCGCCCGTGTGCTGGTCGCTCCGCCACAAGGGCGGGGACGGATATATTCAGGAATATATTCAAAGAATATGAAGATCAAATCATTGATAGCGGCTTCGTTGGCTGTAGTGGTCAGCGCCGCGGCCTACGGGCAGTCACAAAGTTTCAAGCTCGGGAAATGGACCGAGATCCAGAATTCCATCCTCAAGGAACTCAACAGGTCCTATGTTGACTCGCTGCCGGTGGACAGGATCGAGAGAGCAGGCATCGATGCGATGCTGGAGAGCCTTGATCCTTACACGGTTTACATTCCGGAAGAGGAGAACGAGGATCTGATGATGATGATCAACAAGTCCTACGGCGGCATAGGTGCGGTCATCTACAAGCCTGAGAAGGACGGGAATGTCATCATCAACGAGCCGTACAAAGGCTCGCCGGCCGAAAAGTACGGACTTTGCTGCGGCGACGAGATCATGGAGATCGACGGACAGAGCACCCACGGGCTCACAAGCCAGGAATGCTCCGACAGGATGAAAGGCAAGCCGGGCACGACAGTCAAGTTCAAAGTGCTTAAAGTACGCTCCAAGGAAGTGGTGGACATCGTGGTGACCCGCGAGAGAATCCATCTTCCGGACATTGAATATGCCGGGATGCTCAACGACACGACCGGGTACATCTACCAGAGTGGATTCACTGAGAATGTCTCCGGGGAGCTGCGCAACGCTTTCCTTAAACTCAAGAAACAGGGAATGAAGAAGTTGGTTCTCGACCTGCGCGGCAACGGGGGTGGACTGATGAGCGAGGCGATCAACATCGTGTCGCTTTTCGTGCCGAAAGGATCGATGGTAATGTCATCGAAAGGGCAGGCCGCAGGCACGGAGATGAAGTACAATACCACATCCGAACCGCTTGACACCAAGATCCCGATCATAGTGATGGTGGATTCCGGCTCGGCATCGTCGTCGGAAATCGTGACCGGAGCTCTCCAAGACCTTGACAGAGCCACGGTCATGGGCACAAGAACCTTTGGCAAGGGACTTGTCCAGAGCATCCGCCCGCTCCCTTACAACGGTCAGTTGAAAGTCACCACAGCGAAATACTACACCCCATCAGGCCGGTGCGTCCAAGCGATCGACTACTCGCACCGCAACGAGGACGGCAGCGTCGGTTATATCCCTGACTCACTGACACATGAGTTCAAGACCGCCCACGGCAGGACGGTGCGCGACGGCGGCGGCATCACTCCGGATGTCACCATAGATGGACACGACTACAGCCGCCTGACATATTCTCTCGTATATTCAGGAATCATCCAGGAATATGTCCTTGACTACGTCCGTTCGCACGCCAGTGCGGATGAGGACTTCCACCTTGCCGACAGTGACTGGGCGGATTTCGTGGCGTTCGCCAAGACCAAGGACTTCGACTACCGTTCCAGTGCGAAAACCTACTTCGACAGGATGAAGAAGGAACTGGAGAAAGACGGTCTGGCAAAGAATATGTCCGCTGAGCTTGACGCCCTTCAAAAAGCGCTGGAGATGGACAAGGAGACCTTCCTGAAACTCAAGAAAGATGAGATCGTGCCGTTCATCGAGGAGGAGATCGCCGTCCGTTACCATTTCCAGGAGGCAGGCATCAAAGTGCGTCTCCGCTACGATGAGCAGCTTCGGAAAGCCCTCGCCAGTCCGATGATCGACATTCAATAAGAAATCAGACACCTTTGATGACAGCGATGGGCTCAAGTGTAGTGACAATCTTTGTCAAGTCGCTCTGGTTGGCCATCACCTTGTCGATGTTCTTGTAGGCTGACGCGGCCTCCTCAAGGTCTTTGACGCCGCGGATGGCGTGCACTATGCCCTTGGCGTCAAGTTTTGCAATCTCATCCTCAAGGTTCAGGGTGCGCACAGCCTCGGAGCGAGACATCACCCTGCCCGCGCCGTGGCTGCAGGAGAGGAACGAGTCTGGATTCCCGAGACCTTCCGTGATGTAAGATTTTGTGCCTTGAGAGCCAGGGACGATGCCGGTCTCGCCGACTCCGGCTCTTGTCGCACCTTTGCGGTGGACTATGACATCCTCCCCGAAATGGTTCTCCCAGGCAGCGTAGTTGTGCGCGATGTTTATCATAGGTTCAAATTCTGCCTCCGGAATCACATCTTTGACCACCTCGCAGATGCGGTCCATCATCAATTTCCTGTTTGCCAGCGCGAACTGTATGCAATACTGCATCTCGTTCCAATATTGCCCGCACTCGTTGGACTTCACCGGAAGGAACGCCAGCCCGTTGTCCAGATCCGTTTTTGCGAACCACATGGCGTTCAACTTCTCAGCAAGGACGCTGTAGTGGTCACAGACCAGTTTCCCTAGATTGCGGGAGCCGGAATGTATCATTATCCAAAGCCAGCCATATTCATCCTTCTGAAGTTCGATGAAGTGGTTGCCGCCACCGAGAGTGCCGATCTGCTTCAAGGCCGACTTGTACTGGTTCCTGACGACAATCATAGAGTCAATGTCGAAGCCTTGCGGCATAAGGGACTCGTCCTGCGCGGTCTTATGCCTATCCATTCCCAGAGGGATCCGCTTGCGTATGCCGCGCATTAGACCTTTCCTCAACACCTCGGCAGTGATGTCCTCCACCCGGATGTTGGTCTTGACAGCGCACATTCCGCAGCCGATGTCAACACCGACGGCGTTCGGAACAACCACTCCTTTTGTGGCAAGCACTCCACCGATCGGCATTCCGACTCCGGCGTGCACATCCGGCATGAACGCCAGATGGTGGAACACGAACGGGAGAGCGGCAAGGTTGTAAATCTGTTTGTATGCTCTAGGGTCAAGCACATCGGCCCAAATCTTGACCGGAGTGTCATTGATCAAAAACTCGTTCATAGCCATTGAATATTAAAGTGTTTCCTCCAAAATCCCCATCAGTTACGCGCCACCGGTCCTTGCGAGCCTTGGTTATTCCTGATTACTGATGCAAAGTAAACAGCCAATCACGCAATGTTTTTGCGTAGTGATTATATTTTTACGAAATTTGCCGGAACGGTCATAAAGATGGTGTACCTTAATGGAGGTACCTATCTCAAAATGCAAGCCGATAGCACCTGACTATAAAACAGTTATGAAAATGCCTGCGAATAAGAATGCCCTGCTACGCTACAAGACAATCGACAAATGCCTGAGGAACAGCGCGAGACGATGGACCCTCGAAGACCTTGTCGAAGCATGCTCCGACGCGCTTTATGAATATACTGGGAAGGATGAATATCTTTCCGTCCGCACCATCCAGCTCGACATCCAAAGGATGCGCTCTGACGAACTCGGCTACAACGCCCCTATCGTGGTCCGGGACAAGAAATACTACACCTACGAGGATCCGGAATATTCAATCTCCAATGTGCCGCTGACTGATTCGGATCTGGGGCAGATGAGGGAGGCGGTCGCTGTCCTTAAACAGCTGTCCGGATTCAGCGGGTTCTCAAGCGTGGATGACATCGTAGGACGGCTGGAAGACTATGTCAACACCGTGAGGGAAGAGCGGAAACCGGCGATATTCCTGGAATCCAACGAGCGGCTGAAAGGCCTGAATCACATCACGCCGCTCTACGAGGCGATTGTCGCGCGCAGACCGGTTCTGATGACCTACCATTCCTTCAAGTCCCCTAAAGCCAGATCATTCATATTCAGCCCTTACATTTTGAAGGAATACCGCAACCGCTGGTTCGTTTTCGGCAGAGGTGAGCGGGACAACTATGTCGTCAACCTTGCGCTTGACAGGATCGAGGCTATAAATTCCTCTCCTCAGGAAGCGAAGTTCATCTCCGACGAAAAGTTCGTTCCCGAGGAATATTTCAAGAATATGATCGGAGTGACGAAGATTCCTGGGAAGGGAGACCGGGAGACGGCCGTCAGGTTCAAGGCCACACCGAAATTCGCTCCGTACATCGAGACCAAGCCGCTGCACTCCAGCCAGGTGGTCGTGGAGCGGGACGAGGACGGCTCGGTGACTTTCCAAATCAATGTCTGCATGAATTTCGAGCTGGAGAAATCGCTGCTGGAATTCGCCGACGGGGTGAAGGTCCTCCAGCCCAAGTCCCTAGTGCGTTCCATCGCGGCCCGCCTGCGGCTGGCCGCCAGACAGTATGAACCTTAGGGATAGCCAACCCTTAGGGATAGTCAACGCTCACGCAAGCACACTTTAAGACTGTCTTGAATTGTTTGTTGAAGGTTCTACACCTCAAAGGACATTCAAACAAATCAAAACAGATTCCTTATTACCTGCCAAAGGAACGCGGCCGCATCAAGCAATGTACACGAATATATAGTACATCATCATCCCGCTGGCTATCAGCTTGACACCGGTTCCGCAGAGGAATCCCATCAAGGCGCCGAACGCTGACTTTGCGGAATCCCATCCGTTTTTACCGGCGAAAACCAGTTCGGAGAGAAAGGCTCCGAGAAGGGTTCCGAGGATGATCCCTACAGGCGGGACGAACATACCGACCAGCATGCCGGCCATCGCTCCCCTGCCCGCCGCCTTGGAGCCCCCGGTGATCTTGGTGAACCATGAAGGCACAATGTAGTCGATGATTGTCACGGCTACCGTGATTCCAAGCCAGACAAGCAGGAATGTCAGCGACATAGGGTCTCCGGCTCCGTTTGTGCCATTCCCCCAGAAATAAAGAATCATCAACCCGACCCAGCTGACAGGAGGGCCGGGCAAGGCGGGGACAATGCTGCCGACGATGCCGATCACTCCTGCCAGCACGGCAAGGATGATTACAATAACGCTCATTCGATATCCAAGGAAATTCTAAGCCATGGCGGCCTCGACATCGTCAGGCTGGATAGGAAGGCGGTCCGGACCTGTGCGGCGAGCGCCGTCCTCAGTCACGAGAACATCATCCTCCAGACGGATTCCGCCGAAGTCGAGATAGTCGTGCTCCAGTTTGTAGTAGTTCACGAAACCTTTGTCGCGTTTCTCGCTCTTCCATTTCTCAATCAGGGCAGGGATGAAGTATATTCCCGGCTCATCGGTGATGACATTGCCCGGAACAAGTCTGCGGGCCATTCTGAGGCTCCCGAGGCCAAGCTGCGCTGAACGCTTCTGGTCCGGATCGTAGCCGACGAGATCCTCGCCGAGGTCTTCCATGTCGTGAACGTCAAGTCCCATGTTGTGGCCAAGACCATGCGGCTGGAAGAGTCCGGCAATGCCTTCATGGAGCATGTTGTCCAGGTTGCCGCGCACGATGTCCAGCGAGCGAAGATCCTCAAGCATCAACTTGGCCACGGCCAGGTGCACGTCCCTGTAGGCGACACCAGGCTTTGTCAATTTGAACGCCAGTTCGTTGCAGTCGCAGACAATCTGGTAGATGTCCCTCTGCTTTTGGGTGAACTTGCCGCTTGTCGGCAGGGTACGGGTGAAGTCCGAGGCATAATGCATATTGTTCTCGGCTCCGGCATCGATAACCATCAGTTTGCCCGGCTCTATGACCTTGTCATGCAGATGGTTGTGTAGAGTCTCTCCGTGCTGGGTAAGGATTGTCGGGAACGACACTCCCCAACCCTCGCTGAGGGTCACCCCCTCCATCTTGCCGACAATCTCCTGCTCGATGATGCCAACCTTCACGCTTTCGCGTGCGACAGTGTGCATCCTTTGGCCGAGAGCGCCGGCATCGTCAATCTGGTCAATCTCGCACTGTTCCTTCACGAGCCTCATCGAGATGACCGCCTGCACGAGTTCCTTTGAGGCGTGCTTGCCGCCGTCCTCGTCAATCGGGGCAACCCTTGTGACATCCTCATTGGAGATGCCGGAAAGCGCTGCCAGTTTCATCATGTTGTAGTACCTGCTCGGAGGAAGGAAATGAATATTCCTGCCTGTGGCCAGGGCCTTTGTGACTGCGATGTTCAGCGAGCCATATGAGGCAGTGTTCCTCACGCCCACCTCGGCTGCCTTGGAGGCCACAGAAGGCTGAGGTCCCATCCAGATGATGTCACCAATCTCCACATCGTCCGCAAAGATGGTCTCCTCGCCGCTGTCCAGATCCAGAATCGCGGCGTAGCGCGGCTCGTCAAGACCAAAATAGTACAGCCAGGATGAGTCCTGACGGAATTTATAGGCGTTGTCCTTGTATTGGGCCGCGGCTTCGACGTTGCCAACGAACAGTGCTATTCCACGCTTTCCCTGCGGAGCGGTCTGAGCCATCTTCTCCAGCAGAGACTTGCGTCTTGCGATGTAGATTTCTTTTGCGAACATATTCTTAGGTCTTTATATGATTTGAATATCCGTCAGCCTTGGAGACCAAATACTCGGGCACCAAAGCCACAATCACAAATATACAAAAATGACAGGAAAAACTGCATCCTACGTGAGAAGTTGTTTAGATATGTCAGACAAACCGGCACACGCTTACGAATCCAACGTGCCTACGAAACCACTCTCCGAATATCCCTCGCAAACCATAACTACCTGACTTTGAACATATTCACAAACCCTGCCAGTCATATCCAGAGGGCAGCGTTCTGTAACTCATTACTATTAAAGAAACTACATTCCGCACTATGATATTCATCAATTTGCGGAAGCATGCTGTTTTTTCGGAAATATAATCAAATAATTGTCGTACATTTATGAAAATATTCAGAAATGGCCAAGAAGAAAAAGACCGCGAAACAGCAGACATTCCTTTCTCCGGAGCAGTATGTCCGGGAGAAGGCAAGGACTTTGGAGATAGGGGATTGCTTCATTAATGAGGATTGCGATGAACTTGGTTTAGGCCACATTGTGGTGACCAGGTTACACAAAGGCGGCAGAAAATCCGTTGGGGTCTATCTTGTTGATAAATACTGTCTTGGTGTGAAAGATGCTTTCTATCAACTGAGAATGGATGATATTGACTATGAGGATTTAATCCAAACTATGAGTAGGGAATATCATCTGAAGAAAATCTCTTACAACGAGGTGCACAACCTGATCTATGGCGCTATTGAATTTGCCGATGAGGCAGGTATATCTCCTTGTAAGGATTTCGCCTTGGCCAAATATATTCTTGAAGAAGACACCGAGGCCATTCCTTTGATTGAATATGAATATGGAAAGGACGGTAAACATCTGCTTGTCGTCGGCAGTCAGAAAGAGGCCGACCTATACCTGCCGACCTTGAGGGCCAATCTTGGGTCAGACTTCAATTACATAATAGAGGACAACCCTTTTGAGACACAAGAACCGGAGAAGGACGATCTTTTCGGAGAGGATTTCGCCCAGAGACTTTCGGATTTTCAGAAAACGCACAAGGATGCGATGAAATGGAACCAACCATATTCGTACAAACATCCTCAGTACCCAGCCGCTTTGGAAGTTGAGAACACGTCCGTCCTTCGGACAATTTCCGACCCCGAAAATGCTTGTTTGTCAGACGCTCAGGTGGATGAGATTCTGTCCTTGCCTCACGACAGCCTTAGAAAGGATCTTGAGAATATTCTTCTTTTCAACATTGGCCTTTCCTGCGATGGCATACCGGAAGAAATGAGCAGTGCGCCGTTCTCCGGTGTGATCGCCAACTGCGTGATGCTGCTCGGTGAGGTTGGCAACGATTCTTCCAGCCTGAACGCCGTGCTGGAAGTTCTCCGGCAGACCGATAACTTTCTGGACTATCATATCGCTGACAGTTCAATGGAAACCATTGTTCCTACGATTTACAAGCTTGCGAAGGACAAGCTTGATGTCTTGATGGATTTCATGATGGAAAACGGATTAGAGAATTTCTGGAAATTCTCTGTCGCCAATGCGGTCGCTCAAATCGCTTTCTTAGAGCCAGACAGAAAGCCGGAAGTCATCGTCTGGTTCAAGGATCTGCTTACGGTCATCAATCGTGACTTTCCATCAGCGACTTACACAGACGCAATGCTGAATGGCTTGATTGTAAGCAATTTGATAGATCTTGACGCTACCGAGCTCCTGCCTGAGATCAAGACAATGTACGACAATGGCTTCGTGGATCTTATGGCCTGCGGGGATTTTGCGGAAGTCGAAAAAGCGATGATCAGGAAAGAGCTTTCGCTCTCTCCTGAAATCAAACCGGACATAAAGGAACGTTACGGTTTGCTACGCAAATTCGTAGAGTAACATCCGTAATGTATAAGGACATATCATAGAACGCAATCCGTGAACCACGATGGGGTTCACGGATTGCTATTTATTGCGCTACTCAGATCGTGTGAAAGAAGCGATTGTTCCTTTGTCAACTCCCGTGCAGCTGACAATCACATCAATCGGTGTCCCGGCATTGAAAAGCTTTCTTGCGATAGAGAGTTTTGTCTCCTCACGGCCTTGTACCAGTCCCTTTTTCAAGCCCTCTTCCAAGCCCTTGCGCACGGCATATTCTTTCTGCGCCTGAATGTCCCACTCGTTCATCTTGTCAATCTCGTATTTAAGTTTCTTCACCTTGTCGAACGCCGCCACCTCACACGCCTCGGCCAGCTTTCTGGAGATACCTCCGGTCTCCTCGATCCACTCAGGGATTTTCAGAAAACCGCTGCTGTTTCTGAATATGTAGAACAGCCTGTCGAACTCTGTAACGCACTCATCTGGCGATTTGGTGAACAGCGTCATCTCCACAAAGATAACACTAATTGTCTGATCCGCAACCATTCCGGTGCGTTTTTCGGTGAACTGCCAGTATGAGATAAAGTGGTCTGTGTCCCACAGGGATTCGTCATCGTGCTTCAGGCGGTAATTCAGAAACGAAATCACATAGACAGGGTGCAGCCCCTTGTACCGCTCTCCATCCGACAGCCCCATATGATAGAGTCCGGAGGCGTAGTAAACACACCTCTCGAAGAAGTTATCCTCCGGATCCGCCTGCATCTCCACGATGAATGTCTTGTCATCCTGATCCACGCAGACCAGATCGAGCACCGTCTTCTTCCCATAGGTAATATCTCTCTGCTGCTCGCGATCGGAATATTCCTTGATGTCCTCTATCCTCGCTTCGGGAGGCAGGATCTGGTTCAGCACTCCGATGAGGATGTCCTTGTTGTTCCTGTCCGCGAACACGGCCTTGAAGCCCACGTCGCTCCGCAGATTCACGAACGGAGCGAGTCTCTGTCTCTTTTCAAAATTGTCCATAATGTTAGAATATAAACAAACATTTGAACCGCAATAATATGCTTAAAAGTCGTGAAAAACGAAAAGAAACATATACGGATTATAAAAAACAGAAATATTTTCGGTTGTTACCCCCTTAAAACCTCCTTGGCTCTATCGATGTGGCCAACACGATGGTTCGGCAGACTCTCCAACCATAGTTCGGCAGGTTCAGTTACCGCACAAATGTGATCGCTTCGATAGGCTCGGTGACCGCCAGTGTATTAGAACTGAAAGCCGCACAACACCGATATGTTCAAGAACTTCCTCCGAATATTTCCGTAAAGCATAACTGGCTGTCTTTGAATATATCCGTAAATCCTGCCAGTCATATTCAGAGGGCGGCGTTTTATAACTCTTTAATATTCAACAAACAACATTTTTCATCTTGATATTCATCCATCAGTGGAACTGACATGGTATTTCGGGCATAGGAATCAATAGAACAGATCCTTCAATGTGACCTCGTTCTGGACCACGCCGCTATATTCATTAGGCTTCAGGCCATAGGTTGTGATGAAGACGAGATGGAGGATCCGGCGGAGTTTGAGGGAGTCTCGGAATGAGTTGATTTTGTTGTCCAGTTCCTGACGGTACTTTTTTGTGATTGAGAACGGTCCTTCCCAGAATTTAATCTCACAGAGGTCTATGACACGGTCGGCCCGGCTTATCACCATATCAATTTGAGCGCTTTCCGAGCGCCACGCCGAGGTCTCTGTCATTATGCCCTGAATGCCAAGTGCTTTCTCAATCTGAATATGATGGTACATACACAGCCTCTCGAACGCTATCCCGGCCCACGCATTATGAAGTGTGGTGCCGGTCTGGTATGACCAGAAAGGTTTGTCCGAGACACCGTGTTTCTTTATGAACTTATAATAGAATATTGTGTAGAAATCCGTCAGTTGATAGACGGCATCATTCTCCTTTTTGCCGAAGGCTTTATATTTCCGGATGATGTCGCAGTCGTCCAAGTCGGACAGGATCGTACTGAGGCCGCCGCCGTCTGGAAGTCCGGTCACCGCAATGATTTCCTTTCTGGTCAGACCGGCGTTCCTGCGGCTGAGTGCCTCGATCACTTTCATGTAGTCCTCGCTGTTTTCAAACAGTGAGGCATACAGGTTATTGAACTCGCCGTCCAGTTTGCCTTTCCTTTTGAAAAACAGGTCATCCACATTCTGGGCAAGACTTTTTCCTTTTTCAAAGAGGCTTAGATAGTAAGGAATTCCGCCCATAATCATATAACATTCGGCGATGTCCTTTTCGTCAAGGCTTATGCCGGCAGATTTGAAATAAGCCTTGCACTCCGCCAGATTGAACGGCCTTAGGTAAATCTTTCCTGTCACCCTGTTATGCAGACCACCCTTGTTCCTGAGAATCTTTTTTGTTATCCACGATGTGGCGGATCCGCAGACAATCAGCATCAGATTGTCTTGCGTGCATCCCCAGTCGTTCCAGAAGTGTTCGATGGCCACAACCAGATCGCATCGATTGGTGTACATGAATGGTAACTCGTCAATGAACACAACCTTGCGTCCTTTCGTTTTTGAACTCTCAATCAGTGTTTTCAAGAAATCGAACGCTTCCAGCCATGATTTAGGGTAAGGGCAAAGAGGCGAGCCCTGCTTTTTGAGAGCCTCACCGAAATTGACCAGCTGAGCGGCCTTGTCTTTGACCGCAAGCCCGGTCACCTTGAAAAGGAATTTGTTGTCGAAGAACTGATTCACCAAAAATGTTTTTCCCACGCGTCGTCTTCCATAGACGACCACAAACTCCGATTTCCCGGAATCATGCAACTTCTGGATTTGTCCGATCTCTGATTTTCTGCCGATTATCTTCATAATGTCCATTAATAATCTTGCGCAAAGTTAAAAAAAAATCGACTTTACGCAAGGTTTATCTTTATAAACCCTGCTGAAAGCCTGAAATATTTTGACTTTCCGCAAAATCTATCGGATAAAAAAATCGGGCGGCCATAAATAAGCCGCCCGAAATGATATTAGTTATTGTAAATTACTTCCTTTGGAATACCAATCCGACCGATCCATTATTTGTATTGAACTGATAGATGGTGTTACTGTAAGCATCGGACTTATTGCCAACATTACTATTAGCCAATGTCGCATCTTCCGTCTTAAACACCGCGATGGTCACACCACAAATATTTGTATAATACTTATTTGGGTTGCTGGTAGTAAGTTTCTGCGCCTTTGCCGCACTATATGTGAATGTCTTTAAATCCTGGCTGACAGTGAACCAAAGCCACTCATAATCAGGCTCGCCCAAATCTGGCGCTGTAAAGTTGTACTTACCTCCCCAACTTCCTGCATTTGCGTAATTCTGACATAACTCAGGAAGAAATGCAACGTATGGGTAATTAGCGTCTTTTGGCGTAGGATCTTTTTGAGCCTTTCTTGCGTCCAGGAACAATCCAAAATTGACAGTTTTTGCCTCATAGTCAATCTCTACAGCCGCATCAGCGATAACTCCCTTGTGATACAGACCATCAATGCCGATATTGTTGATATGAGTTTTCCCTGCTCCATCTTTAAGAGTTTCTCCTTTTAATGGATTGCCGAAAACAATATCACCTGGCAGAGTAACCTTATTACCTGCCGTTGCGAAACCATCATTGCAGAATACTTTAGTGGTAAAACTATAATTACCTTTGAAGTCCGCCGGGGCAACTTGGGTGAGCTTGAAGGAGGATCCGTTCTCGAAGGTGAGGGTGGCGGTACGAGGAAGACCGGTTGCGTTGGCTGTCCATGATACCTTGCCGTCAGCGTAGGTGAGCCATCCGTCGCCACCGGTAGGTGTGCCGGAAGCGCTGATCTCTTGACTACCTGCGGCATCATCTACCCACTTGTCAACTTTCTCGGCAGGGGTCACGTCACCGCAGTTGAAGGTCGCGGAGAGTGGAGCGCTTTCTGCATCCCAGGAATCGACAGCGACAACCTTGACGGTGTACTGGCCGGACTCTGATAGGGTTCCGAAATCAACAGTCCAGCTGGACTTCATCTCGGAGGTCTTAGGATGGAGATAGAAATCTGCGAGGATCTTCTTGGTTGCGACCACATTCCCTGCCTTGGAGAGCGTTACGACATAGTGGTGAACGAATTCATCGTCCTTTCCGGCAGCAAAGGTAACGGAAGCTGTTTCTGCCTCTTTGACATCCTTGGCCTCTATCGTGCTCATTGTCGGAGCCTGGTTGGCAGCCTTGCGGGTCTCGTTGTTGTACTTCGCGAGGTTGTCTCCGGCGGCGTCAGGATATTGCATCACGTAAGGCTCACCGATGGTTCCGTTGTTGAAGAAGTCCATCTTGACGATGCGCATGTTGCCGTTGACATCGAACTGAACCAAGTAGCCCTGTGAGAAGTTGTTGGCATCGTTCATCACGGTAGGAATACCGCTTACGCCTTCCCAACCGGCTGGCTCGATGGCCATGTACCTTGTGGATCCGCATCCAAGGGCGGTCCATTTACCCTGCCAGAGAGAGCGTGGATCATTGATCGGGAAGTGGAGGTGGCCGTGGAACGAGACAACCTGAGGATATTTCTCAAGCACGCCAGTAAGTGCGCTTGTCGCCCAATAATGAGCCATATACTCCCAGATTCCACCTTCCTCACCAAGGAGGCTGCCGTAGATCGTGTTGTAGATCATAGGGTGGGTCAGCACGATAACGTACCTGTTAGGATCAGTTTTCGTGATGGTCTCCAACTGCTGGTCAAGCCAAGTGATGACGTTCGGTGAATATGTGATCGGCTGATCGCCGTTAGGAGTTACCGCGAGAATATGATAGCCACCGATGACGCAGTGGCGTGCCTCATAGTTGTTCCTCATCGTGTTGTCGATGTCGGTCTTGAAATATTCATCACCGAGAGTGTTGGTCAAAGCCACAGATTGAGCCACGGTGCTTGCAGTCCATTTATATTCAGGATTCATGTCGTGGTTGCCGATCGTGTAGATCATCGGAACCTCAGTAGGTTTGAACACATCCTCGTAGACGGCCTTGAAGTTCTGCGCCATAGTGACTTCCGCCCTCTGGATGAGGTCGCCGACAACCATCACGCCATCGATTCCGTTGGCATCGCTCTCGGCGGCCTTGGCCTTAAGCTGGTTGAGGGCTGAAGTGAACTTGCCCGCGTAGGCATCGCTTGATCCCTCGATGTGCACATCGCTGATGGCGGCGAGGGAAAGGGCGATCTTGGACTCGTCAAAGACAGGGGAAAGCTCACGAGGAGCCTCGATCTCCCCGGCGTTGTAAACCTTCCCCGGCTCAGTCTCAAGTGTCTCGTATGAGGCTATCCTGCCTATGACATTGTCAGAAGCATCACAGGCCACGATCGTGTAGCCGCTGTTCAGGAGAAGATCAGGGCGGAGACCGATATAGTAAGTGCCGGCTCCGTTGACATATTTCCTGATGGAGACGGTGCTCTCAAAGTCAGGAGACGGGTTGTCCGAAAGTTCATAGTCGGCAAATGCGATGAAGGCATTCTTGTTGATGACTTCGCCGTTGTTGCCTGAAACTTTGACGTACTTGGTGTCCGGGTTGGTGACTGTCACAGAGAGAAGAGAGAACATGTTCTGGAACTTCAGGGTCATGTCGTTCTTGTCACAGCCGGCCACAGTCACAGACGGCACCGCATCGCGGCACCTGTCCATATTGTCTGTTGACCAGTACTGTTTGAGTTTGAAACCCTTGACTCCGCAGTCCTTGAGCATGCCATAGAAATATTCAGCCTCTTTGAGAAGCTTCCCAGAGGAGATGAAAGTGGCGGCTTTGCCGTCCGAGGTCACTTCCGTGGCCTTCATTGTCTCCTTTGAGGTGAAGTTGCCCTTCACGCTGTAGACGATAATCTCGTCACCCTCGCTCCAGGTTGACTTGAATCCAGCGGGAGCGTCAGGCAGCTCAGCCTTGAACTTGATCTCTGTGACTGTCGGCTGCTCAGGCTCCTTGCCAGAGTTGCCGCCGTTGTCCTCCTTTACATTGCAGGAAAGGAAAGTCGTAGCGGAGACCAAGGCCGCCAGAAAAAATATTGACATTTTCTTGATGTTCATTTTCAAATAGTTTAATTATTAGTTGGCGTCAGCCTCGATGTAACCCCAAACGGTAAGTTCCCAAAGATCAAGGTAGCCTTGCTTGTTTCTGGAGTTGGTGAACACAATCGCGATGTAACGTCCTGATTCCATTGTACAGTTCCTGCTGCCAGGATTGTCTCCCCAGTATAACTGTGAGCTACAAATAGGTGTTCCAAAAACTGAGGCAAAATTCTTTTCATCAGGATTGAAAGGAGTGTTCCCTGTGAATATCTGGAACCATTGAATATATCTCAGGCCCATTGAAGGGTTACGAGCCATAGAGAACGTCTTGTACGTAGGCTCTTTTCCGGCTTCGCAATTGGTGTCGATGGACAGTATCTTAGGGAAAGTATTGCTCGCTGTGCTATGCCAGCGGTGATTGGCATCAGTGATTCCATCAAAAATCTTATCAGGAGTGTTATCGCCCATCGTTGAACCAGTGGTTGCAGTTACAGTCCAACCTTTAGTGTCAAGCGGATAGACAATCGGATAAGAGGATTTAGACCATGCCATCCAGGCAGTGTCCCTGCCGTCGCTTGGAAGGAATCCTGAACTGAACTCGAAATACTTTCCGCGCATGGCGTTAGGAAGTTTGAAGTTGACTTCCCTCGGAGTCATCCTCGGGCCGAACTCCACCCACTCACCGTCAACATTCTTGTAGCGGAACTTGGTGGCGACCATATCGGAGGTTGACTCTGTTAGCTGTACCGTAGCGGTGGTGCCATCAACCCAAGCGTGCTTGAACTGCCTTTCCTCATGAGTTGAAAGCCAGTTCATTCCGTAAGGGGTGGCTGACTTTTCCGCTGCGATGGACTTGTTTCCAAGTTTGTCGAAATTCACTATGTCAAACGTGTAACTTCTATCGGCAAGGTCAGTAATTGTTACAGACACAGTGTCAGTAAAATCCGAATAATTCAGATCGAGAGAGTCTGTGTAGTTGTCCCAATAGACTCTCGCGCTTCTCAAGGAAGGATCCTTTGGAACAGGCCAAAACAAGGTGACCTTCTGGAAACCTGTTTCGGTACTTATGTTTGCGGCCTTGGCGGGATAGATGTAGCCTCCGTCCTTGATGAACTCCTTGTAGATGTCATCCTGGGATGTGCAGGAGGTAACCAAGGCGAGAACGGCTACTGTGGCAAATATGCTTGCTTTCAATGTTTTCATATTCATCATAGAGTGGTTTATTACCTATATTCCTGGAGAACCTGACCGAAAGGAGTAAGCTCGCCCATTTGAATCTTGGAGGATTTTGTGTCGAACCCATACGTTCCGAATGAATCTATGAACACTACACGTAAATACCGGAGTTCATCATAGGCGTGAGGATACTCCTCGTTATTGAACTCAAAGTCATTTCCGGCATTCCAGTATGCATTGTCGTCCTGTGTAATCACACCTGGTGAACCGTCTGGCTCATAGCCGGATGGCTTGGCCTGTTCGAATCTTCCCAAAAGGAACCAGGAGTTGTCAAATCCATGCGGGTTACCTTCTACTTTTTCGCCAGTCGGGTTCATACTGCCCCAAAACTCAAAAATTCTTGGATGCGCGGCTGTGTAAGTCAGGTAACTCTGACCACGAGGCAATGTCTTGATGTGACTTAACTTGGTCTTGACCCCAAGGTCAATTGTAAACCAAGTCGGAAGATCAAGTTGCTTGCTGTCAAATATATAATTAGCTTTGCCATCATCATTCAACTTGTCCCAAAGATTCTCGATCTTGTACTTCGTCGCACTGGCTGTACAGTTGTCATCCTTGATCTTGGCATCACGGAACTTATCCTTGTCCAATTCGGACTCCTCAAGTGGTGTAAGAACTGCCTTCACTGTGTCTGACACATTCCCCCACCTGTCCCGAAGGTACGCACCGAAGATTGCTTCGACAGGATCGATGCCACGTCTCGGAAGTGTGATGGTCTCAGCGGCCGTGAATAATGTTGTGACCTGTTCCCACTTCATCTGACTGACAGGCTTATCGAAATCACTGAGATCAGTATCCCGGAGAAGGACTATTGTCAGGTTTTCTCTTGGCGTATTCCCGTCAATGCGGACTTTGATTCCTCCAAATGTTTGATAAAGAGTAGCCTTTGCCAGTGAAATGGCTGGCTCAAGGGGTGTTATCTCGACATTGACAGGGGTCGATTCCACCTCATTTACATTTATAGCTGCAATCTCAACTGTGTGCGGCTTTGTGTCCACGAAACCAACCACGGTGAGACTGTCAACATAACGGGAAATCTTAGTGTTCACCTCCTCTCCGTTACGGGTATATTTGGCGATCACACCTTTGATGTTATCATCATCCGGAATATTCACCTTGATGACAGCACCGCCGCTGATGCTTCTGACGCTTTCCACCGAAACAGGGCTGGGAGCCGGAATATTATCATTCTTCTGATCTACTCTGCCAAAGTCATTCGCTCCGTCATTGCAGGCAGTAATAAAGATGGCCGAGAATAGAAGAGTGAACGTCGTTTTAATTATGTTATTCATTCTTTATGACTTTTAAAGTGTTACCACCCAAGATTCTGTACGAGATTAGGGTTTCTTTCAATGTAGTATGTGTAGATAGGCCAGAAATAATCCTTGAGACCGAAATTTTGATCAGCGATGTAGGTTTTCTGGTAGTAGTCCTTGGCCGCTGGTGCCATAACGCGGAATCCATATATTCCTTTTTGGTACTCGGTTGAGGCTTCTTTCCACCTGCGAAGATCCCAGAACCTCTGGCTCTCGAACGCAAGTTCAATCAGGCGTTCGCGGTGAATGATCTCACGCATTCCAGCCTGAGACTTATACAGGTCTGGACGTGTGCTGTAATTATCCCAAGACTCTTTTACTCCAGGAATACCGGCGCGATCACGAATAGCGTCAAGAGCGTTGAAAAGTTCATCGCTGTATGCGCCGTTTGGTCCTTCAACCTCGTTGATGGCTTCAGCATAAAGCAGATAGAGGTCAGACAAACGAATTATAGGCCACGGGAACCAATATGACGCAAGGCTCGCTGTTGATGATGTTCCAGACCAGGTAACCCTGTACGGAGCCAATTTCTTTGGGAAATATCCTGTTACAGGACCAGCTTCCTTATTGTTAGACTTTCCATTAGAGTTGCCTCCGCGAGCTTCGAGCGTGTGTACGTCATCCGGGGTCAAGTCATTGTAGTTGGACAACGCACCGAGCCATTTTCCGCCGTCGAATCCGAGGTCAGCATAGAATCTTGGCTCACGGTCGAAGTTCAACTGGATAGTCTCGTAACCTTGTTTGATATAGTACTTGTGTGCGGCATCTCCTGTCCTAAGTTTGAATTGATCAACACTGGCGAATTCCTTGTCATAATTGATAGGAAGACCATTTTTTGTGTAGAACTCTTCCGCAATCTTAAGCGGCACACCGATGAAATCCGTTCCTCCGATACCTCCAAGTTTTTTCCCGTCGCTTGGATCCATCTGCAGAATTGGCACACACCACTGCTGGAAAGAGGTGGTTGAGACCTGAGTATTGCCCCATATCAGCTCGCTGTTCCATCTTTCGCAGAAAGCGTTTCGGATTGTAAGGTCTGTGACAAGAGAGTCACACATTCTATAATCTTGTTCAACGTATGTCCTCTCGTATAGTTTCAAGTTGGCTTCCTCGCAGATGTCAAGGGCATCCTCACAAGCCTCAAGAGCGTCTTCCCAACGTTTAAGCTTGTCCACATCAGACTTGGCTGGGAAAAGCCTTTGTCCACGGCCGTCAATCAAAGACGCTTCCTCTTCATTGCCATTGAACAGCGGGCTGGCTGCATAAACCGCAACCTTGGCCTTCAGTGCCGCACAAATCGGCTTTGTGATGCGCCCCAACTCATCATCCGATGGGTTTACAATCGGCAAATATGGAAGAGCCTCGTCAAGAAGATCGAGCACAAAGTCAAAACAGTCATCAATGTTGTCACGATAGACGCGTACTTCCTCAACATTAGAATCAATCGGAAGGCTTTCACGGATGATTGGAACAGGTCCCCATTTGCGGATAAGATTGAAATGATAGTATGCTTTAAGGAAAGAGACTTCGGCCTTCCACTGTTGTTTCTCATCCTCGTTCATATCCGGAACCTTATCAATATTCTCCACCAGAATGTCGCAGCAACGGATTCCTTCGTACATACTTTTCCAGTCGCTGTTATAGCAGATGGCAGCACTTTGCAATCCTTTCGCGATAGGGAAAGAAGCATAGTTCTTGTTGTATAAGTACGTGGTGACGCGACTGTCCAGATCCCAAAGGTCGTCTCCGGTAAGCATTCCGCTGTCTTGTCCGGCCACTCCGTCATTTGTCATATATGAATAGCAGGTGGCCAGATATCTGATGGCTGTCGATCTAAGGTTGAATGCAGTTTCGATTGACGCCAGTCCGTCATCCGGAACGACATCAAGGAATTTGTTGCAACCATTGACTCCGTACAACGAAGCCGCCGCCAACAATGATATTGTTATATTCTTAAAAAACTTTTTCATAATTCTCGTACATTATTTGGTGTCAAACGTAACATTCACACCAAAGTTGAATGTCCTCTGAATAGGGTAATTAAGACCGTTCCCGGCAAGTTCTGGATCCCAAAGTTTGAATTTGCTCCAGCACAGGAGGTTATTACCTTGGAAATAGAAACGCAAACTGTCGATATTTAGTTTGCGTGTAAGCTTCTGAGGGAGGGTGTAACCAAGTTCCAACTGCTTCAGACGAAGGAATGAGCCATCCCTCATCCACCATGTGCTCGTCGCGGTGTTGTTCAGGTTTTCGTAAGCGCTGTACCTTGGGTAAAGAGCATATATATCACGATTGTCCTCACTCCAGTGGCTGTCAGCGTAGGCCTTGAGCAACTGCGTGTTGTTCACGAACGGAGCCGTTCCGTACCTGTTGTATTTGGTGCTATAGGTACTGGTCGCGTCGATCCAGAAAGACTCACGTCCGAGGCCTTGGAAGAATACCGAAAGGTCGATGCCTTTATATCCGAGAGAAACACCAAATCCATAGATGATCTCAGGGGATGTCGGGTATCCGATTGGAACCATATCTGCGGTCGTGATCTTACCGTCGCCATTTACATCGGTGTATTTGATGTCACCACCACCATAAGGCGATCCGAATGAAGTCTGGTCAGGGCTGTTGGCCGCCTCTTCGTCATCAATGAACAGACGCTCGGCGATGTAGCCCCAAGTCTGTTTGATGGAGTAGCCGGCATGCTGGCGGTATTTCTCTGGATAAGTAGGCTCTTCATAGACATCGTACTTTCCTGTTGACCAGGTGAAGTTGGCTCTGGCCGATGTCCAGAAATCCTTATTCCAAACTTTCTGGTACTCAGCCTGAAGATCGACACCGTGGGCCCTTGCCTCACCGATGTTGGCGGAAATTCCAGCCTGGAGTCCCATTGTCTCAGGAACGTCCGCACGGGTCATGAATATGTCCTTACGCCTTTCGGTGAAGTACTCGGCGATGAGGTCGAAGTTGTCGAAAAGGCCGAGCTCTACAGCATAATTGGTCTTATAGGATTTTTCCCAAGTGATCGCCTCGTTGGCGTAACGGGTGACATCAATGCCTTTGTAGTTGACCTGCCTGCGATCTCCGAAAAACGCCTGATTAGCGGAACTATTCATATTCATTTCAGAGAGGTAGTAGAAACGGTTGTTCTCATTACCGATCTTGTCGTTTCCGACGAGACCGTAGGATACCCTGAATTTAAGGTTGTCAACCGTTTTCTTCAACGATTTGAACCAAGGCTCGTTGGACATCACCCAAGCTGCGCCGGCTGAAGGGAAGAATCCCCAGCGGTGAGATTTGTGGAAACGCTCGGATCCGTTGTAACCGAAGTTGAACTCAGTGAAGTACCTCTTGTCCCATCCATAGGTGAAACGTCCTGAAAGACCGGCGTTGCGGGATGGAAGGGAAAGCTGGAGGGAACCAGCGTTGGCCTTGCGTGACTCATAGGCGGTGAGTACCAAAAGACCGGTCACCTCGCTGCGGCCGAAGTCGCGGGCGTAGTTGAGTCGGGTCTCTGAATATAACGTGTTCTGCACAGTCTTGCTTCCTTCGTTGTAGGTCAGGTAGTCGGTACCATCATCGTTGATTCTACGCAAATGGTATTCTCCAGTGTAGGAGTCATAGTTGTCCATCGTGTACCAATAAGGACTGAACTGACGGTTTACGCTGAAATCCGAAAGACGGGTCAGGTTGAACAGAGTCATCGCACTGAGTCCCTTCGTGATGAAGTTGAGATCCTGGTTGAGTTCGACAGCTGCGATCATCTGTGAGCGTTGGTAGTCACGATAACCTTTCACCATATTGGCGTAAGGGTTGGTGTAGCCTCCTTTGTCCCAGTTACCGAACATGATGTGCTTGATTCCAACGTGATCGTCATCCACCGGGTAATATGCCGGGAAGAGTACCGGGTCGGAGTGAACCACGTCCACATAAACCTTATTACCTCCATCAAGCGGTCCGCGGTAGTCGGTGAAGTTACCGGTAAGGCGGATGGCCAGTTTTGTGGTCGGGGTCACATTGATGTCGATGTTAGAACGAAGAGTATAGGTTTTCTGATCGATGTTGTTGTTGAAGCTGTTCCTTTTGTCAACGTTCAGAATACCCGTGTCCTCGGTGAAAGCACCGGACACATAGTAGGTAGCGACCTTGCCTCCACCGCGAACGGAAACGTTTGCGCGGTATGCCGTGGAATAATCCTTGAAGAGCATCTTGTACCAGTCGTTGGCCGGATAGATGTACGGATTCGCGCCAGGTTTTCCGGTATTCTCAATCTTGTCGTAGGAGTACATCAGGTCTCCAAGAGGGTCACGTGTGGTGATGGCCTCGTTGTAGGACTTCATGTAGGTGATAGGGTCTGCAAGCTCGACAACGTCAGTCGGCTGCGAGATTGAGGTCTCGACACGGGCGAAGATCTTCGCCGGGCCCTCCTGGCCGCGCTTTGTGGTCACGAAGATGACACCATTGGCTCCGCGGGCTCCGTAGAGGGCCGTCGCCGTGGCGTCCTTCATGATCGAGAAACTCTCGATGTCGTCCGGCTGAAGACGGGCGAGGTCAGTGGATGTAAGTTCGATGTTGTCGATAAGGATGAGTGGGCTGGTGTTCGCACCGAAGGTGGTGATACCACGGACAAAGAAGTCGGCGTTGTCCTGGCCAGGCTCACCGGAACGCTGGTAGGCGATGACTCCGGCGACATTACCCGCAAGGGCGGTGGTCAAGTTGCTGGAAGGCACCTTGAGAGTTCCGACATCAACAGTCGTGATGGCGGCCACAGTGCTCTCCTTCCTCTGTTTACCGAAGGCGACCACGGTCACCTCGTCAAGTTCGTTAGCCGCGTTCTTCAGCTTAACGATGAAGTTGGTCATACTCCCGACCTCCAGAATCTGAGTTTCCTTTCCAAGGCACTCAAACTTGAGTTTGTCGGTCGGTTTGACTCCTGACAGTTCGAAAGAACCGTCGAGGTCAGTCATCACACCCTTTGTGGATCCGACAACCGACACTGTCGCTCCCGGCATGGTCTCGCCGGTTTCCTCCTCGTAGATCACACCCTTGATGGTCTTGGTCTGAGCCAAAGCCACCACTGAGGCGAGGATGAGCGCAAGCGTCATTGCAATCTTTTTGAAAGACATAAATGTTTTTAAATTTATAGTTTAATTAAAGTGCTATTTTCAATCATCAATCATGGAAAAACAGCTTATAAACCTTTACCATAAACCGATTTAATACCCAAAAATGACCCACCACCAATCAAGGTAGGAAAAGCAAATTTAGAGACTTTTTCACAAAAAAACAATAGTTTTACGTATATTTGAGCCATGAAAAACACTCTGTTCTGCGCAGGTATATTCCTGCTTCTCTGCTCCGGCATGGCCGCGCAGCAGCCTTCCTCAAAAACGGGTTATGTAAATCCTTTCATCGGAACCGACGGGATGGGACACACTTTTCCCGGGGCTTGCGTGCCTTTCGGCGGGGTTCAACTGAGCCCAGACACGGACACAATCCCTCACAACGTGAACGGAAAATACCAGCCTCGCGTCTATGAATATTGCGCCGGCTACCGTTATTCCGACCCGACAATCGTCGGGTTCAGCCACACGCATTTCAGCGGAACCGGGCACTCGGATCTGGGCGACATCCTACTGATGCCGACCACCGGAGCTCTGAAACTGAATCCCGGCACAAGCGACAACCCGGACAGCGGCTACCGCAGCCGTTTCTCGCACGACACGGAAAAGGCCTCGGCTGGTTATTACGAGGTGACGCTGGACGACTACGGTGTAAAGGCCCGTATGACCGCCACCACCAGAGTCGGAGTCCACGAATATTCATTCCCTAAAGGAGCTGACGGTCAGGTGATTCTGGACCTCATCCACGGAATCTACAACTACGACGGCAAGACCCTCTGGGCGGAGGTGCAGGTGCAGAACGACACCCTTCTGACCGGCTACCGCATCACCAACGGCTGGGCGCGCACGAACTACACCTACTTCGCCATCTCTTTCTCGCAGCCTATCACTGAATATGGTTACGCGGACCGCGGGAAGATCAACTATAAAGGTGGCTGGAGCAAATTCGATCAGTATCACAACTTCCCGGCGATGGCCGGACGCAAGCTTGTGGCGTGGTTCAAGTTCGCCACGTCCAAGAATCCAGAGCTGACAGTGAAGGTTGCCCTTTCGGCGACCGGAGCCAAGGGTGCGTTGAAGAACCTTGCAGCCGAGGCTTCCGGAAAGTCTTTCGACCAGATCGCGGCTGAGGCCACATCGGCTTGGGAAAAGGAACTTTCCCAGATTGAGATCCAGGGCACAGAGGACGAGAAGAAGATGTTCTATACCTCCCTCTACCACACGATGATCAACCCATCCGTCTATATGGACGTGGACGGAAAGTACAGAGGACTTGACCACGAGATCCACCAGGCAGACGGCTTCACGAACTACACCGTGTTCTCCCTTTGGGACACCTACCGCGCCGAGCATCCGTTTCTGGCCTTGTTCAAGCCGGACCGCGACAGGGACATGGTGGAGTCGATGCTGGCTCACTACGACCAGAATGTCTTGAAATTCCTGCCGGTCTGGAGCCACTGCGCCAACGAGAACTGGTGCATGAGCGGCTACCACGCCGTGCCAGTGCTTGCCGACGCGATCACCAAAGGTTTGGACATCGACCGCAATCGTGCCCTTGAAGCAATGGTAACCACCTCAAAAGCAGAGTGGTACGCCGGGCTCGGGGAATATATGAGACTCGGCTACGTGCCTTACGACAAGATCTCCACCGCAGCCAGCAACACGTTGGAATATTCCTACGATGACTGGACCATCTGGCACACCGCCTGCCTCGCCGGCAACGAGAAGGTGGCTGAAGAATATCTCGCACGCGCGCAGTATTATAGGAACGTGTTCGACACCGAGCTTGGGTTCGCGCGCCCGAAATATTCAGACGGCACTTTCAAGAAGGATTTCGACATCATGCAGACAATGGGAGAGGGCTTCATCGAGGGCAACTCGTTGAACTTTTCGTTCCACGCCCCGCAGGACGTTTATGGCGTGATGGAGCTGATGGGCGGCGAGAAAAAGTTCATCTTAGCCCTGGACGAACTCTTCTACCACGATCTTCCTGAATATGCCTACGCCACTAACGAGGACATCACGAAAGACTGTCTGATCGGTGGCTACGTGCACGGCAACGAGCCGAGCCATCATATTCCTTACCTCTATGCCTGGACGAACCAGCCGTGGAAGACGCAGTACTGGATGAGGGAGATCATCAACAGGATGTATCGCCCGGATATTCACGG
>CAKUVR010000025.1:0-36176 GCA_934698975.1 uncultured Bacteroidales bacterium
AGTTAAGCCCGCGCGCGCCGATGGTACTGACACACCAGTTGGGAGAGTAGGTCGCCGCCGTCCTTCGGGGAGTCCGATTGTCGTCTGACAGTCGGACTCCTTTTTTTGTGCGCTGTCCACGCCCCTTGTGTCCCTTCCCCTTCAGGATCCCCCGGCCCTCCCGCGCCCTCCGGAGGCGTTATGTCCCCATTTCGCTTCCCGCCAGTGCCATTAGCACCTTCCGGAAGCGTTTTCATGTCTTTTTGCTTCCCGTCAGTGCCATCCGTGCCCTCTGGTGCGTTATAAGCCTTTTTCGCTTCCCGTCAGTGCCTCCCTCGACTCCCACGAGTTGTCAACAGTCTGTTACCCCACGCCTGATTTTTGTACCCACGTTTACATACGTATTTCTTTGCATACATCCCCACAACGTCATTTTCAGCCAGATAGCCCCTATCTCGCTGCACATGTATATAAATTGCATGCAAATTATTCACTCTTAAATAATTAATACTATGCTAAAAATCTCTAAGGACGGAGTTTCCGTCATCGCTGTGTTAGACAGGCGCAGAGCAAAAAAATCAGGTGTTTTCCCAGTCAAAATTGAGGTTGTTTACAGCCGGATCCAGAAGTACTACCCAACAGGTGTAGACCTCCCTGCTTCTGAGTGGAAACGAATATCCTACTCCAAGCGAATGCCGGATTGCCATGCGGACATCATCACGAAATTCAATCAGATAAGCGCGGAAGTTGAAGCACTGCTTGAAAAGGGAACGTTCTCTTTCGAGGCTCTTGAGGCCAGAATGGGTAAACCCGTTGACAAGACGCTAAACGCAGCGCTTGAGTCAATGATGGACAAATTTCAGACTGAGGGGAGGATAAACTCGTATTACCGTTGCCGCACAACTCTGAAGAATGTGGAGAGGTTTGCCGGCAAGGACATCTTATTCAGCAAATTATCTGTTTCTTGGTTTAACTCTTTCGAGAATTTCCTCAAGAAGGAAAACAAGGCCGTGACCACAATCTGTATCTATATGAAAACTCTTCGCTGCGTTATGAACGAAGCCGCTGCCGCCGGTTTGGTCAAGGAATCCATGTTCCCGTTCGGCCGTGGCAAATACATCATTCCAAAAGGTAGTTCCAGAAGCCTCGCTCTCTCGTACGATCATATTCGTAAAATAGTTGCCTACAAGGGAACTGCTTCCAGAGAGCGCTACCGCGATCTTTGGCTCTTCTCTTATCTATGCAATGGCATCAACTTCCGTGACATGCTGTTCCTTAAATATAAGAATATAATAGACGGCGAAATCTGTTTTCTTCGTTCCAAGACCGCTCACGCCTATGGCGGCTCAAAGATCATCCGTGCGGTGATCACCCCAGAGATGCTTGACATCCTTCGCCGTTGGGGCAACCCCTATGACGGCAACCCTGAAACACTCTTGTTTGACTATGCCGAAGGGGCAACTGACATGCTTTCGATTTCCAACACTGTCCGAAAGGTCATCAGTATGTGCAACAACGCTTTGAGAAAGATTTCGGAAGAATTGGGCATCCCAAGGTTCACGACTTATTCAGCAAGGCATAGTTTCGCCACTGTTCTCCTTCGTCAAGGCGTTGACCTGACATTCATCTCGGAATCTCTCGGCCACTCCAGCCTGATGGTCACCGAGCACTATCTTGGAGGCTCAGACCGCCTTGACAGAATGCGCAATGCCCGTCTCCTGACCAATTTCTAGAATATATTAGTTTAGGTCATATCCTTATCCTCCGGCTATCATCCCCACTTCCATCTGCCGCTGAGTCTGCCTAAGCGCCCATGACCAATCGGTCGCTGAGCCTGTCGAAGCGCCTATGACCTTATATGCCCAGAGCCTACCGAAGCGCCCATAGCCATATCGGTCGCTGAGCCTGTCGAAGCGCCCGATGGTTTACCTACCATCAAGAGCCGTAGCATAAGAAGAGCAGAGACCGCCTCATGTATGCAAACCGTATGTGGGAAGCCTTCCCGACTCACTGAATATGTCCGTTCCAAAAGCGTGTGGCGGAGATTCCCGCCGCGAAAGGAGTGTCACTCCTAGTAATAAATATGTTTTGCGGCCCCCGCGAGGGGGTACTCCATAACACAACGACAAATATATGGGTTTAATTTTTCATAAACAAGATTTTTCTTCAAGAAATCACCGAAAAAGGGCGAAAAAAGTGTTTGTCACTAGGAGTAACATGTTTAACATTTTTTATTAACAATTATCCTTTATGAAAAAATTTTTTAGATTAGTTTCGACGCTGGCCGTAGCGGGTCTGGCGTTCGCGTACACAGGATGTACGGACTACTCTGAGGATGTCAATAGGCTCGACGAGCGTATTGACGGGCACATCGCCACAACCGAGGAGCAGTACAAGAAACTTGAGGAGGCTGATGACAAGCTCCAGAAGGAGATTGACGCCGCCAATGCGTCGATCAAGTCTCTTCAGGACAACACCGCCTCGCTTAAGGAAGAGCTGACTGCTCTCGCGACGAAGCACGATGCTGACATCAAGGCTGTGAAGGAGGCTCACGCGGCCGACAAAGCGGCCATCGAGAAGACCCTCGCCGACAAGGCTCAGGAACTCACCGACGCCCTTACGGCTCTTGACACCAAGTATGCCGGAGAGATCTCAAAGCTTGCTGAGGCTTACAAGCAGGCTGACACAGAGCTTAAGAACCAGATTCTGCAGAATGGTGAGAAGATAACCGCCCTCCAGTCTGATGTGAAGAACATCACCGAGGTTGTGATTCCTGCCGTTCAGAAGCAGATCACTGACCTTGCGGCTGCGGCGGATGCCACTTATGCCACCAAGGTTGAGCTCACCAACGCCACCGCTGAGGTTGTCGCCCTCGTGAACGAGAAGACCTCTGCCCTCGAGACCCGTCTTGCTGACGTGGAGAAGAGGCTCGAAGAACTTTCTACAGCCCACAACGCCCTCAAGGAGGACTTCGACGCCACCAAGGCCGCGCACGCCGCATCCCTTGCCGAGCTTAACACCAAACTCGCAGCCCTTGAGAAGACCCATGGCTCTGACATAGAAGAGGTCAAGGGTCTTATCGCGACCGCCAACGAGGCAATCGAGGCTGCTCAGACGGCCGCTGACGCCGCCGCTGCCGCCGCTAAGAAGGCTCAAGAGACCGCTGACAAGGCTGTCGCTGCTGCCGCTGCTGCCGCTGCTGCCGCCAAAGCTGCTCAGGAAACGGCCAATGATGCTCTTGGAAAGGTTGACGCTCTCATCGAGGCTCTTGGTGTGTATGCTGCCAAGGGTGCTTTGGAGGCTAAGATTGCTGATCTTGTGGCTGCTGACGCCGCACTTGTCGCTAAGGATGCTGAACTTGCCGCCGCTGACGTTGAACTTGCCAAGAAGTACGCTGAACTTGCCGCTAAGGACGAGGAGTTCGCTGGACTGATCAAGGCGCTTCAGGTTGCAGACACCGAACTTGGCAATAAGATCGATCAGGTTGCGGAGGATGCCGACAAGGCTCTTGCTGATGCCAAGAAGCAAATTTTCAATGAGATCGCTAAACTCAATGAGACACTTCAGGGTTATGTGAAAGAGCTCTTCGCCGCTGATGAGGCTATGGCTAAGGACATCGAGAAACTTTTCAACGAGAAGTTCAACTCCGCTGATTTCGCTGAGACTTTCAAGACTGCTTACGAGGCAAGATTCCAGGACGATTTCGATGGCGCTTTCACCAAGGCTTGGACTGAGACATTCCAGCCTGCGTTCAACACCGCTTTCGAGACCGCTTGGGGCACAAATTTCCAGCCTGCGTTTGACACCGCTTTCGGCACTGCTTGGGAAACTAACTTCCAAAGTTCATTCAACACCGCTTTTGAAACGGCCATCGCTGGTGCTATCGCGGACAATGGCGTTGTAAGTGAGGCCATCCTTGAGAAGGTTAACGCCGCCAAGACGGATCTCATCAACAATAAGATCAAACCTCTTGAGGATAAGGTAGACGCCGCTGTCACCCGTATCGACGATACTATCGGTGACATCATCCTCGTCATCGGAGACCTTGCGAACCGCATCCAGAGCGTGACATTCGTCCCTGAGTACGATGACATGTGCGCTTCTCTCTATTACTACTATATCTATAATGACAAGGCCGGCAAGTCATATCCACTTTCAGACAAGACCGTTGTCGCCAGCTTCGAGGTTTACCCTCGCACTCAGGCTGAGGATGTGGCAAAGATGCTTGAGAGCGGTGAAGCATCCATCGTCGCTGTCCCTCTGAAGCACCACTTTACCCGCGGAGCCGCCGAGGCTGCCACTGCCACAATCAAGTCGGCTGTCGCCGCGAACGGAATCGTCAAGGTAGAGGCCGTCTTCGGAGAGGGCGTTGACTACGAACTTCCTGAATATCCTAGCGGCACACCTGTCATCTCTTCTGCCGCCGACCATGCTTCATCCTTCGCCATCGCCCTCCGTGTAGAGGCCCCTGCCGAAACAGAGATCAACACTGTGGATGAAGAGGGGAACGCAAAAGTCGAGAAAAAAGACGCCGGCAAGTACATCGAGTCCGCCTACGTTCCTGTAAGGCTCTCCGCCGGCTGCGAATTGACAGATGCCTTCACGATTTACGACTTTACGAACGAAGTAAAGCTCATTGATAATTCTAAGATTCAGAAGGAATGGTCAGACGCTCCTGCCGTTTGGAACTATTTCAAGGGTTACGATTACGCTGTTTACATCGCTGACTTTAGGAAAGGCGAGACATTCGAGGATGCCAAGTACAGAACCATCGCTGATGCTGCCGCGATCATGAACGTTGATCCTGCCAAAATCACCCCTGCGATGACTGTCGCCGCCGCCGCCGATCCAAAGGCCAACGCCAAGTTCTTCAGCAAGGTTGACTTCGAGATGACTCTCGCTGCCGCTTACATTTCCATGAACGAGACAGAGGTTCTCTCCAACCCTAAGGCCGCTGTAGGCTCACACATGACCCACACCGCCAACTTCTCACTCGCGGGCGTCAAGAACGTGATTCCGGTTAAAACCGCCGACTACGAGATCATCCGTCGCAAGGTTACCTTCGATGTTACCCCTTACGATGTCAATCGCATCGACTGGTCTTACAAGAAGGCCAAGGAACTCACAAAGAACATCGCTTCCGGTGTGGCATACGACAAGGACATCACTTTCGACGAGTGCTATGTGACCAAGAAGGAGAGTGATGAGAGCAAGTATGCCGAGAAATATCCTGAGACAGTTGTCTCTCTTGGTGACATCCTTAAGTTGAAGCCTACTTATAAGGTGACCAGCACTATCAATGATAAGACAGTTGATGTTCCGGTTACCAAGACTCCTATCCAAATCACTAAAGTCGCTGACAAGGTGGAGGATGTCGCTAAGGTTGTTATTAAGGGTCGTACCTATAATTTCTCTCAGGTCGGTGATAACAAGTATGTTGTCGAGGCCATCTACGCCGTGGATGAGAACCAGACCGATTACATCATCAACTTCGAGTATGTTCTCGGTAAGATGGCTGAGGATCAGATTGTCACCCTCCCTGCGAAGGCGTTCAAGTTCAACTCTAAGGATCCTTCCTTCAAGGTAACTTACGATGTTGACGAGTACCGCAAGCCTCTCGTTGACGCCATCGGCGGATATTTCGCTGACGCCAAGACCCTTTGGGCTTCCGTTAACGAGGAAAAGGTGGTAAAGACTCAGAAGGTTAACGCTGTCATCGATGGCAAGAAGGATGATTCGTTCCCTGCCACATCTGTTACGACCATCAATGTCACCGATGATGGTGTCAACGTTGTTGTTGACAGGGCTGACCTCAAGACATTCGAGGACACCTTCAGTTACGAGGCGACACGCAAGACTTGGTACGGTGTCACCTACACCTTCAAGACGGCTAACGCTCTTGCATTCGTGAAGCCAGACTTTAGACTAGCTCCGGCTAAAGACCGTTTGAATGAAGACTGGACAGGTACGATTCTTCATGAGGCTAAGTATGACAAGTATGTGCTCAAGCAGGATATTGACCTCAGCAAGTACGTCATTGTTGACAACTATGACGGAAAAGAAGAGACTTTGACCATCGAGTACGCTCAGAAGACAAAGGCTGATGCTGTTAATGGAATTGAAAACGTGCCTTCAATAGCCACCGCGACTGTTAAGGTTATTCCTAACGCCGCATCTCCGGCTTTCCCTACAATTGAGGAGTCTCTCATCAACTGGCTGAAGAACCCAAGGGCTGACTCATTCACCGCTCGTTACGATGAAATTACGGCCGTCCTCAAGTTTGACGGCATCAAGCTTGACGAAAAAGTAATGAAACTCTCTACTGCACGTCCTATCACGAAGTTCGCGTTTGACAAAGTTGAGAAGGTGGTTCCTGTTGGATCAACCGGTGAGACTGTCAACCTTTGGAACAACATGATTATCGAGGGTGTTCTTGAGGAAGGCAACATCGTTAAGCAGGATGCTAAGTCTCTTACCGGCGTTTTTGTCAGCACAGGTACTGTTAAGGGTAAGAAGACCAATCCTTATACTTACGACTGCGAAGTCATCTTCCCTAAGACTGAGGATGTTGAGGTTTATGTCGGTGGAGAGAAGCAGAAAATCTATAACTATACCAAGTTCAAGTACGATCAGGAGAAGGGTATCATCATCTTAACTGGTGACCTCAGTGACCTTGTCAAGCCTATAGAGTTCAGATTCAAAGCCAAGTTGAACTATGTCCTTGACTATGTTCACCATGATCAACTTGAGGCTGAGGTATCTGTAACTTTCAAGAAGTAATCAAGTCTAGTCTTTAGACAAACATATCGATTGAGGCCGAGGGCGTTCGCCCCCGGCCTCTTTTTTTTGTCTGTCCCACGAAAACGCGATTCAAACGCCACGAAAACACCGATTGAAACGCCGCAAGCCTGGAAATCAGTGGAATATGCTTCCACAAAGTCCTGAGCAGGTTGCCGCGCGTAATCTGGATGGTTTTTCAGAAGCAAATAATCTCGTCCATGAGTGTCTGGCTGCCCCCTCGGGAAGCGAAAAGTGCGAGAAACGTTTCCCAAGAGTGCGGGATGCACTCTTGAGGAGCAAAAGAGACCGAAAGTGTTACCGAAGGGATTAGGAGCGAGCCTAAAGCGCATAGTTCCGAAATATATAATCGAGAGTTACACTGGCTTTTTTGGTTGGTTGTTTGGCGTGTATATGCACTTTTACTTCTGAAAAAGGAACTATATACCTGTTGACTAACTTCTGGCCTATTGTGTTTGCAAACAATTAATTACAAGCAATTAATCAATTGTTGTGAAATTAGTTGATAATTAGCAATTTACAAGATTTATAGTCAACTCGTATTTAATTACCTCTGAAAAATATTGCAAATGTTCTGAATCAGATCTGATGATATATAGCATGAGACTGAGAGCCTCCGTTCACGGTCTCTTTTTCGATTTCCGCAGTGAACCCATACCTATGCTCTTGCGGATTTACGAAACGCCTTCATCTCAAAGACGGATAGAAGTATATGGAAAGCACTTCTCCGTGAAAACCTTGTGCCATAGCCTTTGAGTTTTTCAGCCCGATTAGGCTTCTGTCAGCGCAGATTCGTCATGTGGCTGAAAGTCTTTTGTGAAATTCACACCATTGCCTTTTTCCGTGTAATGTTCATCCGGCGAAACGCCCTCTGGCCGGAGAAACAAACGATAATACGCATTTCATCCGGCCAACGAGGCTTTCACCGGACAAACAACTGAGTTAAAGCCTTCGTCTCTTCCGATATGCGGCACTCTGCGCCTTATTGATGAATGGTAAGGCGCACCGGTGGCTTTTGACGACTACTACTGTATGTCTGTAATAAGAGAGGTTGGCTCCTCAGGACAGTATATTTACAAACCGGGCGGACTTATCCGGCTTTGACGATGATGCCCTTGATCCGCAGTGTCGCGGGCTTTACACGGGAGGACATGTAAACCGTGATGGTCTTGTCCATAATCATCGCGCCGGTGTCGTTGGTGAAGGTCACTTTGATCTCGCCGGATTCTCCCGGCTTAAGTGGCTTTCCGGACCACTGCGCCGATGTGCACCCGCACGAAACCACCACATCACGAATGAATATCGGAATGTCGGTCTCGTTCTTGTACTTGAATGTGCAGGTCTTCGGCCCGCTGGCTTCGGAGAACGTTCCGAAGTCGTGTATGGTCTTGAGAAACGTCAGTTCCTTGTATTTTGGTTTAGGAGATGACGCTGTTTCCTGAGCGAGCATATTCATTGGCCAAGGTGACGAAGAAATCAGGGTGACGGCCAACACTGCTTTTGCCATCGCTGCCATTAGTTGTTTCGCTGGGTGTCTCATCGTTTCGTTCTGTTCTTTGACTGCTTTTGGATGGCGGCAAGATGCGCCATTGCATATATTAATAAGTGTAATTGGATTTTCAGCCACCACGTACCCTTTGAGGGCTTTCGGGGCTGGCCTCACTGGCCGCTGAGCCTGTCGAAGCGGTCCGCTCCATTACAACTTCGCCCCCAAAGATAGCGAATATTTCCGTGAAATCCGCATGCAAATCGTATGTCGGCGCCGTCGGCCGCCCTATGAATATGTCCGTTCCAGAAGCGTGTGGCGGAGATTCCCGCCGCGAAAGGAGTGTCACTCCTAGTAACAAATGCTTTTTTGAGCGTTTTTTGGCGATTTCTTGCAGAAAAATCTTGCTTATGAAAAATTAAACCCATATATTTGTCGTTGTGTTATGGAGTACCCCCTCGTGGGGGCCGCAAAACATATTTATTACTAGGAGGAACAACGTTTAACTTTTTTTTATTAACATTTATCCTTTATGAACAAATTTTTTAGATTGGTTTCGATGTTCGCCATCGCTGGCGCAACATTCGCGTACACTGGTTGTACGGACTACTCTGAGGATATCGACAAGGCGAACGAGCGCATCGATAACCTCGAGACTGGCCGACTGAAGAATGTCGAGGATCAGGTCAAAGGCCTTGAGACGACCGTCTCCGGGCTGAGCGACGCGAAGGTGAAGGCGGAGGCCGCCATCACCGAGCTCCAGACCGCCCTTGGCAAGCTTCAGGAGAAGCACGCCGCTGACATTGCCCAGCTTGAGAAGGACTACAAGGCCGCCGACGGCGCTCTGAAGTCCGAGATCGAGGGCAAGATCACCGCCCTCACCACCGATTTCACCAACAAGGTGACCACCCTGAATTCCCAGATCGGTGTGCTCCAGACAAAGGTTGACGGAATCGACAGCACGGTGAAGTCAATCCAGGAGACCATCAAGGGTCTCGCCACCAAGGAGTATGTTGATGCCGCCTTCGCCACGAAGGACGCCCTTGCGGAGGCCAACAAGGCCATCGCCGCCCTCAACACCACCCTCGAGACAGTTCAGTCCAAGGTTGCGACTCTTGGTGAGGACCTCGCCGCCGTCAAGGTGGACATCGCCGGCATCAACAGCAAGCTGACCGAGGCTCAGACAGCCATCGCTAAGGCTCAGGAAGACGCCACAAAGGCTCTTGGCGAGATCGCCGAGATCAAGGAGGCCCTCAAGACCTACGCCCTCAAGGCCGAGGTTGAGGCCAAGATCGAGGAGCTTGTAGCCGCCGACCTTGCCGCCACCGGACGTCTTGACAACATCGACAAGAAGATTGACAGCATCAAGACTCAGATCACAGATCTGTTTGCCAAGGATGTTGAGTTCGCTGACCAGATCACCCAGCTCTTCAACGAGAAGTTCAACAAGGCTGACTTCGCCGAGGCCTTCAAGGCCGCTTACGAGGCAAGGTTCACCACCGACTTCGCCGCCGAGTTCGCCAAGGCTTGGGCAGAGTATTTCCAGCCAGCGTTCAACACCGCTTTCGAGACCGCATGGGACGCCAAGTTTCAGGGTGAGTTCGACAGCGCCCTCGAGAACGTTCTCGGAATCTACGCCGAGAAGGATGCCCTCGCGAAGAAGATCGAGGCTCTTGACGGTGTGGACGAGGACCTTCAGAATCAGATCGACGCTCTTGACGAGAAACTTGACAAGGCTGTCGAGGACCTCAACGGCAAGATCACCAAGCTTGACGAGAAGGTAGAGCAGTACAACACCGCCCTCAACACCAGGATCGACGCCGTCCTCGGCATCATCGAGGGTCGTCTGACCGGCATCGTGTTCGTCCCTGAGCACTACTACGACGGCGTTCCTGCCATCCTCTTCGAGACCATCGCTTACGATCCTCTCAAGGATGCCGACGAGAACGAGGTCGCCAAGGACAAGATCGATGACGACCAGAACAGCGTTGAGGTTAACAAGTATGCCAAGTTCTCCTCTGCTGTGGCCAAGGCTCAGTACCGTCTGAACCCTAGGACCGTCGGTGTAGACTGCGCTGACTTCTCATTCGTGGGCGACAAGGCGAACTACGTGTTCACAAGAGCCACGGCTCCTGCCGCTCCTGTAAGCATTGTGGGCGCTCCTGAATATGACGCCGCCACAGGTTACGTCACTTTCTCTGTCAAGAAGGACGAGAAGATCAACACTGACAAGAACGTCAACAAGAACCTTGACATCGTGGCCCTCAAGGCCGTCCTCAAGAAGGGTCTCACCGAGGCCGAGGCCAAGGCCGAGCAGAAGCCTGAGGTTTACTCAGAGTACGCTCATGTGAATGAGATCGCTTACTGCGCCGCCGACCTCGCCATCTCCGACAAGGCTGAACTTGCGAAGTACGCCAAGGACAAGAAGGCTGCCCACGAGTACGCCAAGACATTCAAGGCTGCCGCTGCGCAGGATCCTGTTTACCCAATGCCTTACGACAAGCCGTTCGACCTCAAGAAACTTGTCGCCACCTGCATCACCACTGACATCGAGACCCCTGGTCTTGAGAATGTTCAGGATCACGCGAACCTTGACCTTGAGAAGTACGGCTTCACCTACAGGTTCTCAGTAGCCCAGACTCCTTATGTAGTTGAGAGCGCCGAGACTAAGACCGACCAGAACACCGTCATCGAGTGCACGAGCGCCGAGAATGGTACCTTCGAGGTTAAGGCCGCCAAGGGTGTTGAGCACAACAGGGAGGCCATCGGCCGCACCCCTATCGTTAGGGTTGACCTCATGCACGGCGATAACATTGTAACCCGTGCCTTCATCAAGCTCGTCATCTCTGTTGACAAGACCTACGAGATCTCAACCATCACTGACGAAGTTCTTGATGTGACCCTCCTTTGCGAGGACGACGCCAAGGCTGTCGTTTCAAGGGAAATCCCAGAGGAGACTCTCCGTGACGCCATCTACCGTACCCTCAACCTCAACCACGTTGAGTTCTGGAACATGTACGAGTTCGACAAGGCTTACGTCGACAAGAACGCCAAGGCCAGCGACATCACAGCTCCTGAACTCAAGGATGGCACCGCTTCAGACGGCAAGGCCACCAAGAAGGTCGTTTGGAACTTCACCCACAAGGAAGTCGGCACAATCGGAGCCAAGGGTTCAGTGATTGAGGGGTATCTCACAGTGAAGAACACCCTCGACGCATTCAACCAGTATCCTTCAAAGATCACATTCAAGTTCACCGTCAACTTCAAGCTTCCTGAACTTACAATCGTTCACAAGGAGAAGGATATCTTCTGGAAGGACGGCGTGCTTCAGGCCAACGTCAACAGACCTAATGATCCGACTGATGTTGCTGAGAACTGCTGGTTCAACACCCCTATCGCTGAGCAGCCTTGGGAAGCACTTTCTGTCAAGGGTCTTCCTTGCAATGAGACTCCAGCGTTCAGGATCATTGAGGTTTACAAGAACGGTGTCAAGTCCAACTATAAGGGCGCTACCAGTGAGGGTATCTATCTCTCTACTTATGACGGTGAGGTTTCTATCGCTCTCGACAAGAACAACGCCAGCATCAAGCAGGCTCTCAACAGCGAGAAGGGGCTTCAGGCTCTCGTAGAGTGGTATGCTGTAGGCAAGAGCGGAGATGTTTATTCTCTCAACACATTCATGGTTAACTTCATCCGCCCTGTTACTATGTTCCTCCCTGAGGGGCTTTCAGTTAAGGATGCCGTTGACGGTGGTGACGAGATTACCTTCGGTTACGATGGTCTTCTCAAGGACTGGAGAGGTGAGGCTATCATTCCTCCTACCACTACTGAGGTTCTCGAAGAGGCTTACTACTGGAACAAGGTTTGCTCACCTGCTGACCACGCCGTTGTAATCCCAGGCTACACCAAGATTGTGAAGGATGCTTACTACGAGCCAGTTTATGGCGACGCTGAGGCTGAGATTCTCACTGGTGAGAAGTACTATGAGGCAACTGTACAGCTTTACAAGAATGATGAGGTTGCCAAGTGGTATGAAGGGTCCTATGGTTACGATATTGTTGATACCCGCACAGATAGTTATGGATTTGGCTATTTTGGAGCTAATCGTAAGTGGTTCAGATTCCCTGCAAATAGCGAGCTTGTAAAGGGTGATGTGATTGTTGCGACTGGCCGTTCTAAGAATGAGGCTCTCCAGTATGCTAAGGCTCTGATTGCTGATGTAGATCCTAACTACCTTATTGACAATACTCATCCGTTCTATGCGACATACGGTGACCTTGACGGTAAGTCTTGCGAGCTTGTCAGTGTAGTCGAGAAAGAGGCCAAGGTGACAATCAAGTACAGAACTATCGTTGACATTAAGTATCATCCTGCTGAAACTGAAGAGGTAGAGGCTCAGATTGTTTACTCAGATTGCAACGAAATGCCAGGTCCTGGATTTGACGATGTCTACACAGTAGGTCAAAGAATCGGTTGCTGGGAGTGGCAGAAGTCCGCTTGGACTGAGACTAAGCCAGTAGCTGGCCAGTACTGGGACTTCTACGGTGAGTTCAGTGATGTTGTTCTTGACCTTGCAAACAACTACAAGAATGTCAAGACAGACCTTCCTGACGGCAAGCTTCCTTCAAAAGCTACTCTTGAACAGTCTGGTTACACTCTTAGGTATGAGAATGTTCAGAGCCCTATCCAGCACTCTTACCACATTTTCATCCCTGCATCCATCCAGTATGGTTGGGGTGTTCTCAACGGAACTCTTACAATTACTGTTAACCCGGTGAGCACGATTAAATAATCAAGTTCACAGGTAACTGTAACACAATAATGAAAGGGAGTGAAGTTTTCTTCACTCCCTTTCTTTGATTTTCCGCCAGCATATTTTTCCGCCAGCATAACTGTCCGTAAAAGTCGCTTGATAATTCCAAAAATTATCTTGATTATGCTCTTTATAGACTTACGCTTGATCTCATTGGCAGCATTTTCGGCCTCCTTTGATTCTCAAGAGTGTATCGTGCACTCTTAGGAAGCGTTTTCAGCACTTTTCGTCTCCCAAGGGTGCGGCTGAACGCTATGGACGGCACAAACCCGAGATACTTGTAATTGACCGCAAGCCTAAAGTTCATTAGTCTGAATATTCTTTGTTTGAAGATCACAAGCAAACTCTTTCCCAGCCGTTTTGCCTGTGGTTCCCCGCTTGCCGAAGTTTATCCATCAAGGAAATCCGTATGTCTCGAGAAACCTTGCGGATAATGGCGTAAACTGCAAACACTTGTGAATGAATATATTCGTGAACGCTGCCCTCCCGAAACGACCGGCAGTGTTTTGCAATCAACTCATACATTGCTAGTTATGTTTTACGCATGTGAATGGCGTGGTGTAGCGGGCGAGAATATTCATCGCCAATGATGGCAAGTGTATGTGAAGGCGACGTGGCTTTCTATTTGGTGGTGTCAGGCTTCCGCCGGGAAACTACCAGGCTAATGTCGGCACAGGAACCTGAACGCCTGAACGCCGAGTCTGGCCCTGTGTTGTCATATTCCTATCTCTGATTCAGTGAATTTGTTACGATGCTGAAATAGTTTTGGTTACTCTGGGTAATTTGAATCCTAAATAATTGATATATTTTGCAGATTGGAAAAAATGTCGTAATTTAGCATCGCTAATTATGCAAATTTATATTCAATAATATTATGAAACGTATTTTCGCTATTCTTGCAAGCACAGCGCTTGTTGCTTCTCTGTCCGTAGCGAACGCACAGACGAAGGACTTTGACCCTTATTGGTTTATGCAGATTCAAGGTGGAGCCGCCCACACTATCGGTGAGGCTTCATTCTCTGACCTTATCTCTCCTTCAGCGGCTGTTTCAGTCGGCTATCAGTTCTCTCCGGTTTTCGGGGCAAGACTCAATGTGAACGGATGGCAGGCAAAGGGTGCGGTCAACGGACCTACCACTGTCTATAAGTTCAACTACATCGAGGGTGCTGCTGATGTCATGATTGACGTCGCTTCCATCTTCGCCGGCTATAAGTTCGACAGAACCCTCAACCCATACATCTTCGGTGGTGTGGGCGTGAACTATGCTTTCAACAATGATGATGCTGTGGCTGTTAAGGATAGATTCGTTGATGGCTACCTTTGGGAGGACAACAAGGTTTCTCCTGCTTTCAGAACTGGCGCCGGTCTCAACATCAGACTCTCTGACGTGATCGCCCTCAACCTCGAAGGAAACTGCAGCTTCCTTGATGACCACTTCAACTCAAAGAAGGGCTCAAAGGCTGACTTCCAGATTAAGGCTGTCGCCGGTCTTACCTTCAGCTTCGGCAAGGCTAAGCCGGTTCCTGCTCCGGTTCCTGTTCCTGCACCTGCACCGGTTGTAAAGCCGGAACCAGAACCAGAACCAGTGGTAGAGGAGAAGGTAGAGGTTGTTCCTGCATTCGAGTCACTTTCACGCAACATCCTCTTCGTCATCAACAAGTGGGACATCCGTGAGAGCGAGCAGCTCAAGATCGACGAGGTTGTCGAGGCTCTCAAGGCAAATCCTGACACAAAGGTTCGTGTTTCCGGTTATGCTGACAAGGCCACCGGTACCGCCAAGAGAAACAAGTTCCTCTCCGAGAAGAGAGCTGAGGTTGTCGCTGAGGCTATCGTCAACGCCGGCATCGACAAGGACAGAATCATCACTGAGTACTTCGGTGACACAGTCAATCCATTCGAGACTCCTGAGGAGAACCGTGTGGCTGTCTGCCTCGTCAAGTAATTGTGGCGTGATAATTGAACATACAAAAAGGCTGGGTTTCAAACCCCGGCCTTTTTTTGAGAATAAAAACAGTTAGTTAATATTACATTGTTATTATGAGAATTGTACGTGTTACAGGCAGGGAAATCCTTGATTCAAGAGGAAACCCTACAATTGAGTGTGAAGTTGAACTCGAGTCCGGCATCATCGGTGTTGCTTCAGTTCCTTCAGGAGCGTCAACCGGTGAGAACGAGGCTCTCGAGCTTCGTGACGGCGATCCTAAGCGCTACGGCGGTAAGGGTGTCCTCAAGGCTGTCGCCAACATCAATGAGAAGATCGCTCCGGAGATCATCGGAATGTCCTGCCTCGAGCAGAGGGCTATAGATGAGGCCATGATCAAACTTGACGGCACCGCCACAAAGAGCAACCTCGGCGCCAACGCCATTCTTGGCGTTTCCCTTGCTGTCGCTCATGCTGCCGCCAACTATCTTGACATTCCTCTTTACCGTTATATCGGCGGAACCAACGGCCATGTTCTTCCTGTTCCTATGATGAACATCATCAACGGTGGAGCTCACTCTGACGCTCCTATCGCTTTCCAGGAGTTCATGATCCGTCCTGTAGGTGCCAAGAGCATCGCTGAGGGCGTAAGAATGGGCGCTGAGGTGTTCCACGCTCTCCAGAAGGTTCTCAAAGGCCGCGGACTTTCCACCGCTGTCGGTGACGAGGGTGGTTTCGCTCCTGCCCTTAACGGCATCAACGACGCTCTCGACTGCATCATGCAGGCCATTGAGAAGGCCGGCTACAAGCCAGGCGCTGATGTGACCATCGCGATGGACTGCGCCGCTTCCGAGTTCTGCTTCAAAGAGGGAGACAAGTTCTTCTACGACTACAAACAGCTCAAGACCGGTCTTGCCAAGGATCCGGAGGGAAAGAAACTCTCAACCGAGGAGCAGATCGCTTACCTTGAGGAACTCATCACCAAGTACCCTATCGACTCCATCGAGGACGGCCTCAGCGAGGAAGACTGGGAAGGTTGGGTTAAGCTCACCGCCGCTATTGGTGGCAAGTGCCAGCTCGTAGGTGACGACCTCTTCGTTACCAACACCAAGTACCTTGAGAAGGGTATCAAGATGGGCGCCGGCAACTCTATCCTCATCAAGGTCAACCAGATCGGTTCCCTGACCGAGACCCTCGACGCGATCGAGATGGCTCACCGTCACGGCTACACCACCGTCACCTCTCACCGTTCCGGCGAGACCGAGGACACCACGATCGCTGACATCGCTGTCGCTACCAACAGCGGCCAGATCAAGACTGGTTCCCTCAGCCGTACAGACCGTATCGCCAAGTACAACCGTCTGATGAAGATCGAGATGGAACTCGGCGACACCGCACAGTATGGTTACAAAAAACTCAAGTAAGAATTGAATATATTCTAACGAATATATCAAAAAGTCTGAATAATGGCGGGTCTGATGTCAAAATCAGCCCGCTTTTTTGTCATTTGGGGGAATTTGTGTAAATTTGGCTTAGAATTTTCAGCAGAGAGATTTCGTCGCGTGAGCGGCGCGTTAACAACCATATTCAAAATGGCAGAAAAAGAAAACATAGGGTACATTGCCCAGGTCATCGGACCTGTGGTGGATGTCCATTTCGATGTAACAGATGAGGAGGCGCAGCTTCCGCGCATTCACGATGCTCTTGATGTAGACAGAGGCGAAGGCAAAAAGCCTTTGGTCGTTGAGGTTCAGCAACATATCGGTGAAGACACTGTAAGGTGTGTCGCTATGGACTCTACGGACGGCCTTAGGCGCGGAATGAAGGCTGTGAAGACCCACGCTCCGATTTCGATGCCTACAGGTGCGCAGATCAGAGGACGTGTGATGAACGTTGTCGGGGATTCCATCGACGGTCTCGGCAATCTGAATGAGACTGCCTCCTTGCCTATTCATCGCGAGCCTCCGAAATTCGAGGATCTGAAAACCTCGCAGGAGGTTCTTTACACCGGAATCAAGGTCATTGACCTTCTGGAGCCTTATCTAAAGGGCGGAAAGATCGGTCTTTTCGGTGGTGCCGGTGTGGGCAAGACCGTGCTCATCAAGGAGTTGATTAACAATATCGCCAAAAAACACAACGGATTTTCCATCTTCGCCGGAGTGGGAGAGCGTACCAGAGAGGGTAACGACCTGCTCCGTGAAATGATTGAGTCCGGGGTCATCAAGTACGGTGACGAGTTCGTGAAGTCGATGGAGGAAGGCCATTGGGATCTTTCCAAGGTTGACCGCAAGGAACTTGAGAAGTCACAGGTAGCGATGGTCTTTGGCCAGATGAACGAACCGCCGGGAGCGCGTTCTTCCGTGGCTCTTTCCGGACTGACCCTCGCAGAGTCATTCAGAGACAGTGACAAGGGAGACGGCCCGAGGGACATCCTCTTTTTCATCGACAACATATTCAGGTTCACTCAGGCAGGTTCCGAGGTGTCCGCCCTTCTTGGCCGAATGCCTTCCGCCGTGGGTTATCAGCCGACGCTTGCCACGGAGATGGGCCAGATGCAGGAGCGTATCACCTCAACTAAGAATGGATCAATCACTTCTGTGCAGGCTGTTTATGTGCCGGCGGACGACTTGACCGACCCTGCTCCTGCAACCACGTTCTCGCACCTTGACGCGACCACCGTGCTCAGCAGAAAGATCACTGAGTTAGGAATATATCCGGCTGTGGATCCGCTGGAGTCCACTTCACGAATCCTTGACCCGAACATCGTGGGACAGGATCATTACGACATCGCCCAGCGGGTCAAGCAGATTCTTCAGAGGAACAAGGAACTTCAGGACATCATCGCCATCCTCGGTATGGACGAGCTTTCGGACGAGGACAAACTGACGGTGAACCGTGCCCGTCGTGTGCAGAGGTTCCTGTCGCAGCCATTCGCTGTGGCTGAACAGTTTACTGGCGTGCCGGGCGTGATGGTGGACATTCAGGACACCATCGACGGCTTCCGCCGAATCCTTGACGGTGAGGTGGACTACCTGCCCGAGCAGGCGTTCCTCAATGTCGGGACCTTGGAAGACGCGATAAAGAAGGGCGAGGCTATCCTCGCTCAGGCGAAGTAGGAGATTTAGGAATATGTCAGAGAGTGTGTCAGCAATAATTCTGGATGTTATTTCACCGGAGAGGACTTTGGTTCATGCATCGGTAGATTCCGTGGAACTTCCCGGCACGAAAGGACGTTTCGAGGTCCTGAAGGATCATGCCGCGCTGATCTCCTCGCTGGAGAGGGGACGTGTGGTTTTCCGTACCGGCGAGAAGACTGAAAGTGTGGACATCTCCTCTGGCTTTGTGGAAATTAATGACAATCACGTTGTCGCTTGCGTGGAACTGTGATGAGAAAGTGGATCTACATATTCATTAGCCTTTTGCTTCCGTTGTCTTTGGTTGCGGCTCCGGTCGCTGAGCCTTCTTCATCGGACACTGAGCCTGTCGAAGTGTCTACGCATCAAGGCAAGGCCTTCGACATGGATGAATATCTTTACGGCCATGTCCGCGACTCCTACGAGTGGCACATCACCACGGTGAACGGCCACCACGTCAGCATCCCGCTGCCGGTGATCCTCATAAGCAAGACCGGGAACGGCTTCCATATATTCAGTTCCAAACATTTAGCTCACGGTGAATATCAAGGTTTCCACATAGCCCCCTCCGGCAGCAAGTACGAGAACAAGATAGTCGAGCGCGCAGCGGACGGTTCCGAGGTCAGGCCTTGGGACTTTTCCATCACCAAGAATGTGTTCGGTTTGATGATCAACTGCGCTCTGTTGCTTTTCATCGTGCTCGGGACCGCCAGATGGTACCGGAAGCACGATGCCCGTGAGGAAGCCCCGAAAGGCGGAGTTGGCTTGATAGAGATGCTGGTGACGATGATCGAGGACGATGTCATCAAGAGCTGCGTGGGAGAGGACTACAAGAGGTACTCGCCTTACCTGCTGACAGCGTTCTTCTTCATATTCATAAACAACCTGATGGGAATCGTGCCGTTCTTCCCTGGAGGAGCGAACATTACGGGAAACATCGCTGTGACGCTCGTGCTGGCGTTGTTCACGTTCTTCATCGTCAACATATTCGGTAACAAGCATTACTGGAAGGACATCCTTTGGCCTGATGTGCCGACTTGGCTGAAAGTGCCGCTGCCGCTTATGCCCGCGATTGAGATCATTGGCATATTCACAAAGCCTTTCAGCTTGATGGTCAGGCTTTTCGCCAACATTCTCGCTGGGCACTTCATGATCCTTGGAGTCGTGGCTGTGATTTTCCTGACCGCTGAGTTGGGAGCGGCTCTGAACGGCAGTCTTACGGTCGTGGCTGTGCTGCTGGGCGTGTTCATGGATTGCCTTGAACTGCTTGTGGCCTTCATTCAGGCCTACGTGTTCACTATGCTGTCGGCGGTCTTCATCGGGCTGTCGCGGCAGAAACCGGAAACCTCGGAATAATTTGGAATATTCAGAATAGTTAATTTAAAATCATAGAATTATGTTACTTTCTACAATGTTGCTTCAGGCCCTTTCTCTTGGTAGAGTAGGTGCGGCTCTTGGTGCTGGTCTGGCTGCTTTCGCGGCTGCTTTCGGTATCGGTAAGATCGGTACGGCTTCCCTTGAGGCCGGTGCCCGCCAGCCGGAGAAGGCTGACCACTACAGAATGACGGCCATTATTGTCAGCGCCCTCATCGAGGGAGCCTGTCTGTTTGCCATCGTTGTTTGTCTTATCGCGAAATAACAAATGTCACTCATCACTCCTGATTTCGGATTGCTTGTCTGGATGACGCTGATCTTCGGCATCGTCTTCTTCGTGCTGGCCAAGTGGGGTTTTCCTATGATCACCGGCTCGGTCGAGAAGAGGGCGCAGAGGATTAACGACTCCATCAAGGCGGCTAAAGAGGCGGAGGAGAAACTCCGCAATCTTGCCGAGGAACAGTCCCGGATGATCGAGGAGACCAGGCAGGAGCAGAGCCGGATCCTGAAAGAGGCCGCCGCCTCAAGGGACAACATCGTCGAGCAGGCTAAGGTTCAGGCTCGGGAGGAGGCTTCCCGCATTCTGGATCAGGCACGCACGCAGATCGCCGCCGAGAAGGAGAGTGCTCTGCGGGATGTCCGCAAGGATGTCGCGATGGTCGCCGTCAGCGTGGCCGAGAAGGTCTTGAAGAAGAGCCTTTCCGACGCTGATGGGCAGTCCGCTCTTGTGGATAGGTTGGTGGATGAGGTTTCCTCGTCTAAGGACTTGAAGAATTGATGCTATGAACACAGGAATTATCGCGACACGTTACGCCACCGCTCTTCTTGAACTGGTTGATGAGACCGGCTCCGGGAGTGAGGTTGCGTCGCAGGTCGAGACTGTTGGCAGGGCTCTTTCGGAAATCCCTGAATTTCAGCGTGACATTGATAATCCGTCAATCCCATCCGCCAGAAAACTCGGATTGTTTGATGCGTCTTTGGACGGGAAAATGGCACCTGACTTGCGAAAGTTTGTGGAATTGCTGATCCGCAATGGCCGTGTTGGCTATGCGCGCCGTGTGTTCACGGCTTTCATCAATGAATATTACCGCTCGCGTCACATCAAGCGCGCCATGCTTGTGGTTGCTGATCCTGCATTGTTGGTCACTGATCCTGCATCTTCGGATCCGAAGGCAGTCGGATCACAGCGTCCGAATCTTGAGTCCCGTCTGCGTGCCTTGATCGAAAAAGAAACCGGTGACGGGCTGATTCTCAGGACCAAAGTTGATCCGTCTCTTATAGGGGGCTTTGTGTTCGAGGTGGAGGACACCGTCTTGGATGCCAGTGTTGTACGTCAGATTGATGTCATAAGGCATCAACTCAAAGAAATGAATAGAAGAATAGTTTAGTATGGACAACATAAAACCAAGTGAAATCTCCCAGGTGCTTCTTGAGCAACTGAAGGACATCGACACCTCCCTCCAGTTCGAGGAAATCGGCAAAGTCTTGCAGGTCAGCGATGGAGTGGCCAGAATGTATGGCCTGACCAACGCAGAGGCAGGAGAACTGCTCGAATTCGAGAGCGGAGTCAAAGGCGTGGTGATGAACCTTGAGCAGGACAATGTCGGAGCCGTGCTTCTCGGCCCGACTGATGAGATCAAGGAAGGTATGACAGTCCGCAGGACCGGGCGAATCGCCTCCATCAAGGTCGGCGAGAAGATGCTCGGAAGGGTTGTCGATCCGCTTGGCGAGCCTCTTGACGGACTTGGAAAGATCGAGGGTGAACTAACGGAAATGCCTCTTGAGCGCAAGGCTCCGGGCGTTATCTATCGCCAGCCTGTGACCGAGCCTCTCCAGACTGGACTCAAGGCGATTGATGCGATGATCCCTATCGGCCGTGGCCAGAGAGAGCTTATCATCGGCGACCGTCAGACCGGAAAGACCGCCATCGCCATTGACACGATCATCAACCAGCGTTCCAACTACGAGGCTGGCAAGCCGGTCTATTGCATCTACGTGGCCATCGGTCAAAAGGGTTCTACAGTGGCGAACATTGTGGAGACCCTGCGTGCCAAAGGTGCGATGGACTACACCGTAGTCATTGCCGCAACCGCCGCTGATCCTGCCGCCCTGCAATATTTCGCACCGTTCGCCGGAGCCGCTGTCGGGGAATATTTCCGTGACACGGGACGTTCTGCCCTTGTTGTCTATGACGACCTCTCAAAACAGGCCGTGGCCTATCGTGAGGTTTCCTTGATCCTGCGCCGTCCTTCCGGACGTGAGGCCTATCCGGGTGATGTGTTCTACCTTCACTCAAGGCTTCTTGAGAGGGCTGCCAAGATCATTGACCAACAGGAGGTCGCGGAGCAGATGAACGACCTTCCGGAGTCACTTAAAGGCAAGGTCAAGGCCGGAGGCTCACTCACGGCCCTGCCTATCATCGAGACCCAGGCCGGTGACGTGTCCGCTTATATTCCTACAAACGTGATCTCCATCACAGACGGTCAGATCTATCTGGAGTCCGGGCTTTTCAACCAGGGACAGCGTCCGGCGATCAATGTCGGAATCTCTGTGTCCCGTGTCGGTGGCGCCGCTCAGGTGAAGTCGATGAAGAAAGTGGCCGGTACTCTGAAGATTGATCAGGCACAGTTCAACGAGCTTGAGGCCTTCTCGAAGTTCTCTTCGGATATGGACAAGGTAACGGCGATGGCTTTGGACAAGGGTCGTAAAAACAACCAGTTGTTGATTCAGCGGCAGTACTCGCCGATGCCGGTAGGGGAGCAGGTCGCGATTCTGTATTGCGGAACGCACGCTCTCATGAGCGATATCGCCATCGATCAGGTGCCTGAGTTCCAGTCAGAGTTCCTGACCAGGATGAGGGCAGCGCATCAGAAGGATGTTCTGGATCTGCTGTCAGAAGGAAAGATTGACGAGACAATCACCGGAATCATTGAAAATGAGGCTGCGGCCGTCGTGAAGTCAATCCTGGCACAGTCTCACAAGGCGTAATATTCATAAAATCAGATGGCGTCTCTAAAGGAAATAAAGGATAGGATTGCTTCGGTGAGCGGCACTCTGAAGATCACTTCGGCGATGAAGATGGTCGCGTCCGCCAAGTTGCACAAGGCGCAGCAGGCGATCGGGAATATGCTTCCGTACGAGAAGCGTCTGCACGGCATGCTCATCGACCTGATGGGTTCTGTGAATATGTCCGCTCAGGCATCTGAAGGCGGTTTTGGAGAAAGCTCTGATGTGACGGGAAGTCGCTTCGGCAAGCTCAGCGACCAACGGTTGGTGAGCCCAGCCGAACCACGGTTGGTGAGCCTGCCGAACCAACCTGACGGAGCTGTGGGAGCATATTCATTAATGGCTCAGCGTGAGGTGCATAGAGTGGCTATCGTCGCTTTCGCCTCCAATTCATCGCTCTGCGGCGCATTCAATTCCAACGCCATCCGTGAGGCCACGGCGGTGATCAATGAATATCGTGCCGCAGGTCTCCGGGATGCCGACATCACAGTCTATTCCGTCGGCCGCAAGATGTCGGAGGCGATGAAGAAACTGGGCTTTCCAAGCCCTTCGGACTTCACAAAGATGTCGGAATCTCCGTCCTATGAGGCGGCTTCGGCTTTGGCGCAGGAACTGCTGGACGGATTCGCCTCAGGTCGGTTCGACAAGGTGGAACTTGTTTATAATCATTATAAATCCACCTCGTCTCAGCCTACAACCCGACAGACCTATCTGCCTCTGTCCCTTGCTGATGCCACCGCCGACCTTCACGCCGGTAAGGTCGCTGAGCCTGTCGAAGCGACTGAGCCGGTGGTTCGACAAGCTCACCAACCGGCAGCGGTAACCTCGTCATCTCACCACTCGGTCGCTGAGCCTGTCGAAGCGACTGAACTTTCTGTAGCGCCCGACATGATCATCGAACCTTCTCCCGAAGCCCTTATTCAGGTTCTTCTCCCGAAAGTGGTCCGTCTCCGCATATTCTCGACCCTGCTGGACAGCGCCGCCGCCGAGCACGCCGCCCGCACCGTCGCGATGCAGCTCGCCACCGACAACGGCAACGACCTCCTTCAGGAACTTACCCTTGAGTACAACAAAGGCCGCCAACAAAAAATCACCTCCGAGATCCTCGACCTCGTCGGCGGCTCATTGCAGTAGCCCTTAAATAAAGCGGGGGCAGAATGAATACTTTTGCACCCGTGAGCGACCTTTTGACGGGATTCGGGTGCGAAAACTGGTCTTTCGCACCCGATTCTTTGTGGTATTTGCGAAATTTTGTATCTTGGACTGGAAAACGCCCAATGATTATGAGATACAATCTTGAATTTTTGATCATAACAGTATTCGCGATATTCATAACTAACGGATCTTTTGCTCGTACATATTCAAAGAAGGTAGTGTTGGGAGATGAGAGATTCGTGGTGTACCTGCCACTACTGGAAGGGAAGCGGGTGGCGGTGTTCAGTAATCAGACGGGAATTGTCGGGGACAAGGTGGCCGGCTCCAAATTGGCGGACTCGCTTGATGGGTATGGCGGGTGCTTGGTCGCTAGGCCTGTCGACGCACACCGAATGTCACAGCGTCACTTCGACAAGCTCAGAGACCAGTGGCAGGTGTTCAATGAGATTTCCCTGATTCCGTTTCTTGAGCCGTCGGTGCCGGGCGGGAAGATCGAGTACGGCCAGCACATCGTTGACGCATTGATTGAGAAGGGAGTGGATGTCAAGGCAATCTTCTCTCCGGAGCACGGGTTCCGGGGAAATGCCGACGCTGGAGAGCATGTCGGCAGCAGCGTGGATGAGAAGACTGGAGTTGAGATACTTTCCCTTTATGGCGGTGGTTCTAAGATTCCGGACAAGGAAAAGACAGATAAGTTCGATGTCCTGATTGTTGACATTCAGGATGTTGGGTTGAGGTATTACACCTATTATGTGACGATGCATCATCTGATGGAGGCCTGCGCCCGTGACGGAAAGCAGGTCATCATTCTTGACAGGCCGAACCCTAACGGATTCTATGTCGATGGTCCTGTTCTCGATATGAGGTTCAAGTCCGGGGTCGGTTGGCTTCCGATTCCGGCAGTCCACGGGATGACGCTTGGGGAGTTGGCCTTGATGATCAACGGAGAGAAGTGGCTGGAGAACGGCACGTGTGACTTGACGGTGATCCCATGCTTGAATTACACTCATCAGACCCGCTACAGTCTCATCATGCCGCCTTCGCCTAACATCAAGGACATGAGGGCTGTGTATCTATATTCATCAACGTGCTACTTCGAAGGCACGGTGGTCAGCCTCGGCCGCGGCACCCAGTTCCCGTTCGAGACCTACGGGCATCCGGCTATGACGGGATATTCATTCTCTTTCATTCCGAGGAGCATCCCGGGGGCGAAGAATCCGCCGTTCGTGAATGAGGAATGCCACGGCGTGGATCTTCGCCGCAAGCCGATCGCCGACATCTGGGCGGAAAAGATCAATCTTGAATATGTCATCGACGCCTACCGCAATCTGAATATGGGCGATAAGTTCTTTGGTAAGAACAACTTTTTCGAGCTCCTCGCCGGCGTGGACTGGTTCCGCCCGATGATCGAGTCGGGCGCCACCTCGGCTGAGATTTCCGCCCACTGGGCCTCTGATGTCGATGCCTTCAAGACTCGCCGTGCGCCTTATCTGCTTTATCCGGAGTAATATCCGTAAGGGTATGTATGTCCGTGCATCAATAAAAAAACCGAAGCGAGGTTCTCACCCGGCTTCGGCTGATCTTATTCAATACTTATGAAATAACTATTGAGTCAGTTTTTGGTTTATGAGTAAAAATATTTATGTCGATTACCCTTTATGCCATTTCCGTGCCAAAGTCTTCATCCATTTAATATTTTCGATCATAACCCATATTCCCGCTTCAACCACAGATCGAACATCGGGTCAAGAATGTAGAGTTTTCCTCTATTTTTCTCGATGATGTCTTTTTCGATCAACTTCTTCTTGTTCAATGTGATTGTCCTTGGTTGCCCAAGTCTGTAGCGTGCGACGGTCTCTTTTGCGTTCAGATGTTGCTCACCAGCAGCAATGGCTTTAAGCATAGCGATTTGTGATGCCGGTAATTCATCGATTTCACGAAGGAATGATTCTTCGTTTGTGTCCAGCACCAATTGCAGTTCCTTGTCGAGATCACTCTCTTTGACTATTCCATCAGTGTGCATCCACACAAACAGACAGTACTGTTGAATATACCAGGAATTGTATTGGACTGTCTCACAAATCTTTTCCGCCAATCCTGCAGAGATTTCTTTCCCTGTCTTTCTAAAATTGTCAACGATGTAGGGGATCCAATAGTCTTTGCTTATGCACTTGAGGTTTATAAGTTGTCCGAACTTATAGAAGGGACTTTGGGTGTTGTTGAAAATTGTTGTCATCATATGCATCTTGCTCCCGTACAGGCAATATGTCGTCCTATGTTGCTGCTGCCATACTGAACGCATTGTGGAGACAAGTTTCTTCCACTCATTGATGTTCGCCAGTTGTTGGAACTCGTCAATGCAGATGATGACCTTGACACCTTTGTCTTCCGCCATTTTCTCTGGTAGGTTCAGAATGCTTTCCGCATTGCTCTTGATAGGATCAAATCTAAGATTCAGTGACACTGATGTCGTCGGTGAGTCATTGAAGGAGATTGTCGGGGATATTGATTTGATATATTTGACAAAGTCTCCCCATCGTTTTTCCGCAGTGGAGGATACTCCCTCTATGACGGCACTGGCGAATGCGTCGTAGAACTCTTCTTCCGAATGTATCTTGAACGCGTCGAGAAAACAGATTCTGATGTTATTGTTTTCTTCAGCAATCTCTTTCATCGCAACTTTGACAAGTGATGATTTACCCCATCTGCGCGGTGAGACCAGAATCGTGTTTATTCCGTTGCTTAGAAAGCCTTTCAGTTCCTTGCGGTCTTCTACACGGTCTATGAAACTTTCGTCTTCTACAATCTTTCCGTATTGGAATGGTGTCTCCATACTCTTGAATATTACTGCATTATCAATGCAAATATACAAATTATAACTATGATTATAATAACTACGATTATAATTTTGCTGAAAAAATTTTGAATATGTTTGTAAATAATTGTTTTGTAGGTATTTATTAAATTGTCAAGTGATCTTGTCTTATTTCTTGTGCCCTTATGCCTTGTCTGGACGAGAATTTGGCAATATGCCGTTGAGTGTTTAACTTTGCGGTGTTATGGTGCGGACAACAGGCATAGATTCTTTGTTCAGGCTTTATTACAGGCCTTTGTGTGTCTATGCGTTGCACTATCTCAAGGATAAGGATCTGATCGAGGATTTGGTGCAGGAGGCTTTCACGGCATATTGGATGAAGGAGACGGCGGATGGCGGAATTGATAACCCGAGGGCTTATCTCTACATGGCCGTGAGGAATCGTTGCATTGATGCCATCAGGAGGCAACGGCGACAGGATGTGGATTTGGACAGTCTTGAAGAGGTGATACTTCCGGTTGAGGATGACGTGGTGATTTCCGATGAGGAGGCCGTGGACAATTCGCTTAGTGAGGCTCGGATCTGGTCGGCCATCGACCGCCTTCCGGCCAAAAGGCGGAGAATATTCCTGATGAGCCGCCGGGACGGGATGAAGTACAGCGAGATCGCCGGCGCTCTCGGACTTTCGGAGAACACTGTCCGCAATCAGGTCAGCAGGGCTCTGGAGGCTATCCGTCAAGGTGTCAGGAAGGTTATCTTGTTCTTGATGTCACTTTAGCCGAGTCGATTTGCGAATCTTTTGAAAAATATTCCCGAAAAATGATGGTACTTTTTGTGGCTGCTGCGTCTTACTTGTGAAACTACCCCAAAATAAGGTTGTGGTAGTAAATGAGTTTAAGTTATAATAAAAGTATGAATCATGAGTAAGGAAAAAACAACCTTGTTTACATTACCGATTGTGGTAATCATTTCTCTCCTATGTACTATATCTTCTTGTTCCAAGGAAGATTACAAATTAACAGATTGTAGTACATCTGAATTATCTACAAAAGAGCAGTTTGCGGAACTTCTTTCGGCGGCGATTACCAATAGTGAGGAACTCCGGTTTTTTATCAAGAAGGAAGCACTACGCCAATATGATAAAGATTACGATGTGTTCTATCCTTTTGTTAGAGACAGAATTGTTTATGAAGGAAAGACATTTAGGGAATGTTTGTTGGATTATGTGGATGAGAAATCTCTGTTAAAAATAGAGAATGATAATCCTTTTTTGACAATATATGTGCCAGATTGGGGATGGTTAGGTGCATTTAGTGTTAATGATTGGGATACCTCAAATGATGATGTATTTGTTGGAACTGCGGACAATAATAGTAAGCATAGGTTATTTTCTAACGGAGCATATTTTGGAACATTAAACGAAGGTGAAATTCCAAATTTCCCTATTATGATTATTAAGGATAATGAACGGATGACCTTAACCCAACCTGCTACAAGAGCTGAGAGTCCTGTGTATTCTTTTGTTGATGATGCCTTTGATAATTCTATAAGTACGAGGGTGACGGCGGAGGAGTATAGACGCTATTTTGCAGTAAATCCAGGTTCAAATTATGTGTCAAAATCAGATTTTGCTAAAATTAGTCCAGAATCAATTGCCGCTTGGAAAGAATATGGTGATGATGAATATGAATCTCAAAGAAATCTCGTATATTTCAATGCTAAGAAAAACGAGAATAAGGGATTGATAAACCCCAAAATTAGAGAGAGCATAGTTGCCATTAAACTTATAGATACAAATTGTATTGAAGAAGATGAGAAGGATCCTCATCTTCATAAGGCGAAAAAGAAACGTTCAGATTTCAGTGATGAGGATCTATTGGATGAAATTTGGAGTGAGGGAAACCTTGAAATAAAATTTCACGTAACCACCCTTGACCAAAATAATCAATCAATTGTGTTATGCGACAATGCTCTTAGCATTAAGCCTAAAGATTTGTTTGATGTTTCTTCAATTAAGTGTCATTTTTATCATAAAAGCACGTTTTCTCCTAGAGAATATGTTTATTTGCCAACGAAATCTGACTTGGTTCCGAAATGGTATTATCTTCCAGATGTTCTAAAACTTGATTACTGGAATCTTTCCAAGGAGTCTACTGCGTTGTCAGTATATGTATATGAAATTGATGCAGAAATTACTGATGAAGTTGAGTTGAATGAATCGTTAACAAAGCAGAATAGTATTTCTTTCGGAGCCAAAATTGGAGGCAAATATGAACTAAACTTCGATTTTAATGCGCCAACTAGCACCGTGACACATAAATACACTGTGAAGAAAGGTTCTGATAAATTGGGCGATGTCGTTGTATACTATAATGATTATATTATCAAATCTGAAACGACAGATAAGTATGAACTTAATTATTATAGTACAGGTAAAATTAATTTTATAATTGTTCCTTTGAAATAGTTCTTGATATGCGTCGTTTTTTTCAATTTTTGCCAATTCTCATTTTCTTTGTGTTTTCATCTTGTGGAAGGTGTGGGACTGACGATGAGTCTGAATATTATGTGAAATATATGGCTGAGGCTGTGTCTGAGACTGTCGCGGTAGAGGAACATCCAATCGTAGTCGCAGTCCCGGCAGTATATAAGGTTCAAGGCAACAGCACTACTTGTTATTGTAAACAATCCTTTGAGAAAGAGTACGGACCTTTCTTCAGTGGTGAGAAGGTGTCCATAATGGTGGCGGATTCTCCAGAAGAGCATACTTACACCGTGTCCATATATGTTAAACAAGGTCGTGATGGAGTCTATAATCTTGTGAGTCAAGGAAAGTATGGAGCTTCGTATGTGATACCATAATATTCATTATTATGAATGAACTGTGCGCCGAGGTGATTCTGACGGCCAGGTTAAGTGAATATATTGACTGAGCTATGATGAAAAATCGTATTATAGGTATTTTGTTGGTGATTCTTGCTATGCCGCTGGTTTCGTTTGATTGTCTTTGCCAAGATAACGAGACGGTCTCGATGGCCATAGACAGGATTAAGAATCATTTCGATGTGCGTTTCGTTTACGATTCGGAACTGGGAAAGCTTCTTGACAAGAAATGTGAAGAAACTTTTGTTGAGGGTTTGACGCTTGAGAAGGCTTTGGACAGGCTTCTGGACGGCACGGGAGTCAAATGGGAGCACCGTGGTGACTATGTGGTTCTGACACGTGACACTTCGGCCAAGAAACGTTATACGGTTTGTGGGTACGTCACGGATGAGGCTACGGGGGAGACATTGATAGGAGCCGGGGTCACGGTCTCGGCGACCGGTCGTGATGGGAATTTGGCGACCAGTAAGACCGGCACCTCCACCAACAATTTCGGCTTTTATTCCTTGACGTTGCCAGAAGGCGAGGTTGAACTGACATATTCCTACATAGGATGCACAGCTAAGACAAAAAGAATCTCTCTGAAAAAGAACTTGACGCTAAATGTGGCGTTGGCACCGTCCGCGGAGATCAAGAGCGCCCGGATAACCGCCCGCAAGGATGCCGGAATCCGTTCCACGTATATGGGGGCGATTGAAGTCCCTAACGAACTCATTGACAACACCCCGGTCGTACTGGGTGAGAAGGATGTCTTGAAAACCCTCCAGATGATGCCGGGCGTGCAAGGCGGAAACGAAGGATTCTCGGGAATATACGTCCGTGGAGGCGGCGCTGACGAGAATCTGATGCTGCTGGACGGAACATCGCTTTACAATGTCAGCCATCTTTTCGGTCTGTTGTCCGTATTCACTCCCGAAGCCGTCAAGAAAGTCACTGTCTACAAAGGTTCGTTCCCGGCGCGATACGGCGGAAGGGTTTCCAGCGTGGTGGATGTGCGTACCAACGACGGCAATTCCAAGAAACTTTCCGGAAGCGTCACCGTCGGTTTCCTTGCTGAGAAATTCCATATGGAAGGTCCGCTGAAGAACGAGAACACTACTTTCTCGCTGAGCGCCAGAGGGATGCACACCTTCCTTTTCGACCGCGTCATCAAATGGGCGGGCAGCCCGCTGAACTATGCCTTCTACGATGTCAACGCCAAGGTCTCGCACAAGTTCTCTGACCGGAGCCGCGGTTGGATCGGACTCTACAGTGGACGGGACTATTTCCGTTACGAGAAAAACTCCAAGTCCAGCAAGCGGTTCTATGGTCCTGATTATGAACCTTACACTATGCTGACCGAGGACGGCTCGAATCTTAATTTGAGCTGGGGCAACAATGTCCTGTCCGCAAGATGGACCTACATATTCAGCAGCAAACTTTTTGCTGATTTCACAGCCTACGGCAACCTTTACAGGATGAGGATGCATTCGGTCACCAAAAATTCCGAGGTGTCAGAGATCGGCGAGACTTCTTTCCGGAGTGACGCGGGCTACTCTTCCGGGATCATTGACGCCGGTCTCAAGGCTGATTTCGACTACACTCCTTCAACCAACCATTTGATCAAGTTCGGCGGAGAATATGTCCGTCACGGCTATCGTCCCGAAATAACCAAATCCCGGATCAAGGAACTGAACGACAACCGTGTCTTCGCCGACACGACTTACAGCGATGCGGCCAGCCGACGGGTGAACGGCAATGAAATCTCCCTTTATGTGGAGGACGACATCTCCGTCGGTAACCGCTTGACTGTGAATCCAGGCCTGCACCTCAGCCTTTTCAATGTGAGAGGCCGGTTCTATTTCTGCCCGGAGCCGAGAGTCTCGGCGAAATTCGACATCAGCGATGGCTGGTCGGCGAAGGCGGCATATTCAAGGATGTCGCAGTATGTCCATAGGCTGTCCTCCGGAACTATGGACATCCCTACCGACCTTTGGGTTCCGGTCACCGAGGAAATCCGTCCGGTGGTTTCGGACCTCGTCTCCGCCGGCGCGTGCTTCGGTGGCCTGAAAGGCTGGGAATTTTCCCTTGAAGGCTACTTCAAGAAGACCGACAATGTCCTTGAATATATGGACGGCCGCCTTGCCTTCTCCTCTTCTGTCAATTGGGAGGACAATGTGGTGATGGGGGAGGGGCGAGCCTACGGGCTGGAACTCTACGCCCGCAAGGCAGTCGGAAAGACCACCGGAACCTTTGCCTACACACTTTCAAAGGCCGAGAGAATCTTCCGCGACGGCAGCATCAACGATGGCCGTTGGTTTCCGGCGCGGTTCGACAGGCGCCACGTCATCAACGCCAGCGTGAGCCATAGATTCAACTCCCGCATCGATCTCACTGCGGCCTGGACGTTTATGAGCGGAAATTGCATGACCATTCCGACCAGAAGCTCAGCCCTGGTCACACCGTCTGGTAAGGACATTGCGATCGACTACGTCAGCGGGCGCAACAACTACCGCCTGCCTCCGACGCATCATCTGGATGTCAGCGTCAACTTCAGGAAGCAAAAGCGCCGCGGCGAGCGGATCTGGAATTTCGGAATATATAACCTCTACTGCGCGCAGAACCCTTCCTGGTGCGTCTATGATGCCTACCAGTATGAAGGGGAATGGAAGCCGGCGATTTCCAAACGCTCGTTCCTCACTTTCCTGCCGTCGTTCAGTTACACCTTTAAATTCTAATGAATATGCGAACGAAGATATTCATACTTTTCCTTGTTGCCTTGATGGCTTTTTCCTCTTGTGAGGAATATATCCCCGTGGATCTGCCAGGGCCGGAGAAGATGTTGGCCGTCAATGCCTTGATGTCAACAGGAGACACTCTGCACACGGTCTATGCAGGTGTGAGCACCCACGAGAAAACCCTCCCGTTGGAGACCGGATGTCTTGAATGTTGGGTCAACGGAAAACTTGCCGCCACGGTTGACAGGCCGGAGAAAGCGGATCGCACCATTTACCATAATGTGTTCAGGTTCAAGGCAGACATCAAGACCGGTGATGAGGTGAGGATTGTCGTAGAGTCTGACGACGTGAGGGCGGAAGCAACGACCGTGGCCTTGGACGCGCCGGTTCTTGCCGGAGTCGATACGACTCATCTCAACAGAAAATCCTCCAATGGAGGCTACTTCAAGACTTTGGGAATGGGTGTGCACGTGAAGGATAATCCGGACGAGAAGAATTATTATATGCTTCAGGTCTGGTATCTCTCGGATTCCTATAGTAAACTGTTGGAGATAGACAATTCCAGCGAGCCTCTTCTCAATTCCGGGATAAACACCAGCACCAGCGGTGACGACATGTACTCGCCGAGCTATTTTTCCAATAAGTACAACATATTCACGGATAAAGGATTTGAGGGAGGAACGCATATATTCAGAATCTCTTTGGCGGATTGGTCGCTTTCCGCTGTGACCGTGCGGCTTCTGGCTTTGGACAGGAAGACCTACAACTACATCAACACCGCGTGGTTCGAGGATTCCGATCTTGCGGATTGGTCTTTCTTCCCGAACAAACCATATCCTACCAATGTGACAGGAGACGGCATCGGCCTCGTCTCCGTGATGACATCCACTGACTATGAAATCGACTGATATGAAAAGAATTGAATATGCCCTTGCGGCTCTCCTGCTGCTTTGCTCCTGTCAGGAGAAGATCGATTATTGGATGACTGACGCCGCGACGGCCACTATGGACCGTCTTGTCGGTGAATATGTCCTTGAATCCATTGACTGGAGTCTCGGCGCAGTGGATCTTGACGGAGACGGAGTCGCAGATCCTGACTTTGCGAATGAGATCGCGGCCGTGCGGCCCGGGTCTGGCAGTTATGCCAGGCTGTCTGTCGATATGGATGGCAGCGAGCGTTATGTGGCCAGGATCGATTGGGTTGGGTGTGCTGTGGCCGACATAGAATATTTTCCTGGAAGATCATGGCAGATTGTCAACTGGAATACATTCAATCCTGGAGGGCGGATTGAACTTGACGAAGATGGAAATTATGCAGTTGTCTCTATGACATCTCCTGTCGATTATGATGAGTTTTCCGGGAAGGAAGAAAGAGTCTATTGCATGAAAAATATGGAATATGTTTTTGAAGGAACTGACCGATTGATATTCAAGGCTGAGACTGCGGTTTATGACTATGCCACGGACAGCGTCCAAAGAGGTACGGTGACATATTCCTTCAGATGCGTCTCCGGTAAAGGAATGGTTCGGCAGGCTCACCAACCGTGGTTCGGCAGAGCTCACCAACCATGGTTCGACAGGCTCACCAACCGGACGACTCGGTCGCTGAGCCTGTAGAAGCGACCGCATAAAAGATGATTGTTATGAAGAATAAGGAAGACAGAATGATAGACTTCGTGGCCAAGTCCTACGAAGAGAACCGCTTTGATCCAGATAAGGCTCTCCGCTCGGTCGCTGATCCCACTTCGATCGCTGAGCCTGTCGAAGCGCCGAAGCATGCCGAAAAATCATCACATCGTCACTTCGGCAAGCTCAGTGACCGGAATCCGTCGCTTAGACATCTGCTTGTCAGAGTCGCCGGCATCGCCGCCGCTGTCACCGTCGGCATATTCCTCTACACATCATGGAAAAACTCTTGGACGGATTACACGGCCTACGATGTCGCCCAGTCCTTCACCCTCCCGGACTCTTCGTCCGTGACCTTGGCCCCAGGTGCGACCCTCCGTCTCCAACGCCACAAGGATAACCGCTTGGTCCGGATGACCGGCAAAATCTACTTCAACGTCCGCCACGATGACCGCTCTCCTTTCCGCATCGACGCCGGCTTAGGTTTCGTCAAAGTCCTTGGCACCCGCTTCCAGGTTGACTCAAGGGACTCCATCAGCGTGAGCGTTGTCTCCGGCAAAGTCCTGTTTTCGGCCGCCCGGTCCGGTGAAGAAGGTCTGGTGCTGACCAAAGGCCAGTCCGCCGTCCTGCGGCGAGGCTCCTCCGCTCCGATGCGGCTCACCCAGAAACATCCCAATCCTGCCGCATGGGCCACAGGTGAGTTCATCTACGACAACACCCCACTGCCCGAAGTCCTCTCCGAACTATCTGAATATTATGGTGTGACTCTTGTCGTGCCGGATGCGGAATCCCGCCGCCTAAGCGGAGAATTCTCAACATCCTCCCTCCCCGACATCCTTTCCCTTGTCAACTCCGCCCTTGGCATCAGCATCGTGATAGAATGACGTGGCGGCTAAATTGTTGTCAATCAACGAAATCCTATACCATCCTCCTGCTGAAAACCGCTGGGGATGGTCTTCTAATATATTTGTATACAATACTTTAGCCGCCACGCTGACCATTGCCGACACACTGCATTTATCATGTTTCATTATTGATTTATAGGAAAATCATATGCAATGTTTTAACTTTGCCGCGTTTTGTAAATGTCAAACTTAGTAAACGTTTTAAGAAACACTTAATCAGAAATCTTAATTATTATATTTATGAAAAAGAACCTATTGACTAAATTAGCCATCGTTCTGGCCTTTACATCTTGTTCTCCGAAAGTGGTGACAAACATCCAGAGATCCTTTCCTGTAGATAACACGCAAGAGTGTGGCACCATTGCGGTTCTGGAAGCCGGACAGGCTCTCCCCGCCGGATCGGAAGTGCTTGGTACCGTGAAAATTGGTGACACTGGATTTACGACCAAGGGAGGTGACTACGCATCCGTGCTTGAGCGAGCCAAGGAAGAAGCCCGAAAGGCCGGAGGCAATGCTATCCGGATCACGGAGCACAAGTCACCCGACGGACACAGCACCATTCATAGAATCAACGCTGAGATCCTGAAACTCAGCGACGAGGCTTTTTTCATGAACCCGGTTCAGGAAAGCTCCGTTTCGGAATCCTCAGAAACAATCATCCCCGAGAAGAAGGAATATTCGAAATTCCGCATTGGCGTCGAGGCCGGTGTCGGCTACAATTTTGCGAAGATCAGCAGTTCTGTCCCGATGGACTTCCGCTCCTATGCCAAGAAACTCAGGCTCGGTTATGTCTATTCAGCCAACGCGGCTTGGTTCTTCCATGAATATCTTGGAGTAGGCGCGCAGTACAAGGCGTTCCGCTCAAGCAACTCGGAGAATGTAAGCGTGAAATATAACGACGGTTCAACCCGCACAGGCCGAATGAAAGACAATATACGCATCAGTTTCGCAGGGCCAACATTCTGCTACAGAAGCACAAGCGCAGACGGCCGCCGTATCCTTTCCACGGAAATCGGTCTGGGCTACATGCACTATATGGATGACGGCGTGCTGATTGATCCGGTCAAGACTTATGGCAGCACCTTGGGCTATCTTTGGGATGTCAGCTATGAATATGCCTTCTCAAAGAGATTCTCTGTCGGGGCGAAATTGTCTTGGATTTCTGGTTCTCTTTATGAGATGACCGTGGAACAGAACAACGAGAAGACCACGAAGAATTTGGACGATGAATTTGTCAGTCTCTCCCATGCTGACCTTACCATCGGCTTGAGAGTCAATTTCTAAAGGATAGCCTCGGCCTGACCCGCACGTGGAAACCAAATAGCTGCTGGCCGATGAAATACTATCTCCTCCTGCAAGTTTTCGGCAGGAGGAGATTTTGTTTATATGTTCAAAGTCCTCCACACTGAAAAAAGTTGCTATGTGTCCTGCAAGATTTCCGTGTGGCGCGATTTAGTAATGCGTCAGACCGGAATGGTCTGAAGTACTTAGTAATTCTTAAAAAATAACTTGAACTTTTTTTGGCATGCATTCTCCCCATTGGATGTTCGTACAATTGGAAAGA
>CAKUVR010000026.1:0-32335 GCA_934698975.1 uncultured Bacteroidales bacterium
TAAACCAGTTCAGAGATGCTGTAAAGTATATCAGTTAAACAACCTCTAAAGTGTCAACCATTCTCAGGGAAGGTCAATTCTTGAACCAAGAGGAGCGCAATATATTTATTTTTTATTATATATCAATGCTGAAATGTGTAAATCGATATAATTTTTGTGATTTTTTGTGAAAACTGACACTTTGGTATTTATTAGGATTATTCTAGTTTTCAATATATATTTGTAACGATCTAATTCGGAATCATATTCATTAATTATCCGGTTGAGTCAATGAGCATATTCAAAGAAAGGATTGAGTCGGTTCGGGCGATGATGCGCTCGAAGGGGTGGGATGTCGTCATCGTGACGGGAAATGACCCGCATAACAGTGAATATTCCGCTGCGCGCTGGCATCAGGTGGCTTGGCTTTCCGGCTACACGGGGGAGGGAGACCTTGTCATCACGGAGGATCACGCTGGGCTTTGGACGGACACTCGCTATTTCATCCAGGCTTCCAGGCAGCTTCCGGTCGCTGGAGTCGAGTTGCACAAGACCCGTGTTCCCGGTCAAATGCTTATTCCAGAATGGCTTGCTGGCCATTTCGTGGATTTTGGAGAGATTTACGTTGCGGTTGACGGGCTTTGCATGACAGCTTCTTCCGTGAAGGACATTCAGGATGCGGTCGGGGAGAACGTTCGCTTTGTCAATGTCCCTGACATGCTTGAAGTTTTTTGGACAGACCGTCCGGAGATTCCTCAGACTCCGATCATTACGCTTGGCCCAGAGCAGGTCGGCTGGTCAAGGGGGCAGAAAGTCCGCTGGATGCGCAGGTGTTTGGCTGAAAAGGGATACGATGCTATTCTCCTAACGGCTTTGGACGAGATTGCATGGATGCTGAATGTCCGTGGGCAGGATGTGGCGTACAATCCTGTCGTGATGTCTTATCTACTTGTCACTCAAGACAATGTGCTTTGGTTTGTACGTAAAGGCCCAATTCCGGATGAGGATGGAGAGACCGAGGACAGTTTCCATGAGCTGATTGCGGACGGAGTGAATATTCAGGAATATTCTGATGTGGAAACCGCTCTTTCAAACCTTGTGGACGGTAGTTACATCAAGGCCCTATTCGTTGATCCAGCGACCTTGAATTACAATCTGTACTGTATTCTGAAGGACAATTCGCCTCAGTCCATTGTCTTCGGCACGTCCCCGGTCGGCCTGCGCAAATCCGTCAAGAACGATGTTGAGATCACCGGAATGAAAGAGGCTCACCTTGAAGACGGTATCGCTATGGAGCGCTTTCTCCATTGGTTGCAGACATCTGTCGAGGCGGGCGACGCCATCAATGAATATGAAGCCTCTTTGAAACTGCACGAGTTCCGCTCGGAGATCGAAGGCTTCCGTGGCGAGAGTTTCGAGACGATTTCTGCCTATGGCCCGAACGCCGCTCTGCCGCACTACGTCACGCCGGAAGAGGGATCGGCAGAGATCTATGCCGAGGGGCTTTACTTGTGTGATTCCGGAGGACAGTACATGTTTGGCACCACGGACATCACCAGGACTATTCCGCTTGGTCCGTGCTCCCAGTTGGAGAAAGAGGACTATACACTTGTCTTGAAAGGCCATATCGCTCTTTCCAAGGCAGTTTTCCCTAAAGGGACGGCCGGTTGCCAGCTGGATGTCCTGGCTCGTGAGCCGCTTTGGAACGCCAAGCGCAATTTCGGCCACGGAACCGGCCATGGCGTCGGATTCTATCTAAACGTCCACGAAGGGCCGCAGGATATTCGCCAGAACTTCAACCGTCAGGCCATTCTTCCGGGAATGATCACCAGTGACGAGCCGGGAATATACCGGGAAGGCAAATTCGGCATCCGTCACGAGAACCTTATTCTTTGTGTCGATGCAGGGGAGAATGATTTCGGCCACTGGCTTCGTTTTGAGCCACTGACTCTCTGTCATTTAGACACCTCTATTCTGCTGAAGGACCTTCTTGACCGCTACGAGATCGAGTGGCTGAACGCCTACAACGAGCGCGTTTACCGCACCCTGTCCCCACGTCTCTCCCAAGAAGTCGCCACCTGGCTCCGCCAGAAGACCCTCCCGATATAAAATTCGGAGAAAGAATAGTAGTTGATTTTCCATAATCTCTTATAAGCCACGAAGGGTCTCTGTTCTGAATTTTGGTAACGTGCAAAATTCAGGTTAGAGACCCTTCGTGGCTCTGGAAAGATTACTGTGGAAACAGAAAAATGCTCTCATCTCCGCAGATGTTACGGATTTTCAGGCGCAAAGGGCGTTCATCGGATGTTATGCTCCCGTCCCAGAAAGAGCTGGTTTTCTTCCCGTTCTTTATCACGTAGCCCAGCCTGTCGATCTTAATTTCAGAATCACTATGCCAAGGTGCGGCTTTTTCAGCTGAAGAGCAGTCAAGACTCAGCATCTCAATTGCTTCCAATCCATCCTCACTCAGATGGATTGGATTGAACTCTATGTTTTTACCTTTTGAGACTTCCACAAGGTACTGCTGCCTTGCCTTCTCGTTGACTTCATCGATCTTCCGCCAGACCCTGTCGCTGTGGAAAGACAGGATGTCAACTTTCCAGATGTTCAGAACGCCATCTGTGCTCTTTTGGAAGTTGAATCTGACTGTGTCCTCGGCAACCACCTCGTCCAGAACCCTTTTCAGATCTCGAAGCTCAACCTCAACCAAAGTGTTGTTGCTTTCCTTAATGTACTTCTCCAACTCGGGTCGGTCATGGATGTCAATATAATAGATGATGACTTTTTTCGTGTCATCCGGGAGCTCAGGGATTGCTTCCTTTATTATCGGTGCGATTGAGCAGATGTCCAGCACTCTGGAGGAACTGTCCAGAAGGTTCGGAAGATGTACAGGCATCCATCCGGATTCCAGAGCCTCAATGCTTCCGGACCAAAGAGGATTGAGCCCGGTCTCTTCTCTGAATCCCTGAATCAGGCTCTTCATCTTGTCCATTGTCTGGACCGGGTTCCTGAACAGGGATATTCCGTCTTTAACTTCCAGCACATCGAATCCGGCTCCAGCGGATTTCAGTCTGTCTCTTGCTGTCTGGATGCTGTTGATGTTGATGTCGCAGTGGATGAACCGTCTTCCGAGACGATTTGCCACAGAGGCTGTCACCCCACTCCCTCCGAAGAAATCAGCCACGACCATCCCCTCGTCGCTGCTCGCCTTGATGATCCTCTCCAGCAATGCCTCCGGCTTCTGGGTGGCGTAGTCAACTCGCTCCTGCGCCTGGGAATTGACAGGGTTTAGGTCTGTCCACATAGATTGTGCTGGCATTCCTGGAAGCTCATCTAAGTACATTTTTGATCTAATTCCACCTTTGGATGTAAAATGAAGACGATTTTCCTTATCTAACCGTTTCATAGTGTCTAATGGGCACCGCCACAGGGATTTAACGCCTTTGTATTCATATTCATAGCCGCCACCTTGCAATCCTTTAGCGGTTAGATTACCACTATCCCATTTACGTCCGTCTTCGTCAGATTGGGAAAAACGTGACAGATATGATTCGTCATATTCTTGGAATACAGTATTGAATGTGTATGTTTGTCCTTTGGTATAGAAGAAGATAGTGTCAAAATTGTTTCCGTAAAACTCGGCGTCTGAATGAGCTGTACTTCTTTTCCATACAATCTCATTTCTGAAATTCTCCTCCCCGAAAATCTCGTCCATCAGAATCTTGACATAATGCCCTATGTGCCAGTCAAGATGCACGTAGATGCTGGCATTCTCACTCATCACGGCCTTGATCGCCGAAAGATTCTCGTACATCCAGTTGAGGTAACGCTCTTTGTCCCAGATGTCTCCGTACATCTTCTCCTCGAAGGATTTCAGTTCATCGTAATCCAATTCCTTTTCCGCCTGCGCTATCGCGTCCGCCACCTTGGGATTCCGTCTGATGTACACCTTTTTGGAATAGTCTGCACCGCTGGCGAATGGAGGGTCTATGTAGACCAGATCCACGGTCTTTACCTTGTCTTTAAGGTAGGCGCACGCTGAAAGACATTCGCCTCTTATCACAAGATTGTCATCAGGAGTGCTTCCGACTTCTTCAATCTTTTCAACCTCAAATAGCGGCATCCCACGCTGGATGTGTGTGAACACCTCACCGTTGTCCTTGTATTTCAACACCCTGCGTGTCCTTGCGAAATTGTCAAGAATCGCCTGTCCTTCAATTGTCTCCGGGTAATATGGAATATATTTGACTGCCATTTCTCGCTATGTTTAGTCCTTAAAAAATTCAGTAATGGTCTTGTTCAATAAAGATAGCCTGTTGTCCCTGCCCAGAGTGTCCTCAAGGTAAACGAACCTGAACCTGTCGTAACCTGACTTTGAGTTGTTCTGAGGAATGAAATATTCATCCATAAAGTGCCGACGGTCATTGAATTTCGCTGCGAAACCCTCTCCCTTTGTCTCGATAATCGCCACTTTGTGAATCTGTCCCTCTTGAGTTCGGCTGATCATTAGAAAGTCAGGAATATATTTGCCAAGATATTCCCATTTCTCACCGCTTTTCCTATAGCAGTTGATCTTGAACTCCGTGAGAGTGTCGTCCCCGTTGAAATAGACCTCAAGTTTCTTCTCCTTGATCAGTGGAAGAAGCTCTTCCGTGAAAACGCTCTTCTCAAGGCCGCTGTCAAAATGATAAGGAATGTAGTGGTAAGTCTGTTTCCTTTCAGGATGTTTTTCTGAAAGATCAGACATCACAATGCCGCGCCTGGCCAGCAATTCCATGGCGGCTTTCTCCTGGGGAGAGAGTTCCGGCGGTGCCGGCTTTTTGTCTTCTGCCAGAATCTCTTCCACGGCTTCCTCATCCGGATAGTAGATGTCAGTGTCAGAGGTGTTGACCTCATCGGTAAGATTGTCTATTCTTAGTAGTTCTGCCTCCTCTGGCACAACTTCTTCGTAGACCCTCAAGGTTCTTAAAGGAACGAAAGCCTGTCTGATTGCTGAACGGATGGCCTCTTGGTCGTATTCAGGATTGAAAGCTGAATATGTCCCATAAGGGATGGTTATCCTTTCGAAGATCCTCTCAAGGCTGTCGCGATGCCTATACAGTCCGTCAATTGTAAGAGTACCGAAGCTTTCCTTGTGAATCTTGTAAACCCAATCGTTGAAAGAGGTCTGTTCAACAGAGGTCTCGTTGTTTTTGCTGACGCTCAGTATTTTTCCAGTCAGGTCTTGTTCGTGGATAAGGCTATCTTTGGCATAGATGAGGATGCTTTCGGGCTCCAGCCTTTTTTGAGTGTCAGCCTGATTCTCGACAATCTCGTCACCGTAGTTTATCCTGAGCTGATGGTAATTGATTTCAGGAAGCTTCAGCACATCCATTCTGGAAACTCTTCTGATAGTGTGCCCGCTCTTTTCTCCTGCTTTCCGAAGTTCTTCAAGCGTGATGTTTTGCTGCTGCCTCAATTGCTTGTTGAGTGTGTCAGCATTGAACTTGTTCAGCCAGATTATGGCTGTTTCGTCAGCATTGTGCTGAACTTCCCTCAGACATCGGCAGCTTGTCTGGAGAACCATATTCGTCGGGCAAACTCCTTTTTGAGGCAGAATGACTCCTGTGAGGCTTCGGCAATCCCAGCCTTCTTTACCTATCTGTACAAGAAGCACGATCCTGACTTTGGAAAATGGCTTGTCAAGAGTGGAGAACGAAACCTCTGAGCCTTCTGGAACGGGATAGGATTTGTTGCCGCCATGGTATTTAAGAATCGCTTCCGTCGGATTCAACCCCAAAGAAGACACAATCTGAGTCACAAGCGGATAGACGACTTCTTCCAGATTCTCGATCTTGCCGCAGTATATGGCCAGTTTAGCGCAGGTCCCGTTTGGATATTCGGTGTCTTTGTAACTATTCATGAAGTCTATGACACCGTTCCTAATGATTTCCGTCTGCTCGTTGTCGGCAAATCTGATGACAGGACGTTTGAGAAAATTGCCTACACCTTCGATCAATGGATAGTGATAGACAACGTTGGTGATGTCTGTGTTCTTGATTGACAAACCATAGGCCAAAGGCACATTTTCTGCCTTTTCAAGATAAGGTGTGCCGGAAAATCCAAGGATTGAGTTGAAACTGTTGAGCTTTCCCCATTCCGTCACGACCTTGCGCAACTTGATCTCTCCGTCTGTCGCATGGTGGACCTCATCTATGATGACAGCTAGGTTTGGAATCCGGCCAATGATTTCACGCAACTCATTAGCCTGCTTGATTTCCTGCAAGTCCATCGTGTCCAAAACTCCACTATCCTCTGCTTTGTCCATCTTGTTGAGTATGACTTTTTCGGCATTTGTCACGGCTACAAGTCCCATCAATGTGTCAAAAGGTTGGTGCGAACAGATCTTACGGGCGTTGGGATTTCTGGTTATGTTACTTTTTCGGGCGCTTTTGGATTCATCCAGCACCTCGAAACTGATGATTCTTTTGATTTGCGAGGCGGCCGGATCGGGAATCACCCATGTCGGATCAAACTCAACGATATGTTTGAGGCTGGGTACAATAGAGGATTTCAGTCCTGAGGGCGCCAAGATCAGGAAGTTGTGCGCGAATTCTTTGGCATCAGGATCTTTGAGTGCAAAGTAGAGGTTCAGGTAGATTATCGCTGACATGAGGAAGGTCTTTCCCGCCCCCATCGGAAGACTGAAAATGTAGTCAGTGTAACTTACATTATAGAAAAAATTTTTGAACACACTTTCGTAGTCGATGCTTTCAGGTCTGAAGCGAATCTCTTTCTCAAGTTCAGGTGCTATCTGCTTACCGTTTCTATCTTTTAGCAATGAATATTCATACAATGCCTGCGCAGCTGGATTCTTTTCCATGAAACTCCTTGCTTTCTGGGTGAGTTCGGTCTCGCTCAGGTCAACACTGTTGAACACTCCGGAAGAGAACAATTGCCAGAGAGGCTTATTTTTACATTTGATTTTCAGAAACAAGTACGTTTTGACGGCCTCAATCTGGGCGTCACGAAGTTTCCCTTTCTCTTCAATATATCGAGTAAGATTTCCTACCGTGCAGCCATTGGATTTCAGCCATTCGTCTCTTTTCCTTTCTATAAGCTTGTAGAACATAGTCGTTTCTCATCTGTTTACAAAGATAAATAAAGCTGATTGCAGAAAGAAATTTTGCATGGATTAATTTTGCTGAAAAATAGTGTAGGGTAATAAGCTTAATATTAATAAAATAAGCTGTTGCCTTTGGTAATGTGTTCCTAAAGGCAACAGTACAAATGATTGATAACTAGTAAATTGCCAATCTCGATTCCAGGCCGCAGGCTATTCATACTAAACTGAAGGACAAGTCCTGTTGATTACACCTGGTAACGTTTGGCTTACTTGTTCAGCGCGTCGGCGGACTTGATGTACTTGGCAAGGTCTGCGTCCGAGACGTGGTAGTTCTGCATTTCCCCGGAGAAGTACTGGTCGTAGGCGCTCATGTCCACGAATCCGTGGCCGGACAGGTTGAAAAGAATCGTCTTCTCTTCGCCAGTCTCCTTGCACTTGAGCGCCTCATTGATGGTCGCTGCGATAGCATGGCATGATTCCGGCGCAGGGATGATCCCCTCGGTCTGGGCGAAGAGGACGCCGGCCTTGAATGCGTCTGTCTGCTCGATGTCCACAGCCTCCATGTAGCCGTCCTTCATCAGCTGCGACATGATCACTCCAGCCCCGTGGTAGCGCAGTCCGCCCGCATGGATGGTCGCCGGCTTGAAATCGTGCCCGAGGGTGTACATCGGAAGGAGCGGAGTCATACCGGCCTCGTCACCGAAGTCATATTCAAACTTACCCCTTGTGAGCTTAGGACATGAATATGGCTCCGCGGCGATGAATCGGGTCTTTTTGCCTTCCTGAATATTATGCCTCATGAACGGGTAGGCGATTCCGCTGAAATTCGAGCCTCCGCCGAAGCAGGCCACCACGATGTCAGGATATTCCCCGGCCATCTCCATCTGCTTCTCGGCCTCCAGTCCGATGACGGTCTGGTGCAGACAGACGTGGTTCAGTACGGATCCGAGCGTGTACTTGCAGTTCGGGGTGCTGACCGCCAGCTCGATGGCCTCCGAGATGGCGCATCCGAGAGAGCCTTGATCGTTAGGATTTGCCGTGATGATGTCTTTCCCGGCCCTTGTGGACATGGATGGGGAAGGGGTGATGTCCGCCCCGAAAGTCTGCATGATCGACCTTCTGTAAGGCTTCTGGAAGAAGCTGACCTTGACCATGTAGACGGCACAGTCCAGCCCGAACTTCTTGGCGGCGTAGGAAAGCGCTCCGCCCCATTGACCGGCACCGGTCTCGGTGGTGATGTTGGTGATGCCCTGCTCCTTGGCGTAGTAAGCTTGCGCCAAGGCAGAGTTCAATTTGTGTGATCCGGCAGGGGAAACACTCTCATTTTTGAAATAGATGTGTGCCGGAGTTCCGAGTGCGGCCTCGAGGTCATAAGCCCTTACCAGAGGAGTGCATCTGTAGCCGGCGTACTGCTCGCGAACCGGCTCCGGAATAGGAATCCACTCGTCCGTGGTGTTGAGCTCCTGGTCGGCGCACGCCTTGCAGAAGATTGGATAGAGATCCTCCGATTTCAGAGCCTCGTGAGTGGCCGGGTTAAGAATCGGCAATGGTTTGTTGGGCATGACTGCCTGCATGTTGAACCATGCTGTCGGGATGTCGCTCTCTGGGAGCAAGAACTTTTTCTGTCTCATTTTGTAGTTCGTTTTTGAATGTTTATTAATAAATCAATTTTGCCTGATACAGTTGCTTAGACAGTCTAAGTGACCGGAAGAAGCATAACAAATAAGGGCAACCGTTTCCGGTCGCCCTTGAATTTTCTTTAAGTTCCTTGACTATATCAATGCGTTTGCCTGAAGGAATGCGTTGATACCAACAGCCGCGAAGCCAAGGCAGATCAGCGTGGCGACCACGATGCCGATCACTTTCAGTCTCTTGAACCATACCTGGTTGTTCCAACCAACTGTCTGGAACATGCTCCAGAAACCGTGGCAAAGGTGGAACCAGATGGCCACGAACCAGGCGAGGTACAGAACCAGCACCCACCATCGTCCGAAAGTAGCATCGAGAAGATCATAAGGATTACCCTCTTCGGCGCCGATGAACATCGCGAGCTGCATCTTGGCCCAGAAGTGGGTAAGATGGAATGCGAGGAAGCCGAGGACAACGATGCCAAGCACGAACATATTCTTCGCTGACCATGAGTCGGCGGCAGCGACGCTTGCGGCCTCATAGCGCTTGTAACCGCCACGGGCCTTGATGTTTTGCCAAGTAAGCCAGCATCCGTAGAAGATGTGGATGATGAAACCGAGGGCAAGTACCGGAACCATTATGGTCACGATAGGAAGTGCCATAAACTCGCAGCCTTTCTCGAAGAGACCGTCAAGTCCGTTGTAGTTGCCTGTGAAAGAGTCAATGACGGAGAACAGGTTAATCGTCACGTGAAGCAGCAGGAAGATTATAAGAAATGCTCCGCTGACAGCCTGGATGAATTTCCTTCCGATGGAATAGTGAAATGCGTTCGCCATTATCGTCTAATTAGTTTCTTTGTTTGTAGCGGGAGTGGGGCATGATCCCACGACCTCCGGATTATGAATCCGACGCTCTAACCAGCTGAGCTACCCCGCCATTCCTGGCAAGAGCCATAAAAAACCGGCCGGAGCCGGATTGTGTTGAGATAGAAGGATTCGAACCCTCACTGACAGAGCCAGAATCTGTAGTGCTACCATTACACCATATCTCAATGATGTGCCGCGTGTCTTCGCAACGGGACTGCAAAAATAGGGATTTATCCTGAATTGCCAAAATTAATTCGACTTTTTTCTGCGAATTAGCAGACAAAGTCCCAAAATCGTGAACAAAGCGTTGAATAAAAGCAGTTCGTAGCTGAATTTATACCCACCGAACCACTTCTCGGAGTTGCTTTGCAGTATGAAGCAAAGGACTGGAGCGATGACTGCAACCAGCGGCACCCACTTGTCGTTTACTTTCTTCTTTGTGAATATCCCGAACGCGAACATTCCCAGGATTGGCCCGTAAGTGTAGCTCGCGAGCTTGTAAACCGCGTCGATTGCAGATTTCGTGTTCAGCAGATAGAAGACGAAGATCACGACTCCCATCAGGAACGCCATCAGCAGGTGCACCTTCTTCCTGACTGAAGTCACCTGTTCCTCGCTCTTTCCCTTGGTGCCGATGATGTCCACCGTGAACGACGTGGTCAGTGCTGTCAGTGCTGAACCTCCCGCCGTGAACGCGCACGACACGAGTCCGATCACGAACAGAACCCCCACGATTGCAGGCAGACAGCCGCCTGTTGCCACTGCCGGGAACAGCATGTCACCTACCTCTGAGATGCCTTTCTGCCCGGCGAATATGTACAGAAGCACTCCCAGACAAAGGAACAGGAATATAACCGGAATCTGCAACAATCCGCTGGTAATCAGGTTCTTCTGCGAGTCCTTCGCATTGCGGCTGCTCAACGTGCGCTGCATCATGTCCTGATCCAGACCTGTCATCGCGATCACAGTGAAAACGCCCGCCAGAAACTGCTTCCAGAAATATTCAGGATGATTCACGTCGTCAAAGAAGAACATCTTTGAATATGCACTCTCACGCACCGTCTGCACCACGCCTGACAAACTCAGTCCCAGATCCTTGGCGATGAACACGATAGCCAACACGATGGAGACAATCATACAGACTGTCTTCAAGGTGTCCGTCCAGATCACGGACTTCACCCCGCCACGGAATGTGTACAGCAGCATGATGGCCACTGAAATGATCACGTTCAGGATGAACGGCAGCCCAAGCGGCTCGAAGATCATAAGTTGGAGGGTCACGCAGACGAGGAACAACCTGACGGCGGCTCCCAAGATCTTGGAGATGAAAAAGAACCACGCTCCGGTCTTGTGCGAGGAGACCCCGAACCGGTCGTCAAGATATTGGTAGATTGACACCATATTCATCTTGAAGAATATAGGTGTCAGGACGAAGGCGATGATTATGTAGCCGACAAAGAATCCAAGCACCATCTGCATGTAGCCCATAGCCGTGCCTCCCACGCCGACCATCCCCGGCACGGAAACGTAGGTCACGCCGGACATAGGTGCTCCGAGCATCGCGATCGCCACGATCCACCAAGGAGCCTTCCGTCCTCCGTTGAAGAATCCCGCGTTGTCCGCATTTCGTGAGGAGATCCAAGACACCGCAAGCATCACGGCGAAGTACGCCAGAACTGTGATAATGACAGACAAAGGGCTCATATTCAGCGATTTTTTAGTGAGTCTGATGAATTGTCTCGGGTCGGCTGAGACTTGAATATGATGACTGTCGCCCAGACTTCGCAGCCTTCCTTTCTGCCGACAAAGCCGAGACGTTCGGTGGTGGTGGCTTTTACTGAGATGCTATCGATGTCTGTTCCGATCACTTCGGCGAGTTTTGAACGCATGGTGTCTATGTGTGGACGCAGTTTAGGTGCCTGCAGGGCAATCGTGATGTCGGCGTTGCCGAGTTCGTAGCCTTTGGCTCTGACCTTTGTCATTACCTCTTTCAGAAGCAGTTTGCTGTCAACACCCTTCCATCTGTCATCATTGTCAGGGAAATGCAGTCCAATGTCTCCCAGAGCGGCGGCTCCCAAAAGGGCATCGCATAGAGCATGGATGGCCACATCGCCGTCCGAATGCGCCACAAAGCCGGTTTCACTTTCTATTTTGATTCCGCAGAGCCACATTGGCAGCCCTTCTTTGAGGGCGTGGACATCGTAGCCGTTGCCTATTCTGTAATTCTCCATAACAATTCCGTTTAGCTATGATTGGCACAATAATAATCTTGCATCAAGGCCAATAAGACAAATTTAAGCATTTTCTGTCTTACGGAATGCTTGATTATATCGACAAGCGCTAAAAATCTTTAATGATTGCTAAATTTGCATGCTGAAATATTACTGAAATATTAATAGAATAGGCAAGGTTTGCCGAAGTTCAGTGACAAATACCGTTGAAAATGATTGAGCACATCTATAAATATGACGGAACGTTTGAGTTCGAGGCAGGTGGAAGCATTGACAATCTGGAAATCGCGTACCACGCATCGCCGTCAGGATATTCACCGGACAAGAAAGTGGTCTGGCTTTGTCATGCCTTGACCGCCAATTCCGATCCGGAGGGACAATGGTGGCCCGCGCTTGTGGGACCCGGCAAGCTGATAGACACCGAGAAGTATTTCGTGATCTGCGCCAATGTCCTCGGTTCCGCCTGTGGCTCCTCTGGACCGGCTTCCACAAATCCTAAGACCGGGAAGCCTTACTATTTCGAGTTCCCCCGCGTGACCGTCCGTGACACCGTGAGAGCTTTCGACCTTCTGAGGCAGCATCTTGGAATAGAGAAGATTGACGTGCTGATCGGAACATCGATGGGCGGATTCATGTCCTTTGAGTGGGCAGTGATGTGCCCAGACATATTCGGAAAGATATTCTTTATCGCAACAGGCGCCCGGGTGACTCCTTGGCTCGCCGGATTCAACGCCGCCAGCCGCATGGCGCTTCTGGCCGATCCGACCTTTAAGGAGCACCGTGACCTTAATGGCGGCATGGAGGGTCTGAAGGCTGCCCGCGCAATAGCCCTGCTGACCTACCGCTGCGAGGAGGGCCTCTTCAAGCAGAACGAGGACAGTGACGACACGGTGTTCGCCGGCAAGGTCGGATCCTACTACCGCCACCAGACCTCCAAATTTGTCAAGGACTGGGACGCATATTCCTACCTCTATGTCTGTGACGAGGTTGACAGCAACAATGTGGGGCGTGGCCGAGGAGGTGTCGCCGCCGCTTTGTCTCGGATCAAGGCTGATTGCACATTCATCTGCATGTCCTCCGATGAACTGTTCCCTCCTGAGGACATGAAGCCCCTCTCGGCTCTGATTCCTGGCTCCGACTATCATCAGGTCGAGACCCCCTACGGCCACGACGGCTTCTTGATCGAGACCGATGCAATCGCTGAGATTCTTCGACCGTCCATTCCGTAGTATTCTTTCAATATCATTATATATTTATTACTTTTGCCTGAGTTAATCAGCATTCAAATCTCTAAGGTCGAATCTATGTCAGAAATATCAAGAAGGCTCTTTCTTAAAAGGGGAATTGTTGGATTGGCTGCGGTCTCAGTGGCTCCGGAGCTTGTCTCTTGCGCCGGACAGGAAGGAAATTCCGCTAAAATAAGGCAGTTGGCTCCGCTTGTCGGAAAATACGACGTTGTCGTTGCCGGCGGAGGTCCCGCCGGTTTCATCGCTGCGGTCGCTGCGGCGCGTCAAGGAGCGAAAACGGCTCTCATTGAGCGCTATGGTTTCCTCGGAGGAATGGCGACCACGGGGTATGTGACCCCTATCAGCGTGTTCGCCAAGGACAACAATCTCGTGATCGGCGGCATTCCTTGGGAGTTCGTGCAGAGGCTCGAATCCATGGGCGGCGCTTTCATCGAGTGGCCGAAAGCGAACATCGACTTCGACATTGAACTTTACAAACTTTGCTGTCAGAGGATGGTGCTGGAGGCCGGAGTGGATCTCTATATGCACTCGGCGATGATAGGATGCGAGATGGAGGGAAAACGGATCTCCTCAGTGATCATCGAAAACAAGAACGGCCTTGAAAGCCTTGAGGCAGAAAGGTTCATTGACTGCACCGGCGATGCGGACCTTGCGAATATGGCCGGTGTGCCTATGCAGGAGAATCCTGACAGTGAGCTTCAGCCGTCATCATTCTGCTTCATTCTTTCCGGAGTCGACACCGACAGCGAGTTGCTTAACAAATGTATGTACCACAACGGCATAAACGGTCCGAGCCAGTGCCGTCCTGTCAGGGAGAAACTTCTTGCCATGAAAGAGACACATCCTGAAATCCCGGATTTCGGAGGCCCTTGGTTCAACAATGTGCTCCACAAAGGCAGCGTCGCGGTCAACATCACCCGTCGCGCGGCCATATCCACGGACAACAGGAATTTCACGACGGCTGAGTGTCAGCTGCGGGAGGACATATTCCTTTTCGCATCGCTGCTTAAAGAGAATTTCCCTGAATTCAAAGACAGTTACGTCTCTTCCACCGCGCCTCAGGCCGGAGTCAGGGAGTCCCGTCGCATCAAGGGTGTCCACACCGTCACGGCCGATGAATATGTGAGCGGCTTCCACTATGAGGACAGCATCTCGCGTGGCATTCATCCGATCGATATGCACGCCAGCAAGGGAACCAAGCAGATGCGCATCGACCTCAAGCAGCCGGCGTATGTGCCTTACAGAGCGTTGATTGCTCCAGAATATCCCAACCTGCTTGTTGCCGGGCGCTGCATCTCCACTGACCGTCAGGCACTTGCGTCTCTCCGTGTGATGGCGAGCTGCATGGGCACAGGCCAGGCTGCAGGTGTCGCAGCGGCACAAAGCATCTCCGAGTCTCGGAACGTGCAGGACATTGATGTGGAAAATCTTGTCGGCACAGTCCGCAAACTCGGAGCGATAATCTAGGACTCCACGGCTTTGGCGAGGCGTCCGGCGAGGTCTATGAATGCCTGGCCGTCCGGACGGGTGGAGAGGGCGGCAGGCTCGCCGGAGTCTCCGCCTTCGCGGATGCTCTGGACAATCGGTATCTGCCCGAGGAGCGGAATGCCGTACTTGTCGGCCATCTCCTTGCCACCGTTCTTTCCGAAAATATAGTACTTGTTCCGGGGAAGTTCCTCAGGAGTGAACCAGGCCATGTTCTCCACAAGACCGAAGATCTTGCGGTCGATGTTCTTGTTGCGGAACATATTCATGCCTTTTTCCACGTCAGAGAGGGCCACAGGCTGAGGTGTAGTGACGATCAGCGCACCCTCCATCGGGATGTCGTTCACGAGGGAGATGTGGATGTCGCCGGTTCCTGGTGGCATGTCGATCAGAAGGAAGTCCAACACACCCCAGCGGACTTGCAGAATCATCTGCTTGAGGGCGTTGCAGGCCATAGGACCTCTCCAGATGAGGGCTTGGCCTGGTTCGGCGAAATAGCCGATGGACATCCATTTCACATCGTATTTCTCGATCGGGTAGATCACTTCCTTGCCTTCCGCAATCTCTTCCGCCTCAGGGACAGCGCCTTCCGTGCCGGTCATCAGCGGAACGGAAGGCCCGTAGACATCAGCGTCGGCGAGCCCGACCTTGTAGCCGAGACGGGCGAGGGCCACGGCCAGATTGACCGCCACGGTGGACTTTCCGACCCCTCCCTTGCCGGAGGCGATTCCGATGATGTGGCGGACATTGTTGATTTCCTCAAGGCCGAGATCAAGTCCGGCTTTCTTTTTCGGAGCTTCTTCCTTGACCACGGTCTTTACCTCAACCTCAGTGCCTTGCGGAGCATTGCGGATGATTGTGGCGCGGGTGCTCCCGACAAGATATTCAGTGAGAGGATCGCGCCTTTTAGGGAATGCGAGGGTGACTGTCGCCTTGTTGCCGTTGATGGAGATGGAGTCAACCATACCCAGCTCGACTATGCTTTTGCTGCCTTTGGCGGGGTGAACCACCTCGGCGAGCATATTTAATATTTCCTGTTTTGTCATGTTTATTATTTTACGATGTTCATTTCCTTGGTGAGGTAGCCGGCACCACCGAACTTGTCCACGAGGAAGAGGACGTAGCGGATGTCCACGCAGATGCACCTCTGGAGATCGGGCTCGAACATCACGTCGCTGGACATCGACTCCCAGTTGCCGTCGAAAGCCAGACCTATCAGTTCTCCGTCGGCGTTGAGGACAGGGCTGCCGGAGTTGCCGCCCGTGATGTCGTTGGTCGTGAGGAAGCAGCAAGGGAGATTGCCGTCAGCCATGGCGTACCGGCCGTAGTCCCTCTTGACATAGAGCTGCTTAAGCTTTTCCGGAACGTTGAACTCGTAGTTGTTAGGGTCCTCTTTCTCCATCACACCGTAGATGGTTGAGTAGTACCTGTAGTTGACGGCGTCTTTCGGTGAATATGACTTCACGGTTCCGTAGGTGAGCCTCATCGTGAAGTTGGCGTCTGGGTACATGGCTTTGCCTTTGTTCCATTCCATCAGTCCGGCTGTGTAGGCCTTGGAAGCGGCCTTGATCTTGGCCTTAGCCTCTTGGTCCTGCTCTCCGCGCAGTTTGGCGAACACATTCACGAGCGCAGTGGCGAATTTGTTGGCCGGATCTTTGAGGGTGGCTTTCTTGCCATCTTTTTCAATGGCCTCCTTAGCCTTGTCATAAGACGTGAATATCGTCGTTCTGAACAGTTCGTCCACGTACTTGTCGATATCCATTGTGGCGAAATCCTCTCCGAAATCTGGATAGTTTTCAGGTCTTGCCTTCTCCCTGTACAATTTCAGAAGAGCCGCGGTCACCTCCTTGTCCAACGGAGCGTAGTAGTCTTCGAACATGGCTTTAAGTGCCTCGAAGCCAGTCGCTTCCGCAGTCAGACTGTCCGCTCCTGATTTCAGACTTCTGTTCCTGCCACCCAAGTAAGCGCTTGAGAGATTGACCAGTTCGGTTCTAAAGATGGTCTCGCTCAGAAGTTTCACGTCGAAATCCACCTGCTCGTTGGCCTTGATCCCGGCGGCGATGTCAGCGATCGCCGTCCCGTAAAGTTCGGAGCGTTTCTTGTTCTTGTCAACCCATTTTTGGAAACGAGTCTCCTTGTCGTGCTCTTTCTCGATGATATTCAAGTCTTTGAAAGCCTTCTTCTCCCCGATCCATTTCTTCCAACCGTTGGCTGAGCTTGCATATTTATTGGCATATTTCAGCCTGATGGAAGGATCCTTCTCCATCCATTTCCACATAATGTCCTGACGGAGGGTTCTGGCCTCAATCGCGATGTCGTTCAGGGCAAGCATGTGGTTCAGCTGCGCCTCTGTCTGGTACCTCTGGGTGCGGCCAGGGTAGCCCATGATCATCGTGTAGTCGCCTTCGCCTATGCCCTTCAGTGAGATCTTCAGCGACTGCTTCGGCACGTAGGGGACGTTGTCCTCTGAATATTCAGCCGGCTCGTTGTCCTTGCCCGCATATACTCTGAACATCGAGAAGTCGCCTGTGTGTCGAGGCCACATCCAGTTGTCGGTCTCACCGCCGAACTTTCCGATGGATGCCGGCGGGGCTCCCACGAAACGGATGTCTTTGAATATCTTGTAGACAATGACATAGTGCACATTGTTGTTGTAGAAAGAAGTGACCTCGGCCTCGCAGTTCGGATTCTGCTCCTCGGCAGCTTTGACCAGAGCCTCTTCCACTGCCTTTCTTTCCTCGTCTGACTTGGCGCCCTCAATGGCTTCGGTGACATCGCTCATATTCACAAGGAACGTGACCGTGAGCCCAGGAGCAGGAATCTCCTCGCTGCTGTTCATCGCCCAGAATCCGTCCTCAAGGTAGTTGTGCTCATCGCTTGAGAGCTGCTGGATGCTGCTGTAGCCACAGTGGTGGTTGGTCACCAAAAGTCCTTTGTCGGAGATCATTTCGCCTGTGCATCCGCCGCCGAAGATGACGATCGCATCCTTGAGCGAAGAATGGTTCACACTGTAGATCTGGTCAGGCGTGAGCCTGCATCCAAGGTCCTTCATCGCGTCCGCGTTGAGTTTCTGGAGGAGCGGAAGCATCCACATCCCCTCGTCTGCCATCGCGCTGAACCCTACCAGAAGGGCGGCAGCGACGGAACAAATCAATTTTCTCATTGTATTACAGTAGTTTATAACCTATATAATTAGCCATTTCCTTCGGAAATGTCCAACAAAATTAGCCATTTCCCGCCTAAACTCAAATTTCTGATTATATTTGCCACTTCAGACGGTTTTGGAGAGGTTGACCATCGGCCACAGAGCCTGCCGAAGTGACCGGCGCTTCGACAGGCTCAGCGACCGAAGGAGATCAGATACAAGTATTGTGCACCGGCAAGATTTGATTTATGAATATGTCGAGATATATACATTTGCTGCCTTTTATGGAGGCTGGTCGATTGGAGGCCGGCTGCGATGAGGCCGGGCGAGGGCCGCTCGCGGGGCCGGTCTATGCCGCCGCAGTGATCTTGCCTGCGGATTTTCACCATCCTTTGCTTAACGATTCCAAGAAGATGAGCGAGAAGTCGAGGGACATTTTGAGACCGATCATCGAGCGGGAGGCGGTTTCGTGGGCCGTGGAGGCCGTGAGTCCGGAGGAGATCGATGAACTGAACATTCTTTGGGCCTCGGTCACCGGGATGCAGCGTGCGGTTCTTCGCCTGAGCCCCAAACCAGACTTCCTTCTGATCGACGGCAACCGTTTCAGACCATTCGACGGCTACGGCTTTGACTCCTACCGCACTGTGGTCCACGGCGATGCGACATATTCATCAATAGCTGCCGCATCAGTGCTGGCAAAGACTTGGAGGGACGAGAAGATGCGGGAACTGGCCAAGGAATATCCCGAATACGGCTGGGACAGGAACATGGGCTATCCGACGAAGGAGCACATCGAGGCCATCAGAAAGTTCGGGCTGACCCCTTGGCACCGGAGATCGTTTCACCCGAAGGAACTTGAGCCGACTTTATTCTCCTGCCTTTAGTCCGAGTTCTTTCTCGTAGCGGCGGATGAGTTTGCGGTTCATGCTGATGATCTCATCCTTGTCCCTGATTTTTTCATGAAGAAGATCGACCTCCTTTCTAAGAACTTCTATCTCTTTGATGTAACCATCCTCCAAGGCTCTGATTTTCCTGTCGTAGGTTTCCTTTACGTCATTAAGCCCGGCGGTGGCGGAGCTTATCGGCTCGAAACCGTTCACTAATTCCGCGACGGAGACTCCGGCGGCTTCGGCGAATTTTTCAACGTGCTCGTTCAGGATTCTTGTCTTCCCTTTCTCAAGTTTACGGTATGCGTTCAGAGAGATTTCCAGACGACGTGCCATCTCGGTCTGTGAGAACCCGAGTTCGTTCCGTTTCTTTTCAAGATTGTTCTTTATCGTTGCGTCGTCCATTTCCGAGTGAATCTTCAAATAGCGTTACACTATCGCAAAAATATCCAAAAGAAGATTCTTCATTTTGTAACTATAGGTTGTAAAATGTAATCAGCGGTTATAAAAAACATATCAAAAAGATAAAAAACAGAAATATTTGAGTGGTTACCCCCGTTTGCTCCCCTCCTGCGCTTGTTTTTTAGAGTGGAACTTGTGTCCTTTGCGAAAAACACTTTCACTATGGACAGGACAGAGAATGACTATGCTGCCTTTGAGAAGGCAATGGATGAAGAGAGACTTTACAGGCAGATTCAGGATTTTGCAGGAATATGTCTGAGGATAGGCGCGGAACCGGCTGCGCTGGACGCTGTGCTCTACGAGGAATTGGGTTACAGAGGGCAGGATCTTGTGGATTTTTACCGTCGTTGCGAGAATATTAATTGATATAGTGTTGTTATTGGGACATTTTTTTATTAGATTTGCCTTTCGGCGAACTTATGAGGCGCTTTCAAGGGTAAATCGATTTTTATCATGTGGTTCCCCGTAATGCAATTTTGCCAACAATGATTTCATAATTAATAACTTATAGTAATGAAAGAATATTCTACTAAAGACATCCGCAATGTGGTTCTGATTGGCAGCGCCAAGTCAGGTAAGACCACATTGTCTGAAGCCATGCTCTTTGAGGGCAAGGTGATCGCCAGAAGAGGCACGGTCGAGGACAAGAACACTGTTTCCGACAATGAGGAAATCGAGAAACTGAACCAGAGGTCGATCTTCGCTACTCCGCTTTACGCCGAGTTCATGAACACCAAGTTCAATGTGATCGACGCTCCGGGTTCCGATGACTTCATCGGAGGCGCTGTGTCAGCCTTCAAGGTCTGCGAGAACGGTATTCTTGTCATCAACGCACAGCAGGGCGTCGAGGTGGGCACAGACATCTTCGCGCGTTACGCAGACAAGTACAAACTGCCTCTCATCGTGGCTGTCAACCAGCTTGATTCCGAGAAGGCTGACTGGGAGAAGACCATCGCTGAGATGAAGGAGACTTTCGGCCACAAGCCGATCATCGTCCAGTTCCCGGTCAATCCAGGCCCTTCTTTCGATGGCTTCATTGATGTCCTCAAGATGAAATATTACCATTTCAAGGACGATAACGGAACCCGTGAGGATCTTGAGATTCCGGCGAATCTGATGGACGAGGCAGAGACCCTTCGTCAGGAACTCATCGAGAAGGCCGCCGAGTTTGACGACACTCTTATGGAGCGGTTCTTCGAGAACGGCTCCCTTACCGAGGATGAGATCCGTGAAGGTCTCGGAAAAGGCATCCGTCAAGGTGGCGTGCTTCCGATTTTCTGTCTCTCCGGGAAGAAGGACATCGGTGTGAAGAGGCTTATGGAGTTCACCATCAAGACAGCCATCTCTCCTGCCGAGACCAAATCCGCAACAAAGGACGGCAATGTCATCGAGTGCAAGTCCGAGAACCCTACTTCCATATTCATTTACAAGACTGACGTGGAGCCGCACCTTGGTGAGGTTTCATATTTCAAGGTTATGTCAGGCCATCTGACAGAGGGAATGGATCTTGAGAACCCTGAGACCGGTGACAAGGAAAGGCTTTCCGCCATTTATGTCGTGGCCGGCGCCAAAAAGGAGAAAGTCTCCGGACTTCAGGCCGGCGAGATTGGCTGTACAGTGAAACTGCGCGCCGGAAAGACCAACGTGACCCTTTCGCAGATAGGTTCAGGCATCGCTTACGAGCACATCGCGTTCCCTGCGTCCAAGTACCGCTGCGCCATCAAGGCCGAGTCCCAGAACGACGAGACAAAACTTGGCGAGGCTCTTTCAAAGATTTCCGCGCAGGATCCTACAATCATCGTTGAATATTCAAAGGAGCTCAAACAGACCATCCTCAGCGGACAGGGCGAGCAGCACATCAATGTCTGCAAGTGGCGTCTGGAGAACGAGTTCGGTGTCAAGGTAGTGTTGTTCGCTCCGAAGATTCCTTACCGCGAGACCATCACGAAGGTCGCCACAGCCACCTATCGTCACAAGAAGCAGTCAGGTGGAGCCGGTCAGTTCGGAGAGGTTTCCATCCTCATCTGCCCTATCGTGGAAGGCGTTCCGTTCACCAACAAGTTCAAGATCGACGGCAAGGAGGTTGTGCTCAATGTGAAGACCAAGGAGGAATTCAACCTCGAATGGGGTGGAAAGCTTGAGTTCTACAATTGCGTTGTCGGCGGCGCCATCGACGCGCGTTTCATGCCGGCCATCCTCAAGGGTCTCAACGACAAGATGACCGAGGGCCCACTCACCGGTTCATACGCCCGTGACATCAGAGTCTTTGTCTATGACGGCAAGATGCACCCTGTTGACTCCAATGAAATCTCCTTCATCCTTGCCGCGCGCAACGCTTTCAAGGAGGCGTTCCGCAACGCCGGCCCGAAGATTATGGAGCCTATCTACAATGTCGAGATCCTGACTCCGGCCGACTATATGGGAGCCTGCATGTCCGACCTCCAGAACAAGAGGGCTCTCATCGAGGGCATGAGTTCTGACAAGGGCTTCTCTGTCCTCAAGGCTCGTGTTCCGCTCGCCGAGCTCTACCGCTACTCCACAACCTTGAGTTCTTTGACTTCAGGTGCTGCGACATTCACAATGGAGTTCGCTGATTACCAGCCGGTTCCTACTGATGTCCAGACCAAGCTTCTGGCCGAGTACGCCGCTCAGGAAAAGGAAGAGGAGTAATACCCACGACCTTTATGGGTCTATTATAAAGAATATTCAACCCTTCTCTCCGGTTTTGCTTCCGGGGGAAGGGTTGTTCATTTTTCAATTGTTGGAAAGTAAGCCGCTTCGGATTTCTGAGGGTGGGCAGTCACCTTCGAACGTGAGATAATGTATGTTACAGCAAGTGATTGCCTACTTGCGAAAGTTGATTTAGTATATGAAAAAGACATTCTTCTCCATGATGGCGGCCTTGCTGCTGCTGTCATCCTGCGAGGTTCATCATTTCATGACCGATGCCGCCTATCGTGCTCAGGTTGAAGCTGATCTGGACAAAAGGCTGGCGCCGGAACGCCTGAAGGCCTATTATGCCGTTGATAAAGACAGGAAGTGTCTGACAGAGTCCAATGGTTTTGTCAGCGACCTCTATCTGACAACTGAGGAGATAGAGGCTTTGGAATTTTTCTATGCCTATATGCCGTTGGCTGACGTGACGGATTACAACACCGACTATTATCTCCAGAATATTCGCGCGTCATTCACGGCCCGCAAGGAGATGGGTTGGAATGTCCCGGAACGGGAGTTCAGGCACTTTGTACTCCCGGTCAGGGCCAACAACGAGAATCTGGACACCTCAAGGGTCGCTTTCTACCGTGAGTTGAAGCCGCGAGTGGAAGGTATGAACATGAAGGACGCCATTCTGGAAGTCAATCATTGGTGTCACGAGAAGCTGACCTACAAGCCTTCGGATGCAAGGACGCTGTCTCCGCTTTCATCGGTGAGGAGTTCGCTGGGGCGTTGCGGAGAGGAGTCCACGTTCACCGTAGCGGCTCTGAGGGCTGTTGGAATCCCCGCGCGTCAGGTTTATACCCCACGCTGGGCCCACACCGACGACAATCACGCATGGGTTGAGGCCTGGGCCGACGGAGAGTGGTACTTCCTCGGAGCATGCGAGCCTGAGCCAGTCCTGAATCTGGGTTGGTTCAACTCACCGGCCAGCCGTGGCCTGCTGATGCACACAAGGGTCTTTGGCAACTATGACGGACCGGAGGAAAAAGTGATGGTCGGGCCAAACTTCACGGAGATCAATCTGATTGATAACTATGCGAAGACTGCCCGTGTGGATTTCACTGTTGTGGATGAGAACGGATCCCCGGTTGACAGCGCCTTGGTTGATTTCAAGATCTACAACTACGCCGAGTTCTACCCGGCTCTCTCCAAATACACTGACGCTCAGGGGCGTACCTTCTTGACCGCCGGAATGGGCGGCATGATGGCGTGGGCCTCGAAGAACGGCAAGTATGGCTATTCAAAGGTCTCTTTCGGAAAGGACACAGCGGTTAAGATCACGATTTCTGACCAGCATTCCGCTGATCCTCAGCCTATGATGATAGTGCCTCCACCGGAGACCGCCAATATTCCTGAAGTCACTCCGGAGCAGAGGGCGGAGAATGACAGGCGTTTCGCTCAGGAGGACAGTATCAGAAAGGCTTACATGGCCACATTCATCGCCACTGACAGTTCTGAGAAGGGACGGTTTCTCGCTCTTTCGGCAGGCAATCATGAGGTTATCTCCAATTTCTTGGAGGATCATCCGGACGCAAGGGCTCTTGATTTGCTCAAGTCACTGAGCAACAAGGATATGATTGATGTGACAAGGGTTATTCTAGATGACAGTTACAACGCCACTGATGCTATCCTCTGTCCAAGGGTCGAGAATGAGTTCCTAAGTCCGTACAAATCATTCTTTGCCGGGCGGTTTGGCACTGAGCTGTCAAAGGAGGAGTTGTCTGTGCCTACGAACCTGATCAAATGGGTGCAGGACAGCATCACGGTGCTGCGCGACCCTAAGGCCTGGAGCATCCCGATGTCTCCGATCGGAGTTTATCAGGTGCGGATGGCTGACGTTCGGTCCAGGAATATATTCTTTGTCGCTCTGGCAAGGACTCTCGGTCTTGATGCCCGCAAGGACCCTGTGACCGGCAAGATCCAGTACAAGGAGGCCGGTCAGTGGGTTGATGTGGATTTTGAGACATCCTCACAGATTGTGGCTCCGACAGGTACTTTGGTTTTGAATTATGAGCCGACAGCGATACTCGCCAATCCTGGTTACTATACCCACTTTACCGTCAGCAAGATAGACAATGGCCGCACAAGGCTTCTGACTTTTGATGAAGGCCAGGTGGACATGGGAGGAGGCGTAAGCTGGGAGAATGTGTTCAAGAAAGGGGCTTCGCTTGATGTCGGAGACTATGTGCTTGTCAGCGGCAATCGCCTCTCCGATGGAAGCGTGCCTGTCACTATGCAGCAGTTCTCTGTCAAGGAGGGCGAGACCACAACGCTTGATCTTCGAATCACCATTCCTGAGGACAGACTGTCCGTGATTGGTTCGTTCGACGCGGAGACAAAGTACCGCACAGAGTCTGATTCAGAGCCTGTTTCTGTGCTATCTACCACAGGAAGAGGATTCTACGTGATCGGTTTCCTGACCCCAAGGCAGGAACCCTCCGTTCACGCCATCAACGACATCATCGCGGCAAAGGCGAATCTGGAGGCCTGGAACCGTCCGATCCTGCTCCTGACCACCGCTGAAGGCCTTGGATGGCTAAAGGAATATTCCGCCTCGCTTCCGTCCAACGTCCATTTGGGCATCATCCCGGACAGTCTTGACCTTAAAGGCCGCCGTATGCCGTACTTCCTCCTCGCCGACACCTTCAACCGCGTCTTCTTCACCACCGAAGGCTACACCATCGGCCTCGGCGACCAGCTCGTCACCGCCATCGCCAAGCTGTAGATTCAGTATGAAGAGAATTATTATCGCTTTGCTGAGTCTGGCGCTATCTGTCAGCCTCTATGCCCAGGAGATCACAGGGAAATGGATTCAGACCAATCAGGGTTCCGAGAATGGAATGGAAATGATGACATCTGAGATGCTTTCCATTGTGAATAACGGTACGTTTGATGATGCCGTGATCGTGGAAATGAAATATACCGATGAGAAGAACGGACAGGCTTCGGTTAAACTGAAAATCCGGATCTTATGCAGTGGCACTTGGGTTCTTGCTGATAAAGTCTTGTCTCAGACCTTTGACGCTAAATCCATCAAGACCGAGGTTCTGGAGCAGCCGGGCGATTTTCCGAAATTCTTCACAAATGTCCTCAGCAAAAGTGTTGTCTCTGAGTTCAAGAAACACTCAAAGAAGCCGATACGCTACAATGTGGTCTCTTTGACATCTGATAAGCTACAGATCTATGAGGTTGGCTCCAAAGACTCCGAAATGGAGACGTACATCCGTGCGAAGTAAGAATATGTCCGTGGTGGCTAACTATATGTAAATGAATATATTAATAGACCCTACTCCCCTTTGTTTCAGGTGGGAGTAAGGACTATTAATTAATTGTTATTCAGACGATTATCCGCCACGGTGATTTACGAGTGCCTGTTTTTTTGTCCTAAGGCTGGTTACTGTTCTTGTGGTTGCAGAGCTTGTCGAAGCATCGAAACATTACGCCCCGATGATCCATTTGCTGCCCGGAAGCCGGGAGATGAGTCCAGAGGTGAGGGCACAGCAGATGAAGGTGCAGGCAGCGATGAACGGGATTGCCGCGGCTGTGTGCAGATGGAGTGTCTGGATTGAGACTACTGACCACAGGTGCAGCCAGAAGATGTGCATCAGATACATTCCGTAACTTAGTTTTGACAACCGTGTGATGATCTTCGGGGCTTCAGTGCGCTTTATGCAGGAGAACATCAGGAAGGTTCCGGCTGTTAGGCAGACCACATTGATGGTGCAGAAATTCCAGCCGATTTCGAGTTCCGGAGTGTTGAGGATCACGCCAGGGATTGCCTGTACATAGAAAGAGAGTATTGTGGCGATGGCTCCGACAGTCATCAAAGCCGCTCCCACAATCATCTTCTTGCGTGTGCTCCAATCAAGATGTACACGAATGTAGTGTGCCATCACGAGGTAGCCAAGATAGCCGGAGAAGTACCAGAGAAGATGGTACTGATTCCAGAAGCACTGTCCCCAGACCTCACCGAACCAGCGGTTCAGGTACGGTATGCAGGTTGAGAGCATGAACAGGATGATGAAGAACCTCTCCTCTCGTCTGCCGACCTTTTCAATCCACGGTGAGATCATCGGGATGAAAAGGTACAGACTGAACAACGGGAACATGAACCACAGATGCCCGGCGAGTGACGGGAAGTTCAGAGGAATGTGAGTCAGGTCACGGATGCTTGTCTGGAGGTCAATCTGTCCCCAAAGCATCGGCAATGTTGAATAGAGAATCGCAAAGATGAGGAACGGCGGGAATATTTTCGTGAAGCGTCTCTTGTAGAATTCCTTGGCTGACATCCCCTTCTTCATCGGAACCAGCAGGAACGCCGAGACTATCATAAAGAGCGGCACGGCCATTCTGGAGAACCCGTCATAGAGAGATACGAACAGCCGGTCGGTATCATTGGCCAGAAATGACTGAGGCCCAGCCATATCGGTCGCTCCCGGCCCAGGATAAAAGTTTTCACTGGCGTGCACCAGCATAACCAAAAAGCATGCGAACACGCGCACATAATCCAGAAATACGATTCTTTTGCTGTCGTTCATCTATCTTCGTTTTTAGAGGTTGTCAATGTCATCATGTGATTCCCCACCCAGAGTGCCGCAAAGATAGAAAAAAGGACTTTCGTGCGCAAGATTAGCTCTGTCACGCACCAGAAGGCTATTTTGATGCTTTCGTGCGTGAGGCAATGAGTTTTGCGCACGAAAAATTCGTATCTTTGAACTTTTGTTGATCGCGTTAAAAACAAATCGGTAAGGTTGGTCAAAGATTATCGGATTGTCAGCGCTAAGAAAGACAATGAGATGAAGAGAATCTTCAAGAGCATATTCATTGGTTTGGCGCTGCTTGCTTTGGGCGGGCAGCGGGGGTGGTGCGTCACGCCGGAGTTCATCGATTCGCTGCGGACGGAACTGAGGCTCAGGAATATGCCGGAGCGGATCATTTTCCTGCCGTTGGCGCTTGCGGGCCAGCGGTTTGACGATGGAAGGGAAGGAATATGGTCGCTCACGGCGCTGGACGCTATCCGTGGGAAGGCACTTTGCCGGGAAGCTGCATACAGGCCGAGGAAAGGGACAGAGGAGATGGCAAAAGGTCTGAAGACTGATGAAAGAGAGGCGAGGATGAAAGGAGAAAAAGTGGCAAGGACAGAACATGATCAGGGGATAGATACGGCGATCGATTGGACGGATAGAAACGCTGCTGCTCCCGATTCGGTGGACGTGCGGCTTGACGAACGGATCTCTACGGAAATCGCACTTGACCGGTTGCAGGAACTGTTCAATGAATATGGCGACTGGAATATGTCGATAGTGGCTTACGCCACAAGTCCGACGGCGCTTGCCGTGATGGATTCCACGGCTTTGGCCGACGCACGGATTCTGAGGAGTTTACGTAAAGCAGAGGAGGAATATTCAGAGAACACTTCGGCGGCGTTTGAGAGGATCGGGTCGCTGGCGGAGAGGAGGAAGGCGGAGCGGCAGGCTTTTCTGCGGGAGCAGGCCGCGCTTAGGAAAGCCCGGCTGGACTCGTTGCGGAAAAGGCAGGCCGCCAACACCGACAGGATCACTTACACAATACGCAGAGGCGACACGTTGGGTGGCATCGCCGCGAGACACCGGGTCAAGGTCTCCGACCTCAAGAGGTGGAACAACCTCAAGAGCGACATGATCCGTGAGGGGCGTAAACTGGTCATTTACAAGTAGTCATTATGAAGCAATATAAGGTTCTTTTGTTTTTGCTCTCCGTTTTCCTGATCCTTTTCGCGATCTGGTTCGTTTTCCCGTCGAAAGGTGTACAGGTGGGAGACCTGAAGTTGAGATTTCCGTCATACCAAGCCTATCTGGCCGATTTACAGGATAGTACAGCGGAGGTGGATGTGGATTCCGTGCTTCTGGCTGTGCAGAAAAGCTACGAGATGGTCGAAGGCTCGACGGACACACTGCGCTACTACTACGACTACATCACCTCGAATCCCAACCGCATCTGTCTGCCGGAGGATGACTACACATTCTTCGATTCGCTGTTCGTGGAGATGGCCGCTGCGGCTGATTCCGGTCGCACGGTCAGGATTCTGCACTATGGCGATTCACAATTGGAAATGGACAGGATCTCAGCCGTGTTGAGGCAGGATCTTCAGGAACGTTTCGGTGGCTCTGGGCCGGGAATGGTGCCGATGATCCAGCGGGTTCCGACCGTGTCACTCTCGCAGAGCGCTTCCGGAAGTCTTACACGTTACGCCATGGTCGGGGACTCGCTGACAAGGAAGGTTGCGCATAAGCGTTACGGACCTCTGACACAGTTCACAGACGTATCTGGGAACGGCACATTCACGTTCACCAGGACCAAGAATCGTTACTCTCAGGAACTGGTCAAGTCAATCTCAAAGGTTTCCGTGCTTTTGGGACAGAATTCATCCGGGTTTGAGATGACACTTAAATGCGACACTTTGCCGATCCAAAAGGCTGTTCTGGACTCGTCCAAGACTGGAGTCTCGATGGTTACTTGGAGTCTGCCTTGCGATGTGGAGAAGGGCACGATCAACTTCTCTGGGAACGCAGAGATCTACGGAATAATGTTGGACGGAAAGGATGGGGGAGTGACAGTGGACAATGTCGCCTTGCGGGGATGCGCTGGATTCATCTTCTCGTCCATCAACCGTCAGGTGATGCGAGAGAGTTTTGCCAAGACTGACACTCGTCTGATTATCATGCAGTTCGGCGGCAACGCAATGCCGGGGATATCCTCGAAGAAAGCCATCTCGGCATACGTGAAGAAGATCGTGATGCAGTTCGACTACTTCAAGGAGGTCGCTCCGCAGGCTCAGCTGATGTTCATCGGCCCGGCGGACATGTGCAAGAGCGAGGACGGAAACCTGATAACATGGCCGCTTCTGCCGCAGCTTAATGACTCCCTGAAAGTCAACTGTCTGAAGAACGGTGTCGCCTACTGGGACACGTTCAACGTGATGGGAGGTCCGGGCTCGATGCGGAAATGGGTGAGCCACAATCCGCCTCTGGCCGGCCCCGATCATATTCATTTCACCCATAAGGGAGCGCTTGAGATCGGCAACGCGCTAGCCAAATCCTTCATCCTTTACCACGATTTCTACAAGCTCCGCCAGGAACTTTCGGACGAGGCTGTGGGAATATATCTGCGCGACCTGCGGGACAGCCTCAATCCTCGTCCCGCCGTGCCTGACACCTTGACAAAGACTGAGTTATGAGACGCGCACTGGTATATTCATTGCTCATTTTGCTGCTTCCGGCGACCCTTTGGGGGCAGTCGCTGCGGAAGGCGGTTCCTGAATATGATTTCGCGCGTTTCGACAAGAACCGGATTGAGTTTCAAGTTGACAGCTCGGCCTTTGAAAGGCTTTTTGACAAGATGGATTCCGTGCTGTTTCTCGGAAAAGGCAATCTGAGAATAATGCACATCGGAGGGTCTCATGTTCAGGCAGGGACTCTGACAAGGCAGCTGAGGAATGATTTCCTGTCCTTGAGACCGGCCCTGGACGGGGGCAGGGGACTGGTTTTCCCGTTCTCGGCGGCCCACACGAACAATCCGAGCAGTTTCACAACGAGTTACGAAGGCTCTTGGAAGGTGACGAAGAATGTCCAGAGGGATCCTGACCACCGGCTCGGACTTACTGGAATATCCCTGAGCGCGTCAGACGACAAGGCTTCGGTGATGGTCACCACTGTGGCCAGGGATCCCAAGCTGTCGGACCCGACGTTCCGTTTCAACGAAGTGAAAGTCCTTGGATATTCATCAATAGGGGAGAGAGTTCCGGTGGTGGTTCTGGCGAAAGGTGACACCCTGACCGGCTGCAAGGCCCAGGAGGATTCCTGCTGGTCTTTCGGTCTCCCGGCACTGACGGATTCCGTAAAGATAGCAACCAAAGGGCAGGGCGAGTTCACGCTTACAGGAATATTCCTGGACAACCCTTTCCCCGGCATTTCCGTGACGGGAATCGGAGTGAACGGGGCATCGCTCGGGTCTTATGCAAAATGTCCGGATCTGGAGAATGATTTGAGGTTGGTCAAGCCTGATCTGGTGATTTTCGCCGTGGGAATCAATGACGCGACCGCCACGAATTTCTCCGTGGGCGATTTTGTCGCCCGCTATAAGGTACTTGTCTCGCGTGTGCGTTCGGTCAATCCGGACTGCGCTCTTCTGTTCGTCTCCAACAACGACAGTTTCAAGAGAGTGCGCCGGAAAGGCTATGTGGTGAACACCAACGGCCAACTGGCGGAGCAGGGATTCTTGCGTCTTGGAAAGGATTGTGACGCTGGAGTTTGGGATCTGTTTGACATCATGGGAGGGCTTGGCTCGATGAGGAAATGGGAGGCTGCCGGCCTTGCCAAGAGAGACAAGATACACTTTACTGAGACGGGCTATGAGTTGGTGGGCGACCTGCTCTTCAACGCATTGATGGACAAATATATGAATCACTTAAAGACAAGCCGATAATGGGATTTTGGGACGTTGCCGCTGATTTTTTCAAGAACCTGTTCTCTTTTGACCAGGCTCACCCGTTGCTGTTCACCCAGTTCTACTTCTGGGCGTTCTTCGCCATCGTGCTGGCCTTTCTGTGCTTGTTCAGGAACAAAGTGCTGCTGCGCAACGCCTTCCTGTTCTTTGTCAGCCTTTTCTTTTACTACAAGACGAGCGGACTGTTCCTGATTCTGTTCGGCTTTGTGATTGTCTATAACTACCTTGCAGGATTTGTTCTGGGCGGAGTGAAGAAGTCTTTCTGGCGTAAGGCGATTGTGGTGCTGAGCGCGGTCGTGAACTTGTCGCTTTTGTGCTACTACAAGTACGCCTATTTCCTGACTGATGTAGTAAACAACCTGTTCGGAACGGAATTCGTTGTGAAAGACTGGTTTGCGGCTGTGGGCAACCAATTGGCGGGCTCGCAGACGTTCAATGTGGATTCAATCTTTCTGCCGGTCGGAATCTCGTTCTTCATCTTCCAGGCCATCAGTTATGTGGTGGATGTTTCGCGCAGGACAATCGGTCCGATCAAGAACTTCTGGGACTTCGGATTCTATCTGAGTTTCTTCCCTCAGCTGGTGGCAGGCCCGATTGTTCGCGCCAAGGAGTTCTTCCCTCAGCTTCACAAGCCGTTCTTCCTTGGCCGCAGACAGTTCGGAATCGCGATTTTCTGGATTCTGAACGGACTTGCCAAGAAGTTGATTCTCAGTGATTATCTGGCCGTGAATTTCTGCGACAGGGTCTTCGAGAACCCGTTGCTTTACACTGGTTTTGAGAACCTTACGGCACTGTTCGGCTACTCCCTTCAGGTCTATGCCGACTTTTCTGGGTACACTGACATCGCCACCGGTGTCGCTATGCTGATGGGCTTCTACCTGCCGAAGAATTTCAATTCCCCGTACAAGGCCCGCAACGCCGGAGAATTCTGGAAGCGGTGGCATATTTCCCTCTCCAAATGGCTTCAGGACTATCTTTACATCCCGCTTGGGGGCAACCGTAACGGCACCTTCGGCTCGTACGCCATCATCCTCGGAATCGCATTTCTGGCCTCTGCTCTGGCCAAGAACTGGTGGGTGTTCGGAGTGGTGCTTGTCATCGCCGCAGTTCTCGCGATTCTGATCACTTTCTGTCAGAAATACCGCAAGGAACTTATCTCGGACATCAACAGGATGGACACGATGCTTCTGGGCGGCCTGTGGCACGGCGCCAGCTGGAATTTCATGATCTGGGGCGGCCTGAACGGCCTGGGAATGCTGATCTACAGGTTCTGGAAAAGCTGCAACGTCTATGTCAGGACGCTCGTGATAGGGCTCGTCTGCCTAACATTTTATATTCTTAAAACCACCGTCCCGGCCTCTGTGTTCAACATGTTTTTCGTCTGGACACTGATCATATTCATTGGTGCGGCGGTGCGGATGGTCTATCACCTGTGCCGTTTCAAGGCCGCATTCTCGTGGCTTGAGACCGGCTGGGCCGTTGCCATGACGTTCATATTCATAACTTTCACCCGCCTTTTCTTCCGAAGCGGCTCCAATCTGAACCCTGCGGACGCGAACGAGAAGGCGTGGAGCACGGCAAAGAATATGGTCGAGCGCATCGGCGGCGACTGGGATCTGTCCCTTATCCCGCAGATGGTTCAGCAGCACCTCGGCGTGATCCTCGTCTTCGTCATCGGAATGATCATCCACTGGCTCCCCGAGAACTTCAAGCGCCGCTACCGCATCTGGTTCGCCTCGATGCCTCTCCCGCTGATGGTCCTCGCCTGCGTCCTCGCCGTCTTCATCATCTGCCAGTTCATCACCGCCGACCTCCAGTCGTTCATCTACTTCCAGTTCTGATGTTCATTTTCTACCTTAATCGACAAAATTTCCCTATGTACGTAGAAACAATGAAATCTTAATAGAAAGTTTCGATATGTGCATTTTTAATGGTAGGATCTGTAAATGTAGAGTTAAAGATCACACTGAGTCTTGAACTTTTAGTGAACTTCTGATGAACTTCCGGTGAACTTTCAGACATAAATCTTATATTTGTGTTATAAATAAATAATACAATTAGAATCAATATGTTAAATGCGGACGAAATAAAGAATTT
>CAKUVR010000027.1:0-32068 GCA_934698975.1 uncultured Bacteroidales bacterium
AACTAAACAACTGATAATCAATTATTTGCACGTCTCTATATCATTTTTTTTGATTCATTTCAAAACAGCTTCTTAAATTGGTCGGACGCGGAACTTTCGTTCCAGATATTGCAGAAAAATATCTGGATATAGAATCTTTAAACGCCATAAAACTATTCACAGATTATGGTACTGTGTTCGACAATAGTCTGATATACACAGAAGAGGCAGAACACTTCATTAAATATAACTTCTACAAAAAAATTCAACAGAACTCTTTTTTTTATTTCTCCGATATCATGTTTTCCAAATATTCACTCATTAGTAAAGAGCGGATTAATTATGATATTAAAGGCATTATTGACTATTCAACAATGGGTTTGTCAAACGAGGCTATTAATAACTTAAAAGAAGCCTACAAGAACCTTAATGATGAGTATCAAGAAAATGGGTCCTTTGCAACATGGACAGAAAGTAGAGATGTTCCAGCATATCGTTTAAGATATAATATAGAAAACAAACACATTGCAGACATCACTGTTCTAAAGCTTCCTAAAAAAGGATACCGCGTTTGCTCGTTTTACATTGAATAACGTAAGGCATTACAAGAAGGCTGTTTCTATAGACGAGAGCCCCTCTCCACCCAAGAATTTTGGTAACGTGCAAAATTCTGGTGGAGAGGGGCTCTCGCCTATCATTGGAAAGATCCTTGGGCAACGGTCGCTTCGACAGGCTCAGCGACCTAGATGTCTATATCTAAAGCATTGGGCAACCTATAATGCTGGCTTTGTCGGCAGCGAGCTGGGCCTGGAGGGCGTCGATGGAGTCGAAACGGCGCTCGTCACGAATCTTGCGGTGGAAAGTGACCTTGAGGTCGAGACCGTAGATGTCCTCGGCAAAGTCGAAGATGTTGGTCTCGATGGTGCGCTGGCCGCCGGCACGGACAGTCGGACGGACACCGATGTTGCACATCCCCTTGAACTTACGCCCAAGGGTCTCAGCCTCGACCGAATAGACACCGTTGCCAGGCAACAGTTTCAACGGCTCGTAAAGCTGGATGTTCGCCGTCGGAAAACCAATCGTGCGACCAAGGCGGTTGCCAGCCACGACAACTCCCAACAATGAATATTCATACCCAAGCATCGCCGCAGCGGTCTCCATCTCCCCCGCGGCAACCGCCTCACGGATCTTGGTGGAGCTTACCGTCACACCTGACGGAGAGGTGACACTGCCCAAACGGACGACATCAAGCCCCTCCCCTTCAGCGATTCTCTCGATGGATTCAGGAGTCTGCGGATCGCATCCCATCCTGTTGTCGTAGCCGATCAGGACAGCCTTCGCACCGAAACGGGCGATGAGGACATCACGGAAATATTCCTGAGTTGTCAACCGGCTGAATTCTTTGGTGAAAGGCAGCACCTCAACGTGATCCACGCCAAGCCCTGTCAGCAAAGCCCTCTTCTCGTCCAAAGAAGTGAGAAGCCTAAGGTTGCGAGCATCGTCCTGAAGCACGTTGCGGGGATGGGGCCAGAAAGTGACGACCATGCTCTGGTCGCCCCTTTCCCTAGCCGCGTTCACAAGCCGCTCAATCACAAAACGGTGTCCGATGTGGACACCGTCAAAGAATCCGGTAGCTATAACCATTTCACCAATTCAAAATCCTGTCTGTGAGGCAACAACGGGTTCTTGGCGTACATTCTGACCGCCACCTGGTACATACCTGTCCTGTCCGGAAGGATGGACGCGCGGTACTTGGCGACTCCGTCATTGAATTCAACCACGTTGTAGTCACATTTTTCCTGAATATGCAGTTGATGCTTCACGTCCGTTGTGGCGAACAGCATCTCCACACCGATGTCCTCCGGAGAAAGATCGCCAAGATTCAGCACGACCTCAGAAGTCAAGGCATTTGACTCGGAAAGACTGTACGAAGGATCCGGCTGAGTCTGAGAGATGACCTCAACATTCTGCCACTCCCGGCGGGCCTTCTTCTTCCATGCCGAAATCACGCGGGCCATCTTGTAGTCATCAGCGACCATATTCACGGAACGTTCTGACTGAGGAATATAGTACTGATTGCAGTAGTCTGTCAGCATTCTGTTGGTGGTGAAGTTGTTGGCCACCTGTGCAACAGTGTTCTTGATGTACCCCACCCAAGTCGGAGAGAGACCCAGTTCCTTGTCCACATCGTAGTAGGCAGGGGCGATCTCGTTCTCGATCGTGGTGTAGATCGTGGCGGCGTCAAGTTCATTCTGGTAGTTCTGGTCATCGTAGGTACGCTCAAGAGGAAGAGCCCATCCGGCTCCCGGTTTGTAGCCCTCGACCCACCAGCCGTCAAGCACGGAGAAGTGCATCACTCCGTTCATCGCGGCCTTCTCTCCGGATGTTCCGGAAGCCTCAAGGGGCCTTGTAGGGTTGTTCATCCACACATCGACACCCTGCACGAGCCTCTTGGCGAGGGAAATGTCATAACCAGGGATGAATACGATCTTTCCGACGAAGCGGTCCTGCTTGGAGATCTCTATGATCCTCTTGATGAGGTCCTGACCGGCCTTGTCGGCAGGGTGAGCCTTTCCGGCGAACAGGAACTGCACAGGATGTTTCGGGTCGTTGACGATGGCGTCGAGCCTGTCAAGATCAGTGAACAGAAGCGTCCCTCTCTTGTAGGTCGCGAAACGACGGGCGAAGCCGATTGTCAGCACATCGTCACGAAGATTCTCCTTGATCGCCACGATCTGGCTCGGAGAGTAATGATTGCACTGGGTAGGATCGGAAATGCGCTCCTTCACGATGTCGATGAGCCTCTTCTTCAGAGTCTTTCTGGTCTCCCAGACCTCAGAGTCCGCGACTTTGTAGATGCCCTCGAAGCAAGACTTGTCGTAGTGATGGGTGGCGAACTCAGGTCCAAACACACGGGCATGGATCTTCTTCCATTCCGCGGCGGCCCAGGTCGGATAGTGCACACCGTTGGTCACATAACTGATGTACAGTTCCTCCGGCAGATAGCCAGGGTACATCTTGCTGAATATGTCCTTGCTCACCTTGCCGTGGAGCATCGAGACACCGTTGACGTTCTGTGAGAGGTTGGCGGCAAGGATACTCATAGAGAACTCCTCGTTCACATCACTGCCGTTCACCTTGCCAAGTCCCATCATGGTCTCCCAATCAACCTTCAAGCGCTGAGGATAGTGGCCGATGTACTTTCTGAGGAGCCCCTCGTCGAAAGCGTCGTGGCCTGCCGGCACAGGAGTGTGGGTGGTGAAGAGTGACGATGCCCTCACGACCTCAAGCGCCTCGCCGAAGTCAAGATTGTCATTTTGAATATATTCACGGAGCCTCTCCAGGCCAGTGAAAGCGGCGTGGCCTTCGTTGCAATGATAGATCTGCGGATTGATTCCGAGATTCCTGAGGGCTCTGATGCCGCCGACGCCGAGCAGGAGTTCCTGCTTCAGACGGTTCTCCCAGTCGCCTCCGTAGAGATGATAGGTCACCTGACGGTCCTCCGGAGAGTTCGCTTCATAATCAGTGTCAAGCAGATAGAGGTCTGTGCGTCCGACAGCCACCTTCCAGAGGCGCGCGGTGATCGTGCGTCCAGGGAAAGCCACGCTCGTGGTCATCCAGCTGCCCTCGGCATCCATGACAGGCTCGGCCGGGATCTTGGTGAAGTCCTGGGCGTCGTAGCGGGCAACCTGCTCGCCCTGACCGGTGATGATCTGGGTGAAGTAGCCGTAACGGTACAGAAGACCGACAGCCACAAGGTTGACATTCATGTCGCTGGTCTCCTTCAGATAGTCACCGGCCAGAAGTCCGAGACCTCCGGAGTAGATCTTCAGGGATGTGTCAAGGCCATATTCCATGCAGAAATATGCGATGGAAGGGTCTTTGCGCTCTGCCTTGAGAGCCATGTAGGCGTTGAACTCGTCCATCACCGACTTGAGTTCGCCGAGGAACGCCTCGTCCTTGGCCAAGGCCTTGAACCTCTTGAGGCTGACTGCGTCAAGCAGAGCCATAGGGTTGTGGCAGGTATTGTGCCAGATGACCGGATCGATTGATTTGAACAGGGATTTGGCGGACTCGTTCCAGCACCACCAAAGATTCTTGGAAAGCGTCTCAAGCCCTGAGAGGGCGGTCGGAAGGTGACGGGTCACCATCACGCTCTTCCAGGTAGGGTTGTTGATTTCTATCTTCTTGTATGCCATTGATTTTTCTTCATTTAGTTCATCCGGGAAAGCACCCTTGGCCTCAATCACTTTCTCTATGGCCTTTGAATATGCCTCCTTGTAATACTGGATCTGATTTCCCCACAGGGCTATCGTGGAGACATCCTTCGCCGAAGCCATGTACGCCTTACGGCCTTCGCTGTCGAGGGCGGCGATCTCCTTGATCCTCGCCACGACACCGTCCACAACCTCGAAATAGTTCGAGTCATTTCTGTCAAGGACAGTGATGCCCGGGTGCTCCTTGCCATAATGCGACCTTACCCAGAGGCCGAATCCTGCGAGGCTCGTAGTAAGTGACGGGATGCTGAACGCAAGGCTCTCCAGAGGGGTGTACCCCCAAGGCTCATAGTAGGATGGGAACAAGGTCAGGTCAAGTCCGACGAGCAGGTCGTAGTACTTCATGTTGAACACACCGTCCGTTCCGTTCAGATAGGACGGAATGAAATAGACCTTCACACGGCTGCCCTTTGCGTTGGTGAAGCCCAACTCCTTGAAGCGGCGGGTGATGACATCATATTCATTGTCCATCAGGTAATGGGAAACCTGTGTGGTGTAGTCAGCCGACCCGGTGCCGGCGAGTTTGGCGACCAGATCCTTGTCGGCACCGTTGTGGCCGGAAGGAATCATGATGAACGCCTGAATGTCGCGTCCTTGAGGATCGGTGTCATCAAGTTTTTTCAGAGCGTCGATGAACACGTCAATGCCTTTGTTGCGGTATTCATAACGTCCTCCGATGCCTATGAGGATCGCGTCCTTGGACACTTCCTCGCCGGACATCGCCGTGGCCACCTCGATCAATTTGGCACGCGCGGCGCGGCGCTTCTCATCATATTCCTCATCCGTGGCCGGAGTGAAGCTGTTCTCAAAGCCGTTCGGGGTCACAACATCCACCTTTCTCTGGAGGAACTGCTCGCACTCTTTCGCAGTGATCTCACTGACGGTTGTGAATATATCAGCGTTCTGCGCCGACTTCTTTTCCAAAGAGTGACGGGCGATCACATTGAACTGGCGGGCCTTCTGATCCCCGTCGTAAAGATTCATCGAATCGTACAGAGGCAGGTTGTTTCCGGCGATGCAGCGGCCGACCACAGTGGCGTGGGTTGTGAACACGGTAGCGATCGGAAGTTGCTTGTACTTAAGGTAAAGGAGCCCCGCTCCGGTCTGCCACTCGTGGAACTGCGCCACAATCTTGTCAGACGCGCTCAGGTTGAAGTTCCTGAAGCTTTCTATCACTTTTCCGGCGGCATAGCCGAAAAGAAAATTCTCCTTGTAATCCCAGTTTCCTGTGATGGAATCTACCTGGAAACGTTCCCAGTACTTGGACAGAATGTCGTTCTGACTAGTAAGGAACTGCTTGAAATCCACCAGAATGGCGATAGGATTTCCGGGGACGTTCCATTTGCCGATCCGCACTCTGATCCCCTCAGACGCGGCCTGGGCTTTCCATAGACTGTAAAGATGCGGATCCTCAATGAAATCCGGGTTGCTTTCAGTGTCCATCCAAACATCAGGGCCGATCAGGATGTGGTGCTTGTGAAGCTGCTGCTTCAGGTAAAGAGACTTGGTGGCGATCACAGTGTAGATGCCGCCGACCTTGTTGCACACCTCCCAACTGACCTCAAACAAATAGTCTGGATTTGTCAGTTCGTTTGTCATTTATTTCTTTTTTACTTGTTTGGTTGTCTTTGTCTTCGGAGTCTTCTTCGTGGTCGCTGAGCCAGTCGAAGCGACTTTCTTCGAAGGCTTCTTAGCGAGTAGCGTAACTTCTATCAGAGATTTAGTTGTTTTCCTTGACGTCTTCTTCACCGGCACGGTCACTTCGACAGGCTCAGTGACCGGCTTCACCTTCTTTCCCGATGTGGTCATCGCGTCATCAATCCTGATTATGAAGTCACTCAGCACGTTCATATAATTTATGAACGCCTCGTATGGAGTGTTGTAAGGATTGAAGTAACTATGTACCTCCCCGTCGGAGAAGAACTTCGTGCTCATATAATAAAGGTGGTCACTCTCCTGAAGATGGCCGAAATCCTCCCAAAGGACCGGATCGTTCAAGATGGCCAGTTTTTCCGCCTGACCGTAGAGTTTGTTATAAGCGTCCTGCTGGAGTTCATTGCCCAGCCAAGCTGTCACATCCCTCTCCTCGTCAGCCCATGAGATCGGATCCTGAACCTCAATCTCAGCGATTGGTTTGAGCTTCCTTGCGGCCTGGGTAGGGGTGACAAACTCAAACGAGCCGTCCCTCAGCAGTATCTCAGGCAGGTACCTCATGAAATCGAATATTCCTGAACTCCCTTTCTGATGTTCCCCGAATGTCTCGTAATCCATGAACAGGTTCACGATGTCCCCGTCAGCGGCTTTAAGCCAAGAAAGGAACTTCTCACCGGTCAGTGGCCAGTCTTTCCATCCTTTGTCGGAAAAACGAAAGGCGATGTCGTCACTGAGTGAATAGTTGCGCAGCAGGAGTTTCAAGTGCTTCTGCTGGCTGTCGGTGTAGATGTAGTCCGGACTCTTCCATCCAAGAATGTGCCGGGCTCCCTCCGTCAGCATCACCTTGAAGCCAAGGTTGTACACATCCCGGCCGATGGAGTCTGAATATATCAACTCGGTGTTCCTGAAAGCAGTAGGCTTCACTCCGAAACACCTTTCAATGGCAGCGGTGTGTTTCTCCACCTGATGCTTGAACTCACCGAAATTGGCGAGCGAGGCGAGGGAGTGGTAATATGTCTCCCCGAGGAATTCCACACAGCCGGTCTTTGCCAGTTCCCGGAAACTGTCCAGCACATCCGGAGCATACCTTTCAAACTGCTCCAAAGCGGATCCTGTTATCGAGAACGTCACCTTGAAGTCACTTCCGTGCTGTCTGATAAGGTCCAGCAGGAGATTGTTCATCGGAATATAGCATCGTTGCGCTATCCTGCGGAGGATGGTCCTGTCAGCGAAATCATCATAGTAGTGGGAATCCTTGCCGATGTCGAAGAATCGGTACTGTCTCAGTCTGGTAGGCTGATGTACTTGGAAATACAGGCAAATGCTCTTTTTCATAATATTCCCTTATTTATTGTTAACAACTGATTCGTAGATATTCTTAAGTTTCGCCGTCGCGATGTTCCATTTCAAACGGTTGACCTCCTCATAGCCCTCTCTGGCCGCAAAATCGGCAAGAGCAGGGTATTTCAACAATGCGTAGATGTCGTCGGCCATAGCATCAACATCCCAGAAATCTACCTTGAATGCATATTTAAGTACCTCGGCGGCTCCGGACTGGTTGGAAATGATGGCCGGCACATTGGAACGCATGGCCTCAAGCGGAGATATCCCAAAAGGCTCTGACACCGAAGGCATTATGTAAACATCCGACATAGCGAACATCTTCTGGACCTCCGCTCCGCGAAGAAATCCCGTGAAGTGGAAACGATCGGATATTCCCAATTTGGCGACGTGACGGATGCAGCGGTTCATCATGTCTCCGCTTCCGGCCATCACGAAACGCACGCCCTCGGTTCTTTTGAGAACCTTGGCGGCCGCCTCGATGAAATATTCAGGTCCCTTCTGGAAAGTGATTCGCCCAAGGAAGGTGACGACCTTGTCGCGCACTCCCCTCTCGACCTTGATGTTCTCGCGGCCGCTGAAGTCCACGGCATTATGGACAGTCACAACTTTCTCTGGGTCAATCCCGTACTTATTGATGACAATATTCCTGGTGAGATCACTGACTGCAATCACCTTGTCGGCGGCCATCATGCCTCTCTTCTCGATGTCATAGACACGGCTGTCGATCTGGTCCTCGGTGCCACGGTCGAACGAGGTGGCGTGCACGTGGACAACCAACGGCTTGCCGGTCAGTTCCTTGGCGGCGATTCCGGCCAGATAGGTCAACCAATCGTGGGCGTGAATGATGTCGAACTCATCCTTGTGCTCCATCGCGATCGTGCCACCGACCATAGCATAGTGGGCAACCTCTTCCATCAGGTTCGAGCCATAACGTCCCGAGAATCGGAATTTCGTGCCTATGCATTTTGTCAGATTCTCACTTTGAAGCCTGCGCTCAGACTCAACCATCTCATGAAACTCCTCAGGATCAACGTACGGAATCATGTTCGAACCGATGCGAACAAATTTTACCTTGTCCAGAAACTCATCAACAGTGGAGCCGAACGATTCGACAGGGACATCGCTGGCGTTGATGATCTTGGCCGCGCTCTGGTCCTCGTCCCCGGAAGCGGACGGCATAACGAAAAGTGTCTGCACCCCATTGTAAGCCAAACCTTTGACGATTCCATAACAGGCAGTGCCGAGTCCTCCGGCGATGTGGGGAGGGAATTCCCATCCAAACATCAAAACTCTCATATTCCTACTCCTCCTTGTATTTATCCTTAAGATACTCCACTTCCAGTAAAGCAGCCGTGCTGAGGGCCGACGAGATCGCTCCGTGAGGCTCATGAGGCGGGTCGCCGTCATAAAGTTCGGAGAACGCCCCGACTCCGTGCTTGTTCAGATCCTCGTAGAAGCCGTTGACGAGCCACTGGGCCTTGTTCAGGAAGGCCGGTCCCTTCATCTTGAAGCAGACCTCGCAGTATGGTCCAAGGAGCGAAGTAAGGCAACAGCCGTTGTAATAGGCCAGATCCCTGTCAGTCTGTGAGCCCTCATAGACACCCCTATATTCAGCATGGCGAGGAGAAAGCGTACGGATTCCTCTTCTTGTCACAAGTTCATTGTCAATCACTTGTAATACTCGCTGAGCCACTTCTGGTTCAACAGGAATGTCCTCACCCACGAGAGCATAAAGCATGTTAGGACGAACCTCAAGATGCTGTCCGGAGTTGTCCACATAGTCAGCCAGATAGCCCGAACGGGCATTCCAGAATGTCTTCTGGAAATTCTCGCGGACAAGATCCAGAATGTGGGACCATTCCTTCAAGAAAGCGCTGTCTGATGGAGAATATTTTCGTTCCATAGTCACTGCAAAGAGGATGGACTGGAACCACAAAGCGTTCGTCTCCACCTGATAGCCGGCTCTTTCTGTAACAGGATTACCGTTCACGTAGGTGTTCATCCACGAGAGAGCCCAATGGTCAAGCTGAGCCCAAAGGAGCCCGTTCGGCTGCATCGCCACCTCGACCCTGCGTCCCGGCAGATAACTCTCAAGTATGCCCTTGACGGTCGGGCCATATTTCTTCCAGACAGCCTTGGGATCGGCCCCGAACTCAATGTAGCGGTCAAGGGCGTACGCCATTCTGAGCGGCGCCTCAACCTGTGTGGTTCTGTGGAAAAGACGCTCCTGGTTGTCAGAAATCAGGTTGTCGAGAATCTCCTCGAACTCGGCCTTGTCACCGGTGGCGTAAAGGGTAAGACCCGGAAGAGCCTCCAACGTCTCCCTCAACAGGCCGGTGTAAAGCCAGGAAAATCCGGCGGTTATCATCTTGTGACCTCCGCGGTCCTGTTTCAGCAGGTCGGCGCAGTGCACAAGCTGCTCATGGTAAGTGGTGATTTTCGCGGCCTTGGCCACGTAGGAGTCAAATTTTCTCTTGAGTCCGGACGGTGTGGCCAGATCCACAGAAGCGGAGAACACGACCCCGTCGCCGGGCTTCATATCGGTCTCGAAATGTCCGGGAACGTAAAGGTCCTCCTTGCAGGCGAATCCGCGACGGTATTCGTCGGAATATGTCACGCCTTTGTACCAGCACGGCGCTGTCACAAAGATGACATCCTTCGTGTTGAACTGCATGTCCAGGTCCGGGAATCCCTCGTAGAGGTTGAACGCCATGCCGTTCGGAATCTCCCAGCCATCAGTCCTGGCGTTCGGGTTCTCCTCCGTCAGCGCATGGATGTCACGAAAAGCCAGGAACGGGGTCAGAAGCAGCCTGACCTTCGCCGGAGCGTGCACCAGGTCAAAACGGATCATGACCTGATCGGAATCCGGCACAAGCAGTATGCTTTTCGTGAACACGATTTCCCCGACCTTATAGGTGATTTTAGGGACCGGGTCAGCCTCGAAATCGATGATGTACTTGTGGCCGCGCGGCTCATAGACATTACCGTAGCAGTGGATACCCAGATTGAACTGCTTCCCGTTAAGGATGAGGCTTTCGTCCAAAGAGGACAGGAGCAGGTGCGTCCTGCCTCCGAAAGCGTCAACCGGCACAGCCAGCAGGCCATGATAGCGCCTTGTGTTGCAAGTCACTATGGAAGTGTTGCAGTAGGCGCCTGTCTTGTTGGCACAGATGATCTCCCTCTTCAGTGAATATGAGAGGTTGACCAACTCAGACTTGTTGAACTTCAAAAAAGCCATATCGGTTAAAATTTTATCCTTTCCTTTCAATCAACACAAGAGCGCAACGGCTCGGAAGGTAGAGGCTCAGGCAGCCACCTACTGTCAGATGTTCCCCATCGTTTTCGAGCCTCGCGAATCCGTCGAACTCCTTGGCGTCAGAGTCGAGAACCTTGACATAGCGTCCGGACGGAGCCGGAAACGCATAGTCGGCAAACGACTCTACTGGATTGAAATTCAGTGCAAAGATAAGGTTTTTCCGTCTGAATATCAAGATTTTCTTTTCTTCGTCCGCCCTCAGAAGCTCCGGCCTTGACGCAAGCGCGCCGTATCGTTTTACAAGATGAATCATCGCCTTGTCAAAGTTTTCAAGACAATGGTACCTCAACAGTCCGTTGTCCGCCAAAGACCACATGCGGCGGGCGTGGTCGTAGCTCCATCCGTTCCCTTCCCTCGGAAAATCTATCCATTCCGGATGGCCGAACTCGTTGCCCATAAAGTTGAGGTAGCCGTCCCCGGCTGTGCCAAGCGTCACAAGGCGGATAAGCTTATGCAGGGCTATGCCCCTGTCCACCACCGGATTCTTCGAGTCCATATTCATGGAAAAGTACATTTCTTTGTCGAGAAGTCTGAATATCAAGGTCTTGTCTCCAACAAGAGCCTGATCGTGGCATTCCGCGTAACTGATGGTCTTTTCGTCGGCGCGCTTGTTGGTCAGTTCGTACCAGATCTCTCCCGGACTCCATTCCTCGTCCTTCTTCTCCTTGATCCACTTGATCCAGTGGTCGGCGATTCCCATCGCCATCCTGAAGCCGAAACCGACGCCGCCGACATCGAACGGAGCCGCCAGACCGGCCATTCCACTCACGTCCTCGGCGATTGTGACCGCATCGGGATTGATCTGGCGAATCAGCAGGTTGGCCAAGCCGAGATAGGTCACGGCGTTCTCATCAACTCCGGCATCGAAGTACGGCTCGTAGCCGTTGAAGTCCTTTCCCAGCCCGTGATCCCAGTAAATCATACTCGTCACGCCATCGAAACGGAAGCCGTCGAGATGATATTCCTCCATCCAGAACTTGCAGTTGCTCAAGAGGAAACGCACGACCTCGTCCTTCCCGTAGTCGAAGCAGCGGGACCCCCAGGCAGGATGATGTCCCTGCGGGCCTTTGTAGAAATAGAGGTCGTCACGACCGTCGAACAGGCCAAGCCCCTCATTCTCATTGCTGCAGCTGTGCGAATGGACTATGTCCATCACGACAGCGATTCCCATTCCGTGTGCGGTGTCCACCAGTTCCTTGAACTCCTCCGGCGTGCCGAAACGCGAACTCAGCGCGAAGAAGTTAGACACCTGATAGCCGAACGATCCGTAGTACGGATGCTCCTGAAGGGCCATTATCTGGATCGTGTCGTAGCCCAGCCTCTTCACCCTCGGCAGCACATTCTCTCTGAACTCACTGAATGTGGACACCTTACGTTCCTCAGAACTCATCCCGATGTGGCACTCGTAGATGAGGGGATGAAGCCTTCTCAGAATCCTGTCGTTTTTCCATGAATATGCCTGGGCGGGATCCCAGACCTGGGCGCAGAAAACCTTCGTCTCGTCATCCTGCACCAGTCTTGTGCAATAGGCAGGAATCCTCTCGCCTCCGCCCCCCGGCCATTCGATGAACAACTTGTACAACTCTTCGTGACTGAGGAACATCGAGTCTAACCTAAGTTCCCAGTTGCCGTTTCCGGCCGGTTTGAACTCGTAGGCCGACGTGCGTCTCCAGTTGTTGAACTCTCCAATGAGATAGATCCGGCTGGCGTTCGGAGCCCACTCGCGGATCACCCAGGAGCCATCCGCACACTTGTGCAACCCATAGTAAAGGTGATTGTTGACACAGGAGGCAAGTTCCTCGACTCCAGCGCCTGTCATCTTCTCCGCCGCGTCAACAATTCTCTTGTGCCGTGCCTTTATCGCCTCCTCAAACGGCTTCAGGTACGGGTCGGTGTCATATATCCAGAATTTCTGCTTCATGGCTAGATTAATTAACAACAATAAAGATACTAAATATTTATGGAATATCAGCAAAAGTATCCGGGTGCAGATTCAGGCTTTTGGCTCCCGGACATCGGAATTACAGGCTCCACGGGGGCAGAGATGGAATATTCGCACCCGAGAGCCAGTCATTTCCGCACCATGGGCGTAGGAATAGAATGTTAGCCCCCATGTTCGAGTCACATACCTTTAGCACTGAATTTGTGAGAAAAGCGGAAAAACAGTAAATTTGTGAGATTGTACCCTTTAGGGAATATGAAAGAGATTTTGAAAAGAATATGGTTTCCGGTGGTTGTGGTGTGCGTGATCGCATTACAGGCCATCGGTATGGGCAACCGTCCGCTTGCCGGAGATCCGGGATACGGTTTCATCTCGGCGGAAAAAACATTGCGGTTTGACACTATCCGCTACAGGAATCAGTTCATAGGCAATGCGGAAGGCAAGGAGGACACATCGCAGTTCTTCCTTTCTCCGATTGACACAACACCGCATTTGACGGCGAGAGACACCATATTCCCGCCCGATTCGCTCAAAGACATCGATCCGTTCCGCTACAAATATTATGTGGCGATTCTGGACTCCCTGACTCACAGGATCGTCGTTGACTCGTTGAAGACTGCGGGAGATTCCATCGATTGGCCCAAAGTTGACTCTCTCTACTATCTCGATTCGGCCATCAGGAAAAAGGCCGCGTTCGACGCCTGGTACGCCGGACTATCGAAGACCGACCGAAGAAAATATGACTTCGAAGTAAAGGAAAAGATAAAGAAACACCTCGCAGACAGCATCCTCAACGTGAAGGACAGCCTCAAGGCTCACAGGGACAGCGTCAGGGAGGCCACACCGAGGATTCTTGAGACTTTCGCCATTCCTGACTCCCTTCAGTACAAGAGAATAATCCGGTGGACCCACGAGCGGGAATTCCACAAGATGGACATCAGCGAGCCGGACACCAACTACAACTACTGGTTCCACGATTATCCTTTCTACCGCAAGGACGTGAACGCCACATGGTTGGGTGTCGCCGGATCTGCTCTGCAGTACTACAACTGGTTCAATCGCACCAGCGAGAACGGGGTGTCATTCTACAATCCTTACGAGGCGTGGACATATTCCGCAAAGACGCTCCCGATGTACAACACAAAGACACCTTACACGGAACTGGCATATTTCGGAACCATCTTCGCGAACTCGCAGAAAGAGTCCGACAACCTGCACATCCTGACGACACAGAACATATTCCCGGAACTTAATCTCACCCTTGAATATGACCGCTTCGGCGGCAACGGCATCATGCAGGGCGAAAAGACCACAAACAAGACATTCGTGGCCTCGACCAATTATCTGGGCAAGAGGTACATGATGCACGCCGGCTACATCCACAACAAAGTCATCAGGAAGGAGAACGGAGGAACCAGCGACAACTCGATGGTCAGGGATACGACCCTTGACGCCAGAGAGTACCCGGTAAACCTGAACAACGCCTCCAACACAATCATCAGGAACACATTCTTCCTCGACCAGCAGTACAGGATTCCGTTCACATTCATCAAGGACATCAAGGAACGTAAGATCGACAAGGCGTTCAAGGACAGCGTCATGGCCTCAGGCGACTCTACCCTGATTGATTCTCTGGGCGTGTTTCTGGACAGAAGAAGAGCCGAAAGGGCGGCAGCCGACACACTCGGAGACGACAAGGTCACGACCGCGTTCATCGGGCACAGCAGTGAATATTCAGTGTTCCGCAAGGAATATACAGACCAAATCACGGATGACGCCGGGAAGAGGTTCTACAACAACATGTTCAACTACAACCCGACATCCGCTTTCGACTCCGTGAGAGTCATGAAACTGGAAAACAGGGTATTCATCAGGTTACAGCCATGGTCCGATGATGCGATTGTCTCCAAACTTAACGGAGGAATAGGCAACAGGATCCTCAGTTACTATACATTCGACCCGACTTTCCTGAAAGGGAACTCGAACACCGTATGGAACTCCGCCTTTGTCTATGCAGGAGTGGAAGGGCAGCTGAAGAATTACATACACTGGGATGCGACCGGTGACTATGTGTTCCTGGGCTCGCAGATGAACGACCTGTCGGTCAAGGCTAACGCTAGGCTTGACATGTATCCGTTCAGAAGAGCGAAAAAGAGTCCGGTCTCTCTCAACCTGCACTTCGAGACATCGCTGGAAGAGCCGGAATACTATTACCAGCATTATTATTCCAATCACTTCAAATGGAATAATGACTTCGGCAAGATCTCCACGACAAAGATTCAGGGAAGTCTGAGCGTTCCGAGATGGAGAGTCGGGGCTCGGGTCGGATATGCCCTGCTTTCGGGCAACGTTTACTACGATTCGACCGGTGTCGTGCGCCAGAACAACTCCCCGATGAGCGTTTTGAGCGCCTCCCTTGACAAGAATTTCGTTCTGGGGCCTGTCCATCTGGACAACAGGCTTCTCTTCCAGATTTCCTCGGACGAGGATGTGCTTCCTTTGCCGACACTGGCAGTCAACTCCAGACTGTACCTCCAGATAAACGTCAAGAAAAACGTCATGCAGATGCAGCTCGGAGCCGAAGGATGGTACAACACGAAGTACTACTCTCCGGCATGGAATCCGGCTGTGGGGAGTTTCTACAACCAGAAGGAGACGAAATACAACAACGGTCCTGTCATAGATGCATTCGTGAACGTGCAGTGGAAAAGAGCCTGCATATTCCTGAAACTCGAGAATGTCGGCAACGGTTGGCCGATGGACAAGGCAGACTATTTCAGCGCCCATCACTACATCCGGACCCAGACCGCGTTCAAGATCGGGGTTTACTGGCCGTTCTACCTCCAGCCAAATTCAAACAAAGCGGTCAGCGCAAGTTCCGGCCTGTCAAGCGGTGGCGGCAGTTCCAGCGGCGGCGGATTCGGAGGTGGATTCAGCGGCTTCGGTGGCGGAGGAAGTGGCGGAAGCGGAGGATTCAACAGTAACAATTTCTGATCATGGGGCTGAAAAGGGTAACGAAGAAATTTCTCAAGTATCTGATACCAACCTTGTTGGTACTCCTCATTATCCCTTTCAGCGAGCTCAACAGAAATCAAGACCAATCTAAAGACATATTCAGCGGCAACATGATACGTTGCGCTCTGAAACTGGAGGACAAACTGTCCGATGGCTACCAGACGGGTTATTGCTACGAGATGGCCGTGCGGCTGGCAGACTATCTGGAGGATTCCGTGAGAATATTTCTGGCCGGGGAATATGGTTCATATCTGGATTCACTCAGTGCTGGCAGCATCGACATCCTGGCGCTGCCGACCGGGGATATTCCTGAAAGCGACGAGTTTATGACGTTCCCTTTGGGTGAGGTTCCTGTCTCTTGGGTGATGACGGCTGACAAAAAGAGACAGAAAGAGATAATCCGTTGGCTCAACAATTTCAAAGGTACCAGTGAATATGCAGACATGATTTCCCGCTTTTTCCATGGCTATAACCCTTACAGGAAAAAAGTCAGAAAGGATCCGTCAATCATAAGCCCGTACGATGGCCTGATCAAGGAAAACGCAAGGAGGATAGGCTGGAACTGGAAAATGTTCGCGGCGCTCATTTGGAGTGAGTCCCGATTCAGAATCCAGGCCAATTCCCAGCGTGGAGCGTTCGGGCTCATGCAGATGATGCCGCGTACAGCGGACCGTTACGAAATCGAGAATCTTCTGGATCCCAAAGAGAACATCGAGGCAGGAGCCGCTTACATCATCCGGCTTCAAGGCAAGTTCAGGGACACCGCCGCCGATAGTGAAGAACTTGTGAAGTTCACCTTGGCCGCCTACAACGCCGGTGAAGGCCGGATTTATGACTGCATAAAACTGGCCCGCTCGCAAGGAATAGACACAGGAACATGGGAAAGCCTTTGCACGGTCCTGCCACAGATGAGTCAGGATTCAATACTGTTCGTAGAGGATGTCAGACACGGAAAATTCAAAGGGAAAGAAACCGTGGCCTACGTCAAGGCTGTGCTGAACCAATACGACATATTCAATGGCCATTCACCAAGGTACAAGGTTCAGCCTACAGACACCGCACTGGTGATGATCGAGGAAACGGAAGATGTGGAGCGGATCCTACTGAGCCCTGACAGTCTGAGCCGGATCGACCTTGGAGATGAACAAGCAAGGAATCAGGAGGAGGAGCATAATGACGAGCCAGGAGAGGAGGTCAGCTGCAAGCACCGCAGGTAAATTGAGGTGCACCGGGACAAACGGCACGAAATAGTTCTCAGGATTCAGTTTTATGACGTGTGTCCATTTCTGGATTCCACACAGCAGCAATGCGAAGCCGTTGCCGATGAGCATACCTTTAAACACAATCACCGAGGCCACCCTAAGAAACACTTTGGCGATGGATTTGTCTGTCATTCCCAATGACTTGAGCGTACCGATTGTGGATATGTTCCTGAACAGCATTATCAGAAGACCGGAAATCATGTTGAATCCGGCCACGACTGTCATCAGTACAAGAATGAACAGGACATTGAAGTCTATGAGGTTCAGCCAGTCGAAAATCTGAGGGTAGCGGCTGATCACCGAGGTGGCGACCAAGGTGTCGTCATCCTCACCGATCTTCTGCAAGGCGATGTGGCCGACCTCGTCTGTCACGGCGCGCATTCCCGCATCGGTCTTTGCTCTCGGAGCCAGAGTCAGTTCCAGAACGGAGGCCTCATCGGAAGTCCATCCGTCAAGCCGTTGGAGATCAGCGATGTCAGCAAGGACCACAATGTTGTCCGTCCCGTCCATCACGCCCTCATAGACACCGGCGATGTTGAAGTTGCGGACCTTGACTTTTTCTCCGACAAAATAGGTCAGCAGTTTGTCTCCGACCTTGAGGCCGAGCATATCTGACAGCCGGACAGGAATCGAGACTCCCAGTTTCACAGAATCTGATTCTTCTTTTGGTGTCCCTTTGAACAGCACGCCATGGATGCTCTCCCCCTTCTTGACGATTCCCGCGCGGTAAACCGCCGGAGTGACGCTCTTCACCTCAGGAATCGCCTCTATGTCAGGCATGAAACTCTGATTGACCGAAATCGGTGAGGACTCGCTGATGTAGTTCATGTCCACCGGCATCAGCTGCACGTCTCCGGTAAGGTCGGAAATGCCGTCCCTGATCTCGTTCCGGAACCCGGAGGACACCGAGACGGAGACAATCATGATGAGGAAAGAGACAGCGATGGAAACCATCGCTATCCTCCCTCCGAAACGGAGGCGTCCGGCTATGAACCTTGACGCGTCCAAAAAATTATTCCTTTATGAATATAGTTATGTGGCTTCCTGAATTGATTACAGGAAACCACTTGTGCCACTTACCAGATGTGGACTCTTTCGCTCTCGGGACGCCACATCGGATCGCCTTCCTTGATGCCGAAAGCGTCGAAGAAAGTCTGAAAGTTCCTCAGGGACACGTTCACACGGTTCACCGCAAGTGAGTGGACATCCAGTTTGGTCAGACGGGCCTTCTCCTCATCGGTGATGTTCTGGGCCCAGATGGCGCCGTATGAAAGATAGAACCTCTGCTCCGGAGTGAAGCCATCGATAAGTCCGATGTTCTTGCCGGCGTTGGCGTTCTGCATCGCTGTGAACGAGATGCTGAGTCCACCATGGTCACCGATGTTCTCACCGAGAGAAAGCTGGCCGTTGGCATGGACGCCCGGCACAACCTCAACCTCATCGAACTGAGCGACAAGCACCTGGGCCTTTGCGTTGAATTTCTCGGCATCCTCGGCGGTCCACCAGTCTGCCATATTCCCGTCCTTGTCGAAGAGACGGCCCTGGTCATCGAATCCGTGGGACATCTCGTGGCCGATCACGACTCCGATTCCGCCGTAGTTGACGGCATCGTCTGCGTCTGCGTTGAAAAACGGAGGCTGAAGGATGGCCGCAGGGAAGCAGATCTCGTTGGTCGTAGGATTATAGTAGGCGTTGACCGTCTGAGGAGACATCCCCCACTCGGTCTTGTCGGTCGGCTGGCCGAGTTTGGACATATTGTCGGCCACATACCATGCGCCGGCCGCGCGAAGGTTCTCGTAGTAGCTCTTCCCAGGATCGATGTCAAGAGTTGAGTAATCCTTCCATTTGTCAGGATAGCCGATCTTCACCGTGAAGTTGTCCAGTTTCTCGTGAGCCTTGGCCTTTGTGGAGTCGCTCATCCAATCCAGCTCGTCGATGTGCTGGCTGAAAGCCTTCTTGAGGTTCTCCACGAGATCAAGCATCTTTGTCTTCGAGGACTCTGGGAAGTATTTTGCCACGTACATCTTTCCGACAGCCTCGCCGAGGATGCTGTTCGGAACCTGCATCGCCCTCTTCCAGCGAGGTTTCTGCTCTTTTATTCCGGACATCTGAGTGCTGAAGAAATCGAATGACGCGGTGTAGAAGTCATCGCTGAGGGATCCGGTAGCGCCCTGGATCAGCTGTCCGGCGACATAGTCCTTCAGGACGGCCAGGTCAGCGCCGGCGAAATATTCAGAGAAAGCCTTGAAGAAAGACGGCTCGGCGACAATAAGTTTCTGCTGGTCAGCGATTCCTCTGACCTCGAAGTAGAGTTTCCAGTCGAATCCCGGATAGTTCTTGACAAGTTCCTCGGTGCTGCAAGGATTGTACTGGGCCTGGATGTCTCTTTCCTGAACACTGGTCCATGAGTTCGTTGCGAGCACGTCCTCGACCACGAGGGCATTGGCAGCGGCTTTCTCCGGTTCGGCTATTCCAGTCAATGTGAACACCTTGGCCAAGAAATTACGGTAGCCTTCCTTGATCGCTGCGTTCTCCGCCTCGACGTAATAGTCACGGTCCCCGATTCCGAGTCCGCCCTGCCCAAGGTAAAGGATCTGGTTGTCGCTGTCGGCCAGGTCTGACATCACGTACGCCCCGAAGAACGAGCTTTCGGAGACGTTGTGCAGCCCGGCGATGATCTTCACGAGGGCCTCCTTGTCTGCCGCGGCGTAAATCTCATCGACATATTTCTTCAACGGGACCGCACCCTCGGCGTTCAGCCTTGTGGAGTCGAGACCCTGCTTGTAAAGGTCGGAGATCTTCTGCTCGACAGTTCCCTTTTCCGTCTTCAGTGTCCCCATCTCGGCGAACAAGTCATTGAGTCTCTTGACGTTGTTCTCCCTCAACTGATCGAAGGAGCCGAAACGGGCATATTCAGGCTTCAAAGGGTTGTTCTTCTGCCATCCACCGGTGGAATACTGGTAGAAATCCACCGCCGGAGAGACGGTAGTGTCAAGGTTCGCAAGGTCAATGGCCGGAACCTTCTCAACCTGCTGTTTAGGGCCGCAGGCCGCCATCGCAAGCGCTGAAGCCATGATCACAAAACTTTTTTTCATATTCCATGAATATATTCGTTCAACTTCAAACCACAAAGGTAATAATTTTTTCTGTGCGTGGAACTGGCCTTTTCACTCACGAGAGAGGGTTATTCATTGGCTTCGTGCGCCAAACTTTGGTCCTGACGCACGAGGGTTTACAGCGCTTTGATCCAGGTGATCATCTCGGAAAGGACTTCCGGGGAGAAAGTTTCCTCTATTTCTTTATATTCAGAGAACGCTCCGGTGGCGCAGTGCTGGAAGAGGTGGTTCAATCCAACCTCAGCTTTGATGAGATTCTTGCCACCTGACGGGAGACCGGACTTCAGAACATCCAGATTTCTTTCGCACTGAACCTGAGAGTCTTTCGTGCCGTTCAAAGCCATCACCGGACAAGTGATTCCGGCAAGACTACCGGACAGGTCAAGACCGATGAAATACTTCATGTAAGGAGACTGGAGTTGGTTCAGCACCTGAGCATAGTTTTGTCGCAAGGCATCCGAGAGGTCATAATTGTCCACGGAAGGCGACGGTGATTTTGTCTTGACAGCATCGAAGGTGTCGGACAGAAGCCGGCAGTAGGCATCGACCTCGGATTCGGGCAGACCGGCGGCCTGACAGGCTTGTCTGTTCTGATCCAACAACGTCTCGGCTCCGGAGATAATCATCCCGGCCAGGCTAATGGCAAAATCCACTTGTTTCTCGCCGGCAAGCATCAATGCGATGGTGCCGCCCTCGCTATGCCCGATGACACCGACATTGTCAAATCGCTTCCTTAAAAGTTCAACACCGGCCAGAGCGTCATTCTTCAGATCCTCTGTGGTGCAAAAGACAACATCTCCGGTTGACTCCCCGAACCCTCTGTCGTCGTACCTTAACGTGGCGATTCCAGCCTTCGCAAACGCATCAGCGATAACAGCAAACGGCTTGTGGCCAAACGCTTCCTCGTCCCGATTCTGTAAGCCGCTGCCCGTCACCATAACAAGCACCGGAGTCTTCCGGTCACAGTTCTCGGGAAGCGTCAGTGTCCCTTTCAGGACAGCGTCACCGTTCGCGAACGAAACCTCCTCGGTCGCGTAAGGGAAAGGTCCGACCGGAGTCTGCGGCCGCCTGAAGACCGGCGCGCCCGGTGTAAGCGTCATCGGGAAAGACATTCCGTGCTGCGTGAAAGTCCCCGCGATCATCTTCCCGGCCCAAAGCCCCTTGAACGAGGCGTTGATCGCCGGGACATTCAAAGTGATGCCTCCCACAGCATCCCTCGACACCTCGACCGGAATCTCCTTGGCGCCCTGATCCGGCACATCAAGCGTAGCCGACTCTTCCCCAATGTTGAATATGAGCGCCAACTCAACGCCCGAGACCTTCAACTTGCCCGTCCACGCCCCCGTCTGCGCATTCATCGACATCACAGCGGCAAAAGCCACTGACACCGCAATAAAAAACTTTCTCATAATCAATTCCATATAATGTACGAATATAAGCAATTCTGGGCAATTTCTGAATCGCCAATCAACACTTGACGAAATAAAAAAAGAATTACAGTTTAATATTAAACTATTATTGCTATATTTGCTTACTAATAGTTTAATTTTAAGCCGTTATGAAAGACATCTACAGTTTATCAGACACACAGATGCAAAAACGCATCGGAGAAAAGCTCAAGTCTGTAAGGTTGAAGCAGAACATAACGCAGAAAAACCTATCTGAGGAAGCGGGCATCTCGTTGTCATCAATAAAAAAGATAGAGAGCGGCGAGATCGGTTCTTTCGAATCGTTATTACGTGTCATGAGAGTTTTAGGCAAGCTTGACACCTTCCAAAACCTCATCGCCGAGGAGCAACTGAGTCCCAGTGAATATTATGAATTAGTCAACGCCGTCAAAAAGAATTCACGGAAACGTGCGGTCGGCAAACCCAAAACCGAAAAGGAGGAACCGGAATGGTAGATGTCGCGAAAGTCAGGATGTTCGGACAGGATGTCGGAACTTTCCGCTGGGACAACAGGCGTAATATGGCTCTGTTTGAATACGATGACAACTTTGTCAGTAAAAACATCGAGCCCTCTCCCCTCATGATGCCGGTAAGGCAAGGCCGTGTATATTCATTCGGTGGTCTGGATTGGGAGACATTCAATGGTTTACCGGGAATGCTGGCCGATTCCCTTCCGGACACCTATGGACGAGCTTTGTTTGACAGATGGCTGAATCTGACAGGAAGGACTTCCGGAAACCCAGTGGAGACATTGTGTTATCTTGGTAAAAGATGCATGGGAGCACTGGAATTCGAACCGGCCACAAACCCTGTGGCAAGCCCAGGGATTCGTTTTGAGATTGACTCATTGGTCGAAATCGCAAAAGAAGCTCTATCTAAAAAACAGACGTTCGGTGCGAATCTGAACCAAGACAAAAAGGCGGCCATTGCGGAGATACTGCGACTCGGGACTTCAGCCGGAGGGCAGAGAGCCAAAGCGGTCATAGCCTACAACAAAGACACCGGTGAAGTACGGTCAGGACAGGTTGACGCACCAAAAGGATTTGATTATTACCTCATCAAATTGGACGGAGTGTCTTCAGAAGCCGGATTCAGACAGACGGAGAACTTTGGAAGGCTGGAATATTCCTTTTATAGATTGGTCAGGGAATGTGGAATAGAAATGTCAGAGTGCTCGTTGATCGAGGAGAACGGCAGGGCACATTTCCTCACCAAGAGATTCGACAGGGAAAACGGCCGGAAGATACACATGCAGACATTATGTGGCATTGCTCACTACGATTTCCGTCTCAGGCATGGATATTCATACGAGCAGGCGTTCACCGTGATGCGACGTCTCAGGCTTCCATATTCCCAGGCACAGGAAATGTTCCGCCGGATGGTGTTCAATGTGGTTGTAAGGAATCAGGATGACCACACAAAGAATATTTCTTTTCTGATGGACGAAAGCGGCACCTGGAGGCTCTCACCGGCTTACGACATGGGGTATGCCTACAATCCGTCCGGGCTTTGGACCGCCACACACCAAATGTCTGTCAACGGAAAATTCGACAATATAACCAGAAAAGACATGTTGGAATGTGCCGCCTTGAACAACATCAGGAACGCCGGCGAAATAATAGATCAAGTCTGCGAAGCCACTTCAAGATGGACTGAAATCGCCAAAGAATGCGACGTGCCACAAAACATGATCGACATCATCAAACCCAACCTGCTTCTGAAGCCATGATCACTCAACTTATTCCAACGTTTAACCAATCGACAATAACCTCAGACGGCCCACGACCTGGGCAGTGGTTTCATTCTCATTCTGAAGGCACTATGTCAGTTTCCGCCATAGGCCTGAATGAAATCCCGGATCTTGTCACGGCTGCTTAGGAAGGTCAGTTTGTCGATGACTCTGAAAAACGCCTCCTTGTCAACCACATTGGGGTAGATCTGCTTCAGGAACTCAACCTTGTCGTCATCAAATGTGTAAAGGTCTATGAGGCGGCTGCATTGCGCCGAAGTGAAGGCCGCGCCGACCAAAGCAGTCGTCAGCAGCTTGTTCTTCCCGTCGCTGAACGGCTCGTCCTTCATTCTCTGATAGAAATCCTCGAACACTTCGGCGGGCATCACATTCTTTCCAAATGTCGATGATCCATGTCCGGGGCGAATGGCTCCTGTGTCCGCGCGGTCATCAAGACGAATGTCCATGGTTCCTATGCCATTGTAGTAAACCCTTCGGCTGTAGATCAGTCTGCCTTTCCAGACGCTGTCACTGAATGCAGAGCGCGATTCATATACTTCCACTATGTAATAGCCAGCGGAAAGGCCGGACACAAAGCAGGAAGTCGCCGGCATCGAGACATCCTCATTGTCAATGGTCACAATAAACGGCCTGTCCCATCCGCTGATTCTGATTCCGTCGATAAACCCAGCCCTCATCGACAAGGACAAGAGCGCACACACCACACAAATCAAAAGTTTCCGCATAGCAGTAGTTCGTTATATTCGCTAATATACATTTTTTTCTGGAATATATATCATCTCGCGCGCCACTCTGAACTTTGGTTCCCTGATCGAGCCAGCAAAAAGAAGACGGAAATAGAAATTTCTCCATCTGGACCTAAGACAGAACTCAAAAGCCAAAGAAATATTCCCGGACAGACCACAAGTTGATTATTTTGCCGTACATTTGCAGAGTGAATAGTGGGATTATGGCGAAAATTGTGAAATTCATCAAGGATTGGATGTTGCCGCTGGCAATCATCATGGGCTGCGCATCATATCTGATTCTGTTCTTTGTCAATCCGCTGGCACAAAGCGTGGAGCCGGGATTCTCCAGATTCGCCAAGGATGTCCAGCCGGTTTTCATGGCCACGATGCTGTTCCTTCAGTTCAACACAATCTCACCGCACGACTTACGGTTCCGGAAATGGCACTTCATCGTTCTTGCCTTCCAATTGGTCATGTTCGCCGGATTGACTTGGATGGTCGCCATACTTCCCGACGGAGACATCAGGATTCTTGTTGAATGTGCGATGCTCTGCTTTATATGTCCTACCGCCGCCGCAGCCGGTGTGATTACAAAAAAACTAGGTGGAAGCCTTTCAGACACAGTCTCGTATGTGGTGCTGGCCAACATCTCTGCTGCAGTGATCATCCCTGTCGCCATTCCTATCGTCAACCCTGACACCGGAGTTTCGTTCATTGAAGAGTTCTCGGCTATCTGCGCCAGAGTGTTCCCGCTTCTGGTCCTGCCGCTTCTTCTGGCTTGGCTCATCCGCTACACGATGAAAAGACTCCAGCGCTGGCTCATGCGCTTCGCAGACTGGGCATTCTATTTCTGGGGTCTGGCTCTGACGTTCTCCATCTATCTGGCGACAAGGTCGTTGATGAACAGCGGAATCTCCGTCTGGACTGCGATGATGATAGGAGTCATCTCATTGGTCTGCACGATCATCCAGTTCGCAGTCGGGAGGCTGGCAGGAAGAAAGGCCAACAGGACGACAGACCGTCAGGCTGTAAAAGCGGACGAGATCACCGCCGGCCAGGCCCTCGGCCAGAAGAACTCCGGATTCCTGATCTGGCTGGGATATTCCTACATGACCCCGGTGACCTCCGTCGCCGGCGGCCTCTACAGCATCTGGCAGAACGTCATCAACTCCCTCGAGCTCTACGAAGAGGGTCATCATGCTGGCAAAAGCACGAAAAAGCCTTGATATCAAGGGGTTCCTATTTCAAAACATTGAGACGGGCTTGGGCGGAGAGTTTCTCGGTCTCGTCAGGGGTGACGCGTACAAGCATCGGGAGGTATTTCTTCTCCAGTTTGGTGTTCTTGTCGCTGCGAGCGAGAAGGACGCAGTTCTTGATGGCTGTGTAGTCGTCCGGACTCTTCTTCAAGACCTTGTTGTACATCTTGAGCGCAGACTTGCTGTCATGCTTGTAGACAAGGTAGTACGAACCGATGTTGGTCATGTAGACAGTGTTGTTGGGATAATAGCTCAACATTTTCTCTGACAATTCCTTAAAAGCCTCGAAGCAATGCGGAGTGCCAATCTTGAAGAAAGCGTGGCAATATTCCTGCATAACGGACGGGAAAAGGTCTTCGCTTGCCTCAACATCAGGATATTCCCATTTCGGATGGCTGTGGCCGTTGTAGTCAATCAAGGCTTTAAGGCCGGCGAGAGCCATGTCCGGGCTGTCCTTCTCGTAACCGATGAGGGAAGAAATCTTGAACAAACGCAGATCCAAACGGTCCGGATTCAACTCGATCGCTTTCTCGATCGCCTGTGTTGCCTTTCCGAACAACTCGTCATCATAGTTGACGACCTGAAAATAGTTAACATCCCTGCCAAGCGAATCCTTCAAAGACAAGGTCGGGGCGTTGCCAAGGTATTTGGCGGCATCCTTGACCTCGATCGAAGAGGATTGGCTCTTGGACAGGTAGTACGAGAACTTGCCAAGAAGCATGTCAGTGTCATCCGGATAGTCCTTGCCCCAACGCTGGAGAAGGGTCTCTATGCCCACTCCGTCGGCACCGAGTTTGGAGACCAGAAGCTGATAGCGGTCAAGGTATTCCTTTTGTGTCGTCTTTGTCTGAGCCGAAAGCGGAAGCAAGGTTATGGCAGCGACAATAGTCAATAATATTTTTTTCATATTCAATATTTTACACATCCATTTTAATTTTTCGTCCTTGAGGGTGCAGGTTGTTGCAGCGAGTGCCAAGGTTCTTCACGAAACCAAGCGGATGTCCCTCGAAACGAACCAGCACGAACCCTTTCGGAGCGTCTTTCAGGAATATGCTGTCACGGTGCAGGAACTTCAGAGCGGTCTCACGGTCCAGATCCGCCACCGGATATTCCCCCTCAGGAAGCGCCAGACTCAAGGCCCAGTCCGCGGACGGAACAAGATCGCGGCCTTTCAGTTCACCTCTGGCCACACCGGTCAAGACAGGATGCAGCCTTTCAAGAGCGGAGACCTCGCGGACTATTGATCCGGGAATATGTATGAGCAGGTCACCTTTCCGCCTCTCTACCGCACCTGCTGCCGGTTTCCCTGAAATCCGAAACTCCGGAATTCCTGTTTTTTTCACCAATGCCGATACGAACTGCCCCTCACCCTTCACGAATCCTGGAACAAGCAGCCCGCCTGTCCGTGTCGGAATCACACCATCAAGAGATGAATAGTCATATTCATGAATATCCCCTCCAAGTTCGTCGGCGGCCCATTCCACCACAGCATCGTTCTCCGCCTCCTCGAAAGTGCAGGTTGAATATATCAGGCTTCCACCCTTGCGGAGCGCCGGCCAGACATCAGCCAGGATTCTTTTCTGCCTTGCCGAGCACAGGTTCACGACATTCTCTGACCAGTCCCGCACCGCTTTGGCATCCTTGCGGAACATTCCCTCGCCGGAGCAGGGAACATCAGTGACAATGATATCGAAAAAGCCTTCCAGACTTGCGAAAGCCTTGGGATCCACACTTGTGACAACCACATTCGGATCGCCCCAGATAGAGATGTTGTCAGCCAGAACCGACGCCCGGGAACGCATCACCTCATTGGAGACCAAGATGAAATCCTCACCGAAAACCATACGCAAGGAAGCGGCCAAGTCGGTGCTCTTTCCTCCAGGCGCGGCGCACAAATCCAGGACTCTGGCCGGTCCGAAACAATCCCCATTTTTTGAGAGCATAGTTCTGAATATGCTCCCGATGACCATAGCCGATGAGTCCTGGACGTAGTAGCACCCGCAGTGAAACAGTGGATCCAGCGTGAATTTAGGCCTCTCTCCAAGCATGAACCCATAAAGGTTCCAAGGAATCCTCCGGACACTCTGTCCGAAATGTTCCTTGGCGAATATCTCAGGATCATGCGATTTGAAAGGATTGACGCGGACAGACACCGAAGCCGGCTGATGAAAAGCCTCCGCGGCGATTCCGGCTCTTTCCCGTCCTATCGCCCGGATCAGGATGTCCTGAAGCTGAATGTCGTCCAACCCTTGCATCTACTGGTTTCCGCCGAGTTTCTCTTTCATCTTGCGAAGGGTCTCTTCATCGATTCCGTCAGGCATCCTGCCCTCGGACATCGCGACGAGACCGTCCACCATCTTGTTCATAGCCTCACGGATCTTGCCTCCAAGCATCATCTTCATCATCAGATTCAGATCCGCGTGGAACTCGATGTGGAAATCCGTCTTGGACGGATCGCCCGGCACAGCATCGAAATGCAGTGTGCCGCCAAACTGGAACGGAGCGCCGTTGTCAATGAACTCTATGCTGGAGTACGGAGTCCGGTTCTTGACCATCACTCCGATCTTGAATCCCTGCACCGTCGCGGAGATCGTGTCATAATCCGCCTCCACATTCGCCTTGCGCTCCTCAGGAAGGAACTGAAGGAAGTTGCGCATGTCCACAAAAGCCATATACAGTTCGAACGGCTGCCTTGAGACCAATCCGTGTTTGCTTGTTATCTCTGTTGCCATAACATCATGTCATTTATTCCATTCCGAAGGGTTCTGCCTCCATTGGCGCAGGATATCGACATCCTCCTCACGGACATAGCCCGTCACCATGGCCTCCTCTATGAGAGCGTCATAGCAGGAAAGAGTCTTCAACCCCACCCCTTCTTCTTCAAAACGTCGCGCCGCAATGTCAAAACCATAAGTGAATATCGCGACCATCCCCAGGACCTCCGCACCTGCGTCCCGAAGAGCCTTGACAGCGGCCAGGCTGCTCATCCCCGTAGAGATAAGATCCTCGATCACCACAACCTTGGCGCCTTCTGGAAGGACTCCCTCAATCTGGGAACCTGTCCCGTGATCCTTAGGTTTAGGGCGCACGTAAACGAAAGGCTTCTCCAATCTGTCGGCCGCCAGAACGCCATGGGCGATCGCACCGGTGGCCACTCCTGCCACAATCTCAGCTCCCGGGAACTCTCTGACGGCGGTTTCGGCCAACCAACCGGCCACCTTCGAGCGCAGAGCCGGATCGGAAAGGATCCTGCGGTTGTCACAATAAATAGGTGAACGCCAGCCTGACGCCCAGGTAAAAGGCGTGGCGGGCCGGAGCAGGACAGCTTTTATGCGAAGAAGTTCCGAAGCAAGTTTTCTTTCGATGTTTTCCATATTCATTGAAAATGATTGTTAACTTTGCACGCAACATACAAATATAATAGTTTTACGCAAATATCTCACCCTTCGGATGCATAAGATTTACCTTGAGAAAAGATGCATGGTCATCTGTTCCCCTCTGGAACAGGCTTTGTCCGACCCGAATTCCATTGAACTGCACCTCGGTGACAATCCGGAAGACATCACATCGCTGGTGACGATGTTCGAGACATCGGAAACGCTGGCCAGAATCTACATTCCGACAGACAGCGTGGAGGAAACCTACAGGGCGTTCTGTTCGAGATTCAAGGAGGTCAACGCCGCCGGAGGATTGGTGTCAAACAGGCGTGGTGACGTGCTGCTGATCAGCCGCAACGGCCTGTGGGACCTGCCGAAAGGACATCAGGAAGCAGACGAGGACATCAAGACGACAGCACTGCGTGAGGTTCAGGAAGAGACCGGAGTGGGCGATCTGGAGCTCCGAGGGCTCATCTGCGTCACTGACCACTGCTACAGGCGAGACGGGATATGGCATCTCAAGCATACATGGTGGTATGACATGCTGTACACCGATCCTGTGAACCTTACCCCACAGCGGGACGAGGACATAACAAAGGCCGCATGGGTGGCCAGGTCGTGCCTCTCCCCTTACCTGAAAAACACCTACCCGTCCATAATGGAAGTGTTCCGGGAGGCTAAAATCTAGGGCACTTAAAGATTGTGAAACTTTTCATCCGTCAATGCCGTATATTAAAAGATTGACTATAACGATTGTTATCGAATATGAAACTTTCACAATTCCAATTCCTTCTTCCGAAGGAGCGTGTGGCTCAGGAGCCGACAAGGTGGCGCGACGAGTGCCGGCTGATGGTTGTCCACAAGGACACCGGCGAGATTGAGCACAGGATATTCAAAGACATCATAGACTATTTCGGCAAAGGCGACACATTCGTGTTCAATGACACAAAGGTGTTTCCGGCTCGCCTGTACGGCAAGAAAGAGAAGACCGGCGCGGACATCATGGTCTTTCTCCTGAGAGAACTCAACCGTGAGCAGCACTTATGGGATGTGATTGTGGATCCGGCAAGGAAAATCAGAATCGGCAACAAGCTATATTTCGGCGACGACCAGAGCCTCGTGGCCGAGGTCATCGACAACACGACTTCAAGAGGACGCACCCTGCGATTCCTCTACGACGGCCCTTACGAGGAATTCAAGCGATCACTGTTCAGTCTCGGCGAGATTCCCGTTCCGAAATGGGTGAAGTCTAAGATTTCCCCTGAGGACAACGAGAACTACCAGACTATTTTCGCAAAGAACGAAGGTGCGGTGGCCGTCCCTGCGGCCGGCACGCATTTCAGTCGCGAATTGTTCAACAGAATGATTCTCAAGGATATCGACAAGGCTTTCATAACCGAACACATGGGCATCGGCCAGTTCCGCAGGGTTGACGTGGAAGATCTGTCCAAGCACAGGATGGACTCCGAAAGGCTGATCATCACTCCGGAGGCCTGCGAAATCATCAACAAAGCCAAAAACGGCGGACACAAGGTGCTGGCTGTGGGCACAACCGTGCTGAGAGGGCTTGAGACCTATGTGACCACGACCCATGAGGTAAAGCCTTACGACGGTTGGACGAACAAGTTCATCTTCCCGCCTTACGAGTTCTCGGTGCCTGACGCCGTTGTCTCCAACTTCCACCTTCCGGAATCCACCATGCTTATGGCGGTCGCCGCGTTCGGAGGTTTCGACCACGTCATGAACGCCTACAATGTGGCTCTAGACGAGGGTTATCGCTTCGGTCCATACGGCGATGCGATGCTGGTCGTATAGATAAAGGAATACAATCAATAATCACGAGGCTCGGAGCGTAGCGACGCAAGGGGTTTTGGGGAATACGGTCCCCAATGCCCCACCGGGGCTGTCACGAAGTGACTGGGGGTTGAGGGACAAGCGCACGCAGTGCGTAGCGACGCAAGGGGTTTGGGGAATACGGTCCCCAATGCCCCACCGGGGCTGTCACGAAGTGACTGGGGGTTGAGGGACAAGCGCACGCAGTGCGTAGCGACGCAAGGGGTTTGGGGAATACGGTCCCCAGTGCCCCACCGGGGCTGTCACGAAGTGACTGGGGTTGAATATATGCAAAAACAGGATGACTTCATCCTATTTTTTTGCATGGCAATGCTGAAGCAGGTCCACCGAGATGAAGCCATCGCACTCAAGGGTTGTGGCCAGACGGGTGACACGACTGTAGGTCCATTTCAGTCTCTGGCACAACTCATCAATGGACACACCTCGATGAGACTTTATCAGTAAAGCCAGCCTGACGATATCTTCATATTCATCATCTGGAAACTGTCCTCTGTAACAAGACGCAACCTCTTCCTTGAAATCCGATTTGAGGCGCAGATCGATCCGGCCAAGCCCAAGCCTGGACACCAACTCGCCCAAATCCCCGATCTGTTCGGCGACATTCTCTCTTATAAGCAGGTTGCATCCTTGCGAGACGGGATCGTCAATCCTGCCGGGCAGCGCATAGACATCCCGGCCATAGGAAGCGGCGAGACGGGCAGTCATCATGCCACCTCCTCTGATTTTGGACTCGACCAGAATCGTAGCACGGCATATTCCGGCTATTATCCTGTTGCGGCGAAGGAAATTTATTCTGACCGCGCCTGTGCCCGGCGGATAGTCCGTGACCAAAGCGCAGCCGGTGGTCGAAGCGATTCTCTCCCCCACATTCTTGTTACGCGAAGGATAAAGGTCGTCGATTCCAGTGGCCATCACCGCGACCGTAGGCAGCCCGGAGTCAAGGGCGGCAATATGCGCCGTTACATCCACACCCAAGGCAAGTCCGCTGACAATCAGAGGTTTGACATTGGATTTAGACATCGCATCCACAATCCGCCCGCACCAATCCTTGCCATAATACGTAAGACCCCTTGTCCCGACAACGGCGACTTGAGACAGCCCACCGAACACATCTTCCGGCCGGGATATTCCTTTGAAATAAAGACCCAAAGGCGGATCATCACACTCCATGAGCAAGGCTGGATATCCTTTCTCTCCTATTCCTATGAAACGGCATCCGTTTCTCTCCAAGGCCTCCAATTCGATAGCAGAAGTCTCGAACGCGCTTTCTGTGATCAATGATGCGTATCTGGCTCTCGAACAGGCACCAAGAATCCGCCCGACTTCAGTCCGCTCCTTGAATACCGCCATCGCAGACTCCAAAGTCCCGATGATTTTCAGTCCGACCTTCGGCTCGAATCCAAAAATCCTGTTGAGAGCGCAAAGGGCGGCTCTCTCCTCAAATGACATTCCGACGTTTTCAGACATATTCAATCCTAATATATATTCTTTTCCTTCCCGGGCTATGCGGGACTCATTTTCGCAATATGCGTTTTTCCAAGAAGACAAAGGGGGTATGAAGCGGAAATATTTCTGTTTCTTTTGAATATTTCTGTTTTTTATCACGTCAGGCACCCTTCCTCAAGCTCGTTTCCGGGATTGTTTTTATTCTTCGGTTGGATTTCACTATCTTTGGTAATTCTTAAAAAATAACTTGAACTTTTTTTGGCATGCATTCTCCCCATTGGATGTTCGTACAATTGGAAAGAATT
>CAKUVR010000028.1:0-31738 GCA_934698975.1 uncultured Bacteroidales bacterium
GCGATCGGGGTGACGGTGTTCATGATCTCGTGGGTAAGAACCCTGATGAGCCTGGTCCATGACTCCGATTCGTTTTCCTCGATGGTCTCCGAGATGTCATTCACGGCAATGATCTTCACGTCCTTACGCCCGATGTGGGCGGATGTGGCGGAAAGAGAAATGTTGGTCTGAGAGCTTTCTGAATAGATTGACGCTTTCTGGTCAAGTCCTTCCTCCACTTTCTCAAATGCGCTTCTTAACGAAGGGCTTACGATGTCAAGCTGGCGAAGCGTGCTCAAAGATGACACGCCCAGCAGAAGGAGAGCCTGCTTGTTGGTGTAGAGCACGGAATCCGTTCCGGACTCCAGCACGAGAATCCCGGTCTTTGCCTTGTCAAGCATCTGTCCGTAATATTCCTCCTGCTCCCGGATGTCGGCTGTCTCTTTCTGGAAGATGGTCCGGATTCGGTTGAGGGTCCGGTTGATCTTCCGGCTGCCCAAGCCTCCTTCATCGAACCTGAAATTGGTCTCTTTATCCTCCAGCGCGTCAAGCATGTAGGTGATTTTCTTAAGGATGCGGTGCCTTGTGAGAAGCACCGCAATCAAAGCCACCAGCGCCACAACGCCGATTGGAATCGCAATCTGAGGCCACGGCATCATATTCCTAAATTCCGTATTTCTTGAGTTTGCTGTAGAGGGTCGGGCGGCTGACGTTCAACGCCTTGGCCACCAAGGACATATTCCCTGAATATTTCTCCACGGCGGCTCGGATCGCCTTCTCCTCGACCTCCTCCAATGTGGCCACCGACGGCTCGCTTCCTTCGACCAAAGCCTCTGACGGAAGCTGCAATTCCTTTTCTGTCAGGTTGCTGCCCTCGGCGAGAATCACCGCCTTCTCGATGCAGTTCTGGAGCTCACGAATATTCCCGCTCCAGTGGCATTCCTTCAATGCGGCCTTGGCTTCCGGAGCGATTCCTTCCACCTCGCGATGGTACTTCTCGTCGAACCTTTTTATGAATATCTCCGCGAGCGGCACGATGTCCTCCGAGCGTTCCCTAAGGGCGGGCAGATGGATGCTCATCGTGTTGATCCTGTAGAAAAGATCCTCTCTGAAAGAGCCTTCCTGCACCTTCTGACGCAGATCCATGTTCGTGGCGCAGACAAGGCGGATGTTCACGTTGCGAGGTTTCGTGTCCCCGACACGGGTGATCGTACGGTTCTGGAGAACCCTCAGAAGCTTTGCCTGAAGATGAAGGGGAATATTTCCGATCTCGTCCAGGAACAGGGTTCCGCCCTCAGCCAACTCGATCTTTCCGGCCTTGTCGGAGTAGGCGTCCGTGAAAGCTCCCTTGACGTGGCCGAAGAGCTCGCTCTCGAAAAGGGTCTCCGGAATCGCTCCGGCGTCTACACTCACCATCGGTCCGTTACGACGCTCGGAATGATTGTGTATCTCTCTGGCCAAAAGGTCCTTGCCAGTTCCGTTCTCGCCAGTGATCAGCACCGTCGCGTCCGTAGGGCCGATCTTCTCAATCGTCTTTTTGATCTCCGACATGACCTGGGAAGAGCCCCAGTACATCCCGGTCGGTCCGGTGGTATATTCATTGGACTGCTGACTGTCCTTCCGGTTCTCCGCCACCGCCCTTTCCAATGTGGCGAGCAGTTTCTCGTTCTCCCACGGCTTCACGATGAAGTCAAACGCCCCTCTTTTCATCCCTTCCACAGCCAGCGAGATGTCGGCATAGGCCGTGAACAACACGACTTTCTGGTTAGGGTTGTTGTTGCGTAACTCGCTGAGCCAGAACAGCCCCTCGTTCCCGGTGTTGATGTCCGTGTTGAAATTCATGTCCAGCAGGATCACGTCCGGCTGGAAAGAATTGACCGTGCTGATAAGCTGCGCAGGTGACGGCAGGATCTCCACCGCCTCGAACCGCATGGGCAACAGAATCTTCAACGCGGACCTAATCCCCGCATTGTCATCCACAACAAGCACTTTCCCGACTTTCTTCATCTTGATATTTCTTTCTGGCCAATAGTAGCAATCATCATTATCGGCCGTGTCATTCTTTCTGATCCTCACGAAGATAGCGTTTTTCCTTGAATTCCGGAAACGCAAGTGACCGGACTATTCCGATGCGGATTCGGTGACGGAGATGTTCTCGGCGCCGGCGGTCTTCAGGGCGGCCACAAGGGCATCGACCTGAGACTTGCCGTCGAACGGGCCTACCGTGAACACCACGGCTCCGGCCTCCACGCTCTTTATCAGGTCCTTGTCTGAGTGCTCGTGGATGGCGGAGATAACCTGCTCGGACAGAGACTGGCCGTCCTCAGGGTAGATTTTGACCATCATCATGGATCTGTGTTTCGACTCAAGATCCCGAGCCTTGGACACGCCGATGATTTTCCCGTTCAGGAACGCATCGATCTGTGCGTCACGGAATCCTCTGTTCTTCACCTTGTTGAGGTTCGAGAGGGCATCCTTGTAGGTCTTGAACAATCCGACAGAGTAGGCATGTCTGCCGGATGTGGTCATTCTCTCGAAGGCTGGGCTGAGGCCGTTCAGGTCAGCGACGGAAGCCTTTCTGGTGAGTGTGAATATCCTTATTTGGTAGACAAGTCCGTCCGGCAGTGTGTTGCTTTCGGCGAAACGCCCTTCCGGCAGGATCATGAACGAGTAATCGAATGTCGGCTTTGGCTTGCGAATGTCCAGACGCAAGGCCGGACCGTAGCTGTTCTTGGAGAAGGCATAGCCTGAAGCCGCTCCGACGATCTCCTTGTCGGCCTCCGCCTGAAGTTTCCTCGTGTCGATCACGATGCCGTTGGCCAGAAAATCCATCTCGATGCCTTGCAGCTCCTTCACAGCGGCGTTGAGGGTGCTGTTCAGCGTCGGGAGCATCTGTTCCTTGTCGGAAATCTCGGCTGTCAGCCTTGCCTTGTCATCATCTGATGCGGTCGCAAGACCCGAACGCAGCATGTCAAGATTCCGGTTGAATCTTGATACGGAATCTCGCAGAGCCCTGACCTCTCGCATCTTGTCCATATAACGTTTAGTCCCTTCTCCCTGCTGCCCGTCATCAGGCACGGCGGCGTTGTTGTCAATCCTGGAAGGGTCTCCTGCGGGATTGAGAGCCGCCAAAGTTCTCAGCTCGCTCACATCGGTGACCGCCTTGCGGACAGGCATGCTGTCATATTCAAGAACATAGATCGTGACACTGTCGCGGCTGCATTCTCGGTTGGAGGCGAAGATGGAATATTTTCCGTCATCCGTGTTGACGAAGAGGAAGTCGTCGTATGGCGAGGAGTACGGAAATCCCATATTCACTGGCATTTCCCAATCATTCGTCTCGCTGTTCCAGTTAGAGACGTAGAGGTCGTAGCCTCCCATGCCGTAAAGCCCTTTGGAAGCGAAGTAAAGTGATTGTCCGTCAGGCGAAAGCATCGGGTATATCTCGTCCGAAGAGCTTGTCATCTGTTCATTGATGAGGGCTGGTGCGGACCAAAGCGAGTCTGCCAGATGTGTCGCATAGATATTCCTGATTCCTTCCTCGTCCTCCGCCGAGTAGTAGATGTCACTTGTACCGTCAGGAATGTAGATGGCTCGCGACAGATCGTCCCCGCCAAGCGAGTCGAGCTGGTTTGGGGTCTTCCTCCAGCTGAAATCCTTAAGCGGGTAGAACAGGAAAAAATCCTTGAGCGGGAAAGTCTGTTTGGCCACCACTGCCGGTTGGCTGCAGAAGCCCATCATGTTAAGCCCGTTGCGGGACAGAAGCAGACTCTCCTCCGCTTTTGCCGATGATGTGGAGTCCAAAGCAGCCACGGCGTCTTCGCCGTATTTGACCGCTTCCGCGAAATTGTAGGCCATCCTGCACGAGTCCGCCTTGATCATGAGCTGGGTCGGAGAGACCTGGGCGGAGGTCTCGACGCTGAGCGCTGAAAGCGTGAGCAGAGTGAATATGCCGATGAATATTTTGTTTCTCATTCTGAAAAATCTCGGTGAATGCGTCTGCAAAAATAAGAAATACTTGGCAGATAATTTCTTTCTAAGAAAAAAATGCTAAATTTGTACCCCTATTTTTATGCGAAAAAATTAAAACAATAAAATAAAGGTAAAATTATGCAAAGTAAAGGTTGGATAAGGCTTGTCGCCATTCTGCTTGCGATCGCTTCCATTTGGCAGCTTTCCTTCACTGCGGTGACATCCATCCAGGAAAAGAAAGCGGAGAAGTTCGCCGAGAAGGCCGCCGTTGCGGCTCAGAATTCGGCGTCTTTCGCCCAGATTCCTGAAAATGACCAGGCTTACTATCTGGATTCGATCAGGAAAGAACAGAACAGGGTATTCATTGATTCCATCTCTTCAAAGAAGGTATTCCTCTGGAACACCTACAAGGAGTGTAAGGCCAAGGAAATCAACCTCGGTCTGGATCTCAAGGGTGGTATGAACGTCATGCTGCAGGTGCAGCTTCAGGATCTTGTGAAGGCCATTGCCGGCAACAGCGCGAATCCTGAGTTCCAGAAGGCTCTCGCCCTCGCCAAGGAACGCAGCGTGAATTCTCGTGAGGATTACATCACCCTTTTCGCCAACGCATGGAAGGAAGTGGCCAACGGTCAGACCCTCGCCCAGATTTTCGGCACCTACGAGATGAAGGACAAAATCACCCCGGCATCCACCGACGCTGAGGTCATCAGTGTCATCCGTGAGGAGGCCGAGAGCGCCGTCGCCAACTCATTCAATGTGCTCAGAAGCCGTATCGACCGTTTCGGTGTGACCCAGCCTTCTATCCAGAAGCTTGGAAACAGCGGACGTATCCTCGTCGAGCTTCCTGGAGTCAAGGAGCCTGAGCGTGTCAGGAAACTCCTTCAGGGAACCGCTTCCCTCGAATTCTGGGAGACCTACACCAATCAGGAGATTTCCGGTTACCTCGCCGAAGCCAACGCCAAACTGGCCGAGATTCTTGCTGATGAGGCCGACAGCACAGAGGTTGCCGAGCCTGAGGCTGCCGCGGCGGCCGGCGCTGATTCCCTTCTCAATTCCGAGATAGCGCAGAGCCAGAACAATTCCGCCGAGATGGACGCCGTCAGGAAATCAAATCCGCTCTTCGCGGTGCTCAGCCCTTCAGGCTCCAACAACGCCTGCATCGGTTTCGCCGCCGCTATTGACACCGCCAAGGTCAACAGGTATCTCTCAATGCCTCAGATCGCCGAGATCTTCCCTGCCGAGTTCAAACCGATGTGGTCTGTTAAGCCTTCAGAGTACGCTCAGGGTGACAACGTCTTCGAACTCGTCGCCATCAAAGCCACCTCTAGGGACGGCAAGGCCAAGCTTGACGGAGGTGTCATCACCGACGCGCGTGTCGTTTACGACCACGGCTCTAACGGTGAACCTTCTGTGTCCATGAGCATGAACGCCGAGGGCGCCAACATCTGGGCCCGCATGACCAGCGACAACGTCGGCAAGCAGATTGCCATCGTTCTCGATGACATGGTATATTCATACCCTAACGTGCAGAACGCCATCACGGGCGGAAGCTCCTCAATCACCGGCCACTTCACACCGGACGAGGCAACCGACCTTGTGAACGTCCTCAAGTCAGGTAAGCTTCCTGCGCCTGCAACCATCATCCAGGAGCAGGTTGTCGGTCCTTCCCTCGGAGCCAAGTCAATCAACGCCGGTATGATCTCATTTGTCATCGCGTTCCTCTTGGTTCTCGTTTACATGATCTTCTTCTATCAGGGCGCCGGTGTCGCCGCTGACATCGCCCTCCTTTGCAACGTGCTTCTCCTCTTCGGAGTCCTCGTCTCATTCGGAGCCGTCCTGACACTGCCTGGTATCGCCGGTCTCGTCTTGACAATGGGTATGGCAGTTGACGCCAACGTGATCATCTACGAGCGTATCAAGGAAGAGCTTGCCGCCGGCAAGGGTCTGGGCAAGGCTGTCGCTGACGGTTACAGCAACGCCTACTCCGCCATCATCGACGGTCAGGTGACCACCCTCCTTACAGGTATCGTTCTCTTTGTGTTCGGTTCCGGTCCAGTGCAGGGCTTCGCCACAACGTTGATCATCGGTATCATCACCTCTGTCCTCACCTCTATCTTCATCACAAGGCTTATCTTTGATGACCGCATCGAGAAGGGCAAGAACATCACCTTTGAGAACAACCTTACCAAGAACTTCCTCAAGAACACTCACTTTGACTTCATCGCTGCCCGTAAGTGGTCCTACATCATTTCCGGCGCGTTGATTCTCATCTCTGTTGTCTCCATCTTCACCAAGGGCTTCACCTATGGTGTCGACTTCACCGGTGGCCGTACCTATGTGGTGCGTTTCGACCAGCCTGTGACAGCTGAGCAGGTGCGTAGCGCGGCTGTGGTTGAGTTTGATGGAGCCGTGGAGGTCAAGCAGTTCGGTGGTGAGAGCCAGATGAAGATCACAACCCAGTACAAGAACGATCAGGAGTCAACCGATGTTGACGCTGAGGTTGAGGCCAAACTCTACAATGCTTTGAAGCCTTTCTTCGCCGAGACAGACATCACTCTTGATGAGTTCAAGTCAACGGTTGACAATCCTAACGGTATCATCTCTTCCGACAAGGTCGGCCCTACCATCGCCAACGACATGAAGAGAGACGCCATCATCGCGGTCATTCTCTCCTTGCTCGTAATCTTCGCCTACATCGCCTTCCGTTTCAAGGGTTGGACATGGGGTCTCGGTGGTGTGGTTTCTCTTGCCCACACGGCCATCATCGTGATTGGCTTCTTCTCCCTGTTCTCAGGAATCCTGCCGTTCAACCTTGACGTTGACCAGACGTTCATCGCGGCCATCCTTACCATTATTGGTTACGCCATCAACGACAACGTGGTTATCTTCGACCGAATCCGTGAGTACAGGACCCTGCATCCTAACGTGGATGTGAGGACCAATACCAACCAGGCCATCAACGCCACGTTGACCCGTACAGTCAACACCTCTGTATCAACGCTTGTCACCATGCTCGCGATCGCGATTTTCGGAGGTGAATCCATCAGAGGTCTTGCTGTTGCCCTTATCCTTGGTATCTGCATCGGAACTTACGCTTCCATCTTCATCGGTACACCTGTGATGTACGATGCGACAGTATGGAACCAGAAGCGCCTCGCCGCCAAGAATGGCAACGCCAAACCTTCAAAGAAATAATCTTTGATTAATGAATATGCAAAAGCGCCGACCCCTTTGGGCCGGCGCTTTTTTGTGCACAGCACAAAATCCATCAACCCCCAGTCACTACGTGACAGCCCCGGTGGGGCATTGGGGACCGTATTCCCCAAACCCCTTGCGTCGCTTCGCTCCGAGTGTCAGCGTGTCAGCGCTTTTTTCGGTCACTGAGCTTGTCGAAGTGATTGAAAAAAGGTGAAAAAACAAATAAAGGCCGGCTGAAAAATAAATCAGCCGGCCTTCTTGGGATATTCCTCAAATGATTACCTGATCATGTTCTTAGGGTCAAGAGCCTTGTCGAGATCATCTTTGGTGAGGAGGCCTTTCTCAAGGACTATGTCGTAGACTGAGCGGTTGGTCTCAAGGGCTTCCTTTGCAACCTTGGTGCTGGCCTTGTAGCCGATGATAGGGTTGAGGGCGGTCACGATGCCGATGCTGTTCTTGACCATTTCGTAGCAGCGGTCCTTGTTGACAGTGATGCCTTCGACGCATTTCTCACGCAGGGTGTTCATCGCGTTTGTTAACCATGTGATGCTCTCCATGATGGATTCTGCGATTACCGGCTCCATGACGTTCAGCTGAAGCTGTCCGGCTTCGGCGGCGAATGAGACAGTCGTGTCGTTACCTATAACCTTGAAGCATACCTGATTGGTCACCTCTGGAATGACAGGGTTGACCTTGCCCGGCATAATGGATGAGCCTGGAGCCATAGGCGGAAGGTTGATTTCTTTGAGTCCGCAGCGTGGGCCTGAAGTCAAGAGCCTGAGATCGTTGCAGATCTTGGAAAGCTTGACCGCCAGTCTTTTGAGGGCTCCTGAGTAGCTGACGTAAGCGCCTGTGTCAGGTGTGGCCTCGACTAGGTCCGGGGCGGCGATGAAATGCTCGCCTGTCAGTTCGGTCATCTTCTTGGCGCAGAGTTCTGCGAAGCCTGGCTTGGCGTTGAGACCGGTGCCGATGGCTGTTCCGCCCATATTGATCTCATAGAGAAGGTTCGCGTTCCTCTCAAGATTCAGAACCTCTTCCTCAAGATTGGTGGCGTAGGCGTGGAATTCCTGGCCCGATGTCATAGGAACCGCATCCTGAAGTTGTGTACGTCCCATCTTGATGACGTGCTTGAATTCCTCGCCCTTGTCCTTGAAGGCATTGATAAGATCCTTGAGACTCTTCTCCAGTTTCCTGTTCATCCTGATAAAGGCGTAACGGAAGGCTGATGGATAGGCATCGTTGGTGGACTGCGCGCAGTTCACATGATCGTTAGGAGAGCAGAACTGGTACTCGCCCTTGTTGTGTCCCATAATCTCGAGGGCTCTGTTGGCGATGACCTCGTTCGCGTTCATATTCACTGATGTGCCGGCTCCTCCCTGCATCATGTCCACCGGGAATTGGTCGTGGAGTTTTCCGTCGATGATCTCGCGGCAGGCAGCGACGATGGCGTCTGCGATGTGTGGCTCAAGCGCTCCGAGTTCCTTGTTTGTTTCCGCTGCGGCAAGCTTGATGCAAGCCATCGCGATCACGTACTCTGGATAGTCACGCATCCTTGTGTTGGAAATCTTATAGTTGTTGAGAGCCCTTTGTGTCTGAACACCGTAGTAGGCCTCAGCCGGAACCTGAAGTTCCCCAAGAAGATCGGATTCAATCCTGAATTTCTCTTCGCTCATAATGAATTAATATTATCTGTTTATAAATTGTTTTATAATCCATCAGACAAAGGTAAGCCCAAAAAAGATTATAAGCAAAAATGCCGCAATAAATTTCAAATTATTATATGTCTGGTTTTGGATTCCGGTGACTTCGGGCGCTTCGAAGTGAAATGACAAACCAAAGAATATTACTACCTTTGCGTTAATTTATATTCAAAGACATGATGAGAGCGATAGGAACAGTTCTTTTGTTGGTGCTTTCCAACATATTCATGACATTCGCATGGTACGGCCATCTGAAGCTTCAGGAGATGAAAGTCTCCGCCAGCTGGCCGCTCATTCTGGTCATCCTCTTCTCTTGGGGATTGGCTTTCTTTGAATATTGCGCCCAGGTCCCGGCCAACCGTCTCGGCTTCAACGGCAACGGAGGCCCGTTCAGCCTCATGCAACTGAAAGTCATCCAAGAGGTTGTCTCGCTGATAGTATTCACCCTCGTGGTCACACTTCTTTTCAAGGGCGAGGCGCTTCACTGGAATCATATCGCCGCCTTTGTCTGTCTCGTCCTCGCCGTGTTCTTCGTCTTTCTGAAGTAGTGTTAGGAAATAAACGCACAAAAGGACGGCTTTAGTCGTCCCCTTTGTGCCTCAGGCGGGAATCGAACCCGCACGGACATTTCTGTCCAAGGGATTTTAAGTCCCTCGTGTCTACCATTTCACCACCAAGGCAGTAGACTGCAAATTTACTAAAAAAATGTCATTGAATAAGCAAAACCGCGCCAAAGCGTCTGATTTTTAGCAATGCGGTGCGACTAATAGTACTTCTTCTCTTGCCGGTAAAGCGCTATGAATATGAAAATCAGCACCGTGAATGCCCACAGTGACGATCCTCCGTAGCTGAGCAACGGCAGCGGAATGCCAATCACAGGCATCAGCCCTATCGTCATCCCGATGTTGATGAAGAGGTGCATGAATATGCACGAGGCGACACAATAACCATAGATGCGTGTGAAAGCCTCCCTGCTTTTTTCAGCATCGGAAATAATCCTTATGATCAAAAAAATGTAGAGCGAAATCACGACCAGACATCCTGCAAATCCCCACTCTTCCCCCACTGTGCAGAAAATGAAATCGGTGCTCTGTTCCGGCACGAAGCCGAATGTTGTCTGTGTCCCTTCAAGGAATCCCTTGCCCTTCCATCCACCTGAACCGATGGCGATCATGCTCTGATTGACATTGTAGCCGACACCTGTCGGATCTTCTTTCATGCCAAGAAGAACCTCTATTCTTTTTCGTTGGTGTTCTTGAAGGATGTTGTTGAATATGAACTCTGTGGAGAGCACAAGGGCTATGCCGGCGACCAGTCCCAAGGCCGACATTGACAAAAAGCGGCGGCGTGACTTATAACCAATGATAATAAGATATAGCGCCGCGATGACGCAAACTCCAATCAGGATGTAAAGCGGATCTATTTTAGAAACAAAGGATTCCGGATTGAATTTTCCGAAGACCCAAGGCAGCAGGCAAAGTATCAGGAATATTCCGGCAAAAACCCAGAAACGGACATTTATCTTGCTGGACTCCATGAAATTGCATATCAGAATAATCCCGGCGAGCACGGCGATGGACACGTATGCCGAGGCAGTGAGGGTAAGAATGAACAGCAGAGCGGCCATTCCTATGCAGAAAATCCACCAACCCGAGAAACCTTCCCTGTACATCACGAATATGAAGCCGACATAGACCAGCGCGGATCCGGTCTCGCTTTCAGCCAGAATGACGACCATCGGTATTCCAAGTATCAGAGCTGTAAGAAGAAAGTCCTTGAACCTGGTTATCCGGAAATTGGCTTGGCTCATAAGTGTTGCCAGCAGCAATGACGTGGTGATCTTCGAGACTTCGGCCGGCTGGAATCTTATCGGTCCGAATTCAAACCACGATCGGGATCCCTTGACATCTATTCCAAGGAATATCACGGCCACAAGCATTCCCAGGACACCTAAGTATAGAATCAGTGACGTGCTTTCCCAAAATTGAGGGTTTACCACGAAGAGAATGACTCCGGCAAGCCCCAAGGCTGTGAGGATCCACACAAACTGTTTCCCGCACCGGAATCCAAAATCGAATATCGAGGCTGGCCCTTCGGAATGGATGGAAGCGTAGATGTTGACCCACCCGATGAGAATGAGTGCGATGTAGACCGCCACCAATGCCCAGTCCACGCTTTTCTTTATGCCTCTGTCCGAAAAGTTCTCCATCACTCAATCAATTATAGGCCTTGACTTTTGACATCAGATTGCCCTGAAGAACTCTGTCTTCCAACCCAAGCCGCTGTTCACTGATTTCTCCGTTGAGATATTTCTCAACCAGAAGGGATGCGATCGGTGCGGCCCATGTGGCTCCGAAGCCGGCGTTCTCTATGTAAGCGGCGACGGCTATCTTGGGGTTGTCTTTCGGGGCGAAGCAGATGAACACGGAGTTGTCCGCTCCGCGCGGGTTCTGAGCCGTGCCGGTCTTTCCACAGATGTCCAGACCCGGAACCGCTGCGATTGATGCCGTTCCTCCTGAACCGAAGCCGCTGTTGACAGCCCTCCACATACCGTTGATTACTTTCTTGAAATTGGTGGTGTCAACCATGGTGTACTGTCTTTCGTAATACTTCTGATCGATCTCGACACCCTCCGAAGCCTTGACGATGTGCGGAATCTTGTACCATCCTCTGTTGGCCACAGTGGCGGCCAGATTCGCGATCTGCAAAGGAGTGACTCCAACCTCACCCTGACCGATGGAGATAGAGATGATGGTCGTGAACTTCCAACTGCCTTTCCCGTAACGTTTGTTGTACAGTTTGGATGTCGGGACTGTCCCTCCCAGCTCCGCCGGGAAATCGCTTCCCAGTTTGTGCCCGAATCCGAAGCTCTGGACATACTCGTTCCACTTGTCCAGCGCCTCGCCGATGTCGTGGTATTTCTTGTTTTCAAGAATATTCTTGAGCACATAGCAGAAATAGCCGTTGCAGGACATCATGATGGCCTCTTCCAGCACGAGAGGAGACCTGTGCACGTGGCAGCCAAGCTTTCTGTTTCCGAAGTGGTAGCCTTGGCTGCAGGGATATGCCATGTCTGGCGTGAGAGTGCCTTCCTGCAGCCCGATCAGTCCGTTCACAAGCTTGAATACCGAACCTGGCGGGTAAGGTGCCTGCACAGCTCTGTTGAACATCGGCTTGTGCGGATCCTTTATGATTTCGTCGTAGTGCTGGCCAATGTCCGCCAGCATGCTCACATCGACTCCGGGACTGGAGACGAGCGTCAGGATTTCTCCGGTCTTTGGTTCAATCGCCACAAGGCTTCCGACCTTGTTCTTCATCAGTTCCTGACCGTACTGCTGCAGGTCAGCGTTGATTGTTGTGTATATGTCGTGCCCTGGCACGGCTTCCTTGTCCATCTCTCCGTCCTTGTAACGCTGCTCGATCTGGTTGTGGGAGTTGCGCAGGTAGATGTGGTAACCTTTCTCCCCACGCAGTTCCTTCTCTCTCGCGGCCTCGATACCTGTCTTTCCGGCATAGTCTCCAGGGCGGTATTCTCCGGAATGCTTCTCTATGTAGCCGGCGTCCACCTCCGAGACATATCCGAGCAGGTTTCCTCCGGCGTTGACAGGGTAGTCCCGGATGCTTCTGGCCTGTCCTCTGAAGCCTGGAAAGTTGTACTGGATCTCGGCGAACCGCATATATGTCTCAGGCTTTATCTGCTTGAGCATCACGACGCTCTGATAGCCGATGCGGCGACGGTTCCGGGCATATTCCTTCATCTTATCCCTGATGAAGTCAGGCGTCACGTTGAGGGCTCCGGCCAGCAGCAGCGTGTCGAACTGCTTCACCTCCTTCGGAGTGACGAGAATGTCGTAAGTGACCTTGTTGCTGACGATGATCTTTCCGTCCCGGTCGTAGATGATGCCTCTGGTCGGGTATATGATGTCATAAACCATCGAATTGTTGGTCGCGTCGGTCTTGTATTTGTCATTGATGATCTGGATGTAGAACAACTTTCCCAGAATGATGGTCGCAACCACCAACAGACCTATGACCAAAGTTTTGCCTCTACCTTCTGTCTTCATAGGTCAGCAGATTGATGATGCAGACGGAAGCGATTAGACTGGCCAGTGTGGATAGTCCCAGGCAAGTGATGACGAACCAGAACGGTCTTGTCCCGGCGCAATCGGCCAGAATGTAGATGAGAAGGAACAGCATCGTCATCAGAGAGACAGCCATCGTCACCCTGGCGAATCCATATTTCCGAATGGTCACATTCTCTTTCTGTTCGAAAGGCTCGTTGCCGAAAAACATTCCGATGACCGGTCTCCTGAGCAGAGCCACCGGCACGGCGGACATCGCGTTGATGCCAAGTGTCCCTTCTGCGAAGAAATCCACAGCAAGCCCCGTGGCGAACGCTATCAGCATGGCCTTCACGGTGCCCGTCTTGGTCGGAATGCACAGTATCATCGCAGGCAGGATCGTGATCATCATGTAGGGCGTGAAATGGAAATAGTTGCTCAGGATCATCTGGGCGACCGTCAGCAGGATGTATGTGAGTGTGAAGCTGTTTCTCATCTCTACGGCTGTTCTTCTTGTTCGATGGCCTCTATCTCCGCGGCTTTTGTGTTGGCCACGACCGTGACATATTTCAGAGCCTTGTGGTTCTGGAACAGGTTTACCTCGATCTCATTGGTAGCCCCGTTGATGATGTTGGACTCACCGGCCACTCCGATCGGGATGTCTGGAGGGAAGATTGTGGAGTAGCCACTGGTATAGACCGTGTCTCCGGGCTCGAACTTGAACTGGAGCGGAATCTCCTTCAGGATAGCCCTGTCGGAACTTGTGCCGTCCCAAGCAAGAGGCCCGACAGCTCCCGACTCTCCGAGTCTGGCGCTGATGAACAGTTCCGTGTTCAGGAAGGAAATGGCGTAGGAATAGTGCTCGCTGACGGCATCGACGATTCCGATGACGCCTTTCCCGGTGATTACGCCGGAATTGCGGACGACTCCATCCTTGCTGCCTTTGTCGATGATGAGGTAGTTGTGCTGCGTGTTTGTGCTGGACTTGATGATTGTGGCCGGAATGTAGTTGAACCCGTCGTCCATCAGAACGGGATGCGCTGCCGTATCAGCCATCTTTGCCGCCATTTCGTAGCCGCGCGCCAATTCCCGCAGCCTCTCGTTCTCCAGAGCCAGTTCATCGTTCTGCCTCTTCAGGAAAAAGTAGTTGGAGACACTCTGTGTCGTGCCCCAGACCTTGGCCATGAATCCGTGGGAGATTCTGGCGACCCAGATCCTCTGGAGCTGATTGTTGTGCGACAGCATCAGAACAGCCGCGACCTCCAGAATGATGAAGACCGCGACTGTAAAGATGTTCTGGACAACAGATCTCTCCTTAGGCATTATCTCATCAGGAATGAGTAGTTGGATGTCTTTTTAAGCGCTATGCAGGTGCCTCTCGCCACGGCGCGCAGCGGATCCTCGGCGACATGGAACTGGATATTGACCTTCTCAGTGAACCTCTTCGCGAGTCCGCGCAGCAACGCACCGCCGCCGGAAAGGAATATTCCATTCTCCACGATGTCTGAATATAACTCCGGAGGGGTCAGCTCAAGCACGTGCAGGATTGACGACTCCAGCTTCGCGATGGACTTGTCGAGGCAATGTGCGATTTCCTGATAGGTGACCGCGGCTTCCACAGGGTGGGCTGTCATCAGGTTAGGGCCGTTAACCACGTATGGCTCCGGCTCTTCGTCAAGGTCTGGAATCACGGCTCCGACGGCGATCTTGATCTTCTCCGCCGTGGTCTCTCCGATCTTGATGTTGTGCTGCTGGCGCATGTAGTATTGGATGTCGTTGTTGAAAACGTCACCGGCTGTCTGAATGCTTTCCTGCACCACGATGCCTCCCAATGAGATTACAGCTATCTCTGCTGTTCCGCCACCGATGTCCACGACCATGTTGCCTTTAGGCGCCTCCACGTCAAGGCCGATACCGAGCGCGGCCGCCATCGGCTCGTAGATCAGGTACACGTCACGTCCTCCGGCGTGCTCGCAGGAGTCGCGCACGGCTCTGATTTCCACCTGAGTGCTCCCGGAAGGAATGCCGACCACAATCTTGAGGTTCGGTGTGAAGAGGGTTCTCTTTTTGTTGTTGACCTGCTTGATGAAGCCCTTGATCATCATCTCGGCGGCGTTGAAGTCGGCGATCACGCCGTTCCTCAGCGGCCTGATGGTCTTGATTCCCGGGTTCGTGTGCTCGTGCATGAGCTTGGCCTGACGGCCAATCGCGATGCATTTACCCGTGTTGTTGTCTATCGCAACAATGCTCGGAGCGTCCATCACAATCTCGTCATTCCTGAATATGACCGTGTTGGCTGTCCCGAGGTCCATCGCTATCTCTTGAGTCAGAAATGAAAATGCCATAACTGTACTATATTCGATTTCAAAATTTTTTATTGTGTCTTATACAATTTGTAAATATACGAAAAAAGTTATATTTGTAAGAATTATTATGAGCAGAAAACGAATATTAATTGTCATGGCCGCCGGGAGCGGTGTCAGAATGGGTGCTTCGGTTCCAAAACAATTCTTGGAACTTGGCGGTGTTCCGGTCCTCCGCAGGACAATAGAAACGTTCACCTCAGCGGTTCCTGACATCAAAGTGATCACTGTGCTTCCGGAGAATCACATATCTTTTTGGAAGGAATATTGCCTTTCTTCAGGTTTTGATTGTCCTCAGACATTGGTTTCCGGAGGGTTCACCCGCTTTCATTCCGTAAGAAACGCATTGAGAAAAGTTCCGGACGGAACCGTGGTGGCCATCCACGACGGTGTCAGGCCTCTCCTTTCCCAAGGCCTGATCAGGAATATGTTCGACCGGATGGACCAGGGAGGAGTCCATGCCCTCATTCCTGTCATCCCGTCGGTTGACACGCTCAAAGTCATAGACCGTGTCAAGAGTGCTGACGGGAAAGAAATCATGGTCTCTCCCGAGGGTGAGGACGTGGATCGCGACAGGATTTACGGAGCCCAGACTCCGCAGATGTTCCTGTCGGAGGACATCAAGTCGGCATATTCGCAGGCCTTCGACACCGCTTTCACCGATGATGCCTCCGTGGCGCGCAAAAAAGGAATACCCCTCTCCTTTTGTGACGGAGAGAGGTATAACTTCAAACTGACGTCTCCCGAGGACCTGTCCCTCGCGAGGCTGATCATTTCGTCTTCTTCTCGAACTCGCCGGGCTGGTAGGTAGTCCGCTTGTAGTCCTTGACCCAGACCTGACGCTCGATCGCCTGGTCGAGGGAGATCATTGTCTCCGTGGACTGGATGTAAGGGATGTTCTGGATTGTGTTGATAAGGATCTCCATAAGGTGATCATTGTCAAAGCAGTATGCCTTGAGGAGCAGGGCGGCTTTCCCGGTTACGAAATGGCATTCCACAATCTCGGCGATCTTCTTTAGATTGGCCACGACCTCTGGGTACTTGTCCGCTTCGGAGAGCGTGACGCTGATGAACGCACACACGTTAAGCCCAAGAGCCTGAGGCTTGACGAGCAGTCTTGAACCAGTGATGACTCCGTTGGTTTCCAGTCTTTTCACTCTTTGGTGAATGGCGGCTCCGGAGACACCGCACTCACGGGCGATTTCCAGGAAAGGCATCCTGGCGTTGTTGACCAAGAAAGAAAGGATTTTCTGGTCAATCTGATCGATGTGATAAGTTGCCATTGCTTTCGATTTATAACTAAACATCCGCTAAATTATATAAAAAATCTTAAAATATCAAGATTTCTTAAAGCGGCGACGCCCTTTTTCAGTCGGTTTTGAATTGTTAATGATTTCCTGACATGCCGCCTCGGTGAGAGTGGCCGCGTCAGTCTCTTTCGGAATCTTGTAGTTTGAGCCGGCGTGCTTGATGTACGGGCCGTACCTGCCGTTGATCACCTGGATGTCGCTGTCCTTATATTCAGCCATCACGGAGTTGGCGGCGGTCTTGTTCAGCCCTTCCACGATGACAGCCGCGCACTCATCCAGAGAGATCTTGAGAGGATCCTTGCCGCGCGGGATCGAGAAATTCTTGTCACCGTATTTCAGATACGGGCCGAAGCGGCCTTTCATCGCGATCACCTCCACGCCGTTATATTCCCCGACATGACGAGGCAGCTGGAACATCTTCAGGGCTTCCTCAAGAGTGATGTTCTCGATGAGTTGCCCCTTCCCAAGTGATGCGTACTGGGCTTTCTCGCCATCGCCTTTCTGGATGTAAGGTCCGAATTTCCCGAACTTCGCGGTGATCTTGTTGCCCTCGCTGTCGGTGCCGAGATCCTTGGACACATGACTGTAGTTCCCATCGTGGAGCACTTCTTCAACCTTCTTATGGAACGGGGTGTAGAAAGCCCCTATGACATCATTCCAGACGAGATTTCCGTCAGCGATCTGGTCGAACTCCTTCTCGACGTTGGCTGTGAAGTCGTAGCCCATGATGTCGGTGAAATTCTTCTCAAGGTAGTCAGTCACGATCATTCCGATCTCTTGCGGGAGCAGTCTTCCCCTTTCGGCTCCTACGGTCTCGGTCTTCGTGATTTCGGAGATGTTCCCGTTCTTCAGTTCCAGATCATTGACGGTGATTTTCCTGCCTTCCTTGTCTCCTATGACGATGTAGCCTCTGCCGGTGGTAAGGGTCGCGATGATAGACGCATAGGTGGAAGGGCGGCCGATTCCGAGGGCCTCAAGCTTCTTGACCAGAGTGCCCTCTGAATATCTCGCCGGCGCGGCGGTGAACTTGCATTCCGCATTGATGCCTTTTTCCTCCATCGCGGTTCCGACCTGAAGGTCAGGAAGCATGACATCCTCTTCCTCTGTGTCCTGGCTGTCAGTCCCTTCAATATATAATTTAAGGAATCCGTCGAACAGGACCTGGGTGGCCTGCGCGTTGAACCTCTCGGCTCTCTTGTCGGAAGCCACCCTCAGTGTCGTGTTGAGAACCTTGGCGTCCGCCATCTGCGAAGCCACCGTCCTCTTCCAGATCAGGTTGTAGAGTTTCTGTTCCTGGGCTGTGCCCTCAATCTCAGTGTTCTCGATGTAGGTCGGACGGATGGCCTCGTGAGCCTCCTGAGCCCCCTTGCTGTGGGTCTTGAATTGGCGGGTCTTGGAATATTCAGGACCGAAGTTCTCGGTGATGAATTTCTTGGCCGTCCCGAGAGCCAGAGTGGAAAGATTCGTTGAGTCGGTTCTCATGTAAGTGATGAGACCCCTCTCGTAAAGGCTTTGCGCCACCCTCATCGTCAAGCTTACCGGAAAGCGGAGTTTCCTGGCGGCCTCCTGCTGGAGCGTGGAGGTCGTGAACGGAGCCGCAGGGAAGCGGGTGGCCTCTTTCTTTTCCACATCGGCGACCGTGAAGTTCGCTCCGATGCAGTCCTGAAGGAATGCTCTCGCTTCTTCTATTGCCTTGAATTTCGTGTCAAGGGCAGCCTTGACCTTGACCGAGGCCGGGAATCCGGCGGGATGGAACAACGCCTCGACCTTGTAGAAAGCCTCGTTCTCGAACGCCATGATCTCCTTCTCCCTTTCGACCACAAGCCTCAGAGCCACGGACTGGACACGCCCGGCCGAAAGCTTAGGCTGGATTTTCCTCCAAAGAATCGGGGAAAGCTCGAAACCCACAAGCCTGTCCAGAACCCTGCGCGCCTGCTGTGCGTTGACAAGATTCATGTCGATCGAGCGTGGGTTTTGCACCGCGTTGACTATCGCATCCTTTGTGATTTCGTGGAACACGATTCTCCTTGTCTGTGCCTCCTTCAGTCCGAGAGTCTCGAAGAGATGCCAGGAGATGGCTTCCCCCTCTCGGTCCTCATCGGACGCCAGCCACACCGTGGAAGCGCTTTCCGCCGCCTTCTTGAGTTCCGCCACGACTTTCTTCTTGTCAGCGGGTATGACATATTCAGGAGTGAAGTTCCTTTCCACGTCCACGCTCAGTTTTTTGTCCTGAAGATCCCTGATGTGGCCGAAACTTGTTTTTACCACGTAGCCGTTACCCAGGAATTTCTGTATAGTCTTGGCCTTGGCCGGAGACTCGACGATAACTAGATTGTCTGCCATATTGTACTATTTTACAGGCCTTTCATAGATAGTTTGCCATTTCAATCTGCAAAGTAAGCCACAAACTGGGCAATTTTCCAAATTTTGTTATAAATTTGTCCTTATTATGACCGACTCGACTCGAAAGAAAATAACCAAGTGGTTCTGGATCGTTGTGACGTTTCCGGTGCTGCTTCTTGTAGTTATGATACTCCTTGTCTGGATGTTCGCCGACATCCCGTCGTTCAAGGACCTGGAAAACCCGGACAACAAACTGGCCACGCAGGTCCTCGCCGAGGACGGGGAGATTCTGACCACGTTCCATATCGAGAACAGGACGTATGTCTCCTACGATGAGATCTCTCCTAACCTTGTCCACGCCGCCGTGGCCACGGAGGATGTCCGTTTCTACAAGCATTCCGGAATTGATTTCAAGGGGCTTGGACGAGTGTTTTTCAAGACGATCTTGTTGCATAATTCCAGCCAGGGCGGTGGCAGCACAATCACCCAGCAGCTTGCCAAGACCCTCTACCCAAGGGCTGATGTGGGGCGGAAGATTCCGGGAATATACCATGCCAAGATGGTGTGGATCAAGTTGAAGGAGTGGATCACTGCGGTCAAGCTGGAAAGGGACTACACCAAGGACGAGATCATGACGATGTACCTCAATTCCATATTCTTCGGCAGCGGGGCGTATGGCGTGCGTTCTGCGTCGGAGACATTCTTCGGCAAACTGCCGTCCGAACTGACGGTCGAGGAGAGCGCCATGCTTGTGGGTATGGTCAACAAACCGACGAGGTACAATCCCGCGATCAACCCTGACAAGGCCTTGACCAGAAGGAACTTCGTGATCGGCCAGATGGAGAAGACCGGTTATCTTGACAAGATTCAGAGAGATTCCATCCGCCTTATCCCGATAGAGTTGAACTATGAGGTGCAGGATCACAACGCAGGTCTGGCCCCGTATTTCAGGGATATGGTTCGCCGCGTGATGAGCGCGAAGAAGCCTCGCCGGTCCGACTATACCTTTGCCGAGGATTACTCCGCTGATTCTCTTGCCTGGGCGTCCGATGGCCTCTACGGCTGGCTGGACAAGAACAAGAAGGCTGACGGAAGCCTGTATGACCTTGACCGCGATGGTCTGAGAATCTACACGACCATCAACTACAAGATGCAGAAATATGCCGAAGAGGCTGTCGCTGAGAGAATCCGGGACCTTCAGGCTGATTTCCGCAGGGATCTCCGCAGCAAGACCAACAAGCCTTTCTCCAATGACATAGACGAAGAGACCAGAGACAGGGTGATGAAGCAGGCGAGGCGATGGAGCGACCGCTACCGTGTCCTGAAAAAGGAAGGCAAGAGCGAGGCGCAGATCCTGAGGACATTCTCGCAGCCTGTGAAGATGCGGGTTTTCGCCTATAATAAGAAAGGTTACGCTGACACGACAATGACTCCGGACGACTCTATACGTTACTATAAGTCCATACTCCGCACTGCCTTTGTGGCCATGGAGCCGGGCACAGGCCACGTCAAGGCATATGTAGGAGGCCCGAACTACCGCTATTTCAAGTATGACAACGTCCGCCAGGGCAAGCGTCAGGTCGGATCGACGATCAAGCCGTTCCTCTACACGCTGGCCATGCAGGAGGGCATGACTCCTTGCGACAAGGTTGTGAACCTGCCTCAGACTTTCGTGCTGCCGGACGGAAACACGTGGACTCCGCGAAGCACGGACAAGGAGGAATGGATAGGAAAGACGGTGACCCTCAAGTGGGGTCTCACCAACAGTTCCAACAACATCTCTGCCTACCTGATGAAACAATTCGGCCCGGAGGCGATGGCTGACATGATGCGCAGGATGGGCATCCAGAGCCACATCGACGAGGTGCCCGCGCTTTGCGTCGGGCCTGCCGACCTGTCGCTTTGGGAGATGGTGGCGGCCTATAACACCTTCCCTTCGAGAGGAGTGTACATCGAGCCTCTTTTCGTGACCAGGATCGAGGACAAACAGGGCAACGTGATCAGCGAGTTCACAAACCGCAAGCGTGAGGCGATAGGGGAGAACACGGCCTACTTGATGGTCAATCTGATGGAAGGCGTCGTGCAGGGCGGAACTGCCAGCAGGCTCCGTTACCGCTACAAGCTCATGGGCGAGATCGCAGGAAAGACAGGAACGACCAACGACAACGCCGACGGATGGTTCATAGGCTACACACCGACCCTTGTGGCGGGAATCTGGACCGGAGCGGAAGACCGTCAGGTGCATTTCCAGTCAATCACTTACGGCCAAGGCGCGCACATGTCCCTCCCTACATGGGGAATATTCATGCGAAAGGTCATCGAGGACGGCACGCTCGGAATTTCGGAGAGCGACAGGTTCATCGCGCCTGCGGGTGTGACCCTCAGCCTGAACTGTACCGGAGGAAGCGAGGATGCCACCGCCGCGGATGTGCAGCAGAAAACGGAAGACTATTATTTTGAATAATATACAAAGGAATATATTGATATGGGCAAGTACCAGAGGATTGCAGTGATTTATGGGAGCGACTCTTCGGAATGGGAGGTCGCTTGCCGCAGCGGGGAGTTTGTCGCTTCCCGCATCGACGGGACGAAGTACGATGTCTATGAGATTTTCGCGCGGTTCGGCAAATGGTCGCTGGTGGCCATGAAGAAACGGGATGCGATGAGAATCCCTTTCGCCGAGGGTGCAAGACCTGAGATTGACAAGACAGACTTCTCCGTCAAGGTGTACGGAGAGAAAATTAATTTTGACTATGCCTACATAGTCCAGCACGGCACTCCGGGTGAGAACGGTCTGCTTCAGGGGTATCTTGAGATGCTGGGGATCCCGTTCAGCAGCTGCAGCGCGTTTGTCTCCGCCGTGGCTTTTGACAAGTTCGCCTGCAAGAGTTACCTTCGTGAGGTTGATTTCGTGAAATGCGCCCCTGATGTTTTTGTCCGCAACGGAATGGACATCGACTCCGTATGCCGCAAGGTGGTGGATAATCTGACATTTCCGGTGTTCGTGAAGCCTACGGACGGCGGCTCAAGTTTCGGCATCACCAAGGTGCGCAAGGCGGAAGACTTGCCGGAGGCCATTCAGTTCGCCTTTTCCGAAGGGCCTTCTGTCATTATCGAGCAGGGAATAACCGGACAGGAATTCACCTGTGCCGCTTACTCGGATCCTGAAGGCGTGAAGTCCCTGCCGGTCATTCAGGTTGTCACGGAGAATGACTATTTCGACTACGACGCCAAGTACAACGGACACAGCCAGGAGATCTGCCCTGCTCCGATCGATGACAGCCTGAGCGGGCATATTCAGGAAGTGAGCAAAAGGATATATTCGCAGTTGGGATGCGCCGGAGTGGTGAGGATGGATTATATTCTTGCGGAGGACGGCCTTTATTTCTTGGAAGTCAACACTATCCCTGGGATGACAAGCGCGTCCCTCGTGCCTAAGATGATTCGTACTGCCGGACTTGACATCACTGATTTCCTGACGGGAATCATTGAAAATTCATAATATTCAATTCTAACTCTTAAATTTTCAAGCTTATGCTATTGAAGGATTTCCTGAATGCGGGAGTGGCCCGGTTGGAGCCTCTCTATCCGACCAAAGAGGCAAGGAACATCATGTTGATGCTTTGCGAAAACCGCATCGGTACAAAAAGTTACACCCACATCGTTGAGCCGGAGTACCAGATCAAGGATAAGTTTCTTGACGGCCTGAACGCTGATTTGGAAAGGCTAGCGGCCGGCGAGCCGGTGCAGTATGTCCTGGGATTCGCTGATTTCTGTGGTTTGAGGTTCAAGGTCACGCCGGAAGTGCTTATTCCGCGTCCGGAGACTGAGTTGCTTTGCCGCGAGGCGATCAAGATCGGCTCTCGGATGCAGAGAATGAGAAAGGCCTATGGCAAACAAGCCAGACCTGTGCGTGTGCTTGACCTATGTACCGGCTCAGGATGCATTGCGTGGACCGTGGCGTTGAACATTCCTGGTGCGGAAGTGATCGGGGTTGACATTTCGGAAGGGGCTGTCGCCGTGGCTTCAAGTCAGGACTTCGCTATGACAATCAAGGAGACTGAAGCTGTGGAGCCTCGTTTTGTGGTGGCGGACGTTCTTGCTGAATCCCATCCGTTTGTTGACGGAGATTTTGATTTGATTCTCAGCAACCCTCCATACATCATGGAGTCGCAGAAAGCCCAGATGAGAGCCAATGTGCTCAATTACGAGCCTTCAACGGCTCTGTTTGTGGATGACGGAAATCCGCTGGTGTTCTACCGCTCCATCGCCGCCTTGTCGCGTACATGCCTTTCGGCTGAAGGAAAGGGACTTACGGAAATCAATGAACTCTTCGGCCCTGAAACCGCCAAGGTTTTCAGCGACGCGGGCTTCTCCAAAACCGAGGTCGTGAAGGATTTTTATGACAAAAACCGCTTTGTCTTTTATTCAAAATAACCTCTTTGCATTATTCTGAGGCCATAATTTACAATTAGCCGTGGAATATTTCACTCCACGGCTATTTTTGTGTCCCTTTGTGCTGAAATATTAACATTAAACTCATTTTCAAATGAAGAATTTCAGTACATTGAAAAGGCGACCGGCGCCGGTGGTGTCGGCCCTTGCGGTGATGGCTGCTCTGTTTCCCACCTCTTGCGACAGGGTTGAGCAACCAGACCTCTCACAGGAAGTGCAGGTCATCGAGGATTACCGAGAAGAGCAGGATCTTTCTCCGGAAAGCATCGCCAGGACGCTCTCGTCTCTTCCTCTCTCCGCCGCGCAGGTCAGAGAGGTTTTTGACGCTGTAAGTTCCTCTTCGTGCAATGGCTATGATGAGGAATATCCTTTCTCGAACCTGTTCTCCTGTCCGGGCTCAGGGGTCGGGGACGAATTGCTTCAGACAAGGTCTGTTATTGACTACCAGGAACCTTTGGCCGGCTTGCTGTCCTCCATTTCTGCGTCACATACCAGATCGGGTTCTTTCACGGATGCTCTTTCCGCTTCCGGCCTTCAGATCTATTGGCCATATTCTGAAGACTGGGACGGGAAGACCATGCCTGTGATCACATTCGACCCCGAGGACTCTCCGACATATTCAATGACCTTGCGTGGCTCGGACTCCAATGTCGGATTCCTCAGGGAGCAGCTTCCTAACGGTTCTTGGATTGTCAATGAAATGATTGTGGATGAGGAATATGCTCGCTCTCATCCTGTTTGGGTCATCAACCGTAACGAGGATTCCGCATATCTGACTCCACAGATGGTGGAGGCTCTCTATCCAGAGCGAGTGGCTTCCGCACAGACAAGGTCATTTCAAGATTGCCGTACACTGGTCCTCAAGGAATTCAAGGCTCATCGGAATTATGACTCCTGGTTTGCAGGCGGCTCCGAGTTTTTCGTCAAGTGCGGCTCTTTGAACGGATTCACGGCCAAGACCGAGGAAGAGTTGAAGCTTTACAGCCCATCCGTTACGGACATGATGATCAATGTGAAGCGCAAACATGTCGGCAAGACCTTGAGATTCAATACGGTACTAGTGTCGGAATGGACACCGCAACTGGAAGAGTGCGTGTTCCTTATGATAGAGGACGATGGCGGCAAGCAGACTTCATGGAAGGCCAGCGGCCTTGTGAAAATCAAGTCCAAGTCCTACGGTTTCGAGGTAGAGCTCCCTTTCCGCCGCAATGATGATCTGGTATGGCGCGGCAAACTTTCCCACAACTATTTCGAAAAGTACAACGGCAAGCCTAACCGCTTCGGCGATGTCAGCATCACGTTCAGTTTCCTGTAAACCGTGAACTGTCTTGATGAGTCGCCTGATTGTAAGATAATTCCGTAAATGAGAATTTTTTGATAAATTAATCTTGATTTACGGAATTATCATTAAATTTGTATCTGTTAATATGAGAATCGTTTCGCATAGAACACTGAAGGAATTCTACGATGGTGATCACTGAAGACCAGTACAGATTCGCGCGGAAAAGAGTAGAGGATTTGCTTCCTTTGGTTGATGACTGCACACCATTGGATGACCCCAAGGCCATTGAGTTGATGATGATGTCTGACATTGTCATAGATTATGAGAAGGAGCATTATCCTATAGCCAAACCAAGCGTTGCTGAACTTATTGCTGACGGATTGAAAGAGAATCATATTACCCAGAAACAACTTGCGAAAGAACTCGGAGTCAGCACGACCCGAGTGAATGATTTCGTGTCTGGAAAATCAGAGCCGAACCTGAAAACGGCTGGACATATCTGTCGTTTCCTGAAGATACGCCCTGCGGCGATGCTTATGCTTTGATAGTTGCGTACGGATCCTGCGAGAACAAATAGGTTTTGTTCCGATTTTATTGAGGAGTTGCCTCAGCGTTTTTCTTTGACGGTCATCTCGCAGTTTGAGCAGTCGAATGTGAGGCGGTAGCGTTTGCCGTTGTTGGCAAGGTATAGAAGCCCGGTCGGATTGGCTGTGGCGGAGTCTGATGAGCCGATGGCGAGGTTTGCCTTTTGATGTCGGTTGGTTGGGTGGATCGGGCAGAGGCCGAGTTCGTGGCGGATGCAGTACTTGGTTCGCATCAGTTCGGCGTCGGGACGGTGAGAGATTTCAAAGGCGTCATCGGTTTGAGTGGCTCCCAATGACAGATAGGTTTCCCGGGCGATATGGTTGGCTATGTTTGCCTTGTACGAAAGGTGGATGCCGTCCGCTGCCGATCCTTGAATATCCGAGACTTGAGATATAATCGGCCTCTGGTCTTGCCTCTGGTCTTGCCGACGGTCTTGACATTCGGACAGAGATTGGGCGTTTTTTTGGTTGTCAAGGACTTTAGTGATTCCGGGGCCGCAGACAGTTTTGCCTGTAGGCAGAGGAACCGCCCGGCAAGGTATTTCATCCAAGGCGGCGGCGAGATCCCGTCTGATTGCGTTCAGCGCGGATGCCGGAAGTAACGGCAGCGAACTATTCGGTGTCTTGACCTCAAGCGAATGAAGTGCGAATGAATATATTCCCGTGGCCTTTGAGATTTGGGCTGCGAACATTCCTTGCATCCTTTCCGGGTTTTCCGCCGCGCTGTCTCCCGCTTCGCACTCCAGAACAACACTTCGCCCATCCTGACTCAGTGCGCTGATTTTCAATGAATATGTCTGCTCGCCAGTCGAAGTGACCGGTGTCGCATTGACCGAAATGCGGACCGCCACCGGAATCCTCCTGACCGGCAGATTGGATTCCAATTCCTTCTCGAAAGCACTGCTGAGATTTCGGTACAGTCTCGCTCCCGGATAGAGTCCGGTGACATTCCTGCACGTTATCCGGTTTCCCTGGCAGACATCACCCCGGAAACCGACAATCTCCCCTCGGCCTTTGGACAGGAAGGAGAACCCGTCCCCGTTCTGAAGCTGGTCGGCCGGATTCCTCATTTTGAGAATTATGGTGACGTTTCTGCCTGTCTCGCGGCTGCTTGCCGAGCCGCTGGCGGATCGGTTTGCGGAATCTTTGGCAGGAGCGAAGGAAACCACCGTTCCGATTTCCTCTCCGATTGATTTCGGAGCGTCCATCGAGGACCAGTTCCCTGACCGTTTCCCGTCCAGAAACAGCTGCGTGTACCCACGGTTGAATGTCTTCCCCAGATCAGGCGTGAACCCGCCTTCCGACCGCCCGTACGAAACACGGCGGTACTTTTCCGGATTTACCGCGACCAACTCATCCAATGCCAATGAATATGCCCGCACGACATTCCGCACGTAGGAGATGTTCTTCAATCGCCCCTCGATCTTGAACGAGCATATTCCCGCCTCAGCTAGATCTGCCAGCCTGTCCTTGAGATTGTAATCCTTGAGAGACAGCAGGGCTTTGTTCCGCACCAGAACGTTTCCTGATCCGTCCACAAGGTCGTAGAGCGACCGGCAAGCCTGTATGCATTCCCCACGGTTTGCACTTCGACCCGCAATCTGTTCCGACATATAGCATTGCCCGCTGTAGCAGACACACAGGGCTCCGTGCACGAAAAACTCCAACTCGCAGTCCACCGCCTTGCGTATGGCCTTGATCTGTTCCAAGGACATCTCCCTTTCCAGAACAATACGCGACGCACCGATGCCCTCGTAAAACCGAGCTTTCTCTGGAGTTCTTATGGCGCATTGTGTCGATGCGTGGACCGGCAGGTCTGTCAGTTTCCAGACCGCAAGGTCCTGGGCGATGATGGCGTCCACCCCTGCGGCCTTTGCCTCGGCGAGCAACCTTTCCGCTTCTGCGAGTTCATCATCATAAAGAATAGTGTTGAGTGTCAGAAATATGCGCGCTCCGAATCTGTGGGCATATTCAGTGAGCCTCCGGATGTCCTCCATCGAGTTTCCGGCGGCCTGACGAGCCCCGAACGCCGGTCCGGCGATATACACGGCATCGGCACCGCAGTCAATTGCCGCGATGCCGATGTCAGCGTTTCTTGCCGGAGCAAGAAGTTCGAGAAATTTCATTACTTGCTGAGGGAAGCGATCATCTGCTTGGCCTGGGCGCCGAACTTAGGATCGTCCTGAACCTTCTTGTAGAACTCAAGGGCCTTGGCGTTGTTCTTGGCTCCCTGATAGAGAGCGGCGACGGTGAAAGTGATGGCCGGAGCGTTTTTCGCATCCGGTTTGATCTCAAGATATTTCTCGAAGAAATCGATGGCGTCAGCGTTCTTGCTGAGTTTCTGGGAAGCCTGGCCGGCGATCAGGTAAGCATTGGCGTTCTCAGCATATTCATTGGCCTTCTCGGCGGCCTTTACAGCGTCAGCGAGCTTGCCTCCCTTGAATGCGGCGTTGGCCTGCCTTACATAGATATTGGAAATCTGCTCCTTGGCAGTCTCTTCCTCTCCGTTCCAAGCCGCGTGCTTGAAAGCCTCGATGGCCTCTTCTGTCTTGCCCTGGGCTCCGAGAGCCTGACCAAGATAAAGGGCGGTCTTGCCGGCTGTGGTGTCGATTGCGTAAGACTTTGCAAAACCGTCAGCAGCGGTGGCGAAATCCTTGATCTTCAATGCGTCAACACCCTTCTGCATCCACATCTGAGGAACTAGTTCCTTCGCCCTTTCAACAACCTCGGCGTTCTCATATTCAGTGGCGATCTTTTCGACTTCGTCAAGTTTTGCGGCAGCCTCATCGTATTTCTTGTCCTTGATCAGGTCCTTGGCGATCTCAAGGGCTACACCCGGGATGGCGTTCTTGCAGTTTGTCACGAGCTCATCAGCGTCAGCGCCTATTGTCTTGCCCATTTCGAGAGCCTTCTGGAAGCAGTCAAGGGCTTCTGTCCAATTCTTCAAGGAGATGGCTGTGGCTCCATTATTGTAGAGTTCGGTAGCCTGGGCCATGTCCTGAGCGGATGCCATGCTTGCTGCCATGAAAGCGGCAGCGATCGCGAGAATAAACTTTTTCATTGTATTAAAATTTATGTTTAACTATATTCCTGATAACAGCAATAACCACAAATGTAATAAAAATTTGTGTCAATTGCACATTATTGGCTATTTTTGTCCAAACGGGAGGTATCAGTAATGCGCAACTTTATCAAATCAGTCTTGTGTTCTGTGCTGCTCGGTTTCTCAATAATGATGCCAGCGCAGAATCTGCCCGCTCTCCAGAAGGACGGCGCGGTCACGACCGGCAATCTCACCAACGGCATAACTTACTATCTGGTGACGAACCCTTCGATGAAAGGAGTCGCCGATTTCGCCCTTGTCCGCAAAGGCGCGTGCGACACTCTGTCCGCGAGGAAGGAACTCTCGTCATTGCCGCACTTCAACAAGACAATACCATATAAGTTTTTGTCCCGTAAGGGGATAGGGTGCCGCTCTGAAGGGTACATCTCCTACAGGGACGACGCCACCATATTCAGATTCGATGATGTCCCGGTCTTTGATCAGGCCGCATCGGACACCACGCTTCTGATGCTGTTCGACCTGATCGCCGCCCAGCCGCGCCAGCATGCCATCATCATCGCCGGCGACATCAACACCGCCGCCATCAAGGAAAGGATGAACGTGTTCTCGCTGATGGTCCCTTCACGCAATCCGTCCTACAAGAAGAAGGAATATGTTTGGAGACCATCCTCCGGGGCTGAATATTCATTCATCCCGTCGGTGCGTTCTTCCGTGACGGTGGAGTTCCGCTCGCCGAGAACCCCAGACGACCAGATGAACACGATCCAGCCGTTCATTTCGGAATTATTCTCTGGCTCGCTGCGGGAGATTGTCGCAAGCCGTCTGCGGGAAAGCTTCATTTCCAGAGATATACCGGTGAAGTCATCTGATGTTGAATATGTCGGAAGTGCTGATTGTGTCGGCGACGAACGTTTCGCGGTGAGTGTCATGACAGCTCGTGACCAACTGATGCCGGCTTCAATGGCGGTCGCCTCTGTCCTTTCGGAAATTTGTTCCAAGGGAGTCGGCGCTGATGAATATCTGGTAGCGCGCAATGCCGTCATGAACGGTTTTCTTGGATCTCAGACAAATGAAGCCTTGGTTCTGCGCTGCGTTTCATCCTATCTTTACGGAGCCGATCTGGCATCTCCGGCTACAAAGGCCAACTTCTTCTCTTCGAGGAATATGTCCACGAAGGCCGAGACCGAGCTTTTCAACGGTTACGCCGTGGCGATGCTGTCCGAAATGGAAAATCCCAAGGTCACATGGACAGGAAATGAGGAGGATTATGACGAGTGGCTTTGGCCGTCGCTGTTCGGTTCGGTGACAGAATGTGTCTCAATGCTGGAGAAGCCGCTATACAGATGGCCGGTGGTGGCAAAGGATACGTCATATTTCTGGAACGAGAAGAATAAGGTGAAGGTAAGGTCTGTGACCGCCGAACCGGTATCCGATGGCGAGATGTGGACTTTCTCCAATGGTATGAAGGTGATTTACAAGAAGATGCCAACCAAAGGGCGATTCAGTTACTCCATGATGATCAAGGGTGGTTTCTCCATTGTCAGGAACCTGCCTCGCGGGGAAGGGGCGTTTTTCTCGGATATGTTCGGACTTTGCGACATCGCCGGTATGTCCGGAAGCGATTTCGACAAAGTGCTCCGAACAAACGGTGTGGATATGTCCTGCGCCGTATCTGCATCTGATCTGAGGCTCTACGGCTCCGCACCATCAAACAGATTCACGCTGACACTCAAGGCGTTGCTGTCTGCGGCCAACCAGAGGAAGCCTTCTACGTCCGCTTTCAGGTCGTGGAGAAGGATGGAACTGACCACCCTCAAGCCGGCCTATCTGGACAGTCTTATGTATCAGGACTACAACTACTCTTCTGTCAAGACACCTTCCGGCCTCACCGCCAGAACGATGGAAGATGCGTCCGATTTCTTTGACAATCAGTTCGTCAGAGTCAATGACGGAGTTTTGGTGCTGGTCGGAGATCTGTCAGCGGAGTCCGTCCAGAAAATACTTTGCCAGTATCTTGGCGGTTTCAGGGTCAGCAAGTCATCATCTATCCGCCAGTTCAATCCGTACAAGATGCGGGCGGGAGCCACGACATATTCCCGTGTAGGAGTTCCTGTGGAAATCAGCCTGGCCTTGGCATGCGCCGAACCGTTCACGACAGAGAACTACATGGCCTTCAAGGTTGCCGGCCTGGCTCTTCAGCGCAGACTGACCGGCGTGATGGCCGAGCACGGGTTCAGCGTCAGGATGGCCGACCGTTTCAGTGTCTGGCCTCAGGAGGCATTGGAATTGATATTCACATGCTCTCCTGTGCCGGAGCCCGGTCTTCCATACGGTGTGGACAGCGGCTCTGACCAGCCGATGAAGTCCCTTGTGGCCGCGCGAAAGGTGATCGAGGACGTGCTCTCCAAGCCGGTGAACGCCGCCGAGCTGGCTTCCTGCAAGTCTCTGCTTACCAACAGCTACTCGACTTATCTCGCTGATCCAAAGAACTATGTGGATGCCATCCTTATGCGCTATTCGGGCGGAAAGGATGTGCTGACCGGCTATAACAAAAGAATCGGCAGCGTCTCTGCCGACAAGGTTAAGGAAATCTTCGGAGCCCTGTCCGAAGGAATGAGAATTGAATATGTCGTCAAACAATAAGTTCGGAACAATAATCCAAATCGGCGACATCCTTGTGTCAGAGGATGTTGTCACTGAATATTTCGCCTGCGACTACGCTGTCTGCAAGGGTTGCTGCTGCATCATCGGTGACAGCGGTGCCCCCCTTGAAGAGTCCGAATTGGAGCCTCTGGAGGAGAACTATCCTGTGTATTCAAAACTGATGAGGCCTCAGGGCCGCGCTCAGATAGACAAGGAAGGCTTTTTCTCCATCGACCGTGACGGGGACATTGTGACCCCGGTCGTGGATCAGACCGAGGAGTGCGCCTACACCACCTTCGACGAGAATGGCAACTGCTTCTGTTCCATCGAGAGATGCTTCTTCCAGGGAACATGCAGGTTCCGCAAGCCGCAGTCATGCTGGCTCTACCCGATCCGCGTGACCAAACTTACCGGCGGCGGACAGGCTCTGAACCTGCATCGTTGGGGAATATGCAAGGATGCCTACGAGAAAGGCCGCCGTGATGGCATCCACGTCTACGAGTTCCTCCGCGAGCCCTTGACCTCTGTCTTCGGCCAGGATTTCTACGAGGCCCTCTCCTTCGCCGCCAAGAATATCCTTGACAAGGAGTAGCCAGCCTTATTGCACCCGTGATGGTTGAAATAGAGGCTACCGGGTGCAAAGAACAATGTTTTGCACCCGGCAGCCTGATGGTTTCGCTGACTTAGCGGGTCAGCATATTCGGTAATCCGAGTCTTGCATAGGAATGTACTCATAAATCATAAAGACCTGAAAATAAAGCAAAAAACCTTGCGTAGTTCTATA
>CAKUVR010000029.1:0-30776 GCA_934698975.1 uncultured Bacteroidales bacterium
ACTGCTGAATCAATTATGCCGATTTCTGCTGAAACTAAAACTTCCGATTTCCGCTGATGCAAAGTTACTGCTTACAAATGTCCAAAAATCACAGCGCCTTATGGAAATCTCTATCTAATATTGCTCCTGTCGAAGGTAAAATAACATACAACGGCAGCATTTTCGAGAGATAATGCTGCCGTCTTGTCAGTGAAAATCCCGAAAGTTCAATTATCCACAAATATTCTTGCCCCGGAGAATAACCCGGCTGATGAACGGTGTTTGGTGGCAGTACGGGATGAAGGCGAGCGACGGGACGGGTTTCGTGACGATGAGGTTGGCTAGTTTGCCGACAGTGATCGAACCCAAGTCCTCAGCGACTCCCATCGCGTAGGCGGAGTTCAGGGTGCAGGCGTTGAAGGATTGGGCAGGGGTGAGGCGCATTCTGATGCAGCCCAAGGCCATCACGAAACGCATGTCACCGGAAGGGGAGGAGCCGGGGTTGTAGTCCGAGGCCAGGGCTATGCCGAGGCCCGCGCTGACATATTCCTTGGCCCTGCCGTAGGGGATTCCGAGGAAGAACGACGAGCCGGGGAGCATCGTAGGCATTGTGCGTGAGTTTCTTAACGCCTCGATCTCTGCGTCGGTTGTGCGCTCAAGATGATCGACCGAGAGGGCGTTGTGCTTGACGGCTACCTGCACGCCGCCCGAACAGGCCAGCTCGTTGGCGTGGATTTTCGGGACGAGGCCGTAACGCTCACCGGCGGAGAGAATGCGATCCGTTTCGGCGACCGTGAAGAAACCCTCGTCGCAGAACACATCGACATATTCGGCAAGCACTTCGGCGGCTACGGCGGGAATCATCTCCTCACAGACGAGGTTGACATATTCATTCTGCCGGCCTTTGAAGGCTCTGCCGACGGCGTGCGCTCCGAGGAAAGTCGCCTTGATGGTGGCTGGGGACTCGCTTTTGACGCGGCGGATCACCCGGAGCATCTTCAATTCGTCCTCAAGGGTCAGTCCATAGCCGCTTTTGATTTCGATTGCGCCGGTCCCTTTGGCGATCATCTCCCGGACGCGGGTCATTGTCTGTGAATATAATTCCTCTTCGCTCGTGCGGTGGAGCAGGTCGGCGGAGTTGAGGATCCCTCCTCCACGGGCGGCTATCTCCTCGTAGCTCAGACCGTTAATCTTGTCGATGAACTCCTGCTCACGGGTCCCTGCGTAGCAGATGTGGGTGTGGGAGTCGCAGAAGGTTGGCATCACCATACCGCCCTCAGCATCAATTACTTCGTCCTGGGGACCTGAAGCTGGACACTCGGACATATTCCCGAATCCTGAGATTCTTTCGCCCTCGATTGTGAGATAGGCGTCCTTTAACGAACAGACCTCGTCCATCTCGGTGCCCCGCTTGCGCAGGACACCTTTAGGAACGATTCCGACCAATTCGCCGATGTTGGTGATTATGGTCATCTTATGAACTCGATGGATTTCTGGATGAGCGGATGCATGTAGACATCATCGCTGATGAACGGCACGACCTTGCGGTAGTCATTGAATATTCCCTCGATGGTCTCGGAGGACTTGTTGCCGGCTATCTGATGTCTGAAATCGAGAGCCTGGGCAGCGTTGAACAATTCTATGGCAAGGACTTCCTCGCAGTTGTCAACCACGCGCACAAGCTTTGTGGCAGCGTTGGAACCCATGCTCACGTGATCCTCCTGCCCCTGTGAGGACGGGATCGAATCCACGGACGCTGGCCAGCAGAGACCCTTGTTCTGGCTCACGATTGAGGCCGCAGTGTACTGCGGGATCATGAATCCGCTGTTGAGGCCAGGAGTCGCCACCAAGAATTTCGGCAGACCACGCTGACCGGAAATCAATCTGTAAATACGTCTCTCTGAAATGTTTGCGAGTTCGGACATCGCGATTGCCAAAGTGTCCATCGGGATGGCGATAGGCTCCCCGTGGAAGTTGCCGGCGGAGATGATCATGTCCTCGTCTGGGAAGACGTTCGGATTGTCCGTCGCGCTGTTGATTTCGTTCTCGATCACCGACTCCACGTAGCGGATGTTGTCCTTGACCGCTCCGTGAACCTGCGGAATGCAGCGGAATGAATATGGATCCTGAACGTGCTCCTTGTGGTTCTTGATCAGCTCGCTGCCCTCAAGCAGGGTCATGAACCTGGCCGCCGTGTCGATCTGTCCCTTGTGCGGACGAAGCTGATGAGTCAGCGGAAGGAACGGCTCGATGCGGCCATCGTAAGCCTCCAAAGACATCGCCCCGATCCTATCCGCCCACTCTGAAAGCCTGTGGCACTGGATCAACGACCAGATGGCGTGCGCGCTCATGAACTGCGTTCCGTTAAGAAGCGCTAGACCTTCCTTGGACTGAAGACTGATAGGCTTCCAGCCCATCTCGTCCCACACCTCCTTGCTCGGCCTGACCTTGCCCTTGTAGAGAACCTCTCCGAGTCCGATCAGCGGAAGGCTGAGGTGGGCGAGGGGGGCGAGGTCTCCGGACGCTCCCAGAGAGCCCTGCTGGTAGACAACTGGAAGGATGTCGTTGTTGAACATGTCCAGAAGCCTCTGGACTGTAATCAATTGCGCTCCGGAATGCCCGTAGGACAGGGACTGCGCCTTCAGCAAAAGCATCAGCCTCACGATCTGCGGGCGTACCGTCTCACCGGCTCCGCAGGCGTGGGACATCACCAGATTGTGCTGGAGCTGCGAGAGCTGGTCAGCCGGGATGGTGACGTTGCACAGCGAGCCGAATCCAGTGGTCACTCCATAAACCGGACGGCCTATGTCCTCCATCTTGCTGTCCAAGTACTTACGGCATTTATCGATGGCCGCCACGGCCTCCGGGCCGAGCTCTACTCTCTCGTGGTTCTCAAGTATGGTTTTGAGCCGTGAGAGGCTCAAGTGTTCGTGTGAGATGATGTGTGTCATAGTTCTTCAATCGCTTTTCTGACAATGTTTTCGTCCGCAATGTTCGGTACGGTCACCTTGAGTTCAGGGGTGCGGCCCATTTCCCTCAGGATGGCGTGCTCAGCGCCCTCGTTGCGCGCCCAGCTGCGGCGGGCTATTCCGTTGTTCACGTCCCAGAACAGCATCAGGGTAATGTGCCTGTCTGAATCGGCCGATCCATCGATCACCATTCCGAACCCTCCGTTGATGACCTCGCCCCAGCCTACTCCGCCGCCGTTGTGGATTGAAACCCAAGTGGCTCCACGGAATCCGTCACCGATGACATTCTGGATGGCCATGTCAGCGGTGAACCGTGATCCGTCGTAGATGTTGGAGGTCTCGCGGAACGGTGAATCGGTTCCGGACACGTCGTGATGGTCGCGGCCAAGCACGATCGGAGCTGAGATCTCACCCTTGCGGATGGCCTCGTTGAAGGCAAGGGCGATCTTGGTCCTGCCCTCGCAGTCAGCGTAGAGGATGCGCGCCTGCGAGCCTACCACGAGGTTGTTCCTGCCCGCTTCCTCTATCCAATGAATATTATCGTTCAGCTGCCCCTGAATCTCCTCTGGCGCAGTCTCAAGTTCCTTTTTAAGAATATTCACGGCTATCTCGTCGGACTTGGCGAGGTCTTCCGGCCTCTCGCTCATGCACACCCAGCGGAACGGACCGAAGCCGTAGTCGAAATAGAGCGGCCCCATGATGTCCTGGACGTAGGACGGATAGCGGAACGTGCCGTCGGCCTTGAGTATGTCCGCTCCCGCTCTGGAGGATTCCAGGAGGAAGGCGTTGCCGTAGTCGAAAAAGTACATTCCCTTGGCTGACAGCTCGTTGATCGCGGCGACGTGCCTTCTTAATGACGCGCGTACAGCCTCGCGGAACTTCTCCGGCTCCTCGGCCATCATCTTGACGGATTCCTCGAATGACAGCCCGACAGGGTAGTAGCCACCAGCCCACGGATTGTGGAGCGAAGTCTGGTCGGAGCCAAGATCCACAGGAATATTCTCGCCCGCGAGTCTCTCCCAGAGATCCACGACATTGCCCACGTAGGCCAGCGAGACGGTCTCCTTGCCTTCCATCGCCTTGCGGATGCGAGGTATGAGCTCGTCCAGGTTCTCGTGAAGCTCATCAACCCAGCCTTGGTCGTAGCGTTTGCGGGCCGCCAGCGGATTGATCTCAGCGGTGATGCTCACGACTCCGGCGATGTTGCCGGCCTTAGGCTGGGCACCCGACATTCCACCGAGTCCCGCCGTCACGAAGAGCATTCCCTTCATGTTTTCCCTTGTTCCGGCGATGCCTTTGGCTTTCAGCTGCTTGCGTGCCGCGTTCATCACTGTGATCGTCGTCCCGTGCACGATTCCCTGAGGACCGATGTACATATACGATCCGGCTGTCATCTGGCCGTACTGCGACACTCCCAATGCGTTGAACCTTTCCCAGTCATCTTGCTTTGAATAGTTCGGGATGACCATTCCGTTGGTCACCACGACCCTCGGAGCGTCCTTGTGGCTCGGGAACAGTCCCATCGGATGGCCTGAGTACATCGAAAGCGTCTGCTCATCGGTCATCTCGGCCAAATACTTCATCGTCAGTCGGTACTGCGCCCAGTTCTGGAATATCGCCCCGTTTCCTCCGTAGATGATCAGCTCGTGCGGATGCTGCGCCACCCTCGGATCCAGATTGTTCTGGATCATCGCCATTATGGCCGCGGCCTGGCGGCTTCTGCAAGGATATTCATCAATCGGTCTGGCGTAGATGTCGTAGGACGGGCGGAAGCGGTACATATAGATACGTCCGTAGTCCTTCAGCTCCTGGGCGAACTCTGGTGCCAGTTCGGCGTGAAACTTGGCCGGGAAATATCTCAGCGCGTTCTTCAGCGCCAGCACCTTCTCCTCAGCCGAAAGGATGTCTTTGCGCTTCGGGGCGTGGTTTATGGTCTTGTCGTAAGGCTTAGGCTCCGGGAGCCTGTCCTGCGGAATGCCCGCAAGTATCTCTTCCTGAAACTTATCCATTGATCTTCGAGTTTACGATGTCCAGAATCTCCTTTTCTTCTTGCACGGCTTTGGCAGCGATCTCGTAGGCTTCGGTGACCAGTTCGGCGGCCTTGGCCTTGTCGTTCAGGGAAGCCGCGTTGATCTTCACGTTGAGCTGGGCTCCGAGAACCGCGCTTCGTGCGGCCAACGCACCGACTCCAGCGTCAGAGACTGAATTCGGATTGCCGGTCTCGGCCATCGCCCTTGTGATCTCAAAGGCCTTGAACGAAGCCTTCATCGTGCGCAGAGGCACCTGTGTGGCGTAAAGCGTGGCCTTTTCGATGGCTTCCGCGCGGGCAGCCTTCTCTTCTTCCGTGCCTTTAGGAAGTCCGAATGCAGCCATGATCTTGTCGAACGCTGCTGTGTCCTCGTCCACGAGACCTACCAGCTCCTGCATCACCGCGTGTCCCTTCTCGGCCCAGTCTGAGAACTCCTTCCAGCGGTCGTCCCAGCCTCTCTTGTGGGCGGAAAGATTGGCGACCATCGTGCCGAGAGCGGCTCCGAGAGCGCCCATGTAAGCGGAGATCGATCCTCCGCCAGGGGCAGGGGACTCGGACGCTGTCTCCTCGGCGAATCCCTTGAGTGTCATTCTGATGAGCCTTTCCTTGACGGCCATCTGCTCCGGATCTTCCATAAGATATTCAATGACTTTCTCGTGCGGGTCGAACGGCTTGAGGTCGTCGAGGCTCATGGACTTGACAGCGATCTTCATGATCTCGTCCTCCGAGATTCCCAGAGAGCGTTCCTGCTTCTCAAGGTAGAACTTTCCGGCCTCCATCAGAACCCGTTTCGGAACCAGTCCGACAATCTCGGCTCCGGTGACTTTCAGCCCTCTGGCCGCCGCCGCTCTGGAGACCTCCTCGTAGGCTACGTGAAGAGGTGTCGCCTGGATGTTCGTGATGTTCATCGAAACCTGTGCGATGCCATATTCATCAATGTACCAGCCGATTGCCTTGCATCCCTTGAGTGTGCCCGGCTGCCAGCGGTCCTTGCCGTTCTCATCCTTGAGCACCTTTCCGGTCAGGCTTCCGCCCTCGCGCATCTTGCGTCCCTTCTCGCGCACGTCGAACGCGATCGCCATCGCGCGGCGGGTAGAGGTAGTGTTCAGATTATAGTTCACCGCCACGAGGAAGTCTCTGGCTCCCACGTTGATGGCTCCGCTCTTCGCCACAGTCTCGTTATATTCCTTCGGCCCGAAGTCCGGCGCCTTGGAAGGATCCGCGATCTTCTCCGGCAGGGCTTCATATTCCCCGGCTCTGCACACCGCAAGGTTCTTCCTTTCCGGTTTGAACGCCGCCGCCTCGTAGCAGTAGCAAGGGATTCCGAGCTCGTCGAAGATCCTCTTCGCCAGTCCGCGCGCCAGTTCGGCGCACTCTTCCAGCGTGATTCCGGCCACCGGCACGAGCGGAAGCACGTCGCACGCTCCAGAGCGAGGATGTGCCCCGTGGTGATGCCTCATATCGATCACTTCCCCAGAGCACTTAACCCCTTGAAAAGCAGCCTCAAGCACTGCTTCGGGGCTCCCCACGAAGGTCACCACAGTCCTGTTGGTCGCCTCCCCCGGATCCACGTCAAGCACTTTGACGCCAACCTCGTTGCCATCGACGTTCACCTTAGCCGAAGCGATCGCCTTCACAATCTGGTCTATCACATTCCTGTCCCGCCCCTCGCTGAAGTTGGGCACGCATTCTATAATCTTTGCCATAATGGTTATGTGTTTTTAATATGTGGCTATAAATTTATGAATATTTTCCCAATATTCATTGCAATCCCAAAGGGAATCTTTTGATTTCCTTTAAAATGTCAACCCCTTGCGTGTTTTCACCGGTCGCTGAGCTTGTCGAAGCGACCGAGGATGCCCCCAAACCCGCATTGTCACTTCGACAGGCTCAGTGACCGAAGTGCAGCTTTGATCGGCTTCATACAAGTTGCCTTTAGTTGGTGGTTCCTGCCTGTTTATCCCTTAAAAATATTTTTGTCATATCCTTTGTGTATGCTTGAATATGTCGTTAATGCTGGTAAATATCTCCGAATCGGTACTCGATGAACAGTATCTGAAAGACATCATCGGTGCGGTAGCCGAGAAAAGAGTGATTGTCTCCAGTGGCACGCAGGATAAGTAATTTGTCCACACCTGAAGGACATAACTGTTGCGTGGAGATGTTTAGGCTCTCTTTCATAATTGTCTCTGTCCCAAAAGAATGCCTTGAAAATGTGTAAACCTGATTCCAAGTCAGCGTACAAAGATTTTTCAGACGCTCGATGAATCGTATGAAGAATTTCCCATCGTTTGTGGCATTGATGTAACTGCATTGTCTCAGTTCGGAGAACCCAAATACGACTTTCACCGGCTCCTGAATTTTAACTTCAGGAGCCGCGATCTTTAAATGCTTGCCCATAAGCCTATTCGAATTGGGTTTTGAAATATTCCTTCATCAGGCTTTGATCGATCACGGTACCGCGGTCGTGCGGACAAGAGTCCAGCCAAGGCTTTTCCTTGTGTGTGCGATTCATCAACCCTATCGCCGAAAAATCCCTGAACGAATCATACACCTGTGCGAAGAGTTCCTCTTCAGGATCTGTCAGCGAGATGATCTCACCATCAAACTGCAACCCTTCTGCTCCATATTTCCGAAAATGATCGTAGATGCAGGGAACGACCGGCCCATACATCCACGCCTCGATTTCCTCTTTGAAAAGCGGTGTCCCGAAACTGCCAAGGTGAAATCCCTGCTGATAGTACAGTAGTTTTTGAAGTTTAAGGTTGGTAAGCAACTCCCCTCCATTCGCTTCATCTCTTTGCGCCATCGCTATCAGCTTATGCGCAATGTCAATTGCTTTGTAAACCATATTCATAAATTTAGTTAAGTCTTTTGCAAAGATAATGATTATCAGTGAAATTCCAAACCTACTCTGCCTTCCGCCAGCGGATGTAGGATTCGTTGCGGTAGGAGCGGCGATGAACATTGACGCCGAACTCAATGACTTCCCCTTCTTCCGGAATATACCAACCGTACGATGACGCGCTACCGACAAGGTAAATGGCGTTGTCAACTCCGAAGGTGGCGAGCGTGGCGGCGAAGTCCTGCATGGTCATCTCGTTTCCGGTCACGGCGATGAATACCTCGCCGTCCTTGGAACACAGCGCCTTGCGGATAGTGGCGTTCTTGAGATTGTTATCGACTGGCACACCGTTGTCCACGAGAGGATACTGCCTGAAGAAATAGCCTTCTGTCTCGATGGCCTTGTCGAAAAGGTCCGTGTCTTCAGCGACTCCGATTGTGATCCGCCCGTCTATGATGGCGCAGAAGCCTTTCTTGGATATTCCCTGCGCCAGAACATCTCCTTTGAGCACAAACGAGCCGAGAATCTCACGGTTGTCCGCCCGGATGTCCGCCGCCTGTGCCGCAAGGACATATTCACTCTTGTCTTCCTCCGGAACTCCGACGGAGAGTTCAGGGACAGCGCAGTGCGGGATGTACAGCGTCAGCGGAACATCGGCCGCGAGCGTGTCGATCTTCTCTGAATATGCCACCCCGCAGGAATCCGGGTCTTCCGCCGCGACGGTCGTCAGGGAATCGGCCTTAGTCTCGATGCTTTCCTCGAACAGACCTGTCTCCCCATTGTCCTCCGCCTTGTTGTCTTTCCTGCAAAGAACCGCCAGAGCCACTGCTGACAAAGCAAGCAGCGCGATGGCAATGAATATCCACCTTGGCCGCTTGGGATGCCTGTTCCCGTTGATGTCCCGACCTTTGTCACCTCCTATGAAGATGACCTCGTCGTCCCGTACATTATCGTAGTCCTGTCTGTTCATTTGAGTCTTCGTTTAGTCGTTGTCATCATTGCCATCATTGCCAAGAGCGGACTTCAAGGATTTCAGAACTTCCCTTGACAGTCCGTCGGAAAGCACCACGTTGAATCTGTCGCAGTCTGATAAGACCAAAGTCTGTTGCGAGATGTTGATCTCAGAGACAAAATCCAGATTGATGATGTGGCTTTTCCCGGCCCTCACGATATTCTTGTCCGCGACATCACCTATCACATCGGACAAGCTGTTGTGAATCCACCCCAGCTTGTACGTCACCAATGTGCCCTTGCTGCCTTTAACCACATCAAGAACAGTGAATATCCTGCTGTAGTTCCCCTCCGCCCTGACATACACAAGGCTCTCCAGAGGAATCCGCAGTAGGCTGGCCGTAGTCTCTATGACAAGATATCTCCCCATCAATTCCAGATGTTTCGTCCACGAATGTACAGATATTTTCCAAATAATGCCCCCAATCTCCCCGACAAATGTACGAAATCAAAGAATATCGTACGAAACGCTTCCCACAATTTCTAATGAATATGCTTGCTTGAATATGTCCGCTTGCCATCAGGATTGTACGGTGCGCTAATTTATCAGCGATAAATCTAATAACTTCTAATGTGCTATAATGTCGGCTTACCTTTCCAGTCAATTTATGGTTGGCATCTAAAACGGCGTGTAAGATAATTTATTAACAAATAATACTTTATATATTTTCCTTTGGTCGAATCTTACCAAAGAAAAACGCATATTTATTTGATTATGAGCAGTCTCCCTGTCACTCGTTGATTATGAATGAGTGGTGTGTAACATCATACTAATCAAATTGATAAATCATTGTCTCCAGCACAATTATACCAAAGACAATTACTTAATTGTTTGACTATAAAACATATCACGCCCATCCATTGAATATTTAAGCTCTTCCCCTACTACTCACCTCGGTAACCCGAACAAGTTCGTTTGCTCTTGGCTCGGACACCGGGTTGAGAGTGAAATACTTCAGGTTCGACTGCTCCTTCGTGGATTGCGAGCGCTTCTTTGGGCAGTTACAATCGAAATCATTTTACGTATTAGGGCAGCGTTACCGCGACATAGCCTGGCGTAATCATATCCGGAAACCAAATGTGTCTGTATCTGGATCTGGCGTTTTTTGATAATTGCTCAAAGACGGATCTTACCCTTTGATTGCGGATGATAAGAAAGGTTTTGTTCTTTCTAAACGTACTGCGATGGCAGCAAGCGTATTTGAGCATAGTAAAACATCTCGACAATATTCTGTCATCCACCTCTCTCCAATCATCAGGGCGAACACATTTTGATAGGAAAAATCGTCTATGTGTGTTCGCATTAACAAGGTGGATAATTATCTCACTATCGGTTAGTGATATTACTATCCAAGAGTCATTCCAGATAACAAAATCACCGTACCCTACCTCACCGTTGTGATCAATCAAGCGGTTTTCGGGGTCAAGAATAAATACGTTGTAACGAAATATGCTCATTGGATAATCTGTATTAGAATCTGTTTTGAAATGAATTTAAATATGCTATGAGTCCTATAAATAATTGATTATTAATTGTTTTTTTTGTTGAATGTGTTTTGCGATTCTTGTAATTATAAGGCAGTTGAACCGTAAGGGTGTATTTACACCAACAGTCACTGATAATCAGTGACAAGTTAAAGAAAAAACATTAACACGCAAGAAAGAAAACACACTCCTGAAGCGGCGCTCGCTGCCTTACGAGATTCCTTGCAGATCCAGTTTATAGATGATGTCCTTGTCAATGCGCTCGTTTTGGAGAAACATCAGCATATAGATTGGGCAATACGTGACGGGACCTTTCACGGAAAGGTTGTCATTGCCGAAGACCATCTCGCTTTCTATTTCATAGTTAGGAACTTTCAGAACATTGTCCATAGCGCTGTGACGCTCGTAGTTTTTGCCGGATTTGATTTCAATCGGAAGTATCTTTTCCTTGTAGGTTATGACAAAATCCAGTTCTCCTTGCTTCTTGTTGTTGAAGTAAGCCAGAGAGAAGCCGTGTGCTGTCAATTCCTGCGCGGCGGCATTCTCGAATATCCCACCATAGTTGACATTCGTCTCACCGCGAAGAAGTTTCAGTTGCAATCCGTCTGAATATTGGCAAGCAAGGAGGCCGATATCGTTGAGGAACAACTTGAACAGATTCCTCTGCTCGGCCAGTTTCAAGGGATATTTTGGCTCCTCCACGTTGTATGTCGGCAGGGCTACACCTGCATTCTTAAGCCACAGAAAACTGTTGCGGTACCTATTGAACTTGAAATTCTCATTGAGATTCTTGAGAATGAAGCGTTTGTTCTTCGAATTCAGTTCTGAAGGAATCAAATCGAAGATGTCGTTCAGGTACAGTTTATCCTCTGGGTCATATTTTGCGATGTCCTTCTTGTAAAGTTTGATGATGGCCTTCTGCTCCTCTTCCACCAGACGCAGATTGTTGGTGTCAATATATTTGGAGACAGCGGCTGGCATTCCACCGACCACCAGATAAAGTTGGAACGCCTTCATCATCCTTTCGTGCACTATCCTATCGACTGGAGTTCTGTTCCTGAAACTTTCCTCAAGCGTGTCAATGATAGTCTGGGCGACACCTACGGCGAGCGCAAATTCCTCAAAATCCAGCGGATACATATCGAATATGTCCATATATCCGACCGGTTCGCTCCGAAGATCCTTTAGCTCAACACCTAGAAGTGACCCGCTCATAGCATATCTGTAGCTCCCTTCTTCAACCAAGAATTTTATCAGAGTGACGATTTCCGGATATTCCTGTACTTCGTCGAAGAAGATAAGTGTCTTGCTGGGAATCATTTTCGTCTTGGCAAGCGCTGAAATCCTGAGTATCATCTCTTTGGCATCCGCCGCACCGTCAAGAAAACCAATTGCGTTTCGGCTTTCGACAAAGTTGATCTCCACGATACTGTCGAAATTCTCCGCTCCGAACCGCCTTATGGCGAATGTTTTTCCCGTCTGCCTTGCCCCTGTGAGAAGCAACGCTTTGTTATGATTCTTGTAGAAACTTTCTATCTTGTTGTCGATCTTGCGCTTAATCATACTTTTATCCGTTTTTCCAAGGTAAAATTACATATTTTTGTCCGTTTTTCCAAGATGGATAAGTATGTTTCTGTCCGATAATCCAATTTTTTTGCTTGCTGAAACGCTTAGGCATTTCCTTTGTCTGATTATATTTGGTGAAAAGTGTGTGAGCGAAACCCTAATCCAGCAATATGTACGATGCCCAGTAGCCTGGCTTGGAATATTTCGGGATGGACTTGAGGCGCTTGACGGCCCGGTCGAACGAATCCTTCTTGGAGCGACCGTTGAACAGGTGCTTGTAGAACTCGGTCATAAACACCTCGGTGGCCTCGTCGTCTATCGGTTTGAGGCTCATCAGCAGGGACTTGATACCAGCTTTCTTGAAAGCCTGCTGCAAACCGGAGATGCCTTCGTTTGTGATGTCGCCTATGCCGGTGTTACAGGCTGCCAGGACAACAAGGTCGGTGCCGGTCAGATCCATACTGGCGATTTCGGATCCCAGCATGATGCCGTTGTTTTTGTCGTAAGGGTCGATCCCGTTCTTCCAGGCCTCCATGCAGTTCGAAAAGACAATCCCGCATCTGTTCAAGGCTGTGCCCGAATCGCTTTTCAACACGAAATCTCCTTGCTTGGCACGCTCAGAGTTGTAATAGAACCCGTGTGTCGCAAGATGGATTATGGAGACACCCTTTCCGGTAAGGGCTCGGAACGCCTTCTCTGTCCCTGCCTCACCGGTGTAGTACGATGATTTGACTCCTTTCTCCTTCGCAAGATAATCGATGACCAACACCTCACCGAACGATGCCTTGAGGTAGCCGAAGCCGTCCCGTTCCACATCCCTAAGATCCTCACCTTGCTCAGAGAAATGAGGCGTGACATCATTTTTCTTATAATCCATCGACCCGAACAGCACGATGGACTCGATCGGCTTGCTCACCCGGTCACACAGTGACTTCGTGGAGGTGCAGTTGTGAATATTCCAGCGGTCAGCCACGGTGCGGCCTTTGCCGTCGCTGAGCGCGGAGATATTCACAAGGCTTAAAAGTCCGGCAGGGGAGTAGTAGACCTCCTTTCCTTTGATGAAAGGCACCATCGGGGCGACCAGCAAGTCGTACAATTCGTGGGACTTGCTGTAGTACGGATTTCGTTGGTGAATATATTCATTCACCTTGTCGCACGGGCAGAGCCTGACTTTCTTCGGCTCCGGGTTGCCGTGGTTCAGGATCAGCGCATAGTAGCACTCCTCCTCATTGACGAAGGTGAGCGGACGCACTATCTCCACCGCTGTCTCGCCTTTCGCCAGATTGCTGTAGACATCATCGCACGTCACGTTGCAGACCTTCCATAATTCTTCCGACGGGATCTTTGACACCGTCTCGTCCAACATATTCTCGAAGAAGATTTCCCTGTTGAGGGACGCCTGGACCTCCGGATAGGCGAATGCCGCGATTGAACGGGAAGGATAAGGGTGCGGATTGTAGTTCAGTCTCAATGAATCAACATATTCAACAAGCTGAGGGACTCCGCATTCCTTGACCGCTTTTATGAGGGTAGAAGTGATCAGCGAGGAGGTCCCCTTGATGAAAAGGGCTGTGTTGTAGGCCTCCTTTGCCGATGATGAGTTGTAGGCGAGCGGCATTAGATTCACGACTGATTGCAAGAAATTGAAGTCCGGCTCGATGTAGTCCTTCAGTTGGGTGAAACCTCCCGTAGGCGACAAGTAAGAGATGCTTTGATCCATCGCTGCCTTGATCCATTCTGAATATTCCGGATCCTTGATCGCATAATACAATCTTGCGGCCTCATACATGACCATAAACTTTGCCTCGGCTTTCCACTTATACGAGTACTGATCCTCTTTCTGTTGGAATGTCGATTCGGCCAGAAGTTTAAGGATGTCGGTGGCGTAATTGAAATTACCGGTTTTAAGGCAAGTTATGTACCTCATGTACAATGGGTCAGCGTAGATGTCGGAGATTCCGTCTTCCTTGTAGGTTACGCACTCTTCTATGTGGTAGCGGATCAGCGAGTCCACGGCCATGGTGTCGGCCTCATTGGCATATTGGGTGATCTGGGCATAGCCAAGGAGAGAATCGTACGCTCGCTGGCTGTCTTTTCCGAACGCCCTTGTCGTGGTGACCATTTTGTCTTTCCAGAGCTCGCACAACCTTTTCACGTCGGGCTCCTCCTTCTCCCAGTTGCCTTCGATCGCATATTCCAAGGCAACGTTTTTCAACGAATCATTGACAAAGCATTCCGGCTTCAGGCACTCCTCTCCGATGACTCCTTGCTCGCTGTACGTTTTGTCGTTCGCGTAACCCAACATAAGTTTCACCAAAACCTCCTTGTCCTCAGTCTTTTCAATCGCTCTGGCGAAGAAGTTGTCAATCAGCAGTGAGTCAGTGCCTCTGCTGACGGTGAAATATCTCATTGATAATCCCAAACTCAGTCCCTCGCAGATCTCCAGATTGGTTTCGTAGTCCCTCGTCCTGTTGAACCTCTCATAAAGCTTCTGGGTTTTCTCGCCTCTGTAAACGCCAGAGTAGATGATGTCATATTCCTCTTGGTCAGAAAGTTTGTTCTCCTCCACCGAGAACCCGCAGCCCCGCAGAAACTTGTCCTTCCGGAACTCCTTCTGCCCATTGCACGGAGTCATCGTTCCGCACAGCATCGGAACAAGCACCGCAATCTTTTTTAGGTTTTGCCAACTGAAATCCATTTCACATATTTATTACACTGACGGTGTTATGATCACTCTCCAGTCACCGTTGCTGGCGGAACGCTGGATGTACCCTTTGGAAACAAGCTGCTTGATGTGCTTGTTGACCGCTGCGACATTTACCCCTGTCTCTTCTGACAATCTTGCAATGGTTATGTCTGGACTTGCATACATCAGATTGAGAATCTTGCTGGTAGTGTTTGTCCGGAATGTGCCCCGTTCACCGTCAAACCACCAAACATTTTCGCCTCGTTCCGTAAGGAAGCGAATATTGAATGTAACCTCCTCCACAAACAGGTTTGTGAAGTAAGTGAGAAACTGCTGTATGCTTCGCTTTGACGCGTGTGCTCCCAATGATGGAGTGGCTCCCACGGTCAGGTCTGTCTTGTGAAGAGCCTCAAGATATTCATTTTTCTTTCTGCTTCTCACAACAATCATAGGATAGCCATGCCGCGAGAGGATGTAGTTGACCATCATTCTTGCTATGCGCCCGTTGCCGTCCTCGAAAGGGTGAATACGAAAGTAGCGATAGTGGAATATGGCAGCAAGTTCGACAGGTGTGAACTTGCCTGAGTGTTCCTCCTCGTTGTACCAATTAACCAGATCTGTCATCAATGCGGGCGTTTCTTCCGGTGACGCATATTCAAAACGGTCTCCGTAACGTGTGATGACACTGTTTGGGCGTGTCTTGTATTGGCCGGCGTGAATGACATAACTGCTGGTCTGCCCGCCGGGTAGATTGCGGTGTACAGTGTAGTCTTCACGCAGGAGAGTCTTGTGCAAAGTCCGTATGAAGTTCTGTGTAAGCGGAATGTCTTTTAGCCCGGCCTCTTCGGCCATCATTTTCAGGCCGACATTGCTGGCGGTCATTTCCTGCACGTCCTTGACTTCCGCTTCGCCGACTACCTTCCCGAATAGGAGCAAGATCTCAGTCTGCCCATACGTTAGTGTGTTACCCTCGATATGGTTGCTGTTATAATTGAAGTCAATTGTGAACCTCCGGCTCAGCAATTCCCTGTCCCTGTCGGAAAGAGGTTGCAGGGCATTCCAACGGTTCATTATCGCATCTACTTTGTCCATGTCATAGTTATCTTTGATTTGCAAAATATCGCACCTAAAGGTATATGTTATCTACCTTTTATCGCATTTATTTGCAAATATACTCAAGTTTTTCTTTTCAAAGTGCATAAACAATTGAAACCTAAAAATAACCTATTTCGTATTACAATCATCGAACATCCATAAGCAACCCGTGCGGCAGTGATTCGAGTTCTTCGTAGGGGATGACAGCATTGAACTGGCCATCGGCGTAGCATCCGATCTGCGGGGCGTGATAATAGACAATCAGGCCGTTCTTGGTCAGAGCAGCTCCGCTGCAATCTTTCAGCCATTCAGGATAATGTTGGAATCTGGATGGGTATAAGTCAATCCAACGGTCGTGGTCATTCCATAAATATTTCACAACAAGATCAATCAGCGCTGCCTCGTCCCGCTTGTCGATGAAATCGAATAGGGAATATGCTTTGCTAGTGACAGCATTCACCGAAAACCAAGAATCTGTCAAGCTTAGATGACAGCCTGAGTCAATCCAAGACGAATAGAAAAAAGTGTAAATGTCACCTGAATGCCAAACATCGGCTACCAGTACTCCTTCCTGTCCGTTGAAATCCCAGTCTTCCACAATAAATTCACTATCAATATCTTTGTAAGAAGCGATACGTTTGTGAAAAGCAATCTTGCCGTCCATGACAAAATCCGCGATGTCACTGGATGACTTGAACTTCTTGCCGGACGGAATGGTGACACCATATCTTGATGCTACCATATTCGCCGCCCAATTCAGCAGAGTGTCATTCTTAGGGCATCTGACCGCAAGAATGTCTCTGGAAAAACTCCGCGATTTGGGAAAACGTGTTGTGAATGTCCTGTATTTCATCCCTTTAAGTGGCGGCAAATCCGGTGCAATGTTTTTATGCCTGTCTTCCCAGCAACCAATTCTACCGAACAACACATTGTACTTGAACCCCAGTTCCCCGGCACTGTCCAGCAACCTCGGCCTCTCGACAGCCGCTCTTTTTTCCGACTTATGCGAAACAGTGTCACATACCGCTTTTGTTTGCCCCGCCATTGAACTCAACAGCAGAATGACTGCCAAGACCGACATTGTCATAACAGGTTTTCTCATTGTTTTATAAACTTGTCAGATTCAGGATCATTGCACTTGAAAATAGATTTTCTCCTATTTATTGTCCGTACCGGAGAAGCCATTCTGGTGTACCAATCTCCCTCCGAAGGCAGTTTCGTACCGGGGAAGTCCTTCTGTTGTACCAAGAATCCTTCGAAGGTTATTTGGTACAACATAGTGCCCTTTCCTGTACCAAACGTCCTTCTAATCAGGTTTGGTACGCCAGAGCGTTCTTTGGTGTACAAAATCCAATAAATCCAGAGGTATCCTTTCCGTCAATGCTTGATCCGCAGCTTCCCGTCGATGTTGTCGATGGTGATGGTGCCGAAACGCTCCATCACACTCTGGCCGAGGAGGAGCGGGGCCTTCTGGCTGGTCACGACGGAGGCCTTCACGTTTTTCAGGACGAAGTCTCCGATCTTTACCTGACGGAGGGTCACGAGGGTGCCTTCCGTGATGCCGCCGTCGGCTATCCGGTAATATTCCTTGCCGCCTAAGTCTTTGGCGGACAGGTAGTCATTCTTCAGCATAAAGTTCGCCTCCACGGACGAGAGGGTTACGGACGAGGCTCCGGTGTCGAACAGCATCTGGAGAGGCAGGCCGTTGACCTCGCAAGGAATCTCGAACGTTCCTCCCTGATGACGCTTGAAAGCCACTTCCGTGATCGTGCCGGAATCCAATGAATCAGCAGATTCCGTGCGGAGTTCCCTGCGAAGCCTTTCCACGAACGCGAGATGATCAGCCTTGTACTTCTCGACCAGCGACACAAACTCCGGAATATTCCTTATCGGGTCGAGGTCATCGTCATCCGCAATGTGGCGGAAGTTGTTGTAGCCACGCTCAAGTGCGGTCTTGATGGCCTTCACGGCATCCTCCGTCCGTCCCATTCTGGAATACAGGCAGGCTTGGTCATAATAAGTGCCGGGATCGTCATGGAGCTTAGCCGCCAGCGAATCCTGCCATTCCAGCGCCTCTTTGTCCCTTCCCAGAAAGTGCAACGCATACTGACGGCAGCTGCCATCGCTCAAAACGGTGTCTTTCTCCACGACCGCCCTGAAATCAGCGTCAGCAAGTTCCTTCTTCCCTTGCTTCAGATAAAGTTCCCCACGCATCAGGAATATGTAAGGATAGCTGTCGTCCATCTCTATTCCTGAAGAATAACGCTCCAGCGCCTTTGCGTCATTACCGAGAAACTCATAGCACCATCCGCTTTTGTAGTAAGCAAACGCATCCGCCGGATCCTCTTCTATCGCCTTGTCAAGCACAGAGATGGCATCCTCATAACGTCCGCAGTCTTGATAGTAGCCACCCAACAGACAGTAGTAGTATCTGGGATCTTCTTTGATCTGTGTATCTTCAGCCTCCTTCAGTGTTCTGACCGCGTCTTCTGGCATACCAAGCTCATCATAGCATTCAGCCACATATCCTGCCACTTCATCCTTGATGCCATATTCATCAATAATTTTAAAGAACTCCTTAAGCGACAGCTCGAAATCCCGCATATTATAGTAGTATAAAGCCAGCATCCCTTGCCATGTGGGCTTGTTCCCGGAAGCATCCTTGATTCTCTTCCTCAGCATCGCCTCTGAATATTTCCTGTCTGCCTTCAAGGTCTCAATCACGACACCGATCTGTTCCGCATCGTAATGTGCCACATAGTCAAGCGCCGCATCCACTGCCTTGTGCCTATCACCGACCGCTTCCCAATATTTCATTGCGGCATAGTCGAACTCCGTGTTGTCGCTGCCGAACCTTGAATATTCCCGGATGATGCTTCCTGCTCCCTCAATGTCTCCCGCCGCGAGCATATTCCTTGCCGCCAAAGACGCCGCGACAATGTCGGACTCGTCTTCCTTCATCAGCTCGCGGCAGATTGCAAGAGATTCCGCATCCCGTCCCGCGCGCGTCAGTTTGTTGCAATAGTTGTGGCAAAGCTTGGCATAGTTCTCACCCTCATTCTTCCGGTTCTTCCGTGCCGCTGAATATGCCAGCTCCAGATTCCGCATATTCCCGTCCCGGTCGCCCATCGCGTCATAAACCCACGCCTTCCACCAATAGAGCGAAGCCTCTGAAAATCCCGACTTGCGGTTGTTGTTCTTGATCGCCGCGTTGATGTCCGCCAACGCCTCCCCATAGTGCCCGAGATCCCTGTTCAGCTGGCACCGGAATACGAGCGTCTTGACATCCCCCGGAGAACTCTGAAGCTGCTTCCCTAGCAGCCCCATCGCCTTCTCGTAGTCCCCGGACTCATTCATCACCTCCCGTGCCCTGAAGAAGTAGTAGTCCTTCGCCTCCTGAACTTGGCTTCCCTGTACGCCCTTGGCCCCACGCCGCCCCTGAGCCATCGCCGTCCATCCATTCACCCCCGCCCCGGCCACCGCCAGCGCGACAATCAAAATTCCGATGATTTTTTTCATATTCGTTGTTGTTTTTGTTTTCAAAGCCGTGTCCTTTATTCATTAATGTTCCTTCCCTCAAAAAGTAACCGTGCCCGCAATTCAGATTACCATAAATCTCAAGCCACGACACCGCAAATATCCTCAATCCCCTCCAACCCTCAAAATGAGTTTTATAAAACCCCCGCCATGCTGTACGAAACCTCACCGAATATCATTTCGTACAGAATACGTTGATTTCGTACATTAGAATGTCCTACCCCTGAAAATAGGCAGTATCGTAAGGTTCAATTAGACTTTTTGCAAACCACGGCCCTGCCGATCCTGCCCCACACATCAGTGTGGCTCCTCCCACCGTGCGATATGCCTGTGCACGCCTCTGTTGCTGTTCCGTGTGGCCGTGTCGAGCTCGTTTATGTTCGTGTCTTTCGGTAATTTAACTGTTTAATTTGGTCGTTGAGTGTTGATAGCTTGTTTATCAGTTCATCAAAAGAAGGAGCCTGTCCGAAAATCATGTGCTCACACATAAACTTGTAGTCATCTTGCCAAAGTCTTGCGGTATTCTCGTTGGGAACGATGCATAGTGTGTCTGGATAAAGCTCATCATAGTTGAATCCCTTAAGTCCGATGAATTTTCGCCGATGTTCAAGTACAGCTTTGTACAAAGCTTCGTTGTGGATTGCACGGTCGGCAATTTGGTCCTCTGAATCCATCATCATTGACAAATCATATATATGGCGAGACATACGCTTCACCCTGACCTCATTCTTTCTGAACTCTTCGTGCAGCAGAAATACCTTTTCAAGAAAAGTGCGCTCGGGAATGACGGCATTCACCTCGAATGGCTTTTCCGCAAATGGTGCTTTACTGAAATGAGTATCAATGGCAGCGTTTATTGCTCTTTTCTCAATCGGTTCCATCATCGATCTGCCGCTGATTTCTATCTTTACCGTGTTCTTGATATAAGGTGAGACTTCGTATAAACTATGATAAGTTATGGTGATCACCTCTGGGTCGGTTGTCGTAATAGGTGTAATGACAACATCCACGGAAAAGGCATCAGCCCGTACACCCAAATCCATTAATGCTTTTTGTACATCGTACTTCATATTCTCTCTTACGAATGAACAGGCAGCGCGACGTAGTCTGTCACTGATTTGGGTCTTCGACAATTCTCCTCTAAACCCAAGAAATTCTCTGCTGAGTGCAATATCTACGTCTTCGGAGAACCTGGCAATTAAGTTCCAGCATTTACTGAGACTCGTTCCTCCTTTGAAAGCAATATGTTCTGCATAGGGCAAAGAATGAAGGGCTTTCAACACCTGTGTTACCCACCAGTCCTTTTCGATACTTGACGGAGGCAATCCTGTCTGCAACGCCACTGTATTGATGGCTTCCAGTTGTCTATTTTCTGGTATATCTATGAATTTCATCGTGCAATCAGTATTTTGCGCACCCAGGCAGGGGCAAGTTTTATATCATGATTGAAATCGTTGTCGTTTACATTCTTTGCGTGCTCAACAAGCAAGTTGCGTTCTTCCTCTGTCATTTTGTCTTCACCTATGGTGCGCATAGCTGTTACTATAAGCATCATCAGCTCTGATTTATAGGCAAAGTTCTTGCCCGAAGAAGAATGCTTGAGCAGGATGCCGTGCCCATTCCCTATCTTTATCCGACGTGGCGCACCGTTGGTCAGGAACACAACATTCATGGGCATCTGCGTGGACAATCCGAGACGGTTCAGGGCGTATGCTCCCATAGGTACAATCTTAGCCTTGTCTCGTTTGGCGACAGCCACTGCGATGTCTTCTACAGACGGGAAGATGATACCAAGCCCATACTCTTTGTCTTCTTTAGGGTAATAATAGATGCCATGAGCCAGCCTAACCAACATTCCGTCGGTATACATCCTATGGAATGTTGATTTCACGGCCGCTGGAGTTCCGCAGTCTGCATAGTCTTGTTGGAAAACTATCGAACCACGCCCTTTACCTCTAAGCCTCATTTCTATCTTATTTACAGTGCTTTGGCTTGATGCCTGTCTCATATTTTTGAAACCTTTTTGTTATATTTTTGGTTCGTGTCCGCTTGCAAAGGTATAGTGTTTTCTTGTAAATGCCAACGTTTTTATTGAATATCCGCTTTAGAAGCACAGTTGTTACAAGTCTGCAATTGATCAGTAGATCAATTATACCAGTTCACGTTTCATTTTCCCTGTTCTGCCGTCCTATTGACGTTTCGTACGTCAGGGTGCCATCCTCGGTACCGAATGCCTTTCGAGAGTAGTTTCGTACACCAGAGTGCTCTTTCTAGTACCAAACGCCATCTGACAGTACATTGGTACACAAAACCTTCTCTTGGTGTACCAAACTTTATGTGTCGCTGGACACAGGCACTTTTGCCACCGGATGATTCGATGCCGATATCCTGCCTAATATGCGATAAGCAAGGTTAATATGCCGATAACCAATACAATCAGTAGCCCTGTCATCATTAGTTGGAATAGCTTCACGCCTCTCCCCTTATATGCTCGATCCACCTCCCTCTCAAAATCCGCCATTGTCTGACAATCCGGCACCTGGCGGATGTAACTGTGCCTTTGAACATCTTGAGAACCAAGCACCCAAGTGTCATTGAGGGACATTTCCAAAGTATAATAGGCAATCTGCCCCGATGCCGACAGGTCAATGATAGCATATTTAGCAAGCGGAACACGTTTAGGATAGGGAAATGTCAGGCATATCCGCCCCTTCTCCTCTGAGATCTTCTTTACTTCAGCCCTTATCTCCTCAAACGAGAAATCCGCCTTAGCCATCCCCTGTTCAGTCAAGCATTGCTTCCACCACGGAACGTCCGCCAATGCCTGACAAGGGACTTTCCCTTTCATAACAGCATCAATCAGCGAAGGAATCCATCTGAACTGAAGCGTGTATAGATCCATCTCAAAGGAGGATGAATCATTTTCTGCCGATGTTTCTGCCACGGACTGGTCACCGTTCTTCTCTAAAATAGTAGTCTCTTCCATAATCAAATATTTGTATTGTGAATATCATAACCATCCTCCACTTCCATGTATTATTGCAAACCACGGCCACGCCATCCTGCCCCACACCCCTCTGTAGTCCCACTCACCGTGCTCGACCCCCATCTCCGAAGGTAGGGTCAGCCACACCGACATGCCCTATGCACGTCTCAGTTGTCATTCCCTGTGGCCTTGGTTTGCAAACGAATACCATTCAACCTATCTTCCGATGAGTCCGGTACACATGCTGAACAGAAAACCGATTGCAAAAGCGATAGTGCCGATCTTGCCGCATTTCTTTGCGACTGTACGATCTTCTTCCCAAAGCCAGTAGCCCCATCCCAAAGCTGGGGTTAAGCGTCTTATATTTGCAAGACGGGTAATTTTTGCTCATGAACTCGGAACGAGGGCGCTCTTTAGAAATAATAGTCCATAGTTGTGGCTTATCTTTATCGCGGCTAAATTCCACAAGCAGTTGTTACGATTGTCGCAATTATTCCTATGACGGATAATAAAATACACACGACAGTCCAATCTCCACCCTCAATATCCTCAATTGCACCGTATATAATGCTGCCTAAAAATATCGCAGGAATAGGAAATATGTAATTTATCCATTCCTCATCAAAGAAGCCGTCGTCTCCTGTAAGGATTACGATAACAATGACGAAAATGGCAACAAGTGAATTGACAACTTTTTGCCCTATGTCATCCCAATCTTGAACAAGTCCACTTGCTCCGTAAAGAACACATGTGATAATCAAAAGAAGATAAGATGTTTCCATTGTATGTTTCTATTTTTTAAATCAAGTATCGGGTAATAAATACCTCTACGCTTTTTATTTGATGTGCCCGTAAATATCAATAGACACTGAGTCTTGTTTTTCAATATACTTCTCCATGATACCAAAAGGAGAAATACTCAAATGCTCTTTTTTGTTGTCTTCTGTGTTTGAGTCAAAATTCCCCGAGTCTATTATATTTCCTTGTTTTAGAACTTCTAGGTCGTAATAGGTGGGTTTTGTAACTGTAAATAGACTCACTAATTTAGAACAGTAATTCCCATAGCCAAGAGGATTGAGTACAGGAATTGCGTAATTATCGTAACTATTTGCTGGAAAATCGAAGTCTGAATTTTTTTGTGCTGATGTGTATACAATCCCTATTATCTCCTGTTGAGTAGACTTTTGCTTATTGCGATTGCGAGAAATAATCCATTCAGTGAGCAGTTGTGGTATTAAATATTCGGGTTTATATGTGTCTTTTTCATTTTTAGTCTGTACCATTGAGGCAATGATAAGAGGGAAAAACTGAATGCACTTGCCCATATTCTTGTTCCACTGTTCCTCGGATGGGACTCTGAGGTCTAATACATTGAAATCAAATTTATTAATCAACTGTGATACCATTACTGACCCAAAATCAGGTCTTCCCATTTCTTCCCAGCAGCCATATATGGTATGAGAAACATATAAGCATGGATAACCTATTGCACTATACCTTTGTGATTGAACAAGCCCTCGCATATTGAGAGGAATATGAAATATATCTGCAGGCTTAAGGTTGCGCTGTTCTTCCAAAGAAACTTTTCGCATTCTAAAGAATCTCATTCCTGAAGCCATGCTACTAATGTTGTATGACAAACCAGATACATACTTATTCTGAATTTTATAACCATCAAGTTGATTTTTTATTGAGGTATAGGCAGAATGCCTGACCCCTTTGTATTCTGCTTCGATCGATCGATTAATACCATCACACAATTGTTCAGTGCGATTATAAATCTCCATCCACTTTGGTGGTCTATAACGCTTATCAAGTTGCTTTAGCAAATTAAGATATTTTCTTAGGTGTTTCTTGATGATTGCTCTATAGTCCTCTGTTTCGTTAGGTGTAATTGGAACCATCGCGCAGAATGTTAGATATAATTCGTTCTTGTTCATATGATAAATAATTATTCAACAAGGTCCTTTGTTTGAGTTGCCCTTTATTTCCTCCTATGGTTGTCAATAAACTCTGAAATTACTTTCGCTAACAAAATGAAAACAACAACTATGACGATTGAGAAAATACTTGCTGCTCTATCGCTCATACTCTACAAATGTTTGATTGTTAATAATTTGACCTATATCTACTATTGACCATGGCATAAGCTTCGCTTAAAGACCATCTCTTTACCTTATGGGTAAAACTTGGCTGTGTCCCATTAACAAGATTGTTGATGAACAGTTTTAAAAAAATTATGCATTCCTCTGGGTATTTGGCCACCTGCTCTTCGGCAAAACGAACAACGAACCACCCTTTCTGAGAGAAATAATTGTTCCTATAGTCATCACATCCTATGTAATGTATAGGTTTACCATCAGGCAGAGAATAGGGCTCATCAATCTCAATGTCTATACATAAACCGCTTGCTCTATCAATGTATGCTGCATCCGGAACATAAGCATTCCCATTGGGAAGTGTGAATTCTATAGTATTCGTTATCTTGTCTCCAAAGTTACTTGTCAAGAACCTAACAAATGATTCTTCATGTCTACCCTTTTGAACATCTCTTTGTAATTCGCTTCCAACGCTTCTTGCTCCGATATTCTTTTCTCGCTCCCTCTGCCTAAAGATTGATATGTTCGTATCCGACAAGATAAGATTAACTTCCCTCCTGTATGATTCCATATCTTGATAATATTGTTCCATTTGTTGAGCATACCGTTTCTTTCTCCGTTCATTGATGTCCTCATCATCGTAATCATCGCACCAAAGAATTAATTTTTCAAACCAGTTCTTCTTTACTAACTTAAGTTCTGGTTCCTTGGGCTTGTCCGGAAGTGTTGGTATCTTATGATTAATTGCCTGATATCGTGCAGATAATACAATATAGGGGTAACTACTCATCTCTCTCCTTTCTGTTTTTTTGTGTAACTAAAGCACAAATCGTGATACCAATAACCATTGGGGATGAACTTAGTTGACCGAACAATATAACCCATATTAGTTCGAGAATACATCCAACGACGATGCATGCAATAACTCTTTCTACTGTTGACATAAGAACTATTTACTGAAAGTTTAACCTCCTATCCGGTTCATTAAATTATGTATTATCCTATAGGCTTAAATGACTGAGAATAGGTACACTATAGTTGTTCAACTGACTTTTTGACGATACTCTTCATGGCCGAGTCAAATCCATAAGAATCCGTGCACAAAATGTCTGTGAAATTATCCATTGTCTTGAAATAAGACTTTAAGTTTTGTATTGTTATTGAACGAAGTCTGTAATATTTGTTATAATCTGCTTGACGAAGCCGAGAAAGTTCTGGACTTCCATTTTCCAGAATATTCCAAACCGACTCAAACGTACAATTCTGGGTATAAGATTTTATCAGCTTTAACCTAATAGGATCGCAGCCATAACGATATTTATAGGTGTATTGTTCAAAATCACTATAGTCTGGATATGATGCCTTATATAGTTGAAGTAACTTTTGAGGGTAATAATTATTCATATCCCGTCCTAACATTGCTCCCAAATACTGGCAATCGAGTTTTATCCCAGGGTTGCTTTTAAGTTGACTTAGAGCATTACTTGGCCATTGTTTGGCAAAAGCGCATAGTGACATAAGCGCGACTAAAATGATTGATATAACTTTTTTCATAAACAGATAAATGATGTGTTGTAAATATCCATAGATCGTACTATTGTGTTATTGCTCCGTTGACATAATGCAATCGAAAGCAACGATAAGATCATTCACACAAAGCATTCTCTTCTAACTTATCTAATTTTGTAGTTAATCTTTTCATATTGGAGCAAATCGCCTGTGTGTCCATACAGTCTATTTCCTTGCTTGTCAATATAATAGACAGCATGTGCCCCATGCACAATCTGGATTTTTGCTTTTCCATTCGTGAATGGTTGGACACGATAAGGAGAATCTCCTGGTTGATTATTATATGGTGAGCCCGAAAATGTATAATCCTTATTCGCACGTAATCTAATCTTGATGTCACCTTTTGTGTCGATGCATTCAAACTCACCCGATCGTTTATCACTTTGTACCCATGCCATTCCTTCAGAAAATCTTTGTGCATATTCAAATAATATAGGGATTACAACATCTCCATTCATATTGATATACCCATTTCTGTATTTGCCATCACCTACACGGTACGTAACGCGTGCCAACCCATCATCACTAAATCCTGTGCATTCATCATAATCTAGCTCTTTTAATACTTGGCCAAATCTGTTGATTATCACATAACAGCCTTTTTTCGCTATCGCAATTCCTTTGTGAAAATCTGTTGCTTCTGAAAACTGACGGTCTATGACGAAATCTCCTTTTTTATTGATATATCCTTCAAATGGGTCATCGAATACCCATATTCCAAAAAAATTATTTGAATGGCCGCCACCAACATGAACGTGTGCAAGACCTTCTTTGAACTTAGATGCTGTGCTGAATTTCATGGGGATAACAAGTTTCCCATTCTCATTGATATATCCACATTTACTCCCTGACTCTGTTGATATGCCAACCACGGCGTATCCTTCGCTAAACTCACCTACAAAGTCGTAGCTAATAGGTATTATTTCTTTTCCGTTCTTATTTATTAAACCTTTTTTCTGGTTGATTCTTACTGCTGCAAATCCGTTATGATAATCTTCAACGTCATCATACTTTATCGGAACGATCAATTCTCCTTGTTTATTATAGAAACCATATCGTGAGTCTTTTTTTACTTTGACCATATCTTCTACCCACTCACCGACTTCATCGAACTCAATTGGTACAATAGGTTTACCGTCTGTATCAACATATCCATACTTCCCTTTTAATAAACCTTCTGTATAAATAAAGACTCTTGCAAGACCATTATAATAGTCATAAGCTCCGTCATAGAAGAATCTTTCGGGCTTTTTCTTACCATGTCTAACATATCCGAATTTTCGTTGCCCCCACCTCTTAAAAGGCCGCTTATTAGTCCAGGCAACGCAACGTAGACCAGATGATTCCACTTCAGATACATAAGTGAACTTAGGATAATAGCGATTTTTAACATCTATTGCACAATAGACCGCCAGAAATAAAGCAAGTACAGAGATGATTATTTTTGCGAAAGTTTTCATAAAATTTTACTGAATCAGACAAGAAAATAAGCACAACCACTAATTACCTTTACATTTTATATAGAATACAAATTTTTTAACGGATCTGACTTTGTCTGCCAAAGAAGAACCTTGAACTCTATTGGTTTGAGGAATAATTGAAGTAGAAACGGCACTTTCTACCATATTATACAAATATGATGTTTTAATAGCATATCCGACATTTTCCGCACCAGGAATACCTGCGTTAACAATTCCGACCACATTTCCATGACTGTCAAACATAGGCCCTCCACTGTTGCCTGGTTGAACAGGTGCAGAAATCTGATATGTAGTGACATCTCCTTGGTAACCACTTCGAGAACTGATGATACCATTAGTCAGTTTTATTTCATCGCCCATGTAACTTGTTAAAGGATAACCTAAGACAAAGACATCTTCACCGACCTCACACATTTTGTCACTAACTGAATATGGAACGGAACTATAACCACTGAACCCTATGTCATTTATCTTTAATAGAGCCAAATCATTGTTCTTATCGGCTGATACAACATCTGCTTTATATTCTGTATTAAAACTTCCATTTATTCCTAGAATAACAATTGATTTGGCGCCCTCAACGACATGATTATTTGTAATGATGTAGCCATTATTCAGAGCGAAACCGGTTCCAGTCCATTCTTGGCCGAACTTGTTAGCACTCCCATTTTGTATTTCTATAGAATTTGATGGGTATGTTTTCAGATACTTTGTTGCCCCAGAATCTGTGCCGGTTGGAATGTTGATAGTCATTGAGATTCCATCAAATGTTATGTATGCATCGCGATTTATACTCTTATTTGCCGTAAACCATTCTGCTTTGAATATTCCAGAGGCGGTTTTTGTTATGTATGCCTTAATGTCACCGACTTTCCACCAAGAATATTTAGATGAACTTGATAAATAGATCAGTTTATATAAACCGTTTTCTTTGATACAGGCCAATTTGTAGTTTTGTTGTCCCGCAATTTGTTCATAAATACCACATATGCCATCATTGTTTTCGTCTATGTTTTTTTTCGCCATATATTCTGAATTTATGTTCGAATAGTTCTTTCTTGGATTCTTGATTGTACAATTGTAGAAACAATAACTATTGACAGAACCATAGCCAGACCATTCTCCTGAGTCAACTATTGAAACGGTAGTTAACCCTGATGGTATAGTGCCTTCGAAATATAGTTTGTAGTAATTTCTTTTACCTTTTGGAACATTTGACCATCCCCATTGATTGTTATACCCACATTGTTCTACTCTACCATTGCATAAATAACCCTTTATTTTACAAAGAGGTGTGTTGCCAGAAAAAATGTAGGTGTTTCGTGATGTCCAATAGTTGATCCTTTGGTTCCACTTTAGTGCTTCGATCTCAATCGTGACAATTACATGATCATCGAAGATTTCGAGAGAATACAATCTCGTTGATTCTTTTCCTCTAACAAATGGAGAGCTGTTGAAATAAGTTGTTTGAGCAAAGCTGCATACAGACAACAATATAAAGATGATACTTGTGATTATTTTTTTCATTTTGTTATGTTTTTCTGATGGATTATGCCTATAGTTTAAGTGATTGCGCACTTTGAAAAGCAGATTGTGCCATATCTTTAGTATTGGGATACATTATATTTTGATTTATACCATTCTGATTTAATGTATTAAGAATGAACGGAGCCAGAGATTTATGAATATCAACACAGTGTATTATTCCATTCATTGTGCTGTCTTCTTCTAATGGCGTTTTATAAGATACGGGCAAATAATGTATAAAACATCCTTCTTGTGCGACAAGGTTTAGATTTGCAATTCTAACAACCTCGTTAAAAAGATAATAGACTATATTTTTGAAAGCCTTAAATGCAGAATAAGACATGTTTTTTGATAGCCCACGTGCCGTCTTTAGCATTTCGTCAGTAATCTGCTCTAATGAGTGTCGCCTGTCATGGTGAGACATATTGTTTGTATGAACAATTCCTAGTTTAATTCTAGCAAGGCAAGAATCCTCCCTCTCATTATCCCATTTTATGAACTTAAGAGCTTGGCTCAATACCAACTTTTTGTCATCAATGATATAGTCAAGGTCGGGACTTGGGCTATACCTCATTTTACTGCTATCTGAGTAAGGACTATCTGTGATTTCTACGGTATGTTTTAAATAATTCTCCTGATATATTTCAAGAACGCTTGGGATTTTCTTTTGCCCTTCTTTATCAATCCAATAGATAGAGAAGTACTGATCAATATCTCTTTCAGAAATGATGGGGTACTGAATATTATTTGCGGCCATCCATAGCGCAGTCTTGTGGCTCTTTGAGAAGTCTATGAACGTTGTTGGTGCTCCATAGTGCTGAAGAAAACTCAAATAGATGAAGTCTGTAACAGGAACTCCTAACTCATGGTAGTATTTTGGCAGAAGTCTGTGATTCGCTTCTTCAATGTGCTTTATCTCCTTTTCGATGAATAATCCCTGATTCTCTCCATGAACTTTTCCTGAAAGGAAGGCTCTTTGGCAAGATGAAATGATTTTCCATTTTGCCTCTCCAACCCCACGAAAGATGGACAATTCCCCGAAATTACTTTTTCTTGCCAAATCTTCCTCAAAGAAAGACTTAAATTCGGATTCTGTTGTAATTGTCTTTGTTTCCGAATATTTAAACATTGAGTATTTCTCCTCAAATGAATTATAATATAATGCCGACATTCTAACAAACAAATGCTCATCTTTTCACTGAACTCCGTAGGTGATAGCTTTACATAACAAAAAGAAAGTGTGGAGCCCGTTTCGTCGCTTATCTTCAAGAAGGTTGTGGTAGAACCTGAGTATGAATAAACGGAAACAATCCCCACACCTGTATCGTTGGGTGTTGAATACACGCAAGCGAATACAGATGAACGGTGCTGTCGGTTTATCCTTATACTCGTTGAAAACTACCACATTTTCTTGAAAGGATAGTGCGAAAACACTTTCATCAATATGTCCGTTCCAGATCATAGGGTCTGAAACGTTGTAAAGGTAGTAATATTTTCGGACTTTCAGCACTTTTTCTGAGGATTATTTCCGTGGGTTGTGTTGTCTCGTTCGGCTTGCCGTAACCTTGAATGTGGGCTCAATGGCTTTATAGACAGGCGTTTCCTTGGTGGATGACTGCCGATGCCGGTACGCTGATATATTCATTAAGACCATCCACTGCTGTTGTGGTTGGCGTTATTTCTCTTGAGCTTTCCGCTCCGGGCAGGGGAGCGGTCCGGCGGTGTTCCGCCCTGCAAGTGGTTTCCATATTCATTCCCATTGTCAAATGCTTTTACCATTAATGTCGCATTTTGGGAAAGATAAACCGGAAAATGGAAATTATTGCGTTGAGGTTGTGACCTTCCCTGAGAATGGTTGACACTTTAGAGGTTGTTTAACTGATATACTTTACAGCATCTCTGAACTGGTTTA
>CAKUVR010000030.1:0-30734 GCA_934698975.1 uncultured Bacteroidales bacterium
ACTGCTGAATCAATTATGCCGATTTCTGCTGAAACTAAAACTTCCGATTTCCGCTGATGCAAAGTTACTGCTTACACGCTGAAATGTTATTATCTTAGCGTGTTAGTTATTGAGGATAGTTGGAAAAACTATTGAATATGACTGAAACTGATAACATAGTATTAAAATAAAATCGAAGTAAAATGACAAGTCTCAATGATTTTGTAATGCAGAAACCTCGACCGCTTCCTGTGATAGTTGCTATAGACAAGAGTGGAAGTATGTCTAAAGACGGTAAAATTGATGCACTCAACCTAGCGCTCCGTGATTTTGTCAATTCGATCAAGAACGAAGACAGTGCAGTTGAGATACAGATCGCTTTGTTCAGCTTTGGCGGGAACGAGGCTGTCTGTGATTTACCTCTTATCCCTGTGGACGATGTTGATGTAAGTATTTTCAATTATACAGCTTCGGGCAAGACTCCGATGGGCGACGCATTCACTCAGATCAAATCCATTATTGAGGATAAGGACAAGATTCCTTCTCGCTCTTATAAACCAACCATCGTTCTTCTCACGGATGGAATTCCTACAGACGATTATCTTATGCCTATGAATGCTTTGATTCAAGAGGGACGTTCCTCAAAGGCTTTCCGCATTGCTATGGCTATTGGCGATGATGCGGATCGGAATATGCTCGGCGAGTTTGTGAGTAGTCCGGAACTACTTATCTCTGGAGATGGTGCAAGGGATATTAAGAAATTCTTCCGTTTCGTCACCATGTCTGTTACTTCGCGAATGCACAGCCATACACCGGATACGCTACCTCAAGTAACCTTTCCAGATGACGAGGTTGTATTCTAATGTCAAAGAGCTATATCATACGAGCATCATGCAAAGGAAAGAAGGATGGCTTTCCTTATCAGGACTATGTGTCAGTTCAGGAGTATCACTCTTATTCCTTCGCGATTGTTGCTGATGGCCTCGGCTCATCGAAATCGTCAGCTCGTGGGGCAAATATGATTTGCTCCTTTTTGGCAGAACGCTTCAACAGTGTCGCAGGCTATCTTTATGACATCAAGGAAGAGGTTGGAAAAGCCATTGAGAATTGGTATGCGTATTTCGACAAGTTGGATATTCCTACAAAGGATTGCCTGACTACATGTTCCTTCATATTGGTTGATTTGGAACATAACATAGCCAAGATTGGTATCATAGGTGATTCGCCGATTTTTTACCGTGTAAATTGTGGGAAAGTTGTTTCAACGCTTGCTGATAAAGACTTTCTGAACGAAACATCTTGTATTGGGACTAGTAAGAAACCGTTGTTTGAGATCAGGGAGATACCGTTTTCGGATAAGTTCGATTTTTTGCTCTGCTCCGATGGCTTCGGTGATGAAATAATCATTGATAAAGTGGAAGCCTTGTTTAATTATTTTATTGAGAGGTATTCCGGAATAAGTGCAGATAAGAGAGATAAACTGCTGAAACAGGACTTGATATCCTCTATGCAAGACAAGAATAACGATGATAAATCAATAGTATTTGGATGGACACGCCAATGAACGTAATAGATGTATTTGGAGTAAGCTACAATCTTGAGAAGAAGATTGGTGAGGGTTCCCAGGGTGAGACTTTCATTCTGGAAGGTGGACATTACATTGCAAAGCTTTTCAAGAACGCAAGCAATAACACCGAACTTAAGTCCAAGATTAACTTTATGATTAATCTTCAATTGGATCGCAAGTATTTTGCGAGCCCTTTGAAAGAAATAATGGCTCCTAGAATAGGTTATATCTCTGAGTTCGCTTCTGAAATGTTGCCTCTTTCATCCCTTCTGTGGAATCATGGGACAACAGATCTGTCATCATGGTATGAAAGTACCGGTGGTTTATTCAAGCGTTATGGTGTACTTATCAAGTTGGCCATATGTATCCGCACACTCCATGCGAAAGGCCTTGTTTATTGTGATTTGTCTCCGAATAATGTCTTTATCTCGACAAATCCCAACAAGCACAATGTGTTCCTGATTGATCTGGACAATCTTCGTTACAGGACTAGCATCATCCATAATATTTATACTCCCAACTATGGTGCTGCGGAAATCGTCAAGAATTTAGCCCCCAATACACCTATGTCCGATTGCTACTCCTTTGCAGTCATTGCCTATGAACTGCTTGCCATGAATCATCCCCTAAAAGGTGATATGGTTAATGACGGTGAACCAGAACTGGAGGAACAGGCCCTCAGAGGTGAGCTGCCATGGGTGGAGGACTTTAAAGACGATTCAAATAGCAGAGAAACTGGCATCCCTTCAGAAGCGTTTATCACTCACTCATTGCAAAAACTTTTCCATAGAACTTTTGAGGAAGGTCTCAACGATCCTATGATGCGCCCTTCCATTGGTGAGTGGGTTGATGCCTTGAATGATGGAATCAATGAATTGCTATTATGCCCAGATTGTCATACTCACTATCCTTTTCGTAATTTGAATGCTTGCCCTTTCTGTAGTCGTCAGCCTCATGTCCCCATAAGAGTCAAGATTCAGCGTTGGGAAGATTCTGAGTATTATGATGCTATTGAAAACGATGTGAATACTCGATTTGCATTACAGCCGTCTATTGTTGATGAGATGTACATCGATGAGGTTACTTCGCGTTATGTAAAGGCAAATCATTTTCTTTCGATTTACGATGATTACGATACTCCAATAGCGAAAATATCACTGGAAGATCTTGGCGAAAATATTCGTCTGATAGTGGAGCCTATCAATGATATTACGCTATTCTTCCGGATTGATGAGATTGATATGGAAGGTGTTTTCTCTGAACGGAAGATATTCCGTTTCAATCCCAAGAGGCATAACACTATGATGATAGGCATAAAGAACTTCAAAACAGCTCAACGTGTTCTTGTAATTTGATGATATGGCACTTATCGAAGAAATATTCAAACTGTTCGATGAAGAGACAAAGTTGAACAAGGTTCAGGGACGCTTGTTCAACGGAAACCTTAAATTCAAGTCCGACCTACTGGTCTTGGACCTGATAAAAGTGGATGGAAACGATCTGCTTTTCAAGAGTGGTATTGGGGCATGCCGTATTAAGGTTGACGGTGAAATTAATCTACCTTATCTCCAGGCGGAAGAAGCCTCGGTTGGGATTGATTACTTCTTCTGGGTAGCAAAAAACGATTTCGAGGCCTCTAAAAGGACCGTCACGATGTCCTATCTTCGCCGCGGACGTACCGAACGTAAAAACGAAATAGATATTGCTTTCGGTGATGAGGTCATGTATCAGATGATGGTTCGAGACAAGGTCGCGAATATTCCTTCGACATTGTCCAGCCGTCTCGCGTTTGGGGACAATCTGGGGCAGTATCTCTTCATCGAAACATTTCCGAATAATGACAGGAATTTCCGAATTCATGGTCTGGCCTGGGCTGGTGATGTCAGTATAGAGGATGGGAAATGGATTATCACTCGCTTGACGAAGAAGCCATTTCCTAAGAGGTTCGATGATTATATTGCATTAAGGGTTGCATTCTACTACACAATCAATTATGTGGAAAAGACAATGGCCCGAGAGGCATTAGAGACAATAAGTCTGCGTGACCGAAACTCTGGGAACACACTCCTTAACTTGTGGGAAGACTACAACAAAATGGAGCAGCAACGGGCACTGGAACTGAAAGATAAGATTGGCCAGTTGAGGTATTTCGGAGCAGACCAGAGAGGAAATGGTATCACACAGATCAAACTCGATTTGACAGAAGACCAAGAAGCATTGCTCAAGGAGCGTGGTCATGATTTTTTTAACGCTTCTTTCAGTAGCCAGGACTTTGATGGGATGATTGAGTTCGACTCTTATGATCGGTTCTCTCATGTCGCGGTAGTACTCGACGATAACTATCCAATCAAGCAAGGCGTCTCAGGATTTCTGAAGGTTGATTTACGGGGCAATAATACTGCTGACAAGCGCCGCAGGATGGCTCTTAGTAAATTCCGGAATCCGCCGTCTATCGTAATAGCTAACTTGCGTTTGGCTCTCGAGGGTGATGCGGATAAAATGTTTAACCGCTCTCGGAAAGAGAAACCTATTACGACCAAGACTCGCAAATTCATGAAGGAGAAATTTGGCATAGAACAGCTTACTCCTGATCAGGAAAAAGCTGTAGATATTGCCATCAACACTCCTGATATCGCTGTCATACAAGGTCCTCCTGGAACGGGTAAATCTACAGTTGTATCTGTAATCACCCAGCGTCTTATGGAAATCGCAGAGAAGAAGGACACCCTTGACAAGCTTTTCCTCGTCTCAGCATTCCAGCACGATACTGTAGAACATATTGCCTCCAAGATATACACCATGGGCCTCCCGACTATAAAATTGGGCAAAGAGGAGCAGGGTGTACGATCTGAAGAAGTCTTTATCAAGGATCTAACAAGGTCTATTGACAATGCGTTGAATAGTCTTTCTCCCGAAGTGAGAAATAACAGGGTGTCCAAGAAACTGGAAGCTCTGAAAGCTCAACTTGAAAAGGAAGGCAATGATGCGGAAGTCAAAAAGGCGATATCCCTACTTATCAGCGAGAATCCGGTAAGTGATGATTTGTTTACCCGCTGGCAGGAATTGGTTCGCGAAGTCAACGCCGATGCCGACGCTGCGGCCAAGATGATTGCAGCCCTCCGTGGTCTTCAGACCGAATCTGCCTCATACAGTGATGATGGTCCAATGAAGATTCGGCGCCTCATCCGAACTGGAATAGGCTTGACTACTGAAGAGCGAGAATTCTTGGATGATGCACCTGATGAAGATGAAGAAATTCCTGCTCAATTCTTCGTTCAGCTGAAGGCACTCCAGGACAAGTACCTTACGATGATTAACAAATCCACCACATATATAGAGGGCGGAGACAACCTTCCGCTTCTTCTGTGGTTGCAGAATGCCATTGAGTACTTTAAGGAGAAAGAAGCGAAATCATACGAGGACACGGACACTTTTATAGCGGCCACGCTTGAGGATATCCGCGAGGAAATCTACGGTAATGCGGAACATATCCGCGATGCCATCAAGCAATATAGTAGTAGTGTTGCCGCGACAAACCAATTTGCGGGTAGTTCAGAGATTGGGAATGAGTTATACCAGAATGTTATTCTCGAGGAGGCCGCTCGTTCCAATCCTTTGGATCTGTTGATACCTATGGTAAAAGCTTCAGAGCGCATTATAATGGTGGGAGACCAGCGACAGTTGCCTCATCTTTTGGAACCGAAGATTGTTGATGAAATTGTCAACGGAGACATCGATAAGAAGGAGAAATACAAGGAGTCCCTTTTTGGAATCTTGTTCAACAGTCTCGCTGAGGCTAAACCCGTGAGGAGAATAACATTGACAAACCAGTTCCGTATGCATCCTGTTATAGGTGACTTCATCAGCAAAGTGTACTATAACGGTGAGGTGAAATCGGATCTTGTGAAAGTTGAATCCAAGAAGCACAACCTATCTCTTCCTTGGGCCAAGGATAAGGTGGCTGTCTTATGCCATGTGCCCAAGGCTGCAGGCACTGAGTCTCGTAAGGATACAAGCAAAACTCGCCGACAAGAGGCGCAGCGAATCATCCGTTTGCTTGACGAACTGCAAACTGACCCTGCGTTTGATAACCTGAGCATTGGTGTAATCACGTTCTATTCTGGTCAGGTTGATCTCATCAATGAACTTGCTGAGAAGAATGGTTACACCGAAAAACAGGCTGACGGCTCTTATCATACAGCCATCAAGTATGGCCGTACACAGGACGGCCGGGAAAAGCTTCGTATTGGATCTGTTGACTCTTTTCAGGGTAAGGAGTTTGACGTTGTCATCCTGAGCACTGTACGTTCCAATGAGATCGCTCGGGTAGAAGGGAATGAATTCAAGGTGTTTGGCTTTCTTACTCTGGAGAACCGCCTCAACGTGGCCTTCTCTAGAGCGCAAAAGATGATAATCTTGGTAGGAGATAAAGATATGTTTGAGGATGAGTTTGCGGCCTCATATGTGAATGGTCTCTACACATTCTGTACTGAATTAACAAATGGTGAATATGGCAACAGAATACAGTAGGATAATATATAACATCGCACGGATGCCAAGCGCAAAAGCGTTTCTGGTATCCTTCCCGATGTATATGTATCGTATGCAGACCAAGAAGTTTGCGTACGGATTGGACTTTTTCCAGCGTTGTGTACTGAAGTTTAAGGCGAAACCTGGGGTGACGAATTCTCAAATTGCTGCTTTTCTTGGACTTGAGTTGGACTTGGTAGACAGCATCGAAGGGGGACTTCGTCATAACAAACTGGTTGACATCAATGGTATGCTCACGACCAATGGAGAGGTTAAGCTGAAGGAACTCGACTCACTGGTTGTAGATTCCAGCCATGAAGAGTTGGGATATGTCTTCCAGTATGTAGACCGAGAAGGTTACCTCCCTTACTATGTCAAAGATTTGGGCCAAGCTCCTAACCTCACTTCAAACAACGAAATTATTGTGGGCACAAAGGGAGAAGGAGAAGACAAGACTAGACGCCCGGTGGAGTTATCCTTTGTTACTGATAAGAAACGGGTTCTTCCTTTCCCACGTGAAGAAGTTGTCTTCGATTTGATCTCTCGCTCGACCAGATGGTTCAATAACGACAATACACTGTCCATTCATCAGTTGAAAAGAGATCTGTCTCTCTGCCCTCTGCATGATACGCCAGACCCCATTCCGGTTCTTATTTGCACTTATATTTACCTGCCGAAATGTGAAGGTGAAGAGTACTACGAACCGGAATGGCAGATTCAAGATCCTTTCACTGGTAAACCCAATGCTAACTTGAAGTTCTATCTGGAATCATTCAATGAGCCACGGCTCAAGAATGAGATCCAACTTCACTTTGCCAATGTTGATACAATGGCGAAGAAGAGTTTTGGTGATTATTCAGATTACATAGAGAAGGAGGTGGAGAAGCTGCGCCAAGAAGATTTTGGAATGGAGTTCCATGGCCTTGACAGGAATCTTCAGCAATATTTGAGCTCCGCTATAAAGAATATCTTCCTATTTAGGCAGTATGGTTATCGGGATGCCGATTCTTCTGAGTCTTTTGTAATAAGTGCTCAAAAAGCGCTTGAGAATATTTTTCTTACAGACAAGGAGCATAGACCTGATATTTATGAGGACATGTATACAGAAAATGACATTCCTCCCCGTGCTGATCCGAGGCCATACTATAAGGATCGACAGGACGTCATAGGGCGTTTCCTCCGTGAGAATCATATTCATATGGTTGAATCCAAAAGACTGTTTGATTTAGCGAAGAGTGTTAACCCTCGTTTGGCTCATTCTCTTAAGCACTATATTTACAGTTTGATTTTGACATACACGATTGATGATTCTTCACCACTGTTTGGCCTTATTGCCAATCTTCTGGACGACATGTTTGAGCTTGCTGATTGTCGCAATAAGAAGGGACACGGACGGACTCAGGCAGAAGGAAGGATTCAAGTGATAACCCAAGAACAGGCAGAGAAATACTATGGGCTTCTCCGCGATTTTGTTAACGAATATATGACAGTTGCATTATGAGCAAGAAAAATAAAAATAAAGGTGGCTATAAGCCATCCTCGCAAAAGCAATCAGTGTTGGCCGTCTCTAAACAGGTGACTGCAGATGTTGCTAAAGAAATTGACGAGCTTAAAGAGTCTGCAGAACAAAAAATCGTGGTTGGTGGCATCATCGTTCAGGAACTTGATGATACTTCTGCTCAACGTGCTGATGAAGCCGAGAAAAGCAATGATGTGCGAGGCTATCTCAAAGATTTGCGTGAGATTCATCGTATGCTTTACACGCTGAAGTCAGAAGCCGATAGGAAACACGAAGCTGCAGAGAAGATTCTCAGTTCTGCTAAAGAGGAAAAAAAAGTTATCGAAGATGCCAAGGCTTCCTTTAGTGAAAAGGAAAAGGCTCTCAATGCTCGTGAGAAGGATATCCACGAGCGTGAATTACAGATAGATAACGGTGAGTACACTGGCACAATCCGCAGTTTGCTTGCCACTTTGAGCAAATCTGAGAAAGAAATTGCCGACGAGACGCAGAAGGTCATCGAAGACCTATCTTTCAAGTTGAAAGATCTGCTGCAGCGTGAGAAGGCTCTCAGCGAGACTGAGATTAATTTCGAGGAAGAGAAACTTCAGTTGGAAAAAGAGAAAAAACGTGTTGCCCGTAAAGAGCGTAATATTGATGCCGACATGGAGATCTTCAAGGAGGAGACTCTGGCAGATCTCGAGAAAGAGTATTCTCAAAAGTATGCTGACGAAAAGGCTCGCTCCGAACGACTTCAGGCAAGGAATGAGGGCCTTGAGCAAAAAGTCGAACGTCTCGAAAAAATACGCACTGTATTGTTCGCCACCTTTGGGGAACGGGAGCCGGAAGAGATACTGGCTTCTTTCACCAAAATCAAGGAAGAGGTTGCATCGTTAAAGGAACTATTATACCAGCGACCTACTGAAGATGATCTTGAGACGCAACGTAAGGAGAATGCTGATCTGTTGGCAGAGGTTAATCGCTTGAAGAGTCTTGTCAATGAAAAGGAAATTACTGAGTTAAGGACATTTATTCAGAATTCCGATAGTTATGTGATTGAGATACAAGGCTACAAAGATCGCTTAGAATCCAGCAAGAATAGAGAAGACTCTTTGCGTCGAACAATAGAAGACCTCAAGGGTACAGTGGAGCAGCTGAAGGGTGAGCATCAAAAAGATGAAGAGGCTTTCCAATATGCAAGAAAATATGATGCAGAAACAGATTTGCAGAATAAAGGATTCAGAGATAATACACCGATCTCTTTATTTGAATTTGCGAACTACATGCAGCGGAAGATGGCATCTTCAGAAAAACCTTTCTATTACGATATTGATACAATAAAGATATTCATTGCCGGTCTCAATATGTCTAACATTTCCATTCTTCAAGGCATAAGCGGAACAGGAAAAACCAGTCTTCCGAGAGAGTTCGCAAAATCGATAATTTCCGATGCTATATCTTATCAGGGAAACAGCGCTGAAAACTCTCCGAATGCACCATATCGCATCTGCGCCGTCCAGTCCGGATGGCGTGATAATATGGATCTTATGGGCTATTACAATTCCTTTGAGCATAAGTATAAAGAGACCGAATTTTTCAAGGCCCTATATCTTGCAAATCTTCCCAAATATAGAGATACTTTGTTCTTCATTATTCTTGATGAAATGAACTTGTCGCGTCCTGAACACTATTTTGCCGACTTCTTGTCTCTTTTGGAACAGAGCGAGGACGAGCGCTATATCACTATCAATGCGCCTGATGAAGTCCTCCCTAAGGAGATTGTTCATGGCAAACTCAGAGTTCCGGCGAATGTGCGTTTTATCGGTACCGCAAATCATGACGAGACAACACTTGAATTCGCTCCGAAAACCTATGACAGATCCAATCTTATGGAGATGCCAAAAAATCAAGAGCGTAATATTGTGCCGACTAGTGTTTCGTACAATATTGGATATAAATGGCTTTCTCAGCAGTTCATTAAATCAAAACAAACGCATTGTGACTCCTATGAGAAGTTCAAAAACTTTATAGACAGTGACGATGTTAAGATGCTATTAATGGAGAAGGGTATAGGTATAGGTAATCGTTTCGAGGATCAGGCAGAGAGATTTATATGTGCGTTCATTGAAGCAGGCGATCCAAGACATAAGGATCAGAGCCTTGCTGTTGCCTCAGACCATCTGATTACTACCAGACTCCTTAGAACCTTGAGAAATCGTTATGATATTGAAAAAAGCAATCTTCAGTCCTTCAAGGAATTGTTTGATGAATACTTTAACAAAGCATTCTCACAGATGCCGAAATATGCGGATGATTTGCTCAGTAATGAAATAGATAAGAAATAATGCAACTGTTCGACAGATATCAAGGTCGTACGGTCGATTCTAATGATCTGCCATCGCAAATTGATCTGGGCCGCTACTATGTCCTCAAGACTAAAGAGGATATCACCAACCGCATCATCAATGTCGGCACGGATAAAATCATTCGTCAAAGGCTTTTGGAAAATGACAATAAAAGCCTGCAGGGGTTATTTTGTCAGTTTTATCATGCTGTAAATTCTGCTGAAGAAAACGAATTCAAGATTCCGCCATTGATCCAAAGCGTTAAGGATAAACTTTTTCTTAATGATTTTGAGGTGATGCTCGAAAATAAATTGTTACATCTTGAGGAGATTTTCCTACAGCCTCATTATTTGCTTCAGCGCACGATAGAAAAGGTGAATGTGTCTAGGGCAAAGAGAATTCCAGCAAAGAGTTACCAGAATCTTGCATCGCATACTGAGGATTGGCTTCATAGGAGTATTGTCAATTTCAAGCCGAGGAGAATTCTTAATGAAGAACTGGACCTTCTCTTTGACGTTTATGAAAATCAGGCTACAGTTGCATTTATTGAACGTTGTCTTCTATATTTGAGTAGCAGAATAAAAGAAGTTCACGATATATCGGATTTTATAGTGGAATATGAACGTATTTTAGCAGACAGGGATGATGCACGTGGTTGGTATAAAAAAACTGACCGAAACCTTGCTTTGATAGGAGATGTGTATGAAGATCATAATTATCACACCGAGAATGGCAGAAATGATATAATTAACAAGACACAGGATCGTTTGCGGCAAATGCAAAAACGATTAAAGGCATTGCAAGGCACGCGGGTTTACAATGAAGTTAATAAACGTATGGTGCAGTCGCTGTTGACTGAAAAAGAGATAAATCCAACAAATGTGATGGCCAATCATAAGCACTACAGATATGTGAGAGAGATGTGGAGAGAACTCAATAATGTGTCAAACGAACAATCCGATGATGAGCGTGGTAAATACGAACAGGAGGTTATTGGTGGTGTAAGGAATTATGCCAAGGCATTACTCACATATATTATACAAGACGTATATGGGTACAACCTGTCTGGAACTTATTGTGGTTGGACTGCCAAGCATGATCGGTTTTGTGAAATTACTCTTAGGGAGAATGATGATCAAAGCCTGTTGCTCAATATTGGTGGGGCTATGATAACTTTCGTTATAGTGGCAAATGATTCAGATGAGGAATTAGACTTCTACAATAATCGTAATCTGTATGTGCTTTCCTTGGGGAATAGCAAAAAATGTGGAAGAGTCATAAACATAAGCCCATACGACGCTGATAGTGTAGAGAGGGTTGGCCGTGTTATAAGAGAGAATATGCTAAGGGCGTATATTCAAAAACTCAACAAAGTCTACTATTATCCTCAAAGGCTTCGTGATTATGTAAAATACATCAAATGCCCAAAGATTGAGTTTACAAATACATTTACCTATAAATTCAATGGAGTACCTGATGTAAACATCAATTCTACAGACATAATTCAGCAAATGGAAAAGGATTACAATTTCAGTAGAAGAAGTCGTCCGGATAGAGATGTAATAAGACAGGAAATGCAAGACTTTGTAAATACCGTAAATGATTGTGCTACATCGTTATTCTCTATGATTCATTGTCAAGCATTAGATTGTTATAATCAGATGAGAAGATCTTGCGTTGGACAATTGTCGTATTTAAAGTGCGATTGCGGATTTGTATTAGACTCGACAGATGGGCACGTCTTATTCTGTAATAAAGATGCCAGGCACGAAAAATTACGTCCGGAGGATTGGGGGTTAGACTTTGTTGAATTTGATATCTAACTGCTTTGATTCGTGGAAGGATTGTAGTGAGAAGGGGAGTACCATCTAGAAACCTGAAGGAGACGGATTGGGTTTGGAACGGAAATCTGGAGGGACGTGATTTCGTCAGTCCGGAGGAGATTCGCGACAATCCGTTCCAAAAGAAGATGATCAAGGAGGAGGTCAGGACCAGAAAGGGGCTTACAGTCAAGGAGGTGGAAAGGAAGCAATGGATGACAGCCCGGCACGATGGAAACTGGACGAGGATGGACAAGGCGTTGAGGCGCGCCGAGGGACTGCTTGACAATTGGATGAAGGAGCACCACGACAAGGACTGCTACCCTCCGACCATCATTAACATCACGGACGGTGAATATAACGGCGTGACTGATGATGAGATGCTTCAGCTTGCTAACCAACTGAAATCGATGTTTACTAACGATGGCAATGTGCTGTTTTTCAATATTCACATTGTTCCTGGGCATTCGGAATCAGTTGTTTTCCCGGCCACGGTCAGCGAGTTGAACGGCAACGGGTACGGTGAGAAGTTGTTCAATATGTCCAGCCTTCTGCCGCTGAACTACAACGAGCAGATCAGGGGAATATTCGGAGACCGCCAGACGGACATCCGTTACAGGGCTATGGGAGTCAACGCCGGGATGGAGCGTTTGGTGAAGATGATGAAGATCGGGACGTTGTCAAGCGCACTTGCCAATCAGTTATGAGTTACGGTGTCAGCATACCTAAGTTGAACGATGATATTCCCAATGAGGACTCGTTCTGCAAGTCGGACAGTATGATCGCTGTGTCGGACGGTGCGGGCGGGTGCGGCCTGTTCGCGAGACAGTGGTCGAAATACCTGATCCGGCATATTCCTAAAAAGCGTGCCATCACTTGTTTCGCTAAGTTCGACAAGTGGGTTGACGGCATTTGGGAGGCTTTTTTCAATGAATATGAAGCTGTCGCGAAAGAAGGGGATGGAATATTCCTGAACAAGTTCTATAATGAGGGGTCGTGTGCGACTGTCGCCGCGGCTTGGAAGGTGTCAGACTGTGAGTGCCGTTGGATGGCATACGGTGACAGCGTGGTTTTTCATTATAACAGGAGAAGCGGATCGCTTGAGCATAGTTTCACAAGGCTGGCGGATTTCAGCAGACCGCCGATGCTAGTCAGCTGCAAGGATCCGTTGGTGGAGGAAGGCTTCCGTTGCGGGGCGTTTCATCTGGATGAGGATTCTGTGGTGTTCGCCGCGAGTGACGCATTGTCGCACTATGTGCTTATGATGTATGAGCTTGCGAACTGTGGAAAGTTCGGCGAGGAACTGGCCGAGGAGTCGTTGATGCGTTCCGGCAATTCGGCTCTTCTGCGTGCGGCTGAGGCGATCAGGTTCGATTTTCAGACCGATGTCCTGGAGCCGTTGATGAAGGCCGCCGAGAAAGAATCCACATTCAGAGCGCACGTCAAGGCGCTGAGTGAGCGAGGTGTGTTGGATTTGGATGATATGACGGTCGTGTTTCTTGGAAAATAAGCCTGACTTCTGAGTTTTGGTACAGGAGAATGGCTTAGGTGTGCTAAATCCGAAAATATGACGGAAAATTTTGATATCCTTCCAATAACTGTATCCATAAAAATGTCCTGAAATTTTGAATTATGCATCAAAAACATTATGTTTGCCGAGCATAATAAGTTTTTGTGGTTATGATATTCGTTGATAGAGTAGAGGAAACATCACGTCTTGAAGGAGCTCTTGCGGGAGAGAAACCTGCTTTGGTTGCGGTTTATGGTCGAAGGCGTTTGGGTAAATCTACGCTGATTAAAAGAGTGTTGTCAGACAATGATGTATATTTTCTTGCCGACAGATCGGAGGGGCAGCATCAGAGAGCGTTGCTGGCAAAAGTGGTCGAACCTATATTCCCGGATTTCGATAAATTGACATATCCGGATTGGGAGTCGATTTTAAGGGCAATCAACTATCGCGCGGAAAAGCGTTTTACGCTTTGTCTTGACGAATTTCCTTATCTTGTGGAACAGTCCCCGGATTTGCCATCCGTGCTGCAGAAACTTGTTGATGATAAACAACTGAAATACAATCTCGTACTGTGTGGATCGTCGCAGAATATGATGTATGGATTGTTCCTTGATTCCACGGCACCACTTTACGGACGAGCCGATGAGATAATGAGGCTTGCACCGATACGGTTACCTTATATTCAAGAAGCATTGAGCCTCAGCCCTATAAATGCGATTGACGAATATTCTGTCTGGGGAGGTGTGCCTCGTTATTGGGAGTTAAGAGAGAATCGGGTCTCTCTTGAGGACGCTTTATGGCATAATGTACTTTCCGTCAATGGCGCTCTTTACGAAGAACCTGCGAAACTCTTTCAAGACGATGTGAAAGACATTGTCAAGATTTCGACAATTATGTCATACATAGGTACGGGGGCGAATCGCCTGTCTGAAATCGCCTCGCGTTGCAACGAACCAGCGACTAACCTGTCTCGTCCATTAAAGAAACTCATTGATCTTGGATTCATAGAGAAGGACATCCCGTTCGGTTCAGATGAAAAGAATGCAAAAAAAAGCCTTTACAAGATCGCTGATCCATTTGTGGCGTTCTATTTCCAATTCGTTGTTCCCAACCGCTCGTTCATTGAACTTGGACGACGTATTCCCGTAGAACAGGCCTTGACCTCTCATTTCTCTGAATATGTCAGTGTGCAATGGGAAAAACTATGCCGCAATGCCGTGACCGGTAATATAGTCAACGGAGTGGTTTACGGCAAGGCAAGGCGTTGGTGGGGAGCCGTTTTGGATGAGAATAAGAAACCTGAGCAGGTTGAGTTTGATGTGGTTGCCGAGTCTCTGGACAAGAAAACATTGCTTGTGGGTGAATGTAAATGGACCGCACAAGAAAATGGTGAGCGTCTTACATCCGAACTTCTTCGCAAAGCAGAATTGTTGCCATTCGCCAAAAATCACACGATTGTTCCCGTGCTGTTCCTCAAAGAGAAACCAAAAGAAGACGTTGGCAACGTGATGTACGCAGAGGATGTTATTGCATTGTCAAGGTGATAATATTCGGAAATGGGCTTTTGGTGTACCAATAGCATCGAATCTTAAGGTTGGTACAGGAGAAGTGCCCCAGATGTACCAAAGGCATTGGAACAGAGGGATGGTACAGGAGTATGGCTTCTGGCGTACCAAAGGATGAGAAGTGTGATTCCGCCAGAGAGAGTATATTCATAGAGGCTGAATATAATAAGAGAGGGTGACCAAAGCCACCCTCTCTTTTGTGAATATGTCAGCGGAACACTACTTGCCGGCGAGGCGGGCGTAGGTGCCGTAACGTACTTTGGCGAATTCCTCGGTGAGGCTCAGGAGTTCCTGGGCTCTGTCCGGGAAAAGTTTGTAGAGGGAAGCGAAACGAACCTCTCCCTTGAGGAAGTCCTGGAACTTGGTCCAGTCTGGCTCCTTGGAGTCGAGGGTGAACGGATTCTTTCCTTCGGCCTCGAGGGTAGGGTTGTACCTGTAGAGGTGCCAGTAACCGCAGTCGACGGCGAGCTTCTCCTCTTTCTGGCTCAGACCCATACCGGCCTTCAGACCGTGGTTGATGCACGGTGCGTAGGCGATGATGAGTGACGGTCCATCGTAGGCCTCGGCCTCCTTGATGGCGTTCAGGTACTGTGCAGGGCTTGCACCCATAGCGACCTGAGCGACATAGACGTAGCCGTAGCTGATGGCCATCATTCCGAGATCCTTCTTGCGGATCTTCTTGCCTGAGGCAGCGAACTTGGCGATTGCACCGGCCGGGGTAGACTTGGAGCTCTGTCCACCGGTGTTGGAATAAACCTCGGTGTCGAGAACGAGCACGTTCACGTTCTTGCCTGAGGCGAGGACGTGGTCGAGTCCACCGTAACCGATGTCGTAAGCCCAACCGTCACCACCGAAGATCCACTGGCTGCGGGCAGGGATGAAGTGCTTGTAGTCAAGGAGCTTCTTGCAGTGAGGGCAGTCGGTGTTCTCCATGAGCGGAACGACCTTGTCAGCGACCTCGCGGGTGATCTCACCGTTCTCCTTGTTCTCAAGCCACTGCCTGAACAGAGCCTTTACTTCCTCAGGGCACTTGTCGCACTCGAGAGCTGCGGTCATGAGGTTGGCGACTGTCTCGCGGGCACGGTCAGAACCGATCTTCATTCCGAGACCGAACTCAGCGTTGTCCTCGAAGAGGGAGTTCTGCCAAGCCGGGCCGTGACCCTGGGCGTTGGTGCAGTATGGAGAAGCAGGGAATGACGCTCCGTAGATCGAAGAGCAGCCTGTGGCGTTGGCTATCATCATCCTATCACCGAAGAGCTGGGTGATGTTCTTGATATAAGGTGTCTCACCGCAGCCAGCGCAGGCACCGCTGAACTCGAACAGAGGCTGAGCGAACTGTGAGTTCTTGACATTGGCGGCCTTGTTGACAACCTTGTCCTTGTAGCCGACCTTTGTGGCGAGCCAGTTGAAGTTGTCCTGCTCGGCCTGCTGGTCGAGGGCGGAAACCATTGTGAGAGCCTTTTCCCTCGCAGGGCAGACATCCACGCAGTTGCCGCAACCTGTACAGTCATCCACAGAGATTGAAAGGGCGAATGAATATTCCTTCAGAACAGCCTTGCCCTGTGCCTTCTTGAGTCCTGCAGGAGCCTTCTCTGCCTCTTCGGCAGTGAGTAGGAACGGACGGATGGCGGCGTGAGGGCAGACGAACGCGCAGGAGTTGCACTGAATACACTTCTCCGCGTCCCAGCTTGGAACAGTGACAGCGACACCGCGCTTCTCGTAGGCTGATGTGCCGGCCGGCATGGTGCCGTCAGCGTAAGGTAAGAATGCGCTAACAGGGAGTGAGTCTCCGTTCTGGGAGTTCACAACGTCAGCGATGTCCTTCACGAATGCAGGAGCGAGACGGTCCTTGTTAGGGGTCTCGAACTTGGCTGAGATCTTCGCCCACTCGGCTGGAACGGTGACTTCGGTATATTCACCACCTCTGTCAACAGCAGCGTAGTTCATATTCACAACATTCTCACCCTTCTTGCCGTAGCTCTTGACAATGGCGTCCTTCATGTACTTGACAGCGTCCTCGTAAGGGATGATGCCGGTGATCTTGAAGAAAGCGGACTGGAGAATCGTGTTGGTCCTATTGCCGAGTCCGATCTCAGCTGCAATCTTGGTGGCGTTGATGATGTAGAGTTTGATCTTCTTCTTGCCGATGACAGCCTTCACGTTGTCAGGGATTCTCTTGACGGTCTCTTCCTCGTCCCAGAGAGAGTTGAGTAGGAGGGTGCCGTTCTCCTTGATGCCCTTCAGTACATCGTACTTGCTCAGGTATGAAGGCACGTGGCAGGCCACGAAGTCAGGGGTGCTGACAAGGTAAGGAGCCTTGATAGGGTTGTCACCGAAGCGGAGGTGAGAGCAGGTGTAGCCGCCGGACTTCTTTGAGTCGTAGTCGAAGTAGGCCTGGCAGTATTTATGCGTGTGGTTACCGATGATCTTGATGGTGTTCTTGTTGGCGCCGACGGTACCGTCAGAGCCGAGTCCGTAGAACTTGCACTCGGTGGTGCCTGGCTTCACGATGGAAACCTCGCTTTTGATGGAGAGGGACTTGAATGTGACATCGTCCACGATGCCGATGGTGAAGTCGTTCTTCGGCTCGCTCATCTCAAGATTGTCGTAAACGGCGACGATTTGTGCAGGGGTGGTGTCCTTTGAAGAAAGGCCATAGCGTCCGCCGATGATCAGCGGAGAGTTCTGCTGTCCCTGGAACAGAGCCTTCACATCGAGGTAGAGAGGCTCTCCGAGGGCTCCCGGCTCCTTTGTCCTGTCGAGAACAGCGATCCTCTTGACGGTCTTAGGAAGAACTTTCAGGAAATATTTCTCTGCGAAAGGCCTGTAGAGGTGAACGGTGATGAGACCGTACTTCCTGCCCTTCTTGGCGAGGTAGTCGATGGTCTCCTTGATGGTCTCGGTAACGGAACCCATAGCGACGATGATGTTCTCGGCGTCAGCGGCTCCGTAATATGTGAACGGACGGTACTCGCGTCCTGTCATCTCGCTGATCTCACCCATATAGCGGGCTACGATGTCCGGAACGGCGTTGTAGAAGTTGTTCCTTGACTCTACGGCCTGGAAGTAAACGTCCCCGTTCTGGGCTGTACCGCGTGTAACAGGAGCGTCAGGATTGAGAGCCCTCTCACGGAAAGCCCTGAGGGATTTCTCGCTGACCATCTTCTTGAGTTCTTCCTCGTCGAGAGCCTCGATTTTCTGGATCTCGTGCGATGTGCGGAATCCGTCGAAGAAGTGGAGGAAAGGAATGCTGGACTTGATCGCTGAGAGGTGAGCCACTGCGGCGAGGTCCTGAGCCTCCTGAACTGATCCGGAAGCAAGGAGTGCGAAGCCAGTCTGACGGCAGGCCATCACGTCCTGATGGTCTCCGAAGATGGAGAGGGCGTGTGACGCGAGCGCGCGGGCTGAGACGTGGAACACGGCAGGGAGCATTTCTCCGGCGATCTTGTACATATTCGGGATCATAAGGAGAAGTCCCTGTGAGGCGGTGTAGGTCGTGGTGAGAACACCGGCCTGGAGGGAGCCGTGCACTGCTCCGGAGGCACCGGCCTCACTTTCCAACTCTGTGACGCTTACGGTCTCGCCCCAGAGGTTCTTTTTTCCGTGGGCAGCCCATTCGTCAATGTTCTCTGCCATCGGAGAGGATGGTGTGATAGGGTAGATGCAGGCGTTCTCGCTGAAAAGATAAGCGACGTTCGCCACGGCAGTGTTACCATCACAAGTGATGAATTTCTTTTCTTTAGCCATATCGTTAACGTTATGTTAATATATTAGATTGTAGTCAAACCTTCGATTGTGATTCCCTCGGTCCCGGCGGAAATCCTCTTCACAAGTCCCTGCAGGACCGTTCCAGGGCCGATCTCCATAAAGTAGCCGGCTCCGTCCGCGAGCATATTCCTGACAGACTGGGTCCATTTCACAGGAGAGGTGAGCTGGGCGAGGAGGTTCTTCTTGATGGTCTCAGGGTCGGTGACGGCCTGGGCTGATACGTTCTGGTAGATCGGGCATATTGGAGCCACGATCTTTGTCTCCTCAATGGCCTTTCCAAGTTCTACGCGCGCCGGTTCCATAAGAGGGGAGTGGAACGCACCGCTGACCGCCAGCGGAAGCGCCCTCTTCGCGCCTTCAGCCTTTGCCTTCTCACAGGCCTGCTCCACTGCTGCCTTCTCGCCAGAGATCACGACCTGTCCGCCGCAGTTGTAGTTGGCCGGAATCACAAGGCCTTCGCAAGATGCGCAGATCTCCTCGACTTTCTCGTCCGGAAGTCCGACGATGGCGGCCATTGTTCCAGACACCTTCTCGCAGCAGAGCTGCATCTGGGTGGCCCGGATATAGACAAGACGAAGGGCATCCTCGAAACTGATGGCTTCCGCGGCTGCAAGTGCGGAAAATTCACCAAGAGAATGCCCTGCTACCATATCAGGCCTGAATCCTTCATAGCACTTCGCCAGAACGACGGAGTGCAGGAATATTGCCGGTTGTGTCACGCGCGTGGCTTTGAGGTCATCCGGCGTGCCCTCAAACATTATGTCAGTGATTCTGAATCCGAGTATGTCATTCGCCTTCTCGAGCAATTCCTTGCCTTTGGCGTTTCCCTCGTAAAGCGCTTTCGCCATACCTGGGAACTGGGAACCCTGACCGGGAAATACGTATGCTTTTTTCATAATACGCAAAAATAAGATTTATTATTGGATTATCCGAATATTATAGGCTCTTTTATGAGCCTTGAAATTACATTTTTCAGCACAAAAAATATCTTTTCGCGAAAGATTTGTCAAAAATTCTTGTTTTGCCATTTATTTGTTATTTTTGTAATCTGATTGCGTGAAACCGCAAGAATGATGCCCCTGTAGTCTAATGGATAGAATTTCGGATTCCGGTTCCGACGATTTGGGTTCGATTCCCAACGGGGGTACAAGTGGAGATTAATTCTCGCATCTTGTTGGATGCGAATCAATTATCCGTCTTATGAAAAGAATCCTACTCTCTCTCGCGGCTGCGATTTTTGTTTGTGTACCGGTGGTGTCGGCTCAGACACCAGAGTCCCGTAATGAGATAACGCTTGGCTACGGCAGGGTAACTGTTGTGGATTTCGCCCATGTGGTCGGCGGGGTTTTCGCCACGGCGTTCACCGCCGGTTACGCGAGGTTTGACAACTTCCGGTCTTACGGGTCTGTCAATCTGGAATATTACCGGGCTCTTAACAAGACTTTTTCCGTGGGGGCGACAGTCTCATGGTTCGGAGGAACCGCCGATGAACTGAACAAGGAGAATGAGAAGATCGGCAATGCTGACTACAGCGGATTTGCGGTCATGCCTGCGGCCAAGGCATACTGGTTCAGGAAACCGCATGTGGCAATGTACTCCAAACTTGCCGCCGGAGTGACGCTTCTTGATGATTATGATGAGGAGACGGACTCTCATTCGTTCGATCCGTTCTTCGGGGCTCAGGTGACCCTAGCCGGAGTGCAGTTCGGCGGAGAGCGGTTCCGTGGCTTTGTCGAGCTTGGTGGCGGAATGCAAGGCCTGGCGCTTGCGGGAGTGAGCTTGTTGTTCTGACCTTGAGGCCTAAATAATATAATGGCCGCCATCACTGAACATCAAGGTGATGGCGGCCTTTTCGTCAACTAAAGGACTCTGTTATATTCAGAGATTGTCAAAAGTGAAACTCTCCCAAGGAAGCTGGGCGTCCTTGCCTCTGTCAAGCACATCGGCGACGTGGCAGAGCATAGGGAATCTGGTCAGGTCAACCTCGCCTTTCTCGGCGCGTTTGGAGATGGCGGCGAAGACGCGGCGGGACACGACGAGACTTTCAAGGGTGACACCGGAAAGGATATTCAGAGCCTCCTCGTAGGTCTTTCCTTCTCCCAACAGAATACCGATCTTTCTGGTTCTTCCGCCATAGACGGTCACATAGAGGTCACCGATTCCGATGTTCTCGCAGTCGCGGCTCGCCCCTTGAAGCTCAAGTAGATAGCGCATTTCCTTGACGGCCTGATAGAAGGCGCCGGCCTGGCTGTTGTAGTGAAGCCCGTCGTTCATGGTTCTGTTCACCAGTCCGATTGTCATCGCAACTGCAAGAGCGTAGCCGTTCTTGAGGGCCACGGCGCTCTCCAACCCTTCCACGTCATTGGTGAGCGAAATGTGATAGTAGTCGGTGGACATCGCCGCCTTCATCATTCTGAGAATCTCAGGCTGTTTGCCGCAGAACGCGACTTCGGTCTGGTCGTGTGCCACAAGCTCATAACTGGTGCAAGGACCGCCGATGGCACAGATCTGCCTGTCAATACCTTTTTTCGCAAGGCTGCGTTTCCAGTACTCCGGGTATGAGATCAGAGTCCCATCCTCAAGATTGATCAGACCCTTGGTGACCGACAGCACCGGAATCGAAGGATCAAGTTCAGAAAGTACATTCTCAAGGAACCAGTCAACTCCGAACGAGCTGACTCCTCCGATGATGAAGTCGCAACCCTTGACGGCCTCTTTCCATTCCTCGAATTGGAAATATTCAACACCGGCAGGGAACGGTACATTGAATTTAGTATGTTTGCCTGTTGATTTGCAGGCATCGATGATGTCCTTGTCCAAAGGAGTACCGACAAGTCTTACAGTGTTTCCGTTCTCTCTTGCCGGGAAAGCGAGGGCGGAGCCCATCATGCCGGCTCCGATGATTGTGATTGTTTTTGCCATTTTAAGTAGGTGAATATTATTATCAGAATAACTACTGCTTACACCATTTATCAAGCCAGTCGAAGTAGCTGCGGTGCCAGAACAATGCGTTCTGAGGCTGGAGGATCCAGTGGTTCTCCTCAGGAAACACGATCAGTTTGGACGGCACTCCCATCATCTGGGCGGTGTTGAACGCGGCCATGCCCTGGTCGTAAGGAATGCGGTAGTCCATCATGCCGTGGATGCAGAGGATCGGAGTGTGCCACTTTGTGACATTCAGGTCCGGAGAATTGGAATAGTGGCGCTTGGCCTTGGCGGCATTACTCCACGGCGAACCTGCCTGCTGGATGCCGCCGAAAGTCTTGCCGTCGCCGCGCGGACCCATCTCGCCGGCGGTGTAGGAATATTCAGAAAGCCCTCCGTTGTCGAAGTTCGGGAACCACATCTCCTCGGTCTCGTAGTACATGTACTTTTCATCGAATATGCCGGCGTGGGCGATGAAGCAGTCATAGACGTTGCCGTGGATTCCGGCCATATAATAGACGCTGAATCCGCCGTATGAGGCTCCGCAGCCAGCGAGCTTGCCCACATAAGGCTCAGCCTTGAGCTCCTTGGCGGCGCTCAGGTAGTCCTGCATGTTCTGTCCGACGTAGTCGCCGCTGATCTGCTCGCACCATTCCTGTCCGAAGGCTGTCGTGCCGCGGCGGTTAGGAAGGATCACGATGTAGCCCTGGTTGGCCATGAGACGGTAGTTCCAACGGTAGCTCCAACCCTGGCTCAGAGTGCCTTGAGGACCGCCGAGGAATATCTCGATGGCAGGGTAAACCTTGGTGGAGTCAAACTGAGGAGGGTAGAGGACCCATGTGAGCATCTTCTTTCCGTCTGTGGTCTTGATCCAGCGCTCTCGTGTCTCGTAGGCTGTCAGCTGGCCGATGATGCCTCCGTTCTCGTCGGTGATCCTGCCGAATGAACCGTCGGTCTCGTTGACCGCCACAAGTTCCGTAGGGAATTCCATCGAGCAGTAGCTGGCGAGCAGGGTGCTGTCGACGATGGCGAACGGAGAGTTGAAATCGTACCAGGCGTCGTCCGGAGTGATTCTCTTGATCTCCGCATCGGCGACCGTCACATTGCAGATTGCCTGAAGGCCTTCGATCAGGGAGTTGAAGTAGATGCTCTTGGAGTCGGCTGCCCAGACAATACCACCTGCGTTGTACCTGAAGTCGGCGGTGAGGTTACGGATTCCATTTATGTGAGGAATCGCGGACTGGCCTTCGGATGAAGTCTCGGTGTCTGCGAGGTCGGCAACCATGAGTCTGACCTTGTCGGCCTCGTACCCGTCGCGTTCCATGCTGAGCCATGCGATCTGTTTCCCGTCGGGACTCCATACCGGATCAGTGTCGTAGCCACCGGCCATCGGAATCCGGACGGTCTCGCCTGTCAGGATGCTGTAGATATAGATCTCCGTGTCGGTAGAGAAAGCATATTCACGGCCGGTGCCTGCCTTTTTGCATGAATATGCCACATAGCGTCCGTCAGGGCTCCAGCAAAGCTGCTCGATGCCGCTCAGCGGCTCAAGAGGCAGTTCGTATTTGCCGGCGTCCTCGGCGAGGATATTCATTGAATTGTCTTCGGTGATTTCTCCGCTGAACGGAGCCACATAGGTCTGCGGCCTTTCGGTCGTCCAGTGGTCCCAGTGACGGTACATAAGGTCTTCCGTGACGTATGCCTGCGCCTTGTCCAACTTCTTGTCGAAATCCTTCGGGGTCTTCACGGCTCCAGGAATTGTGCTGGTGTAGAGAACCTGCGACTGGTCGGGGCTGAGGGTAAACTCTCCGATTCCGGCTTCCACCTTGCTGATCTGTTTTCTTGCTGAGAGTGAGGCTTTACCGTCTGCGATCGTGACCGCAGCATTGTAAAGCTGGCCACCCTGGAGGTAGTAGATGGACTTACCGTCCTGACTCCAGCGGGCGTTGCTTATGCTCTTGCCGTCGGCCGTCAATTGGATCTTGTCCCCGAAGGAGAGCGAACCGTCTTCGTTTCTGGTCACCTCACCGAGAAACAGATTCCTGCACGAACGGTTCTCTTCGATTGACGTGTAACTTACTCCATAGAGAACCCAGCGCCCGTCAGGTGACAGCTGAGGATCCGACAGACGTCCCAGGGACAACAGGACCTCGGGAGTCATCCTTCCGTCCTCGACCTTGATGTCGGACGGGCCGATGTAACCTTTGTCGGCCTCCGTTCCGTTTTTCTGTGCACAACTCATCATTGCAATCAGTGCCGCCGCCACGAGGGCGGCCTTTCCTTTGTTTATCATAAATATTATAAGTATAGTTTATACGCTTTCTCAAGTTCTTCCATGACTTCCCGCCTTACCGCTTCCGGCTCAAGGACTTCCAATCTTCCGGCGTGGCGGCAGAACTCCATTGTCAGGTTTCTGTTCGGAATCACACGGATTCTGAATATCCTTCCGCCTCCTTCCGCCTTGCCTTCCTCCTCTTGGGAACGGTGAATCGGCAGGTCGCGAAGGTATCGCGCCTCTTCGTCTGTCACCTTGAAACGGATAGTCACCGGCTTCTGCCCGGCTTTCGGAAAATATATTCCATAGCTTTGGCTGAATATTCCGTCCACATCGAAATTTCTGGGCATTTTGAAACTAGTGCCGGTCACTTGAAGTGAAGAGATACGGTCGAGACCATAGACTCTCCATGCGTTCATGTCATCATTGCTGGCCTCGGAGCCTCCTGAGGCCGCCCTTTCATGGCAGAACGCCACCAGATACCACCTCTTCTCATGCTCTTTGACTGCGAGCGGCTGAATATGAAGGGTCTCAAGGGAATCGGAGCTGTATTTTCCGTAGACGATCTCCAACTCCTTTCCGTCCTCCATCGCCTGCATTATCGCCGTGAGGTACTTTTGGCCGGAAGGAATCTCCTCCACACTTACCCTTCCTGAGAGGCGCTCCTTGCCAAGAGAAAGCAGACTGTTGACCGTGAATGTGTTGACAAGCCAGCCGATGCTCTCCTCGTTGTTCATAACATCGCCCCAGTACGGAATGAAATAACAGTTTGTCCGCCTGTCGCAGTCAATGTCTATTCCGAAAAGGTCGGACACCGCGAGCCTGTGGTTGTTGAATGTCCTTCTTGAATATGTCAGGCCGAACCGTCGGTAATATTTTTCGCCGAGTTCCTTGAATGTCAGACCGCCCTCACCGCAGCCGGTGAGGGTCTGGATGAGCCAGATATATTTCCCGATCAATTCTGAAACCATTGCGATGTGCTTCCTTTCGGCACATCAAATATAGCAACAAAAAGCGATTTGATTCTGATTTGGCCGGTAGTTTTGAAATTTTTCGTATCTTTTGCACCTGAAAACCGTCATTACTCAAAGCAAGGTAATTGATTTTCGGGATTTAGTGTGTAGATTTGCGGTTGAAATGAAGAAAGTTGGTATGAATATGTTAGTAAAGGCGTTGGCGCTGCCTCTTCTGGCGGTTCCGCTCTTATCCTCATGCATGGTTGAGAATGAGAATCCTGAAAACAAATTCAATACATCATCCAACGAGCCGGCAGCCAACTATCGGGTCATCGGCAAGGTGACCGATGTGGAAGGTGATCCCATCGCCGGGATAAGGGTCATCGCTGACTACAGCACCGATGTCGTTTATCGTGCAGACACCCTCTACACGGACCGGGACGGGCAATATTCCAAGTTTCTGACCACTCCTCGCGTCAGTTCCTTCTATATGTCTTTCGATGACATTGACGGTCAGGCGAACGGCGGAGAGTTTGAGCCAAGGTCCGAACGTGTGAATCCGATACGCACCGAGATCTCAAGCGGGTATTTCGGAGGCTCCTACGTCGTCTCGCTCAATGCGACACTGAAGAGAAAGTGATACTCTTGCCTATTTTGCGTCATGATAAGGAACAAGTTGGACACAGATGTGCAGTACCTGCCGGGAGTGGGTCCCAAGAGAGCTTCGCTTCTACGCAGCGAACTGAATGTCGCGACTGTCGGTGACCTCCTGCACACATTCCCGTTCCGCTACATTGACCGCAGTTCAATCCAAAGGATAGCGGACATCCAGTCCACAAGCGCCTATGTCCAGATCCTTGCCCAGGTGGTCAGCGTCCAGATGACCGGCAAGAAATTGAGCGTCATGGTGAAGGATCAGAGCGGAATGATGGAACTGGTCTTCTTCCGTGGAGTCAAATACACATCGGAACGGCTTAAACCCGGATCCGTCTTCTTGTTTTTCGGCAAACCCAGCCAGTTCAACGGGCGGTTCAACATTGTGCATCCGGAGATAGACAATCCTCCTTCACAGGGGACAGTCGGATTTTCCGGAGTCTTGACCGGGGTCTATAACTCGACCGACAAACTCCGGGGCGGGGGAGTGACCGGAAAGGTGATGAACCGGCTGATGGCGGAGGCGATTGACTTTGCGGTCGGGGATTTGGAGGAGACATTGCCCGAATATATTCTTAGAGAAAAAGGGCTTGTTCCGTTGAGGTTCGCCATCAGGAATGTCCATTTCCCGTCAGACCAGAACGCTCTTGAGAAGGCCAGATACCGCCTTAAATGGGAGGAACTCTTCCTGTTGCAGTTGTCTTTGCTGAAGCAGAAATATGTCCGTAGCCGTTCCGCGGTCGGGATTCCAATGCCGAAGGTCGGCGCAGCGTTCAACGCTTGCTATAATTCTTTGCCTTATGAGCTTACTGGCGCGCAGAAGCGTGTGATAAAGGAAATCCGCTCGGACATGATGAGCGGTCACCAGATGAACCGCCTTCTTCAGGGAGATGTCGGCTCAGGCAAGACCATGGTCGCCGTCTTGTCAGCCCTGATCGCTGTCGGCAATGGGTTCCAAGCCTGCATCATGGCTCCGACCGAAGTTCTTGCCCAGCAGCACTACACCAACATATCCAAATATCTGGCTCCGACCGGAGTCCGTTGCGAACTGCTGATCGGCTCGACCGGAAAGGCGGCCAGAAGACCGATTCTGGAGGGTCTGGCTGACGGAGCTGTAGGAATCATCATCGGTACTCATGCGTTGATTGAGGACACGGTGGTGTTCAGGAATTTAGGGCTGGCCATCATTGACGAGCAGCACAGATTCGGGGTCGATCAGAGGTCTCGGCTTTGGGCCAAAGGGGCTTCCGGTGTGCCGCCTCATGTGCTAGTCATGACTGCGACTCCGATTCCTAGGACATTGGCGATGACATTCTACGGGGATTTGGATGTCTCCGTCATCGATGAGATGCCTCCAGGCAGAAAACCTATCCAGACCATGCTTATCGGCGAAGGCAAGCGCCCGCAGCTTTACAATTTCATGAAGAAAGAGATTGCGGCAGGACGTCAGGTGTTTGTTGTCTATCCTTTGATATTCGAGAGCGAAAAGGTTGATTATCAGAATCTTGAGGCTGGATATGAGGACATTGTCTCCAGATTCCCTTTCCCGCCGTACAAGGTTGCCATCGTGCATGGCCAGCAGACCAGCGAGGTGAAGCAGTTCAATATGGACGCTTTCGCGGCGGGGAGAGCGAATATCCTTGTGTCCACTACCGTGATCGAGGTCGGTGTGGATGTCCCTAATGCATCCGTGATGGTGATCGAGAGCGCCGAGCGGTTCGGCCTTGCTCAACTGCACCAGCTTCGAGGACGTGTCGGACGCGGGTGCGAAAAGTCCTACTGCGTCCTGATGCACGGCAACAAAGTCAGCAAGGAGTCTCGCAAAAGGCTGGAGCTGATGTGCGCCACGGAAAACGGCTTTGATCTGGCCGAGGAGGACATGAAGATGCGTGGTCCGGGTGATCTGGAGGGAACGCAGCAGAGCGGCCTTCCGATAGAACTTAACATCGCGTCTTTGGCTCATGACGGGGCTTTGCTTGCGGACGCGAGAAGTTATGCCGAGCACGTGCTTGCCCATGACCAGACACTGGACCTACCTGTGAACGAACTGCTTGCCCGGGAACTCCGCAAGGACAAGTACAACATCAAGGATTACAGCAAAATCTCGTAGTTGACATTAAGCAGTCGTTGGATAAACCATCTGGATCTTACAGAATGTCATCTGGTCGGCAATCTCTCAGTTTAGGATGTTTTCTGTCTTTTTCAGATAAGATGATTCTGTCTACAGGAACCTTCCAGTCAATCCCCAGATCCGGATCATCCCATGCGATCGCTCCCTCGGATTCTGGACAATAGAAATTGTCGCATTTGTACTGGAAGATCACCTCGTCGCTCAGGACACTGAATCCGTGGGCGAATCCCCTCGGGATGAAAAACTGCCTGTGATTGTCCTCTGACAGTTCGGCCGACACATGCTTGCCGAAAGTCTTTGAGCCAGGCCTCAGATCCACGGCCACATCCAGCACTTTGCCTTTCACGACCCTGACCAGCTTGCTTTGGGCGTGCTCGCCTTTCTGGAAGTGCAACCCTCTGACGACCCCGTAGCAGGATTTGCTCTCATTGTCCTGAACGAATGTCACCGACCCGACCTTCTCCTCGAACACCCTTTGGTTGAATGATTCGAAGAAATACCCTCTGCTGTCCAGAAATATTCTTGGCTCGATGATCAGGACGCCTTCTATTTCGGTTGTGATGATGTCCATGGTGTCTGTTCCGTAGTTATATTCATCGGAGTCCCGTTGCCCTTATTCCTCCGCTATCTTGATCAAATACTGGCCGTACTGGTTCTTGAGCATTGGCTTGGCCACCTCGCGGAGCCTTCCAGCTGTGATCCAACCCTTTCTGTAGGCGATTTCCTCAAGACAGGCGACCTTGAGCCCCTGACGTTTTTCGATGACCTCGATGTAGGTCGAGGCTTCGGCGAGGGATTCGTGTGTGCCGGTGTCCAACCATGCGAAACCACGCCCCAGTTTCTGGACCTTCAGTTTTCCTGCCGCCAGAAACTCTTGGTTCACAGTCGTTATCTCCAGCTCGCCTCTTGCCGACGGCTTGATCCTGTGAGCGATCTCCACCACCTCGTTCGGGTAGAAGTAAAGCCCGGTCACCGCATAGTCACTCTTAGGCTCGGCCGGCTTCTCCTCGATGCTGAGGCAATTGCCGTCCTTGTCGAATTCGGCCACCCCATAGCGTTGAGGATCACTGACTTGGTAACCGAATACGGTGGCCTTGTCTTCCTCATCTGCCGTGCGGACCGCCTCTCTCAACTGATTGCCGAAACCGGTGCCTTGGAAGATGTTGTCACCCAGCACCAGGCAGACACAGTCATCACCTATGAATTCCTTTCCTATTATGAAAGCCTGCGCGAGCCCGTCAGGCGAAGGTTGTTCGGCATATTCAAAGTTCACTCCGAAATCACTTCCGTCGCCCAGAAGCCTTTGGAATCCAGGCAAGTCAGACGGTGTTGAGATGACTAGAATATCCCTGATTCCGGCAGTCATAAGAACCGATATCGGGTAATAGACCATCGGTTTGTCATAGACTGGCAGCATCTGCTTGCTGACGCCCTTCGTGATAGGGTATAGACGTGTGCCGCTTCCGCCGGCGAGTACAATTCCTTTCATGGTTATATTCAGTGTTTATTGATTCTTTTGATGCAGTCCACAAGAGAATCCCTCCAGTATGGGATTGTGATTCCGAAAGTCTCCTTTACTTTTGTTTTGTCGAGCACCGAAAACCGTGGCCTTTGTGCTTTGGAAGGATATTCTTCGGTGTGACAAGGCTGTATGTCGCAGATTGTCCCGCCTGTCTCGCTGACCGCCTTGGCGAAATCGTACCAAGAGATGGCCCCCTCGTTGGAGAAATGGTATATTCCGGTGTCGCCAAGCCTGTCGTTATCGATTATTGCTGCGATCAGTGTGGCAAGGTCATGGGCGTATGTGGGAGTTCCGATCTGGTCAAAAACGACTTTGAGCGAGTCGCACTCCTCTGTCAGGCGAAGCATTGTCTTTACGAAATTTCTGCCGTAAGGTGAATATAACCAGGCGGTTCTGATGATTATGCTCTTGCAGCCGGATTTCTCGATCTCTTTCTCTCCGGCAAGTTTGGTGGATCCATAGACCCCAAGCGGATCTGTGGGCCAATCCTCCTTGCAAGGCATGGGAATATCCCCGTGGAAGACATAGTCCGTGGAAATGTGGATCAACGCCGCGTCTCTTTCCCTTGCGACTTTGGCCAGATTTCCGGCCGAGGTGCAGTTCAGCAGCATAGCCATAGAAGGCTCGTCCTCGGCCTTGTCCACATTCGTGTAGGCCGCACAGTTCACGATGGCATTGACATTCTCCGAGTCGCAGACAATCCTGAGCGCGTCAAAGTCCGTGATGTCAAGATTGAGCGTCTCGACTCCCGGCAGTGAGGTCACGTCTGAGAATATGTAGTTGTGCCGGCTTCCTGCCGTCACGTTGCGGAGTTCGGTTCCCAGCTGGCCGTTGGCTCCTGTCACAAGTATATTCATGGTATATTCCTCCATTCGGCTCTGCCAGCCATCGTGGTGTCGCCACTGACAAATTTAATCAGAAATATTCCGTTATCAAAATCATCCTTGCTTTCTTGCATTGTGCACTCAATAATCCTTAAAAAATAACGATTCTTGCCCAAGCGGGTGTAAATAATGCGGATTTTTATGTAAGTTTGTACTTTATGGAGACTAATTCAGCGAGACCGAAGATATTCCTTTACACGGACGGGGCTTCAAGCGGCAATCCGGGACCGGGAGGCTACGGCGTTGTGCTCAAGTGTGCCGGGCATGAGAAAGAGATGAGCGGGGGATTCGCCCGCACGACCAACAATAGGATGGAACTTCTGGCTGTGATCAAGGGTTTGGAGGCAATCAAGTGGAAAAATGCTGAAGTTGAGGTTTACAGTGACTCGTCTTATGTGGTGAAGGCGGTGAATGAAGGTTGGCTTCTGAACTGGGAGCGTAAAGGGTGGAAAAAGGTGAAGAATCCGGATCTTTGGATGCGCTTTCTGAATGTCTGCCGGATGCACAGGGTGGTTTTCCATTGGCTCAAAGGGCATAACGGGCATCCTGAGAATGAACGCTGCGACAGGCTTGCCGTCGCCGCCGGAGCCGGGGCTGTCGCCGCCGGGAAAATTCTTCCGGCTGATGAGGGCTTTGAGCTTGACTCGGCCACGGAAGGAAATCTCGCTGGTTTTGATTAAATTTATGAATGAATATGTTCACGGCGGTCTCCGACCGGCTGTGACCACTTAGTAATGTGTAAAAAATAAGTTGCATCAGTTGTTCGGTTTGATGAGGTAGTTCCACTTAGGTAGAACGGGTGAAT
>CAKUVR010000031.1:0-29994 GCA_934698975.1 uncultured Bacteroidales bacterium
GGGACACAATTCGCAATACAATGAGCATGGCGAGAGTGTCTATTATCTCGAACCTCCAAAATACGATTGGAAGTAGCATCGACGCCGTCGGAACGGCAACAGTCATCCTGCCTTCGACTCTCCATCGTGGCGGAGGCGTACTTCGGGCGCTGCGATTGACGGTCACTTCGACAGGCTCAACGACCGTCATTGTGGACTATTTATAATTGTCCGTATCGTAATAAAAAATAGGCTGACAGTTAAGAATATGCAGAGTTCTGATGTCCACACTGTCCGTATCGTGGACAAAGGCTTTCCACCGTACCTTTGCACCATCAACAAAAACTGATTTTATTATGATCCTCGTTCGTAAGATGGACGATTCTGCGCACCGATGGCATTCTATTCGTTTTTGCAAAAATGATTTTATTATCGATTTTCATTTTTACAAAAATGTTTTTTACATTTGTCATCAAAGATGATTGATATGGAACATTGGAACCATACGCGAAACGTTCTTCATCAACCAAATGTCCGCGGTATCTTCCGTGCAAATGCCGACAAAAGGAGATTTTCTTGTAGATGGCGACTATCTGTTTGAGATAGGTGGCGACAATAAAAATTTTGAACAAATCGCAGACATTCCAACAAGTTACCTTGGCATTGACGGTATAGAGACCGGTTACGGCAACCGCATCCCTCTATGGATGTTCGGACTATTGTACTAATTTGTGAACGTCTCTTGCGTGAAACCACGCGGAGTTTATGTCAGAACCGGAACACTCCGGAGTCAAAGTCGGAGTTCCCTAGGCTCTTGGCAGAGTGGTTTTCCTTGCCGCGCTGGAAGAACCATGAGATGGTGAAGCCGAACTCGCGGTTCTTGGTACGAAGGTTTGTCTGTGTCACGTGGCTGACAGGAGCCAAGGAAACCGTCTCGTTGGAGTATTTGTCATCGTAGAACGGGAACAGGCATTGCGCTCCGAACTGCCAGTTCTTCCAACCATAGGTCAAGGACAGGTACGACACCTTCTCCAGACCTTTTCTGTACAGGCCATCCAGCATCTTTCCGCCAAAGGTCTGGCGGCAGGACAACGACCAGTCACCCCAGACAGCGGATACGTTCAGATAGACTGGAAAGAACCAGTCACTGAAAACCTCCCCCGAAGAGGTCTCCTTTATGGTCTGCCGGTCAGCGGAAACATCCACGCCAAGGCGCAGCCAGTTCCAAGGCAGATAGTTCACAATCATATTCATGCCAGTTTCGGAATAAAGATGCGCGTTCCGTGTCTCCAGATACCACGCGCTGCCATCCTGCACGAACGCGTCATAAAGGAAGCCGGCGGTGCGATTGTAGTGAGCGTCAGCCTGGACGATCAACTTCCGTGGAATGTTATAGGAATATATCAGCTTCGATTGGTAGCCGGTGCTGTTGTGAACATCCGCGTTTCCTCTGCGGTAGAAGTTCTCCATGATCAGGATCCTGTTGCCTGACATCTGCTGGATGTCCGGCATCGAGGTCTCCGAATCAAGGCGCAGACGCAACATGTTCCTCTTGTTCAATCTATAAGACAAAAGCACCGTCGGAGAGAAAGCGAATCTGGAAAAGCCGTCGTCACCGGCCTTCATGTTGTTCTCCGCACCGAGACTCAGACGGTACGAGAAAGAACCATGACGGGAAGAATATTCCCCGAAAAGTCTCTGCCGTCCGGTTCGCACGTTCGTCACACCGCTTCCCGCAAGGTCACTCCGCAGGAAGCTGAATGTTCCTCTGTACCCAGCGTTGAACGTACGATTCTTCTTGGCGTATGAATATACCAGCTCCCCGATGACGGAGTTCTTCCTTGTGCTCAGATCCAGCACGTCTTCGAACGCCCCAGTCTCTGACGTGAAAGCATCCTGGTCATTTGAATATGATGTCGCGGTCACGTCTGCCATCAACGTGCTCACATCAGAAAGAGTCTTCTCGAAATAAATGTCAAAAGTCGGCTTAAGCGTGGTGACATCATTGTTCGCCAATCCCGAACGAGTACCTTTCAAGCCATTGAGGGCGAAGTCGATGTCCCTGTCCCTCTCCATCTTGTTATTGTAAAACGAGAAGTCCGCTGAGACTTGAAACATGTAGTCTCCGGGCTTCCCGTTCAGCCATGCCACTCCACCGGAGTACTGGTTTCCCCACTCGCGCTGTTTTTGGAAATATTCATACTGATATTCATCATTCCCAAGACGGTAGGTAAATTCTCCGGTCTCCTCGTCCCACACCTTGCGTTTGTGGTTGAAGTGGCTTCCGAGGTTGACTGTCAGCTTGTTGTCCCCGCTCACCCGGCTGAGAGCCACGTTACCGTGAGAGTACATCTGGCCGACCCTCGTATAGACGCTTCCGTTCCAACCCGTGTCCAGACGCGAGGTGATGATATTCAGAACCACATCAGCCATGTCCATGTACCGCACAGGTGGCACATCGTAGAAGTCAACCTTCTTGATCTTCGAGGCAGGAATCAGCTGCAAGTCAGTGTCCGTCGATTTGATTCCGTTGATCAGTATGAGGATCTTCTTGCCGGCTAGAGTCGCCAAAGTATTGCTCTGCTTGTCGATGAGCAGGTTCGGGATCGTTGCCACAAGTTCCCGCCCGTCCCTCACTGCCTTCACCTCAGCGGGCGAGAAAAAGTGCGTAGTGCGGTCAACCTTATAGGTTATGTTGCCTTCCGTGATGACCGATGCGGAAAGGATTTCAGTGATCACGCTGTCTTGCTGTTGGGCAAATGTTGTCAAGACTGGTGTCAAAACAAAAAGAGTGGTCGCAAAAAGTTTTTTCATACGCGGAATCATTAAATGTTTTCCAAATATAATAATAAGTAAACAAAAGGGAAAGTGACCGTGGCGGACAAACGTTTGATATTCAATAAACAACAGACACCACCTCCTGTCTATTTCGCCGACAGAACAGGTAGCTATTCAGCTGCAAAACAACGACTTAGCCGCCACAGAGCGTCACCGAACCTCCTCGATGGAGCGGATGCCGTCGCGGGAGAGGTCGATGCGGAAGCGCTTGAACTCAGCGGTGTTGTCGTACTGGTACTGAAGGACGAGGTTGAGATAGTAGTCACGGTCGCACTCCACGGTCTGGATGGAGCCGTCGTCACCGAGGGTGCGCATCAAGGTTGTGGGGTTGTCCATCTTCTTGATGAAGTTGGTGACATTCAGGCGGATGATGTCATTGATGCCGCTGAAGGAATATTCAGAATTGGCCTGAAGCTTCTCTCTGTCGATGTGGACTGACTTGCGGTAGAGGATGATCTTCTCGGCGGTGACGTTGCTGCTTTCGACATCCGTCAGATGCGAGCTGTTGCGCAGGGTCATCACGTCCACTGGAACCTTCTCCGGCTCGATGAAGTCAACTCCTTCCTTCAGCCAGCCGAGTTCGGTGTCCTTGTGGATGATCTTCGCCTTGTTGTCGAAGTACTTGCTGCCAACACGGTGGGCGAAATAGTAGCGCATCAACTCTTTGATGCGGTCTTTCAGCATATAGCTGATAATGAGGGCGATGAACAGCGGAAGTGTCAGCGAGCCGAACTTCTTCTGGAAAGCGAAGCTCACAACGGTGGCGAACAGCATCGCCACACCCGCGGCAATGCTGAAATAGAGCTGCTCCACAATCACCCCGTCGCGCCGCTTCGGAGCGCGGAGGTAAAGGTCGCTCTCAATATACTTTTTCAAGATACTGAAGCGATGAATGAATATGCGGTTGTGCAGCCGGTCGTCCTCCCGGATCTCCGGGTAGCCCAGCTGCTTCATGTGCTTTCCGATCCTGCGGTAAAGGGCGGAAGCCTTGCCGGCCAGCTCATCCAACTTTCTGTCCCTCAACCATTCAATAAGTTCAAGAATATGCTTGCACGTGATGTCGCAGAGAAATTCGTCTCCGCAAAGGTACATCCTCATCACGTCCTCAGGAACTGTCGGGGCGTTTATGATGGAGCGCAGCCGGACATATTCATCACAGATTCTTTCCGCGTTGGCGATGAAGCCTTCGCAAAGGTTTTCCGTGTCCGAGCCGATCCGGTTCTGCTTGATGTGGGCCAGTTCGTCACGCAGGGCGCTTTTGACGATGGCGGCGAACATCTTGATCTGGTACTCATATTCAGAGATCAGGGTCCGGGTCGGGTTGGAGGCCATTTTGGTGAAAGCCTCGCGGATGTTGTGGAGCGGCACCGCAGGGCCTTCGGCTATCTCCCGGAGCAGGAAAACAGGGGTGATAAGGCGGATGTTCGACTTGACATCCTGGTAGAACATGTCCTTGGGGTAGGTGGCCCTTGTGATGTCCAGACTGCCTGGCACGAAGAACCACATCGCCAGAGAGAAGTCGTTCATCCGCAATTTCTTACGGGTGACAAAACTGACTTTCAACTCTATCGAGTAGCGGTCGTGGATTCTGGTGTCGATCTGGATCATGAAACTATTCTTCTACCTCTGAAACAGTCTGGCAATCACCATGACTTATAGGGATGTTTAGCCAAATAGGAATTGTAGTAGCGTTGGTCGCCTGTAACTTCATGGCCAAGCCAAGATGGCTTCTCAAAAGGCTCATCCTCTGAAGAAAGTTCTATTTCCGCAATCGTAAGCCCTTCATTATCCCCATAAAACTCATCCACTTCATAGACATGCCCTCCATCGGCCTTTATCAGGTGACGGGTCTTGTCAATAACTCCCGGCTCACAGATCTCAAACAAAGCTTTGGCATCCTCCACACAAATCTCTTTTTCCCATTCAAAACGACTGGCACCACTCGCATTGCCCACACCTTTGACCGTGATGAAAGCCTTGTCACCTTTAACACGCACTCGCACCGTCCTCTCCGGAGCACTGCAAAGGTACCCCTGAACAATCCGTACTGATTTATAGACAAATGGTTTATAATCCCCTTTGATCAAAAATTTTCTTTCAGTCTCCTGCAACATATCCACTAATTTGGTTCTTTAAGTAACTTTCAAAAAATAATCCGCATCACCTTAAGAAATCTTTTCGGTATAGCTTAATATGAGGCAACTTATTTTTTCCATGTTACTAAAACAACAGTGACAAGCCATGCAGGATACTCACCTGACAGCTTTATTTTACAACAACATGTAAAGTTAGCAATAAAAATCAATCCTCGACTTTATGGTGTTTTGTAAAGGAGATTTTCAAAAGTTTTTCCAGCCGCCGCCGAGAACCTTATAGAGGTTGACCACAGAGAGGTTCTCCTTTGTTCTGGCCTCACTCAGCTCCAGCTGAGAGGCAAGGTACTTTCTCTGCGCGTCAAGAACGTCCATATAACTGATCACGCCATTTATGTACTGGCTATTGGCAAGCACGACATATTTCTTGGACGCACGATCCATCTCCTCCTTCACGTCAGTGTTGGAACGGGCGGAACGGAAAGTCACGGTCGCGTCATACACCTCTCTGAAAGCCTGCATCACATCCTTTTCGTACTTTAGTCTGGTCTGCTCGTATGAAGCCACGGCGGCCTTGAAGGCGGAGCGGCGCTTGCCGAACTCGAAAACAGGCGATGCCAGTGTGGCTCCGGTAAACCAGAACGGGGACTTCAGGAAATCCTTAAGGGTTTCGTTTTCCCCGCCCGCTCCAAGGTTGATGACAAAAGACGGGAACCTTTCAGCCATCGCCACCCCGACACGAGCCTCGGCTGCACGAAGATCATTTTCGGATTTCATCAGGTCTGGCCTACGCTTGAGAATGTCGGACAACACGCCGGACGGAACTGTGGTCTTTGACATCTCCAAGGACCCGGCCACACGCTCCACATCTTTAGGGTACGATCCTGTGACGAAACACAATTCACTCTCCTTCAATGCGATCTGCCTTTGGAGATCCGGAACCATCGCCTCAGCGGATGCCAATTCCACAAGAGCCTGTTGGTAAGGGATTTCCGATGTCAGACCACCCTCCGCACGAAGTTTTGCCTGGTTCACGGACTTCTGCCTTGTGACCAACGTGTTGGTGACGATCTCAAGTTTCTTGTCCAATCCGACAAGTTCGTAATAGGCGGAGGCCACATTTGCTATGATGCTCATCCTCACCGCCTTCTGAGCCTCGACAGTACCAAGGTAATCGGCAAGTGTCTCTTTCCTCGACCAATTCAGCCTTCCCCAGAAATCAACCTCCCACTGAAGCGAGGCTTTGACTCCGAACTCTGGATCATCCGGCTCTGGATCCGTTCCACCATAATTGCTGTGATCATTCTGTGCATAGCCTTTAACCGAGACGGAAGGCAACTGGGCAGATCTCTGAACACGATACTTGTACTCCATCTCTTTAAGACGCTCCGCAGCGATGAGGATGTCTTTGTTATATTCCAACGCAGCGTCTATAAGCTTTTGCAACTCAGGAGACCCGTACACTTCACGCCAGTCCAGGTCAGCGAAACTCCTGCCGCTCGAATCCTCGAAAAACGCCTTCGGCATCTCACCAAGATCCGGTTTCTCACAATATCTGGATGTGGAGCAGGAACCGAGAGACAATGACGACACTGCCAGAACGGCCACTGCCGGCAAAGCCTTTCCGGCCTTACGGAATCTTGGCCTCAACTTCGAGAGTTTTGACTTCAACTTGTAAATCAGCACGAAGAAGAACGGAACGAAGACGATTCCGACGGTTATGCCGGTGATCATCCCAAAGAACACTCCGGTACCGATGTTCCTGCGGCTCTCGGATCCCGGACCGCTGGCGAACACTAGAGGAAGCATTCCAAGGATGAAGGCCAATGATGTCATCACGATAGGCCTGAACCTAAGTTTAGCCGCGGTGACAGCAGCCTCTTCCAGGTCCTTTCCGGACTCGACCTCGTCTTTGGCGAACTCAACGATAAGAATCGCGTTCTTGGCCACAAGGCCGACAAGCATCACGAGGCCTATCTGGAAATAGATGTTGCTCTCCATACCGAACACAGCCACACCGAGATACGCCCCGGCAATCGCGATCGGAAGCGAAAGGATGACGGCCACAGGAATGGACCAACTCTCGTACTGGGCCGCAAGGAAGAGGAACACGAACAGCAACGCCAGCGCAAGGACAAGGCCGGTCTGCCCGCTTTCCTTTTTCTCCTGATAGGACATTCCGCTCCACTCGACCCCGATGTTTTCCGGCAGATGCTCCTCAGCTATCTCCTCAAGTATCGCGAGGGCCTCGCCAGAGCTGGTTCCATTGGCAGCCTCCCCGCTTATTGTGGACGAATTGTACATGTTGAACCTCTTGATCGTGCCAGGGCCGGTCGTGAAATGCGTGGTGCCTAAGGCATTGACAGGGATCATCGTGCCTCCGGAACTTTTCATGAAGAACAGATTCAAGTTGTCGGTGTGGGCGCGGTACGGAGCGTCGGCCTGGATGTAGACACGGTATATTCGGTTGTACATGTTGAAATCATTGACATAGATCGCACCTGTGAAAGCCTTCAAAGTCGCGAAGACATCGGCCAATGACAGGCCCAGAAGTTGAATCTTATCCCTGTCGGCATCGAAGTACAGCTGAGGAATGTCCTTCTGCATCCCCGATGACAAGCCTGTTAGCTCCTTTCTCTTCATCGCATAATGCAGCAATGTGTCAGAAGCGTTCTGGAGGTCCTCATAGGTCGCGTCCCCTCTGGCCTCAAGCACCATCGAAAATCCTCCCGAGGTGCCAAGTCCTGGGATGACGGCAGGAGTGCTTATGTACACCTTGCTTTCCGGGTACATAGACAAAGAGTCCCTCACCATCGCGATCGTCTTGGACATATTCGTAACATCGCGTTCGTTCCACGGCTTCAGAATCACCGTCAAGGTGCTGTTGGACTGCGCCGTGCCTATCCGGGGACTGGAACCGGTGACATTGAGGACATATTCAACATCGTGCTGCCGAAGCAGGAAATCCATCGCCCTGTCCGTAACTTCTCTGGTCCGTTCGAGCGTAGCCCCCGTAGGAAGCTCCAATTCCACCGTGAAATACCCTTGGTCCTCCTTAGGGATGAAACTCTGTGGGACGAGGCGGCCGAGTATGAATATTCCCACGACAGCGACACCGAAGACGGCGAACATCCGCCTCGAATTATGCACCGCGAAGCGGACCATCTTGGCGTAAAAGGATGTCCCTTGCTCAAGCCATTGGTTTATCTTCCTGAACACAAAGTTCTTAGGTTTGTCCCCATCGTGTGGTTTCAGGAATTTGGAACACATCACAGGACTTAATGTCAGGGCCACGACCGTGGAGATGATCACGGAAACGGCGATAGTGACAGTGAACTGACGGAACAGTTGCCCCGTGATACCTGAAAGGAAACTTACCGGGACAAAAACGGCGCAGAGCACAAGCGACATCGCCACAAGAGCGCTTCCTATCTCACCCATCGCCTTTTTCGTCGCTTCATACGGGGAGAGATGTTCGGTTGACATTATTCTGTCTACATTCTCCACGACCACGATGGCATCGTCCACGACAATTCCGATGGCCAGAATAAGGCCAAGCAAGGTCATCATATTCAGAGAAAAGCCGAAGATCAGCATCACGCCGAACGTGCCGATAAGGGAGATCGGCACCGCTATGGCAGGAACCAGTGTGGCCCTGACATTCTGGAGAGACAGGAACACCACCAGAATGACGAGTATCAAGGCTTCAAACAAGGTCCTGTAAACGTGGTGGATGGACTCCGAGATGTAAGTAGTCATGTCGAACGGTATGTCGTAGGACATTCCGTCCGGGAACCCTTTGCTGATTTCCGTCATCTCAGCCTTGACATTGTCGGCGACCTCCACGGCGTTGGCTCCCGGAAGCATGAAGACGTTCATCACAGCAGCGTTGCGGGCGTTGATGCCGCTCTCGGTGTTGTACGACTGAGCCTCAAGCGAGATCCTGGCGACATCTCTGAGACGTATGATGGAGCCATCCGCGCCTGTCCGGACCACGATGTTCTCGAACTGTTCGACCGAAGAGAGTCTGCCGGGAGCCGTGATAGGGATGGTCACATCCACATCCGTGATCGGTTGCTGCCCGAGCACTCCGGCCGCCGCCTCGCGGTTCTGGTCCTTCAAGGCGTTCTGCAGATCCTTGACCGTTATTCCGAGGCTGGCCATCTTGTCAGGCTGTACCCAGATCTGCATCGCATAGTAGCGGCTACCCACATTGGAGACAACTCCCACCCCAGGAACACGCCTCAGGCGGTCTTGAATATTCAAGGTGGTGTAGTTGCTGAGATAGACCTCATCGAATTTCGGGTCATCCGACATCACAGTGATCGTCATCAACTTGCTGGATGACTCCTTTTCCACCGAAATGCCGTTCTGCACGACTTCGGCCGGAAGTCTGGACTCAGCCAGTTTAACCCTGTTCTGAACCTCAACAGCGGCCAGATCCGGATCTGTGGATATGTCGAATGTCAATGTCGCTGAATATCCTCCGTTATTGGAATTGCTTGACTCCATATAGAGCATTCCAGGCGTTCCGTTGAGCGACTGTTCGATAGGTGTCGCGACGGCCTGCGACACGGTCTGCGAGTTGGCGCCCGGATAGGATGTGGACACGCGCACGACCGGAGGGACGATCTTCGGGTACTGGTCAACCGGCAGCATCGTCAGTCCGATGAGCCCGACAAGTACAATTATGATGGATATGACAGTCGAGAATACGGGCCTGTCAATAAAGAAATCAGATTTCATAAGTTCTTGTTTATTAATATATTCACTAAGATCGAACTGCCTCAACCTTCATCCCGTGGCTAAGTTTGTGCTCTCCTTCCACCACTATGACCTCACCTGGATTGAGACCACGTTCCACGACCGTTGTATTATCCACTTCCGGCCCGGTCTGGATGAAGCGCTTCTCCACGATGCCGTTATTTTTCATCACGAATATGAACGATCCGCTCTTCTCGATGATGATGGCCTTGGTAGGCACAGCCACAGCATTCTCCCTCACGTCCAGCAGGACCTTGACATTGGTGAACTGGCCAGGAAGAAGTTCCCTGTCAGGGTTAGGCATCTCGGCGCGCACAGAGAACGTTCCGGATTTAGCGTCCACCAGCGGATCAGCGAAATCCACCAGCCCCTTGTACTTGTAAACAGATTTGTCCGCCAACGTGATGGTCACGTACGGTTCCCAATGCCGGCTGGTGTCCTTCTGGCCGAGATTAACATTTCTGGCCTTGCTTTTTTGATAATCCAGATCCGTCATCTTGAACTCCACGAGCACGGTGTCGCTCTTGACCACATTCGCAAGAAGAGATTGCGATCCAGGACCGACAAGAGTACCGATGTCCACGTGCCTCTCGCTTATGTAGCCGCTTATCGGAGAACGTACCGTGGTGTAACTCAAGGCCAGACGGGCTTCTGTCAGATTGGCTTGGCTGACCTGCACGTCAGCCTTGGCGCTCTCATAGGCGGCGACAGCATTGTCCAGATCAAGCTGGCTGGAGGCCTTCTGCTCGAACAAAGGTCTGATTCTCGCCAAATCCCGCTCAGCCTTCAAGGCCATGGCCTTATTTTTAGTCACAAGGGCCTCCGCCCTGTCAACCTGGGCCTTATACTGTTTGGGATCAATGATGAAGAGTATCTGGTCTTTCTTCACGTAGGTTCCTTCCTCAAACATCATCTTCTCAAGATACCCTTCGACCCTCGCCCGCACCTCCACGAACTGTTGGGCGCGGATCCTTCCCGGAAACTCTCCGTAAATCTCCACATTCCGGGTCCTGACCGTGTCAACGCTGACCACAGGCAGATCCTCCACGTTATGTTTCGGTCTGAGAACGATGATGACAACAACCGCGGCAACAACGGCCACAGCGACCACGCCAATAATGGCTCTTTTGTTAAGTTTGCTCATAGCGATCTTTTTTGCGAATCAGGCAGCCCTGATTCCGAATCATGAGGCATCGCCATTTCAAAGACCGTTCCAAATTAGATACAGATGTCCAACGTACTATCTTACAGAATTGTACAGCTCCGCAGTTTTGAAATGCCACATAAGCACTTCCTGTGCGATTCTGTTTATAAAATCGCACAAAATAGCCTTTTTTAAGATTAGATTTCAATCCACGTTTACGGCATCACAACGGATGCTTTTTCCCAATATAATGCCGCCATCGTATAGACCTCTCTTACATAGAATCAATCCTCCTCCGCTCTTTTTCAATATCTTGAAAGCCAACAGCGGCGGCGCACATTTCTTGCAAAACACCTTCAGCCACATCGCCACTGTGATACACTCTGGAGGAACATCGGCTGAAAAACTGTCGCTTTAGGCTTTGACTCTTTCAGCCGTAACGCGCCCTCATCCACGTCTGTGGCACAACCGCCTGAAAGCGTTTTGTAATCGAGAGAGGTCCACGTCTACATCTGGTACGGAGCTTAAACGGCAATATTCACAGCCCTTTCGGAACCCGCATAACGCCCGTGGCACCCAAAACACTCAAGGCAAAGGCAGACCACGTGGTCTTCCACACTTTCAACCGGTTAAGTGCCACGCGGACAATCCCGTCATCAGAACTGTAAGTAAATGAACGACGCTATTCTTGGAAGGCGACATGTGTAAAAGAGGTATCCTTTCTTTTTGTATCCAAGATCTTGACAAAGTTCTTTAAGCACCTGCCTCACATTCATTTCCATCGCACACATACATATTTAACCTTCATTTCATTTTTACCCTGCTAAAACATAACTCATCTATTCCGGAGTCAATCAAGTCTCTTTTAATCTCCTCATTAACATAAATTTGAGTCGAAATTTGCCAAAAACGATTAGGACTATGAATAACAGACAGATTCCTTACCTTTTCTTTGTCAAAACAAGGCTTCAAGACAATTCCTGATGCTGGCACACAAACACTCTCACTGACATTCAGAATATCCAGTTTTCTTGTGAACATCGGAATATAATACTTTTTGGAGATATCTTTCCCATTGATAATGACGTTCTTCCATTCAATATATTCAGAACCCGTCAAATGAGATGCGATTATCAACTTCATCTTTTCAGACATTACCGGCCAAGCCAAGCTATTCGGCTGATAATCATAAAAGACATCACTAGAACCTCCAACGACAAACTTCGAGGTCACAAAAACATCCCGCAACTCCAATGAGAAAGGAACGTCTTCCCTGTTATTCATTTCCCCAATGAGCTCATGCGAAAGCGGTGTTCCTTCAGGTGCATAGGCAACCGTAGAAACCTTGTCATTGTTTATTGACAACCAATAATAGTTCATAACTATATCCCTTGTATGTCTCCGTGCTAGTATAGCATTGGCTTTCAACCATATATTCTTCCAACCGTCATCGTCTTCATTCGATGTTTGCCGCTAATTTACAACAATTTACGAAAACATAGCCAAATGGCAATCTGAACTTTGAGACATTACGAATATATTAAAAGCCGATGGCGGTGGCGCAATATTTCTTGCTAAACACCTTCAGCCACATCGCCACTGTGATCCACTCTGGTGGAACATCGGCTGAAAAACTGTTGCTTTAAGCATTGACTTTTTCAGCCGCAGTTCGTCCTCACCTACTTCTGTGGCATAGTAGCGTGAAAGCATTTTGTAACGGTTATCGAGGTTTGACTTTCTCGTATGGAGGGAACATATGAATGTTCCTCATTGCCGTTGTCGGGGGATAATATATTTCTCCTCTTAACGACTCAAGGTCTTTCGCGCTCAAATCGTATCTGACCAGAATTTTATAGCCATCACGGATTTCTTTCCACGAGTGACTCAACAAGGTGTCAATATGGAAAACAAACACTGACAAAGTATCAGAAGTCGTGTTAGTCTTCAACGCCTTTGAAAAAGAACTTCCACCATACAGAATTACTTGATTCACTTTAGGGTTAGATTTAACAGAGTCAACAATAGTATAGAACACCGGGCTTTCCGGCAACAGAGTATCCGGATAACAAAACCCCGTAAAAAGGTCAGCAAAAAGAGCAACGACACCATAATCAGCGTTGTTTTTTAACGTCACCCAAGAATCACCCTCAAAGTCAATACATTTCGAGGCAAGAATAGGAATAAGAACTAAACTCAATATTAAATAATTCTTTTTCATCGCTTTTATTTTTTTAGTACATAACAAATTTTAAAATTGTCGTTATATAACGTTGATTATTAATCAAATAACTTGCAAAGACCTCAAAATTTCGTAACTTTATAAGTAACCCCAATGACACCGCCTGACATAAGCACCAAAGCGGCGATGATAGTAATGATTCTTTTCATTGTGATATGATTAATGATTCAATATAAAAATTTTCAACCAAGGTATTTATAATCAACTCTATATTCAAAATCGGAGAATGCAGTTTCTTTGCATTAAAGGTATATAAAAACTCATAACAAACCAAATCATCATTGAATGGTCATTCCCAATTTGAACATAGGAAGATACATCGCAATCAATACGAAACCGACAACCATTCCTATAAGCAGAACCATAAGCGGCTCCAAAGTGCTGTTCAATTGTCTGACTTGATAGTTCAGTTCCTCAGAAGTGTCATCCGCAAGGGTTTTCAGCATCCGGTCCAAGGCTCCAGTCTCCTCTCCTACCCTAAGCATCACAAGAAACTTCTTGTCAAAAAGATCCGGATAACTTGAAAAGGCATCGCATAGCATAGAGCCAGATTCCAGTTTCACACAGGAATCCAATACTGCCTTACGGTAAGGGTACAGACGAAGAATCCCGCCGACAAGATTCAAGGATGACAGTATCGGAACATCAGAACTGACAAGAAGGCACATAATCCGGCAAAAACGGGACAATTCCGCCTTCTTCAAAAGCCCTCCCAACAGAGGAATATGCAGGATAAACTCCGAAATCAACCTTTGATATTCATCAGTGTTTCCATAGACCCGTCTTATTACAAGAAACAACGCCACAAGAGCCACAAAGGTAAGAAACAGAGACGGCACATAAGAAGACACGCCCATCAGAAAGCGAGTAAGAGCAGGAAGTTCCCCTCCCATCCTTGAATATACCTGCTCGAACATCGGCACGACAACCAGCAGCATAAAGCATAACACAATAGCCGCCACCGCAAGCGTGATGGCCGGATAGCTCAAAGCGCTCACAAGCGTGCGTCTCTGTGTTTCCCTCCTGTCATAATAGTCCGACAAAAAGGATAACGCCTCCATCAGTTTCCCTGACTCCTCCCCGATTCTGATGACACCGCAATCAATCCTGTCAAAGCCTCCGACATATTCCATAGCCTCCCACAGACATCCTCCCGACACAACACGCCCGAGAATCTTTTCATAGACATTCCTGTCACTTCCCTTGGAACTTTCGATCAACAAAGAAAACGACGATGAAAAACTCAATCCCGAATGCAACAGAACATACAGTTGGGAATAGAAAGCCTTTTTCTTCTTGTCAGACAGACGTTTGTTCAGTTCCATTTCTCGCATACTCCTATAATTTCCCCGTTCTGAAAGAATCTGACACTGTCTCCGATGTCAATGCTGTCACTACGCTCGGCAAGCATCTCATACCGTTCCAGCCTGCCCAAGTCTTCACCGAAGCCATTCAATGAATATCTGGACAAACTCATACGAAGCATATCCACGCCATCGAACATCAACAACAGTAGAATACCTCCCAACAGCATTGTGACAAGCAGCTCCGGAAGGGTACTCCCCTTAAATTTCACCCGACTCATTTCTCAAATAACGATACTCTATTTTCTGCCCGCCTTTCATCGTTGCGCTCACATTGATCTCAACAAGTCCTTCCGTATCAAACGCACTCTTGCGCGTCCATCGCATAGTTCCCCAAGAATATTCACGCAATCCGTCAGACACCGCAACGGAAGAATCTCGGAACTCATTGAAACTCCGTTCCATTGCAGACCAATCAGGATCACTGATTTTATGAATATGAACCAACGACTCCATAGCCATTCCAAAAACCAGAAGGAATATCAAAGAGGCCACAATGGTCTCCAAAAGTGTCGTAGCTTTCAGTCTCATCTTACTTTGATCAAATGTGTTTCATTTCCGAACTGAACCTGAATCTGTTCCGGCTCAATCTCAACGACACGGACCTTCTCCAAAACCGCTCCTTTTGCAAGAGAAACGACCTCACCTTTGCTCTCGACAAGAGCCTTTACAGCACCATCCTTCCCTTTCACCATACCCTTGTACTTTAGCGGAGGCATCTGCACAGGATGTTCAGGAATAGCGGCAACCTTCTCCGACAAGACAACGGTCTTAGCATTTCTGGACTCCAGAAAAGGATCACGATAATCCAAACGAAGGGAATCCTTTGTGACAGAATTAGATTCTATCTTCTTTCCCGTTTTGACGCTTTGCGTTATTTCCGGACGTGTCCAATTCCAGACGCGGAATCCGACAAGCCCCCATACCGCCAAAACGGCTACCACCAAAGCAACCAGCAACAGTTTCTTTCTCATCAAACTAAAATACTTTCTTTATCTCACGTCTCTGATAAGGCCCCGTTAACAGAACAGGGAACGGGACCTCATCGGAACGCCGGATGGAAACATCATTCAAAACGCCGGGATACTTATACCCGTCTTTGTCGTAAAAACAGTCTCCTATGTATGCCGCTCCATTGACACCCCCCTCAAGTTCACACGATCCGTCCACATACAGAAGCCCGTCAACCACACTTCCTGTTTTTTGTCTAAGGCAAGGATATTCCAGTCTCGAATCCACCTTCCCATCATTAAGAACGGCCACATAACCGCACACGCGGCTTCCTCCAGCCAATGAGACGAATGGATGATCAGCACCTGACACCAGCACTCCGGAAGGACATTCAAGTTTCACATTTCTACCAACCGTCACGGTGTCAGTACAAAACAGCTGCAAACTTCCCCGGAATCCCTCCTCAATTACGGCGGAGCGAGCGAAAACAAGGATGCCGTTCACTTCCGAATCCGCCCCCAAGGTAAGTTTGTCCGCATACAGAATCCGATTGCCGCCAAGATGGAATGTCTTGTCTCCATCACGAGCATATACAAAAGATATCTGTTCTTGAAAGCTGCTATACCCTTCAGCATCGTTAAGATGATACCAAGCCTTTCCTCTCAAACCACGCAAAGAATCAAGACGTTCAAGAGCCGAAGAATCCACGGAAGGAAGGGCGGAGGTCGATACAAACAACCTCTCGGCGGGAATATGTTCACCAGAAAACGGAACTCCGGCCAAATCCGTGTAATTGATGCCATTCAGAGAAGCAAAGACATCCCCATCTATCCGTGTCCGTCCGGCAATGGACAGAGCACGTTTCCTGTCACCGACCCAAAGAGCCGCTTTTGTGGAGTTCTCCGAGGAACGCCCATAGATTACCAGACGACTGAACGGCAATGTCTTCACTGAGGCCGTCATAATCTCATAAAGTCCCCAACTATGTACTTTTATGCCGACTTCCGACTCGACATCTCCGAAAAGGCTCACGCTTATGGAATCTGACTCCCCCGCCAAAAGACTGTCCACACAATAAAGGGCAGACGCAGAATGCAAATTCAAAACACTCTGTTTCTTCCTATGATAACTCGCATAATACTGCCTGTCCAAATCAACTAGAGAAAAGGCAAGCAGTATCAGCAAAGCCATCAACACAGAGATGACCAGCACAGTGGGAAGCGAGAAGCCACGAAGATATTGAATATTCCTACTCATCACTCACCAATTGAATCAGATCCAAGTCCAAGGTCACCAATGTCTCTTTTTCAGATTTGTGAGAGAAAAAGATGTCGGCCAAAGAAATATCCGGTTGGTTTTCTAAAATATGCACAACCTTGAGCAACGGAATAAAGCGTCCTTTCAATTGAAGTCTGGCACGGACAATGGAAAGGCCACCGTCAGATTTTTCCTCTGACGGAGCATATTCATTGATGACAACATCGCCGTCTCCAGACAGAATCTCCCGGATCAGACAATCTCCGGCAAGGCGGTTCTCACCAGGCACAGCGAACCTTTGCGAAGAGATGGAATCCGATGTCTCGGATTTGGAAAGATGCCTGTACTCTCCGTATAGCGACAATGTCTTTGAGAAAGCCGCCATCCAGAGAATGATCGGCAACCCGACAATCAAGGCCGTTAATTTCAGTGTCCACGGATTCAGTCTCATCGCATCATCTTGAAATCAAATTGGTACAATGACGTTCCGGAAGGTCTGTCAATCGAGGCGATTTCCAGCAAAGGAAATTTCCGATGGATTAAGCTTGAATATTCCGTTATGTCAGACACATCTTTGGCCGTGCCTTTGATCCTGAATCCAGCAGAATTAACAGACAATAATGTCAACTGGATGCCATCAGGCACTACTGAGGCCAAAGCATCAATATCCACCGATGACTTCGGCAGAGACATAGCCTTATAGTCAGCCAACATCTGACGCTGTTTCCCTGTGACTTCCATTTCTGCCTTGGCCTCACGTCTGGATTCCTGCTGCGAAAGACGCATCGCATTGACACTCCGATCCAGACTTGAGAACAAGAAGAAATTACAAAGGAGGGCGACCAACCAGAAAACCAAAACAGGAAGAAGCGCGCGACGAAATATACGGTTAGTAACGGCTTCGAGCATATCAGGCTCCTTGACAATCCGCTTCCAATCAATGGCTGACAGCATATTCTTCGCCTGCTCTTCGGCCTCATAATGAGTCTCGCCGACTGCAACTCCTGCGACATAAGGACCTTTCCGGTCATTCGGTGACGGCTCCACCACCGATTTTCTAACATAGCAAATCTTGTCAGAATACCTTGTCCAATATAAGTCTTTACTCCGTTCTATACGAGACAGGACAGGATCCAAATCATCACAAGCACGAGAAGACACATCAGAGCCGAAGACAGACAAAATCACGATGTCTCCTTTTTCCGCAAGCCCATCCTGAATGACCGCAGATCCTACATTCACCTCAACTGGAAGGATTCTTTTACTAATCAATCTCATAGCACAATGGTAGGTCTGATAAACACATTCAGCTTCTGCGTCTGCTTGGTTCTTGTGACATTTCCGCAGAACAATCGCAGGACTGGCACCCTTGCTATCCACGGAAGCCCTTTACTGCTGTCCTCAGTAAGGTTCTTTTCTATGCCGCCCAACAAGATCATCTCGCCGTCCTTAACCTTGACAATGGAATTGAACCCGCGTTTTGTCATTCCCGGAGGAGCTGTCAAATCACCGTTGTCACGCTCGGTGAACTCGTCCTGATTCAGGTCAATCCTTATGGTTATCGTGCTGTCGGCACTCACAATAGGGGTCATATCAAGGACAAAACTCGCCTCCACATTCTTCCAAAGATACGACTCTGACTGGAGCGGATTCTGAGTACCGATGATATTCACTTGACTCTCTTTATAATACTTCACCTCACCGCTCTTCAACACCGCCTTATGGCCGTTCAAAGTAGAGAGTTTAGGAGTAGAACGGAGTGTGACCACGCCATCCTCTTCGAGCAATTTCAGATCCGCATAGAAATTAGGGCCGACCGGACCAAGATTGACAAGTCCCAGACCATTGAACGCATTGATGAGTTTGTTGATCTTGTCTGCACCAAGCGAGACATCCACACCGGGAGACAATATCCCATAAGAAGCTCCTGATGCCTCTTTCCCCTTTCCGAAAGTGACACCCGTTGACCGGCTCTTGCGATCTAGCGCATCCACAATGATGACATCAATTGAAATCAGAGGAACACTCTTGTCTATCTCCCGCAGGTACCGTTCCAAAGCCTCAACATCAGGTTGCCCTCCACTGAGCACAAAACTGTTCTGGTCCGGAAACACTTTGATCTCAATGTCTTTCTTCAACTGGGTGGGAATAATCTCGACCACGTCATCGATAGTCCGGTACCGCATCTGAAACAACCTGACACAAAATGACGGAGCCGGTGTGTCATCAACAGGGAAAAACGAGCCTTTGCCACGGCCACGCTCACCTATCATCCAAGTTCCGGACTCGTTTCTCGCACATCTCAGACCATTTGATGCCGAGATGTTCTCCATCATCTGATCCACACTCATTCCGACACCAAAACCTGAGACTTTCCGTTCCGCCAACGATGGTGCGAACACGATGTTGTCGCCAGTCTCGGCCACCAGTCTGCGTGTCAGTGCATCCAATGTACAGCCGGAGAAATCCATACTGAAAAGTCCAGAGGAGTCACGTGCGATTGTTATCTGCGGCAACGGCTCGGACGGCTGCCACGGAGCGACTGTGATGATCCCCGATTCCACAGTCAAGTCCAGACCACAATCCTTACAGCAAAGCAACAACACATCCTTGACAGGAACCCGCTCAAGATTACAGGTGATCTGACCGCGAATCCTGTCCAAGGAAAGGTTCACGTTAAGGCTGTTCTCTATCGCAATGGTTTTCAACAAATCCGCTACAGAGAAATTCGTCACGGAAAGGTCAATCGGTTCATTGTAGCGGGTGTCGGCGGCTGCCAGACTATCCAGACTCTCCCGGATTCTCTCTAAACGGTCACCACTTTGAGCGACCGCCACACGGCAGACAAGCAAAGCTGACAGAAGGAATATTATTTGTCTTATTCTCATTGAATATCACTCAATTCATAAACGGTAAGATATCATCAAGTGACGTCAAGCCATCAGCGTACAACTCTATGGCTGAATCACGAAGAGTCTTGAGACCACGTGACCTCAGAAGCTCGTCAACGTCTCCTCTCACCTCTTTCACCGCCTGTCCGAGTTCTCCGTCAATCGGAATCACCTCATAGACAGCCTTGCGTCCGCTGTAACCTGTGTAATAGCAATGTTCACATCCAGAAGCCTCGTAGGTTCTTGTGTCCAAAGGCATTCCAAGCCGGTTCAGCATAACCGGATCGGAGACAGCCTCCTTCTTGCAATGAGGGCACAGCGTGCGGACAAGACGCTGTGCCACACAGGCAACCAAAGTTTCAGAAAGGAGGTAGGGATGAATCCCCATATCCACAAGACGGGTAACGCATCCCCAAGCACTATTCGTGTGAAGAGTTGAGAGCAGCAGATGTCCCGTGAGCGAACTGCGAACAGCCATCTCAGCCGTTGCCTCATCACGTATCTCGCCAAGCATGATAATATCCGGATCCTGGCGAAGGAAAGTCCTGAGAGCCATCGGGAAGTCGAGTCCTATCTCCTCCTTCAGCTGCACTTGATTCACACCTTCCAAGGTGTACTCAACAGGATCCTCGATCGTGACGATGTTGTTGTCCCCACGGTTAAGCAGTTCCAGCGTCGCGTAGAGTGTGGTACTCTTTCCGGATCCTGTAGGTCCGCTAATCAGAATCATCCCGTGAGGATGAGACACAGCCATCAGATAATCCTTGTACTGACGCTCATCAAGTCCAAGTTCTGAAAGAGAAAGATGCCTGTCGTTCATCGTGAGGAGACGCAGCACTATTTTCTCACCATAGATCGTTGGAAGTATGGACGTTCTGATGTCGAAACGCACGCCGTTTCCATCGTAAATTATGCGCCCGTCCTGCGGAAGTCGTTTCTCGGAGATGTCCAGATTGGACATAATCTTGATGCGATTTACCAAAGAAGTATAGGATGACTTCCGGATGACGTGCCGTTCCAGAAGTTTTCCATCAACACGGAAACGAACCCTGCACCGATGCTCGGATGGCTCCATATGGATGTCACTTGCCCGCATCCGGTACGCCTCCTCGATCAATGACGGAACGTCCTCTATGACATCAGATGACGTGACCTTGGATCTCGCCCCGGACTGTCTGTAATGAATCGCCAACAAACGGGACAAATCCTCAACCGGAATATACCTGACAGCTATCTCCTTTCCAAACAAAATGTCCAAGTCACGAATGGCTTCGGCATAGTCTCTACCATTCTCGCCCAAACAGAGCAAACACCCGTCGGCATCCACATCATACGGAAGCAACCTGTAATAAGCTGCCTCTTCCGAAGTAAGCACCTGCAAGGCCTCGGTGCGCACAGTAACGCTGTTCAAATCAAACCCTCTACCCTCCATAGATCACTCTGAAAAGTATGAATATAATAAAACAGACTCCGAAAACCGTAACAAGGGGAATCCCTGTCAAACCAGGCTGCATCCTTCTGAACAGTGGCCAGGACAGCAATGCAAAGATGGAGGACACTATCAAGAACCGGAGATACACCTCTACCCCGAAAACCGGTGTCAGTGCGGCAAGGAATATGACATCCCCTGCACCAAGCATCTCCATCAACGGCCGCTTCCTCATTTTTGAATATGCCAGCAAAGATACCCCTATCACCCAAAGGACAAAAAGATTGCACACAATGTTGATCAACGTCTCTCGCCATCCCTCCTCAATCACTCCGGCCACAACAAGGACCAGCCCGAAAGCCGACAGCCACCAAGATGACACCGTGCGGCTCCTTGCATCCGAAACTATCATAGCCGCAAGCGGGAATATGGAAAGCAACCTCAACATCGCATCAGTCCTTCACGGTCTCCTTCAGATTCTTGTCCTGGTCAATCTCCCAAACGTTAAAGACTCCGTCCTTGTCAAAGTCAACCACGGAGACCGCCTGAGCCTTGAAGCCGTTCTCCCCAGCCTCCACGACCTCGATGCGATAATTGGCGTTCCCGCCGTCCGTCACAAGGGCAGCCTGCTCAAACCCAAGCTCCTCCAAATCATCGGAATATCGTGAATATGTGTAGAAATAACTCTTCTCCAGCGAATGCAGGAATGTAAGCTGCTGTTGGGCCTCAGTCGCCTTCGCCCTTGAGATCAGCGGCATCAGGTTCGGCATCGCTACCAGCACCAGAATCCCGATGATCACAAGGACAACCAGCAACTCCGTCAACGAAAAAGCCCTCAAGGCCTTTCCTCTAAAGATGTTCCGATTCAGAACATTCATAATTCACACATTTTATTCATAAACATTCTAACGCTTTATGACTATTTCATACGGTGGAAACATATGAATATTTCTCATTGCCGGTGTCGGGGGATAATAAAGTGTGTCATTTAATAATCTCAAATCATTCAATCTTAGATCATAACGAACCAGATAGCCATTATGTTCACTAAGATATTCCCAACCGAAATTATCCACATCTTCCAGCTTAAACAAATAAACAGACAACACACCGCAATGTGTAACAGACAAAATGGATTCCCAATTTCCTCTTCGACCAAAAATCCAACCTGATTTCTGAATTCTATCTGCAATGCAGAATGGATTTGGATTAACTGGAAGCAATGTGTCTGGATAACTAAACCCAGAATTAATCTCATCTGCCACAAAACAAGTCAATTCATAGCCAGACTTGTTATTCAAAAACAGACCTATATCACCCGGTTCATAACATGACGAACCAAATATCACTATGCAAATAAAGAATGCAACTTTTCTTTTCATTCTTCTCGATAATTTAATAATGGGTTGGATAATATGCCTCATAATCGGCAGACCGATATTTGGTCTTCCAAGATACGCCATAATATCTACCGAAGTATCTCTTCGCTTTCCTATTTGCCCGCATCTCATATGGCATATAATCGTGCGTATCCGCAAATTTCCCGGGAATAGGAGAAGCATCCGCAGCACTAATTATACTTGGAATTCCAATAGCAAATAAATATGACAATCCCCAAAGCCTTCCATCAATAGTATGACCATATTCATGCATGTATAATGGATCTTGAATAGCATAATTATAAAATTCACTAGAATTGATTGTATCCGTAATATCTATATTGCAATAATTGCCCAATGTAATACCTTGCCTTTTTCCCGAATTTTCATTCGTTGCGAAAGTAGCCCCTCCCAGATAATCCACTCTGTCTATTGATGAACCAAATGCATTTCGGAATTGAGTGTAATCGTAGCCTAATCCAGTCTGCAGGGTTTCCCAAGTATGGCGTGAAACACCTTGCCAAATACTTTTAAAGAATGACGCATTCTCATCCAAATAGAAATTACCTAAAAGTACTTTCATCGAGTTTATAAAACCTTTCCCACCTTTATTAATTGCTCCCCCTACGGCACCTGTAATAGTGGAAGCAACATGCACCCCTTCCACACCAATAACTCCATACTTCGCTATTTTTCCAATCGTTCCAATAAAGCCTGCCATCTTTGACATACCTGCAATTCCACACCATCCAGTATATGCAGCCGCTCCGACCAAAAAACCTGCAACAGCGCCCGAAAAGAAATATTTTACACCGTCGTTAAAACTAATATTATCCCGTATCATGTGCGCACCGACATTTCCAAAGCCAAACACGGCCGCAGTAATTGCTGCTACAGTTAACATAGTAGTCAAAGCAAATTCACCTGTGTCATCGGTATATTTCAGTGGATTATTCAATGCATAGGAGTAACGGTTGAAGTTCTGAGTGAAATCCGGTGCTTGGACGTAAGGATCGGGACTGAGGAAACGACCAAGGAGCGGGTCGTAGAGGCGGGCGTTCATATTGATCAGGCCGAACCACGTCAGATGTTCGTGACCTGTGAAGCCACGGCCAAGGAACAGTTCTGGTTCCTCTCCTGCAGCATAGACCTCAAGAGTCTCTGGATCACGAAGCCTACCCCACGGATCATAGCTGTACTCAGCCACAAGAGTTCCGTTCAGTGTCGCGATGTGGGTTATGTTGCCGAGGTAATCACGGCCTATGTTGTAAGCCACCCAATCTCCTCCATTCTCACGCTGAAGCACCATCGGGGCCGAATAGGCGTCACCCCCAAGATAGAGCCGCTCTTTAGTGCCTTCCGGAGATTGGTCGAACTCGTAACGGCCTCCAACATAATACCGTGTCAGTAATTGCGTGGAGCCATCAGCCACATACATCTTCACACGGTTTCCATCATCGTCATAGGTGAAGGCGGCACTCTTTCCTCCCTCTGTCAGAATCGAAGGACGACTGTAGCAGGTATAGGACACATTCTGGACACGGGAAGGAACCAGACCATCCGACTCTGGATGTAAGGCCGTGATCTGATAAGGCCGTGATGATGCGCCATAATCCATGGTTCCGACACCTCCGATCGAAGTGATGTTGCCGTTGTCCGCATAAGCGATCACCCTGTTCCCGATTGATGTCAGGCGGTTCAGACTGTCGTAGCCGAATTGCTCCGTATAGTTGTTCAAACCGTCAGTACGGCTCAACAGATTACCTGTCAAAGGGTCAAACTGATAGGTGAAATCCTGCAGATTCCCGTCATCTATTTTCCTGTAAGTCGGAAGGCCAAAGGCTGTGAATCCATACTCCCTTCCAATCACACCGGTAATGATTCCAGTAGCCAAGCCAAGGTCGTCTTCAGACATGAGGCAACGCACTATGGTTTCATCCGGAAGCGTGATTATTGTATTATAACCATTGTCATAGGCAAAGTTCTCAGTCGTGATCACTCCACTCTGTGACTCATATTGCACACTCAGCAGCACCCCTTGGTCGCCATAACAGACAGTCTTCCTGAGCCACTTTCCGTCAGGTACGGTCTCACGGGATGACAACACACGGTCAAAAGCGTCATAGGTATATTCCACCCCTGTGCCATTGGTCGAGCATTCGGAATTCAAGCGTCCATAAGTGTCATAGGAATAAGCCGTGTTGTACTCTCCAGGGCGCTCAACGGACGTGGTTCTGCCATACTTGTCTTTGTATGTGATTATCTTGCCGTTCGGATTCGTATGGGTATGCACTGAAGATCCATCGCTGTTCCACACATAAGAATCGATCTGGATTCCGGCACTCGGATCTTCTATCTTAGTGCGACGGCCATAATCATCGTAAGAGAAAGAAGTAACCACATTACCGGGAGCCGTGACCGATGATGGTTGGCCATCATTGCGCAATGTGTAAGTTATGGTTCCTCCTGCGTCAGAGACACTGATCACATTACCACTCGCATCAGTGGTTCGTGTCGAAGTGATTCCATCTTTTACGGTGGTCACGCTAACACCATTGTATGTCCAGGAAGAATTTTTTCCGGAAGCCTCGGCCAAACTGAGCGGACGCCCATATTCATCATAAGAATATGTGTTCCAATAAGCGGCCTGAGCATCACGGAATGGAAGCGAGATCCGGCTCACTCGCCCATTGGAATCATATTCTTTGTCCACATACTGCCATTGACCGTCAAAGCGTTTGATTCCACCACGCAAATCCCTGCCAAGAGCATCGTAATACGTGACACATTCAGGCTTATTTGTCTCTGCCTTGGTAACAGCATACAAGCCGCAGCCTCCCCAAACAACATTTATCTGTGCCTCCGAGCCATCCGGGTTCGTTGTTTTGACCAAATTCCCGAGACCGTCATAAGTGAACGATGTGACCCGACCGCAATAGTCCGTCTCCGTTCCAGGATTGCCGAATTTGTCATACTCGCCATAAGTGGTGGTATGACCCAAAGCATCTGTCTTTGACAGAATATAACGCCCGTTCCCGTCATAGACATAGGTGTCTCCCAAGAATTCATCCGCACCATAAGGAGCGGTTTTCTCCGAGGTTACGTTACCGTGGCTATCGTACTGCCAATGCGTCTCTGACACAAGATTAGTCGCATCATAATGTTTGAAAGCGAATGGAATTAATGAGTCCCTTGGTATAACAGGACCAAGATCCCCCTGTGAAAAGCCAAATTCTCCCACATACTTCTTGTTTGTCAATGGCCGGAAAAGATCATCATAGGTAGTGACAGAACGCTCTTTCCACGACAATGATGAATTGCCATTGTCCTTCTTTACCACACTCTCCTCAGTCACAGTCCCAAGAACATATCTGGAGGAAACTACATTATGCTGGTAGGTACGCGAAACAGTCTCCGTTTGAGAATCTCCCGAGCCTATCCTGCGTCTGGTCTGCACTGATCTCGGATAGTCATAACTATCATAAGTATAGTTGACCGTTGTCTCAATTCCTGTCAAGACATCTGTCGAAACGCTCTTTGTCAAACGTGGATTCAGTTTACCATAGGTTGTGCTATTGGCATCGTAAGTATTTATTGTTGTTGAATATGGTGCATTCCATACAGATCTGTGGCGAGCTTCGACCTTTGTGGCCACACCTCGTTTTTCTGGGTCAAGTACCTGATCAACAATATCAACGACACTGCCTGTATAGTCATAGGATCTTATCTTGGAAAAGCCACAAAAGCCAAGCCCTTTATTATGAACCACCCCATTATAATAACTGTAATATTTGCTGAGATAGCGGGTTGATGGGTTGTCTTCAGACTGACACGCTTCCTCACGGGAAAGAACATAAATAGGCAACGTCCGTTGCGCATAGCCGTCCGAATTAGAAACCGAAACAGAATTATCCGTCCAATACAGGCTGTTCTCCGGAAGGTAGGTGTATGTGTTGTATAGCGTCTTTCCAAAACTGTCCACGGATTTTGTCAAATGACGCTTCTTTGGAGAAAGTGACGTGTAAGAATATTCATACGCATAAAACCCGTCCACCTTGATAAAACTGCTCATTCCCGTATAATCCACGACATTCGCAGGGATAATCCCTTTGGTGTTTTCTATTGACGACGGAGACCGCTGACCACTTCCAAATGTACTCTCGTGCAAGTTCATATAGGTATCTATCGTTGTCCCGCTGATCTTGACAAGATCCGCCCATCCGTCTTGGTTGACATCGATGAACATAAGGACATCATCGGTGGCTCTCGGCGCAATGCTCAAATAAGAGATATTGAATCCTACACCAGTAAAAGAATAACAAGACCACATCTCGTATTCGCCAACAAATGGAGCCCACAGAATATCAACATAGCCATCTCCATTGATGTCAGTAATATAATGTGGGCAAACCGGGGATGACAGAATGGAAGAATTAACTTCACTATATGTATTCTCCTTACTGAAATAGTTTGTTGCCTGAAGACGATAGACATCCAGACCTGAATCAGTCGCATAACACAATTCCGTTCTCGTGTCATTATCAATGTCGCAGGTGATTAGACATCCCGCTTTGTCTATCGGGAAAGTGAACAATTCCTCTTCGGACAACTTGCATTTTCGTGAGATGTCAATCAATGCCGCATAAGACACTTGATCGTAGGTTCTCGTACTGTTGTAGTTCTTATCAAATGCGACTGTAAGAAGTTGGATTTTTCCTTCTCCAGAAAAATCGCCCCAATAATAAGACCTCCTGGCCGGGCTTGTGAAATACTTGTTAGAATGCACTCCATTGACCAGCACTGTGAACGAATAGTCCACGACCGGGGTTCCGGAACTATTGCATCTATAGACTGTTATCAGCAGTCTCGTGCTTGTGTTGACCGTGCCGTCAAAATTGACCTTGACTATCTCATCAATTCCATCACCATTCACATCAACGGCCTCGATCGTCTGAAATCCTTCGCCTGTAATTATGCTATCATCAACATCGTTAATGTCAGAGAGACTCGGAGCGAACAGGATCGTCTGATCCTTGGGATACAGACTGCCGAACTCATAATAGTTATGTCCGAACAAAGGCTGACGATGATCCGTGACTTCGTATTCGGGAAAACTCGGATAAATCAGCAGACCGTCATTGAAACTGTTTGCGACAAACTTTCCCCTCCTGTAATAAAGATCCACATCTTCTTGCGTGAATGCGCTTGACAGGAACAGAGGGTCGTCCTTCTTGTACAGATAATCAGTCCCTTCTGAATCAACTTCCTCATCACCATAAGTGAACTCCAAAGGACGCAAAGATTCTGTCCCGGATGTATATTCAACTTTTGTGAGCAGAAACACATTATCTTTCTCTTCGTAGGAAAAAGAATAATTTCCAATCCGCTCGCCTTCATTTTTGGAAATGACCTTTGTCAGCCGATGATTCTTACAAACCGATTTTCCGGCATAGTACGCACCAAGACTGTACCTGTAAGCATAACTAAATGTTATTTCACCTTTATATCGTTCAGAGTCATCAAAGCCATAGCGTATCGAAGAGATTCTATGATTGCCGTTAACCAAGTCCAAATAATAGTCAAATTCAATCTTGTTCCCTTCGAGATCACGGGATTCAACGGCAGGATAGGATGGCAAGTTGAAAGCCTTGTCGGATTCCACACCATACACAACCGTAAGGCCATTAGGATACAACGCCGTAAACCTCGTCACATACCCTTGTGAATTCTTTTCCGGAGCCACCAGAATATGCCCGGATGCTGTCTCTAATGGGTAAACGGCTGATGTGGCGGAATTTGAGTTCCGGACAAGCGGTACTCCATCAAGAGCAAACGCCGCATCTTTATCCTCTACACTTGCCCCTTTCGCCGCACCGTGATAATAAACATTCTTATTGATCAAGCTTATGGTTGACAATCCTTGAATATCCCATCCGTAACCAGCCCAACCTTCTCCAGCCTGACTGTTGTACCCAAGGGCTATGGACGGAGTCAATTTGAATCCGGCTGCTGTCACAATAGGAATCTGGTAAGTTCTTGCTCCTGTTGGCGAGACACCAGCTTCAATCGGAATCTCTCCGACAGCATAATCAGAATAATCCGCCTGAACCGAGGCTCGCCTCGGGGACTTTCTCACCGAGGCAACCGACTCTTGAGAAGCCCGGAACGTGTCGAAACGCTGATTCTTCTCCTCTTCAGAAAGGACAAGGGAACGTCTCTGTGCTGGGTCTGGGTGATGCAGCGTCCCAAAATCAAACGGTTTGACACTGTACTTGACGACAACATCACCGTTGCCAAGATCAACCACAGTACTGTCAATCCGAGTTTTAACGGACTGTTCCGCTCCAGCCGCCTCAACTGCGCCCCAAAGGAACAGAACTGAACAAGTCCCGATTATCGCATTATAAAAGCGCCTCATTTCCAATCCCATTGCGTTTGTAGGAACCAATCCAAGAAAGACTCATCCAGTCATATTTCCCTATGCTGCGAACATACTCATTCTTTGGACATTTATTCTCCAGAAAACCAAAGTGCCACATAAGTGATGTATTTTCCGCCATATCACCGCTGTCTGTACGACTTATCCCGGCTTTTTCATCAACATCACAAGGCGCAAGAGAAGCGATATTACAGACTGCCAGAGAGCTGTTTAACCGGCCACTGGCATCAATGGGCATCTCTGATGACACTGATGCGACATCCGTCGCTTCCACAGTAGTTCTTGAGGTTCGGTTCCCCGCCGAATCGTAAGAATATACTATGGCCGTCTGACCATTAGCTGACAGACACATAATGGATAGCAACAAAAAGGCTGCAACTATTATTCTTCTACACATAAAACATCTAACTATTATTTTTGATTTCCACAGTCTTAATTCAATGGAGCGACATTAATTATTGGCACCGAATCACCAGAAATGGAATCGATTACCAAAAATGTCGGTTCGGATGATTCCGAAGATGTCTCCACTTTGATGATGTACGATTGACCTTGATCTGCATCGAATGTGATCGCATAATGCTGATATGGACTGTTGGCAGCCGTTGCCGCACCTGCAATTGCTCCGCCTATAGCACCGAACATCGCTCCAGCCAACACGATACTAGAAACACTCTCCTTCCATTGTTGGTGATGCTCTACCACAATTGTCCGTCGGCCCGGAAGCACCTTACACTTCGACGGGAACCCCTTGAAGTTGTTTCCAACCACCTTGTCATCAACCTTGCAGAGGTACGCTATCTCCCAACTACTCTTCTTGCCGATCGTCACCTTATGCTTCTGTGAACTGACCACTGCCACATTCGCCTCCGTTCGTCCATAGTAGCCTTTTGTGCTGGCACAGGAGCTAATCATCACCAGCAACAATGACAATAGCATCATAGGACATAAACGAACTATTAATCTATTTCCATAAATACTCATGATCAAATTATTATAATTACCACAATGTCTACAAGCCACAACAAAGGGACTATTTTCCCCATATCTTCGTCACAAAACCTCGAAGTAATCGTCCTCTGCTATGTCATTTATAAACAGATCCGCATCGACACGATAATATTCATCATTAGTATCATTCCAACGAAGCATGCGGATTTCAGTGATGACCACCCAGGCATTTCGGCGATAACCACCCACTTGAGTTAACGTTTCAAGCCTGGTATG
>CAKUVR010000032.1:0-29523 GCA_934698975.1 uncultured Bacteroidales bacterium
GAGGTCGAGTCGGCGAGCAGAAGGCACTTCAGACCCATCGCCCTGTAATATTCACAAATCGTCATCGCCGTGTAGACTGATGCCTCACGGGCGGCGACAGGCATGTTCGATGTGTTGCAGATGATTGTGGTACGCTCCATCAGGTGACGGCCGGTGTGTGGGTCGATGAGTTCAGGGAACTCCGTGAATATCTCCACGACCTCGTTGGCGCGCTCTCCACAGGCGGCCATCACGATCACGTCGGCCTCGCCCTGCTTGGCGATGGCGTGCTGGAGCACTGTCTTGCCGCAGCCGAAAGGCCCAGGGATGAATCCTGTGCCGCCCTCGGCGATAGGGTTGAACGTGTCGATGCAGCGGACACCGGTCTCCATGATCTTCTGTGGCCTCGGTTTCTCCTTGTAGGCCTTGACGGCGACCTTGACAGGCCATTTCTGGGTCATGGTGACGAAATGCTCCTCGCCATCGGCGTCGGTCAGCACGGCGACAACCATGTCGATGTTGTACTTGCCGGCCTCCGCTATCTTCTTCACGGTGTATTCTCCCTTGAAGGAGAACGGCACCATGATCTTGTGAGGCAGCCAGCCTTCCTTCACCTCTCCGAGCCAGTCGGCGGCGATGACTTTGTCACCGACCTTGGCGATAGGGGTGAAGTCCCACATCTTCTTGTGGTCCAGCGGGTCGGTGTACTCTCCTCTCTTGAGGAACACTGACTCCATCGTGGTCAGATTGTTCTGGAGACCGTCATAGACGCTGGAAAGAAGACCAGGGCCGAGGGTCACCTCAAGCATCCTGCCTTCAAACTCCACAGGGTCTCCGTTTTTCAGTCCGCGGGTGCTTTCGAACACCTGGACCGAGGCCTTGTCACCGTTCACCTTGATGACCTCGGCCAGGAGGGGAGTACCCGCAAGGGTGATGTAGCAGAGCTCGTTCTCCGCCACAGGTCCGTCCACCTGAACCGTCACAAGGTTGGAAACAATTCCTGTTACCTTTCCTTTTGTCTTCATATTCAGTTATTTCAATTTTCTATTTTGAGGGTTCGTAGTTCACGCCTTTGAAGGTGCCTCTGACCTCGTCCACGAGGCGGATGAACATCTCGCGGCCGGTCTTCTCGTCGAGGGCGAACCATCTGCCGATGATGCGCAGCCTTGCGATGAAGCCGAGGATGGCGTCAAGGTCGAAGTAGTTGAACGTGGTGATCTCGTTGATCTTGTCCCACATCAGGGAGTCCAGTCCGCGCTCGCGGGACAGCAGGTCGGGGGTGTTCAGAGCCTCCTCAAGCCTCTGACCCTCCGCGAACTCGCCTGTGTCCAGCCTGATTGTGTCCTGGTCCAGCGGCTTCTCGAAAGCCTTGTTCAGGAAGCGGGCCTTGCCGTTGCGCACGTTCAGGTCGAAGGTGAAATATTCCTTCAGGAACCTGTCGCTGTCCTTCAGGGCGGCCTCGTAGAACTCCTTGGTAAGGTTCTCGTCCTTGAATCCGTCCAGCAGACGGTCCACGACCTTGATGTCGGAGCCGCTCAGCTGGGACTTGATCCATCCGACGTAAGTGTCGAAGGACGTGCCCTCCCCGAACTTCCAGTCAAGCGAGATGTCCGGAAGGCTGGAGATTATGTACTCGTAGTTGTTCATTACTCGCCGAAGAGAATCTTGCGTGTGGCCGGTCTGAGATAGTCGCCGATCAGGGACTTGAACGTCTCGTCGGTGAGGCTGATGAAGTAGGAACCGTCCTTTGGACCGATCGTGAACCCGCCGGCCACCTTCTTGGAAAACTCGGCTGTGATCCCGCCCTTGAGGACGCTTGCCAACTCACCGCTGACAAAAGGCTCAAGCTCTTTCTTGAGGCTTTCAGGAAGCACGATGTTGAGATCAACGGCCTCCTCGGCGTTGAATTTCTCGGCCACCGCTTTGATGATCTCCTTGACGAAGTCGGCTGACGAGAGGGCTGACGCGACTTGCTTGTCGGTCATCTTTCCGACCATAAGGTTCTCGATGTCCTTTCTGGTGGCCTGAAGGCTCTGGACGGCGGCCATCTTCACGTCGCCCTCGACCTTTGTCTTGTAGTCCTCGGCGTCCTTCTGAGCCTTCCTGAGAATGGATTCGGCCTGCTTTTTGGCGTCCTCAATGATTTCGGCGGCCTTTTCGTTGGCCTTGGCGAGGATGGCCTCACCTTCTTCCTTACCTTTTGACAGTCCCTCCTTGTAGAGCTTGTCGGTCAGTTCCTGTAGCTTGTTTTCCATCTATATTATGTGTTGATTTTCCAGATTCTACAAAGATAATCAAAAGAATGCTCTTGCCAAAACAATTTAATTTCTATCTTTGTCTTTGCGATAACATTATGTAATAAAGCAAACCTTTTCGCTTATGAAAGTATCATTGCTGTCTTTGATTCTTCTGGCCATTCTGGTTCCTGGTCATGTCATCGGGAGTCCGCGAGAGTCAGAAGGTGGCACCGTTGTTCTGGAGGATCCTTCTAAGGACGACAAGAAGCCGGAGCGTCCGTACAGTGAGGGACTCAAGGCCGTGGAGCAAGACGGGATGTGGGGTTTCGTCAATCTGGACGGTGAACTGGTCATACCGTACAAGTACCACTACGTCAGATCATTCCATAATGGGCTTGCCATGGTGAAACTACGTGGAAAATGGGGCTACATAGACTGGTTCGGCAACGAGTTGATTCCACTTGAGTTCGATGAGGTGGCATCATTCCGTGACAGCCATGCTTTCGTAAAGAAGGATGGCAGGGTCGGCTTGCTGGATGTCGCCGGTAATGTGTCCTACGACTACGATAGAATAAAGGAGTTCACCTTCCCGTACATTTGGTTGGACTCCAAGCCGATGTTTAACGGAGGCGATGCCAACAAGTTCTCAGCGTGGGTCAACACCCAGCTGAAATACCCCGAACTCTCCAGAATGTACGAAGCCGAAGGTACAGTGTCACTGACTTTCTGTGTGGATGCTGAGGGAAATGTCTCTGATGTCAAGGTCACGAAAGGAGTTAGCCATGAACTGAACCACGAGGCTGTAAGGGTTGTCTCGGAGTCACCGAAATGGACTCCTGCGACCTATGATGGCAAACCTGTGAAAGCCTCTTTCTCGTATTCGGTGATTTTCCGTCTGAAACCTAAAAGCATTAAAAGATGAGCAGAATCTTAACTTTCTTCGGACTCTTTGTTTTCCTTTTCTTGAATATGTCCGCGGCCGGACCATTGGCGCCTGTTTCAAAAAACGGTAAATGGGGCTTTGCCGATAAAGACATGAATGTCGTGATCCCTTGCGCCTATGATGCGGTGTCCCCGTTCGACAACGGTCTTGCCATTGTCTGCTCGGAAGGCAGGTTCGGCTATATCGACCAATTCGGAACAATCCTTTATCCTATTGAATATGAAGTCGCTTCTCCTTTTCATCAGGCCCATGCCTTCGTCGTCAAGGACGGCTTGCTCGGACTGCTGAACATTGCGGGCGATGTCACCTTTGACTATAATATAATGAAGCGTTTCACCCTGCCCGTGGAATGGGCTGACACCCCTGCCAGATTCATCGGTGACAAGTCCGGCGATTTTCAACTCTGGGTGGACAAGAACAAAAAGTATCCATCTGCCGCGCGCAAGATGGGAATCAGCGGCTTTGTCGAGGTGGAGTTCACGGTTGGTCTGGACGGGAAGGTGACCGACGTCAAAGCTTTGACAAGTGCCAATCCGGACCTTGACAAGGAGGCGGTTAGAGTGGTGTCCAGCTCTCCGGCCTGGGAACCAGCCAGAATGGGCGACCTGCCTTTCATGACAAGGTTCTCTATCATGGTCTCCTTCAGTTTTCCGTCGAGACGTTAGCGGTTGATGTTTTATGAATATGGAAAAAGCGCATCGGTTTCGACGCGCTTTTCATATTCGTGGCAGTAACCTTATCCGAGGAAGCCGAGCAGGATTCCAGCAGCGACCGCAGAGCCGATGACTCCTGCCACATTCGGACCCATCGCATGCATCAGAAGGTGGTTGTTCGGGTCGAACTCCCTGCCGACAATCTCGGAGACGCGGGCGCTGTCTGGCACGGCGGAAACTCCAGCGTTGCCGATGAGCGGGTTGATCTTCCGGTCACCCTTCAGGAACAGGTTCCAGATCTTCACGAACAGCACACCGCAGGTCGTGGCGATCACGAATGACAGCAGGCCAAGGATGAATATCTTGACCGAGTTCCCGCTGAGGAATTTGTCCGCCTGGGTGGAGGCTCCGACGGTGAGACCGATGAGTGTCGTGACGACATCGATCAGCGGGCCGCGTGCGGTCTCTGCCAGACGCCTTGTCACTCCGCTTTCTTTCAGAAGGTTACCGAAAAACAGCATTCCCAAAAGCGGCAGTCCGGACGGTACGATGAATGCCGTGAGGAGGAATCCGACGATAGGGAAGATTATCTTCTCCTTCTGGCTGACCTGTCTTGCCGCCGGCATTCTGATCAGTCGCTCCTTCTTGGTCGTCAGCGCCAGCATGATAGGCCTCTGGATGACCGGCACAAGAGCCATGTAGGAATATGCGCTCACAGCAATCGCTCCCATCAGATCTGGGGCGAGCTGTGAGGACAGGAATATGGCCGTAGGGCCGTCCGCTCCTCCGATGATGCCGATGGCACCGGCCTGGTTCGGGTCGAATCCGAGAGCAAGAGCGAGAAGGTAGGCCCCGAATATTCCCATCTGGGCGGCGGCTCCGATCAGCAGCAGCCTCGGCTGGGAGATCAGAGCGGAGAAATCTGTCATCGCTCCGATTCCGAGGAATATTAGAGGCGGGTACCATCCCTGCTTGACTCCTTGGTACAGAATGTTTAGCACGGAGCCGTCTTCATATACTCCGATGTTCAGTCCAGGAAACATCGGGATGTTGCCGATGATCATTCCGAATCCAATCGGAACGAGCAGGAGCGGCTCCCATTCCTTCTTGATGGCAAGTGTGATAAACACGATGCCGATCAGGATCATCACAAGGTTCTGCCAAGTTGCGTTGGCGAATCCGGTGAAGTACCAGAACTGTTTCAGACTTTCGAATATGATGTCCATCCTTCTATGCTATCTTGACGATTTCAGCGCCTTCAAGGACGGAGTCGCCCTTGTTCACGAGTATGGCAGTGACGGTTCCGTCAGCCGGGGCCTGGATCTCGTTCTCCATCTTCATCGCCTCAAGGACGGCCACTTTCTGACCGGCTTTCACGGCCTGGCCTTCCTTGACTGAAACCTCGATGATCACGCCTGGGAGAGGGGAAGTCACCGGCTTGCCCGCTCCTGCCGGGGCTGCTGGCTTTGGTGCCGGAGCGGCAGCCGAGTTTGTCGGAGCGACCGTTGTCGCAGCTGGCGCCTGAACTGATTTTTGGGCAGGTGCCGGAGCATTCTCCATCTCGACCTGATAAGCCGCTCCGTTAACCGTCACATCAGCGATGTTCCCTTCCACTGAATTGATCTCAACGTTGTACTCGTTGCCGTTGATTCTGAATTTGTACGTTTTCATACTATCAAAAATTTTTATTATCTATAAAAATTTTGTGAAAGTCTGATAGCCGTTCGCTATCGCTCACTCTCACGATGAAATTTTTTTGATTATTAATCAAAAAAATTTCATGTTCGGTTCATATTCATTAATTTTATTATCTTGGTGATTGTCTGAAATTCTGCGTCTTGTCGTTCCAGTTGCTTGACTGGGACGGACGGATCGTGATGACGAAACTCTCCTCGTCGTGGATTCCTCCACCGAGATAGTCGTCAAGCGCCATCGCGATGGCCGCATAGACCTCTCCTCCGAATTCCTGCGAGAGCGCCATCGAAATCGCGGCGGCAACCTCCGGAGTCATATTCCCGCTTTTTGCTGGCTTCGCAGCCTTTGCCGGTTTCGGTGCAGCCGCTTTTTTATTAGCATTGCCGATCCAACCGAAGATGAACGCAAGGATGGTGAGCGCGATGAACACGGTTGAGACTGAAATCAGGGTGAGAACCCATCCGTGAGGGTCTTTTTCCTTCATTATCTGGCTGTTGGTCTTTGCGTCCACATCACCATTGTAGGAACCCGGAGTTGGTTTGTCAGTGACTTTTGTCTCGAAATCCATCATCTTAACTCCGGTCGGCACCTTTATAACCGAACAGTCAGCCGGAAGGTCAGCCGGGATGTCGATCGTGTCGATGATGGTGCGCCCGTCATTGCTGACGAGGTAGATAGTGGAACCGTTGCGCAGGGTGAAATTCGTGTAATATGTTCCCTGAGATGCGTTTCCGCTTGCGTAGAAGACAACGCTCTGTCGCGGCTTTAAGGTTGTCGAGGCGTCAGATGCGGGAATATGATACTTCCGCAGGTTGTCCTTGTCATCGGACAGGTAACAGCCGGCGAACTTCACGCTTCCGTAGGAATTGTTGAAGATCTCGATCCAGCCGGTTCGTTGTCCGTAGCCGTCCGTGAGTCCGTTCGTGTTCTCCACGAGAACCTCTCCGATCCTCAGATCCGAAAGGTTCTGAGCCCCGAGCGCAAGTCCTGAGAACAAGAGGACGGCTGATAATATTATTCGTCCAAATCTCTTCATATCACTACAGAGGAAGATTGTCGTGTTTCTTGGCAGGCATCTGCTGCTTCTTTCCGGCCAGTTGCTCGAGGGCTCGGATGATGCGGAAGCGGGTATTGCGCGGCTCGATTACATCGTCGATGTAGCCCTTTTCCGCAGCCTGGTAAGGATTGTTGAAGAGTTCTTCGTACTCCTCTTTCTTGGCAGCTCTGATCTTTTGCTGCTCGGCTGGATCCTCAACTGCCTTGATGTCCTTGGCGTAGAGCACGTTGACTGCTCCGTCGGCTCCCATCACAGCAATCTGTGCGGAAGGCCATGCATAGACAAGATCAGCGCGCAGGTGCTTGCTGCTCATCACGATGTAGGATCCACCGTAGCTCTTGCGAAGCTCTACTGTTACCTTAGGAACTGTAGCCTCACCGTAGGCATAGAGCAGTTTCGCTCCGTTGGTGATGACAGCCCCGTACTCCTGCTGGGTTCCAGGAAGGAAGCCCGGCACGTCCACAAGCGAGACGATCGGAATGTTGAACGCGTCGCAGAAGCGAACGAAACGGGCTCCCTTGCGGGATGCGTTGATGTCGAGAACTCCTGCGAGCATCTTCGGCTGGTTCGCCACGATGCCGACACTGCGGCCGTTCATGTGAGCGAAACCGACGATGATGTTCTTGGCGAACTCCTTGTGGATCTCAAAGAATTTCCCGTCATCCACGATGCTCGTGATGACCTTATACATGTCGTAAGCTTGGTTCGGGTTGTCCGGGATGATCTCGTTCAGAGAGTCGTCAACCCTGCTGACAGGGTCGTTGGTCGGAACCCTTGGAGCCTCCTCCATATTGTTTTGTGGAATATAGCTGAGAAGTTCCTTGATAGTGTTGATGCCTTCCTGCTCGTTCTCAGCCGCGAAATGTGCCACACCGCTCTTGGAGGCGTGCACGCTGGCACCACCGAGCTCTTCCTGCGTGACGACCTCACCAAGAACGCTCTTCACGACAGCCGGGCCGGTAAGGAACATATAGGATGTGTTCTTGACCATCACCGTGAAGTCCGTGAGGGCAGGGGAGTAAACCGCCCCTCCGGCGCAAGGACCGAATATTCCGGAAATTTGCGGAATCACTCCGGACGCAAGGATATTCCTTTCGAATATCTCTCCGTAACCCGCGAGCGCGTCGACTCCTTCTTGGATTCTCGCTCCACCAGAGTCGTTGAGACAGATGAATGGCGCACCGTTGCGGGTAGCCAGATCCATTGCCTTGCAGATCTTCTCGGCCATTGTCTTTGAGAGGGATCCTCCCGATACTGTGAAATCCTGGGCGGCCACATAGACCAGGCGGCCGTCTATCGTTCCTTGTCCTGTGACAACTCCGTCCCCGTCAAAGTGCAGCCTCTCCATTCCGAAGTTCGTGCAGCGGTGACGGACAAACATATCGAATTCCTCGAAGCTTCCTTCGTCAAGCAGCAGTGCGAGTCTTTCCCTCGCAGTCAGCTTACCTTTCGCGTGCTGGGCATCGATCCTTTTCTGACCTCCGCCCATTTTGGCCGCGGCTCTGCGCTCGACCAGTTTCTTGATGTTATCCTGCTGGATGCTCATACTTTTGTATATTAATCATATAATTTTCCAAATCACAAATTTATCAAGAATCCCGTTTCATTCAAAATTCCTGCCCGCAAAATCGTAAAATTCCGTCTCTTGTGGCAAAATGCTGATTTCTGAATATGATTGTGTCCCTGATGTCCCGGTCACTGAGCCTGTCGAAGCGACTCATTAAGCACTGTTGCAAGTTATTTGATGACACCATAGCGCAAAGAAATTTTTCCATGGCAAATTTTTGTAACGTGAAAAATTTGCTGTGGAAAAATTTCTTGCGCCCATAATGTGCAATGCGTCTATAATAAAAAAACTGACTGAAAACAAATTTCAGTCAGCCCCTAATATTCAAGTGAGTATTACTCAGCCGGTTTCAGCGTACTGTAAACATTGGTGACATCGTCATCGTCCTCAAGCAGGCCTGTGAGCTTGTCAAGAGTCTCGCGCTGCTCCGGTGTGACATCCTTGAGATCCACGTTAGGGATTCTCTCGAATCCTCCGGAGATGAGTTCGTACCCGTTGTCCTCGATGTACTTCTGGATTGCTCCATAGGACTCGTAGGCACCGTAGATCACAACATCCTTTGTGATCTCTCCGTCCTTGTCCTCCTGCTCTTCGATGAACACTTCAGGGTCATCATCGCAGTCGCACAAGGCGAGCTGGAGCTCGTCGATGTCCATCCCTTCCTTATACTTGATGCGGAAAACGCATTTATGGTCGAACATGAAACTTACGCTGCCGCTTGTGCCGAGAGAACCGCCGCACTTGGTGAAGTAGCTTCTCACATTAGCTACAGTACGGGTGTTGTTGTCGGTCGCAGTCTCAACGAGATAGGCGATTCCGTGAGGACCATAACCCTCGAACACAACCTCCTTGAAGTCGCCCTGATTCTTTTCCAACGCTCTCTTGATGGCCTTCTCGACATTGTCCTTAGGCATATTCTCGCTCCTGGCCTCGGCCATGAGGGCTCTGAGTCTGGAGTTGCCGACAACGTCAGGTCCGCCTTGCTTTACCGCGATGGTGATTTCCTTGCCGATCTTGGTGAAGGTCTTCGCCATGTGACCCCACCTCTTGAGTTTCCTTTCCTTTCTGAATTCAAACGCTCTTCCCATATTCCTTATTTGGTCTGGTTTTCGATGCGGGTGATGTACTTGTCGATGTCGTAGCCTTCGATTGACTGAGGATACTGATCCTTGATCTTCTTATAGAATGTGAGAGCCTTGGCGTTGTCACCGAGTTCCTCGCAGGTAACTCCCGCTTTCAGAAGGTAACCGGCGGCAAACGCATTGTCGGCTGTGGCGGCGGCCTTCTCGAAATATCCGAGAGCCTCGCTGTACTTCTCAAGACCGACATAGGCGTCTCCGATGCATCCGGTGGCGCGGGCTGAAAGGATCGCATCCTTCCCGTTGTACTTCTTAAGGTAGTTTATTGCCTCCTGATAGTTCCCGAGCTGGAGCTCGCAGACACCGGCATAGAAATAAACATCCTTGCCACCCTTGGCTCCGAAATCATCGATGATCTGAGAGAAACCAAGCACGTTGCCGTCACCGTTGAGGGCAAGTTCGAACTCTCCGTTGCGGAAGTTGGCCTCAGCCTGAATCATCTGGGCGGCAGCCTCGTCGCTCTTAGGCTGCACGTAAAATTTCTGGTAGGCGACCAGAACGGCAGCGATCACCACGAGGGCGATCAGAATGCCATAGATTGTCTTTTTGTTCTTACGGAAGAACTGGTCGGTCTTGGACACGGTCTCGATGACCTTTTCCTCACGCTCTTGCTCTTGCTCCTTTAAAATTGCATCTTGCTTTGCCATTTTCTATAAATTTTTTGTTATTATCGAATAATAGTCCGCAAAAATAGGAAAAAATGTTTAATCCTGCAATTATTGGAAGCCCTATCTCGTTTTCCATGAAAATGACTATCTTTGTCTTCAGTAAACGGCAAAACCACAAGTCGCTTGGGATTTAGATTCCTTAGGATGACGCAGGTTGTGTTTTGACGGTTACATTGTTCAGAATGAAGACAGGATGCCGGCGCTGAAGAAAATAGTCGTCCAGAATTTCAGGAACATAGCGTTTCAGGAATTGTCTTTCTCTCCCAACATCAATTGCATATCAGGCAATAACGGGGAGGGGAAGACAAATCTTATGGATGCGGTCTGGTATCTTTCGATGACAAAGAGCGCGTTCGCCTCGTCGGACAGATTCAACTTCCGGCACGGCACGGACACATTCGCCGTCTCCGGGACATATTCAATGAATATGGGACCGGACGCGCGGTTCTCGGTGCAGGTGGACGGCAAGGGCGAGAAGAAGGTGAGGAGGGACGACAAGGCATATTCAAAAATCTCTGAGCACATCGGGGTGCTGCCGATAGTTATGGTCTCTCCGTCAGACACTTCCCTCGTGAGCGAGAGCGGCGACGACAGGCGCAGGTTCGTCAATTCGGTGCTGTCGCAGATGGACAGGGAATATCTCGCCGCGATGCAGCAGTACAACCGCCTCCTTTTCCAACGCAACAAGATGCTGAAGGACGGCACTTTCGATGAGTCGCTCCTGGACGTGTTTGATGAAAGGATGAATGAATATGCCGGTGTGATCAACGGCAAGAGAGACGCTTTTGTCAAGGATCTCCTGCCGTTGGTGGCCGAACATTACGCCACGCTTTCCGGGGGCCGTGAGACAGTGTACATTGACTATAGATCAGATTTGAAGAAGGGTTCGCTGGTGGATCTGCTGAAGGCTTCCCGGGAGAAGGACAGGATATTCAAGTACACAACCGCCGGGATCCAGAGGGATGATTTCCTCTTTGAGATGAACGGGTTTCCAATCCGGCGCTGCGGCTCGCAGGGGCAGCAGAAGTCGTTCTTGGTCTCGCTGAAGTTCGCCCAGTACGAGCTGATGAAGCGCAGGTACGGATTTCCTCCGATGCTGCTTCTTGACGATGTGTTCGACAAACTGGACATGAGCAGGATCTCGAATCTGCTGGGAATGGTCGCCGGCAGTGACTTCGGCCAGATATTCATAACTGACAGCAACAAGGTCCGGATGTCGGGTATAGTGGACGGCCTGACCGCCGACAGGGCTTATTTCGAGGCTGTGGGAGGGGAGTTCCGGGAGATTTGACGATGGCTGAGTTCAAAAAGATCAAGGGTACGCCCCGCAAGGAGGCCTTGGGAATGGATCAACTCATTCCTTTGTACATCAGGGCTTTGAAACTGAGCGCCGGACTCAACACACAGCGGGTATTCGCAGCTTGGGACGCAGTCTCTGGGGTGTCGGCGCAGACGCTTCGGAAGTTCTACCGGGACGGGAAACTTTACGTCACGATGTCGTCCTCGATGCTTCGCAGCCATCTTGAGTTCCAGAAGCCGGCGTTGATCCAGGCGATGAATAGTTTTTTGGAGAAGGATGAGTTGTTTGTCAAGGACTACGACAAGGTAGGATTTGTCAAGGAGTTGATTCTTAAATGATTATCTTTCTTTAATATATTCAGGAGTCTATTCTGTTTCTTAATCGGAAGAGGTTATGGGCAACAAAATCAGAATCATAATCGATCAAGCGGTTCCGTTTATTCAGGGAGTTTTGGAGCCGTATGCTGATGTCAAGTATATGGAGGGTCGGGCGATCTCCCATGAAGATGCCATGAACGCTGAAGCTCTGATCATCAGGACGAGGACGAAGTGTGACGCAGCGTTGTTGGAGGGTACTCCTGTGAAGTTCATAGCCACGGCTACCATCGGCATGGATCACATCGACCTCCCGTATTGTAACGAGAAAGGCATCATAGCCCGTAACTCCGCCGGATGCAATGCCGGAGGGGTGATGAACTATGTTTTCTCGGCTCTGTACGGTGTGGCCGCCCGTAAGGCATTGCGCTTGGAAGGGGACAAACTGGGCATTGTCGGTGTAGGCAATGTCGGCAGGAGGGTGGATTCCGTTGCAGGTTCCCTTGGTTTCAAGGTGTTGAAGAACGATCCTCCCCGCATGTCGGAGGAGGGAATGGAGGGCTTCTGTACTCTTGACTACCTTTTGGCCAACGCCGACATTGTGACCATGCATGTGCCTCTGAACGAGACGACGAGAGGAATGGCGGACGATGAATTTTTCGGTATGATGAAGCCCGGGACGATATTCATCAACGCTTCCAGGGGGGAGGTTGTGGATGAGGCGGCCTTGAAGCGGGCTATCCCGAAACTGGGTCCGGTGATCATCGACACCTGGAACAATGAGCCGGACATCGACCGTGAGCTTCTGAATATGGTGGACATCGCCACTCCGCACATCGCGGGTTATTCCTATCAAGGCAAGCAGAACGGTACCATGATGGCTGTCCGGGCCATCGCCCGCTTCTTCGGGATCGAACCCTTGTATGATTTCTTTCCTAAGACCGAAATAATTGATCTTGAATCAATACGCCTTGACTTGAAAGGCAAGTCCCAAGGTGAAGTCGCCTCCGTCCTCCAGTACAACTACCCGATATTCACTGATGACTTCATGTTCCGCATGGCTCCCGAAAACTTCGAGTCCCTCCGCTCCAACTATCAGTACCGCAGAGAGTTTTACATTTTCTGATTGCTTACCATGGCGACCAGTGGCTTCGTTGCTTCTTGCGCGAGGATGTGGCTATTTTGACGAATAGAGTTTTCCATAAGTAGTTTTCTCACCTACCAAGCCGAGAATCCTGAGGAAGGCTCTTGGCAGTTTCTCCAGCACCTTTGAACTGATTCCTTCCGGGACTCCGCCGTAGAAGGCTTCGGCTATTCCGCCGGTGATGCATGCCAGAGTGTCGCTGTCGCCGCCCATCGACACGGCTTTACGTATAGCATCCTCAAAATCATTGGATTCCAAGAAGGCTATGACAGCCTCCGGAACAGTCCCTTGGCAACTTGATGACCAATCGTAGGTTTTGTTCAGATATTCATAGGTACGGTTGAGGTCGTAGCCGTACTTGGCGGAGATATATTCTTTGATTTCTTTTTTGCTCTTCCCGTTGCGGGCCATCCAGATTGCTGCTGCTGTAGCCTGGGCTCCTTTGATGCCCTCCGGGTGATCGTGTGTGATCACCGCGGACAACGCCGCCACACGTTCCGTTTCCTCAAGCGTGTCGAAGAACCAGCCGCAGGCGCTTGCCCGCATCGCTGACCCGTTGCCCCATGAACCGTATGGATGCCGTCCTGTTGCGGAGTGGTAAGGAAGTGGGCCGCCCACGTTGTCAACTAGAATAGACTCGGGATGGAACAGCCATGCGCAGAACCCTGCGCCATACCCGCCCATCGGGCACTGAAATTTCTGCCCGAAGTAAACCATCTTGTCCTCCAGTACTTGGAGTGAATGTCCGGGGTCGTCAACCAGCCACTTCGCGACCGCCATTGTCATGATGGTGTCATCTGTGTAGTCGCTGTTATGTCTGAACAGCTCGAAATTGTAGTCTTTGGTGTTCCGGAACTCGTACGAGCTTCCGATCGTGTCACCTGTTATCGCTCCTAACATATCCTTTAATTATGTGTTTTTCATTATTGTAGTGAAAGTTGCCAGGCTTGTCCTCTGGCGATTAAAATTCAAGTCTGAATCCTTTGGCTTTCATCTCCTCGTACCGGTTTCGGTTGAAGCGGTAGCGTACTGGAACGCTCCTTGCGGCGTCTTTCGGGCGTTCTCCTGTCTCTTCAAGTATGTCTAACTTCTGCATCTTGGAGGCGAAGTTTCGCCTGTCGAACCGCACCTCGAGAATAGCCTCGTAAAGATTCTGGAGCTGTGGCATCGTGAAGATCTCAGGCAGAAGCTCGAAGCCTATCGGCTCGAAGTGAATCCGCTCGCGAAGTCTGCTTGTGGCCATTCTGAGGATTCTGTCGTGGTCAAACGCAAGCGGCGGCACGTCCGAAAGGTTGAACCATTCCGCTCTGGCCGCGTCATCGCCACCTTTTACCTCGCTGATTTTGACAAGGGCATAGTACGCTATGGTTATCACCCTGCCTCTCGGATCCCTGCCGACATCGCTGAACGTATGAAATTGTTCCATAAAAGCCTTCTCCAATCCGGTCTCCTCCTTCAATTCTCTTCGCGCTCCCGTCAAGGCATCCTCGTTCATGTTCAGAAAACCGCCAGGAAACGCCCAGTAACCCTTGAACGGCTCGATTCCCCGCTCGACCAGAAGCACCTTCAAACTTTTCCCGTCATACCCGAATATGACGCAGTCTGTCGTCACCGCCGGTCTCGGGTATTCGTATGTATATGTTCCTTTCTGAGCCATGTTTTATCTTGTTTGTGTAAATTTTACGCAAAGGTAGTCGTTATTTCTGATTCTGCAAATAATTTTGTGTAATTTTTACGCAATGGTGACAATTTGTCGTCCGCGATAGCCATAAACCAAGAAGGTTTGCGCTCAATAATAGCCGGACTTGTGCTTGAACCATTAGCGTTTTACAAATCGCTTTCAGCCGATATTGGAACTGAACGCCGTAGAATAAGGAATATGCTGAAAAGCCAGCAGTCTAAGCCTTGAGTTTTTCAGCATATTCATTGATTGGTGCCGCTCTGTGGCCGATTGACCTGATGGCGGTTCGTAATGCGTGGAGGTGGTAGTGGTAGATTATGGCGTTTTGTAAGTTATGGTCACTTCGACAGGCTCAGTGACCGGTGCTGGCGTGCCCTGTAATGATCTTTAGGCTCAGTGACCGGTGCTGGCGTGCCCTGTAATGATCTTTCGGTCGCTGAACCCTGTCGAGATGTCTGTTTTTAGTGGTCGCTGAGCTTGTCGAAGCGAAGTTACGTTTCGCCTTAACATTAGAGATATGCGGATACCACACTCAATCCAAGAATTTTGATGACGTGCAAAATTCAGACAGAGTGTGGTATTCGACAATTGGGAGGACTAGTACCGGATGGAGCCGATGCCGGCACGGTCAGAGCGGACGTTGTCGGCTTTCAGGGACTCGGCGTCGATCACGCCGACTCCATTCAGTTTGTAGGTGGCGTTGCCGGTCTTGCCGCCGAGGGTGATCTTGCCTGCGCCGCGGATGATGGCGGTGGTGGTCTGGGACTCGATTCCTTGAACCTCAACCTTGCCGGCTCCGTTCATCTCGACGCTGAGATCCTTGGACTTGGCTCCGTCCAGATTGACCTTGCCGGCCCCTGAAGTCATGATCTCTATCGAATTCTTGGCGGACAGGTCCTTGATTTCCACGCTTCCGGCTCCGGATGACCTGATCTTCAAGGATTCGGTCTTGATGCCGTTCCCGCAGGTGAAACTGCCTGAACCTGACAACTCCACGTAGGTCAAATGCTTGGTGCGAACCTTGACTTCGATTGGAGAAAGGGAGTAACTCTTGCCTTCCTTCAGGTTCAGCTTGAGGACGAGCATTCCGTCATCGTTCTTTACCTCAAGATATTCGAACACCTTGTCCTTGGTCTTGACCGAAACCTCCGTGTCGCCGGAGGTCTGTTCGTAGATGACGCGGAACAATCCGTTGGCGTCAACAGATGTGACGGTGCCTACATCGAAGGTCTTGGTCTTGTACTCGTCGTCATCATTGCTGGTTCTTGCATTCAGCGCGACTGCTGATGTCAGGCCGAGAAGAGCCACGGCCACAATGTGGAAAAATGTCTTTCGCATATTCATTGAGATTATTACTTTACTGATTCCCGGCTGATTGTAAGGTCTCCGCTTCCGCTTTCCTGGGTCTCTACATGCTTGGCTTTCAGTTCGCTGGCATCAATGTCACCGGAACCAGCCTTGTTGAATATGACAGAGTCGGCCTTGCCGGAAAGATTCGCGTCTCCCGAACCTTTTGACGCTACAGATAGCGTGCCAACATTCAGGTCGTTGTACTCTCCATCTCCGGAGCCTTTTTTGTCAATGACCATTTCACTAGCGGTGATGTGATTGAGTTCTTGGTCTCCGCTTCCGGTCCCTTGAATTGTCAACTTCCCTGAAATCTCAAGATTGAACGCTTTGAGATCTCCTGCCCCGATAGTCTCTATGCAAAGAGAGTCTCCCTTGTATTCGGAGATTCGTATGTCTCCACAACCCCTGTTGGTGATGCTTCTGACTGACGGAGCATAAACACGTACTTGTGTCATCCCTTGGATTTCAGAACTATACTCGCCGTTGTAGATTCTAAGCACTCCATTGTCATTAGTGGTGTGGATGGAGTCGATGAGATAATCGTAGGCTATGACCTCGACTTTGAACTCATCCTCTGTCTGGACAAATATCACATCATTGAGAATGATGTCGATGTCTATCGAATCGAACTCCCCGACATTGCGGGTGACTGTGTCGATTTTTCCTCCGGCATCGGAGATCCGATACCTGAAATCGTATTTGAACTGTTTCTTTGCGTCATCACTGAATCTGAAGTAGCAGGATGACAAACCTGCCGCCATAAGGACCAGCGCTGCGGCTGTCAGGATATTTTTAAACATTCTCATGATATTCATAAATTTCAGTAATTCATATATTCACTTAACGCTTGATCAGCAATTCCTTCGGGTCGAGCCCCAAAAGTTCCATCTTCTTGAGGAAGGCAGGCAGCTCGACTTCGAGGAACTCCTTCCTGTCGTTCGCCAGAACTATGTTCTTGGCATCCTCGCTGATGAAGTAGCCGATGCCGCGCTTGTTGTAGATGACACCCTCGTTGGTGAGTTTCTCGTACGTGCGCATCACCGTGTTGGGATTCACGCCGATAGAGGCTCCGTATTCCCGCACGGACGGGATTCTGTCATCGGTCTTCAGCTCGCCGGAGAGAATCTTCTCGCAGATCATGTCGCTGATCTGTAGATAGATTGCCTTGTTTGAATTGAATTCCATAGTCAAATAATATTAGTGTTGAAGCCTTTTGAGTCTGAACCAAGACCAAGTGCAGCAGATGACCACTATCAGCAGAATCCAGAAGTTGATGAAGGCGTTCAGCCAGAGGTCGATGCTGTCCGCGTGCCTTATTGTCCAGTCATTAAACCAATTGCCCCACCATTCAAGGTCAGCGTTGGTGATGAATGCGCTGAACAGGCCGGAAAACACCATTCCGAGCGCGAAGAGCGCAAGCGCGGTGCCCACAACTTTCCATTTCTTGAATATCAAGCCTCCGAGCAGGAATATGCTTGCGTATTCCACGATGTTGGCGGCCAGAATCCAGAAACCGTTGGCAGGGATGGTAAAGTCTGTCGTCCCAATCTCCTTGTTGATTCTGAACGACATCAGAGAGTCGCCGCAGGATTTGTCGAGCAGACAGACGAACGCGTCGCTAAGGAAATAGACGAGGATATAGACAATCGGTATGACAACCAGAGTTATAAGAATCATGGAGACGAATTTCTCCAGCCTTGAGGCCGGCAGCATCAGCCATTCGGATCCTTTCGCCTTGTCGGTGATCTCGCCGTATGCCCTTGAAGGGAACAGCATCACAAAAATGCATGTCATGGCAGCGAACACTCCGAACCTTGTCCACATTGCCGGTCCATCAATCTCTATTCCGGAGAATATCTTCAACAGCCCTCCATCGCACAAGGCGGCGAAGAACATATATATCATATAGAAAATGATCGGGAACAGGGCGAAGATCAGCATCAGCATCCCGATGTTCTTCCACTGTCTCTTGAGGTCGTAAACAAAATATTTTCCGAACCTGCTTATATTAAAAGTGTTGTTCATATTCATTCCTCCTTATTTGTTGCTGAACATTCCTTTGACCAGTTCCTTGTTCTTGTGAACGGCGTTGAAAAGAGCTTCCACGTTGATCTTGCTGTCCTCGCCGGTCGTGTTAGGGTAAACCTGGATGAACCCTCCGGGAAGTTGTTCGCTGTAAAGGGACTCGGGGTGAAGCTGCGTTCCGTAGTCGAAGTAGAGTCTGCCGGTGATCTCTTCCACAGAGGCGTTCAGCAGAACATCCTGACGGTCAAGGATTATGATCGGGTCGATGATGTTCTCCAGATCCCTCACCTGATGTGTGGAGATGACGATTGTGGAATCATCAGAAGTGTACTTCATGATCGCGCTGCGGAACTGCGTCTTGGAAGGAATGTCCAGACCGTTCGTCGGCTCGTCCATGAATATGTACTTGCAGCCGCAGGCGAGGGCCAGCGAGATGTAGGTCTTCTTCAGCTGTCCGGCGGACATCTGGTTCATCTTCTTGGAGGGATCGTTCTCGAACTCTTTCATGATCTCAAGGAACATGGAGTGGTCGTAGTCCGGCCAGAACGCTCCTCTTTCTTTGGCGAAGCATTCCGCCTTCATGGCTACAGGGAGAACCTCGTCCGGAAGGTAGAACTGTTTCTGGAGCAGGGCAGGGGTGCGGTCAAAAGGATTTTCTCCATCGGTTGAGATGCTGCCTGCACCAACTTTCTTCAGGCCACACAAAAGTGTAAGCAGAGTGGTTTTGCCGACTCCGTTCTCGCCCAGAAGACCGTAGATGCGGCCTTCCTCAAGAGTTGTCGTTATGCTTTTCAGGACGGGTGTCTTGCCGTAGCTGAAAGCCAGATCTTTGATTTCAATCATATCTTGTTAGTGTAATAGTTTATTAATACACTGCAAAGATAGCGATGATTTTTGAATATCAAAAGATTTATTTGCTTTTTTTGTTTGTACCGTCACTCCTTGGAATGGTCATATTCCTTAAGATTCTTTCCGCGCCATTCGGTGGGTGTGCACCCCACAACCTCCTTGAACTGCCGCCTGAAGTTGGATTTGTCGCTGAAGCCTATGATGTAGCCGATATGACGCACCGGAATCTCCGGCTGTTCCATGAGAAGCCTTTTCGCATCCTCGATCCTCATCTCTTTCCTCCATGTCAGAAATTTTTTGTTGAGCACATGCGAGCAATAGAAAGACAGTTCCCCGTTTGTAAGTCCGAGTTCATCCAATATTTCTTCCATTGAATTGTCGCACTCGTGATGCCTGCCTTCTTTCACCCAACGGGCAAGGCGTTTCTCTACTTTGTCAAGAGTTCTCTTGGTGTTGATTTTCCCTCGGATCGCAGAGAGTCTGCCGCTTCCGATACTTCGCAGCTTTTGAGATATGGCCGCGATAAAGGGATTTCCTTTGCTGGAATTTCCTTTCATTACTGGTTGGTCATTTGGAAGGAACAAATGTTGTCTTGTTCCTTTGGTTTGTGGTTACAAAATCAAAGCAATCCTTAAAGATCGCCAATAAAAAAGGTGATGACCGTAAGCAGGCCATCACCTTCGATAAGTCAGCGATGGACTACCAGCCCAGCACGTAGGCGAAGATCAGCGGAGCGACGATGGTTGCGTCGCTCTCCACGATAAAGCGCGGAGTGGTAGGGGACAGTTTGCCCCATGTAATCTTCTCGTTAGGAACGGCTCCTGAATATGAACCGTAGGATGTGGTGCTGTCGGAAATCTGGCAGAAATATGACCAAAGCGGGGTGCCCTTCCATCCGAGATCCTGCTCCATCATAGGAACAACGCAGATAGGGAAGTCACCGGCGGTGCCGCCACCGATCTGGAAGAATCCGACACCGGCTCCGGTTGCGTTGGCCTTGTACCAGTCAACAAGGAACATCATCACCTCGACACCGGTCTTCACGAGGTCGGTAGGGAACTCACCGCGGATGCAGTGAGCTGTGAATATGTTGCCGGTTGTGCAGTCCTCCCAAGCCGGGCAGATGATAGGAATATTCTTCTCGCAGGCAGCCATTACCCAACTGTCCTTAGGGTCAATCTCATAGTACTGCTCCAGAACACCGCTGCGCAGGATCTGGTAGAGATATTCATAAGGGAAATACCTTTTTCCTTCGTTCTTCGCCTTTGTCCACACATCGACGAGAGCTCCCTCGAGACGACGGAAAGCCTCCTCTTCAGGGATGCAGGTGTCGGTCACACGGTTGTAGTGGTTCTCAAGCAACTCCTGCTCCTGCTGAGGAGTGAGGTCGCGGTAGCCCGGAATCCTGTAATAGTGTGAGTGGGCGACGAGGTTCATGATGTCCTCTTCGAGGTTGTTGGCTGAGCAGCAGACGAACGAGAACTTGTCCTGACGGATCATCTCCGCGAGGGAAAGTCCGATTTCGGCGGTACTCATCGCACCGGCCATAGCAAGGAACATCTTACCACCCTTGTCGAGAAGGTCGCAGTAGGCCTTCGCGGCGTCAACCACGCAAGCCGAGTTGAAGTGGCGGTAGTGGTGGGTGATGAATTGTGAAATAGGTCCTTTTTCCATTTTTTGTCCTAATGTTAAAAGTATTTTTCAATATGCTATCTCGTGTCAGATAACTCCTCTGAACGTACAATAGTGTGCGAATTTAGAAATTTTAGATTACTTTTGCAATTGTTATTTTTAAGGATTGCTTAAGAGATGTTAAGGATAGACGATTTTGCTTCTTTGAGAAAGGTTGCCACTCCATTTTACTACTATGACATAGACCTTTTCCAAAGAACTTGCGACAAGGTGGCCGAACTTTCCGAACGCACTGGAATCCAGGTACACTACTCTGTCAAGGCCAATTCAGATCATCGCCTGAATGATATTCTCAGCTCGCATGGTTTCGGCGCGGACTGTGTCAGCGGTGACGAGATCGAGTTTTCGGTTGGCTGCGGCTATGATCCCAAGAAGATTTTCTTTGCCGGTGTAGGAAAGACCGACCGTGAGATCTGCCAGGCCTTTCAGGTTGGCATTGGTGCGTTTGTGGTCGAATCCATAGAGGAGATCGAGATAATCGGAGACTTGGCGGGCAGACTCGGGCGCAAGGCTCCGGTCAGCCTCAGAATCAATCCGAACATCGATGCGCACACCCATCACTATATCACAACGGGGCTTTATGAGGACAAGTTCGGTATCTCGGACAGAAGTTTCGATGAGGCGGCAGCGACACTCAACTCCTTTCCTGGCCTCGAGTTTTTCGGTCTTCAGTTCCATATCGGTTCACAGATTCTGGATGTTGAGGATGTGGTGAAGCTGGAATGTGCCAAGGTCAATGATATTGTCGCTCGTTTCGAGGCTAACGGAATGATCGTCAGGAATATTGATCTGGGCGGAGGCTTGGGGGTCGATTATGATGAACCGGACACCCGTCCGATCGCGGATTTCGGAACGTGGTTCGAGACTATAGACAGGCATCTCAACCGTAGGGCAGACCAGACCGTTCATGTCGAACCGGGACGCTCGCTTGTAGCTCAGTGTGGATCATTGATCACGGAGGTCTTGTTTGTGAAGAAAGGTGAAAACCGTCGCTTCCTGATGGTGGATGCGGGGATGAATGATCTTATCCGTCCGGCTCTTTACGGAGCCTATCACAAGATCGAGAATCTTTCCGCCCACTATTTGGACCATGATTCACGTGAAAGCCGTGTTTATGATGTTGTCGGTCCTGTCTGCGAATCCGCTGACACCTTCGGCAAGGAGCGATCTTTGGCCAAGAGCCACAGGGGAGACCTCATCGCCATCCGCAGCGCCGGGGCATACGGTCAGGTCATGGCTTCCCGCTACAATATGCGTCCGTTTGCCCCGTCGGTATATTCGGACAGACTGGTTGAGGCCCCTCGCCGCAAGGATTATTTCGTTTGATATTCCTACCTTCTGAAACCGCGGAGCCTTTGGGCAAGGTTTCCGGTCAGGGCGCTCTTCATCATCTTGCGTGTGGTCTCGAACTGCTTCAGCAGCTTGTTGACCTCGGCCACGTTCGTGCCGCTTCCGTCCGCGATTCTCTTGCGACGGCTTCCGTTGATGATCTCAGGATTGTCCCTTTCCTCTGGAGTCATGGACATGATGATAGCCTCTATACCCTTGAACGCCTTGTCATTGTCGATGTCGATGTCCTTTATGGCCTTGCCGAGTCCCGGGATCATCCCTGCAAGGTCCTTGATGTTGCCCATCTTCTTGACCTGCTGGATCTGATTGTAGAAGTCCATGAGACCGAACTTGTCCTTGGCCAGTTTCTTCCTTGTCTCGCGGGCCTGTTTCTCGTCGAATTGCTCCTGAGCTTTCTCTACAAGGGAGACAACGTCACCCATTCCGAGGATTCGGTCAGCGATACGTCCCGGATGGAACACGTCCATCGCCTCCATCTTCTCACCCGAAGAGATGAACTTGATCGGCTTCCCGGTTACGTACTTGATGGAAAGCGCGGCACCGCCTCTGGTGTCACCGTCCATCTTCGTAAGCACGACTCCATCGAAGTCAAGCCTCTCGTTGAACACCTTGGCTGTCTCGACAGCGTCCTGACCGGTCATCGCATCGACCACGAACAGAGATTCGGTCGGGTTGACGGCCTTGTGAAGTGCTGAGATCTCGTCCATCAGCTCCTGATCCACGGCCAGACGACCTGCTGTGTCTATGATGACCACTGAATATCCTTCCGCCTTGGCCTTGGCGATGGCGTTCTTGGCGATCCTGATCGGATCCTTGACTCCCTCCTCAGTATAGACAGGGACCTGGATTCCTTCTCCGAGTACCTTCAACTGCTCGATGGCCGCTGGGCGGAACGTGTCACAGGCGGCAAGGAGCACCTTCATGCCTCTCTTGCTCTTGATGTTGTTCGCCAACTTGGCCGAGAACGTTGTCTTACCGGAACCGTTCAGACCGGCCACCAAAACTATTCCCGGATTGCCTTTGATGTTGATGTCCTGCGATGCGCTCCCCATGAATTCGGCCAGTTCGTCGTGGACGATCTTGACCATCATCTGCTGAGGCTTCACGGCCGTGAGGACATTCTGTCCCATCGCCTTGACTTTTACCTTGTCGCAGAAATCCTTAGCCACGCGGAAGCTCACGTCCGCGTCCAGCAACGCTCTGCGGATGTCTTTCAGCGTCTCAGCGACATTGATCTCTGTGATTTTGCCCTCGCCCTTCAGAATCTTGAAGGATCTCTCAAGTCTCTCCTGTAAGTTGTCGAACATATTCAGTAGCCAATTAATACTAACTTACAAAGATAAGCAAATCCCACGAAAGAATAAATTTTAATTAAACGCGCTGGTGCTTTCAGAACTTTATACCAGATTATATCCTAATCGTGTTAGGCGTTGAAAGTCGTTCTTGTCTATAGATATTTTACAGATAATTTCTGTTTCTTTTGAATCGCATGTGTTTCTTTTCATTTTTTACGTTTACAATGCCGATATTGTGGGCTGGTTCCGGAAGGGATTCCGAGACCAGATATTACCAATAATCAACATTGTTCGAACTATGAATTGTTCTGAGACCAAAACAACCATTAACCATGAGGGCATGTCTGAGCTGGACCTCTATCGCAAACGCTATCGCCATTGCCGAAGATTGATTGATAATGACTCAAGATTCAAAGGGATGAGCGAGGAAGAAAAGGACACCTATGCCCAGAGCCTTGCCACTCCGGAATATCTTGACCTGACATGCGATTGGGCATTCAAGTACCTGTTCCAGAATCACCCTGACATGCTCATCATGCTCCTGAACGACATTCTTCAGGAAAACATCACGTCAGTAGAGTTCCGGAACACTGAACTTGCCAAGGATGCCCAGCATGACAAAAGGATACTCTTTGATCTTCTCTGCAAGACCCCTACCGGAACCATACTTGTCGAGATGCAAAAGGCCTCAAGGTCTGATCAACGTGACAGGCTATTCTTTTATGGGCCAGATTAGTCAATCGGCAGGTTGAGGAAGGCGATAAAGAATATGTCCTGACCCCTGTCAAGGTAATCTGCATCATGAACTACGAGGATGCACATCCGAATTCGCCGGAGGACAAGATTCTCTACCATTACCGCATTCAGGAAGTTGACACCTCCGAGCCATTTGGCGATCAGATTTCGTTCTACCTCCTTGAACTACCTCGGATCATGCACTACACCGATGAATATGACAGTCCCGTTGCTGGATGGTGCCGAATATTCAGGAATTTCGCTATCTTTGCCAAGTCAAGGTCGAAGGATGATGAGCGATTTGGCAGATTGGAGAAAGCGATGCGTGTAAGTGGCCTGGACGACAGCGAGATTGATAACTATTTCAGTGTTATGTTGACAGAGAAAGAGATGCGTCCCTACATAGAGGGCGCCAAGCAGCAAGGCTATAGATCTGGTCTCAAGGATGGTGTGGAGAAAGGAAAGACCGAGGGTAGAGCAGAAGGTAGAGCAGAGGGTAGAGCAGAAGGGCGCGACGCAGCCATGGCAGATGTCGCGAAATCTTTGCTTGCGCTTGGCATGCCTGTTGAGCAGATAGCTCAGGTCGCCGGGCTGTCACTTGAACGGATAAAGTCACTTTCGCAGGGATAGTTCTCATCTGAGATAGGCATTACGGTTTTTAACCGCTCCGTTCGTAGTCCTCTATTAGATACTGGTTATTCATGAAAATAAAGCGTGGCCGAACTTGTCCGGCCACGCTTGCTATAACTGGATTCAGGTGTCTGTTACCAGCCAGGATTCTGCGAGAGATTCTCGTCAAGAAGTCTCTGACCGGCTGGGATAGGCTCAAGATAGTACTTGTCGTCCCAGACTCTGTCAACCTTGGCTCCAGTGCCTGTAGAGGCAGATGTGTTGTAAGGTGACTTGTAGCCGTTCACGAAGAAGTTTGATTTCTCTACATCAGCCCAAGTTGTCTGCTTATTATCTACAACAGGCAGTTTGACGGTCTTGCTGTAAGCCTCCAGGACTTCTTTGGATGCACCTACATAACCATCTGGATTGAGTTTTGTGTCGAGATTCTTTCCAAGAGCCCAACGCATAAGGTCAGCGTTTCGGAATCCGTCTGCCATAAGCTCGCTGCGACGGTCACGGCGGAGTTCCTGAAGAAGGACATTCTCTGAAGCGTCCTTCGGGTCTTTCGTGATCACTGTTCCATTGACAGAGCATCCGGTTGTCCCTACCAAGGTCAGGGCAGGAATTCCACCGTGCTTTGTTCTAAGGAGGTTGACGGACTTGTCAAGGTCGGCCTGGGTTATCTGGCCAAGTTCGGCGCAAGCCTCGGCATAGTTCTCAAGAACCTCGGAGTATTGGAAGATAGGACCGTCAGTGTCATTCGAAGGACCATTCCAAGTTCCTTTGCCTTCATATTCGGATTTCTTTGACCAGTCTACAAACTTCCAGGTCCAGTAGCCTGTTGTTGAGTTGATGCCTTCAGAATATGTCATACCGATGACTGGAAGAACATCCTTGCAGACAGTTTCAGTCAGACGCTTGTCCCTGTTACCGAACACGCCTTCCATCGTCTTGTCATTATAAGATGGCACCATGTGCACAGGAAGGCCATTTGACATAGCATAATTCTCGACAGCACTCTTGGTCAATCCCCAGGTAGGGGTTGAGGCTACGAGGTAGCCATATTGAGAGTGCCCAAGAGTAACCTTGCCTCCGTTGATGTTGGCTATTGTGTAGATCTTGTAAAGAAGAACCTCTTTGCTGCCGGTAAGTGAAAGTGAAGTATACATACCTTTGTAGTTGTCGGTGACTTCATATTTTCCACTGTCGATGACCTTTGCGGCGGCGGATTTAGCCTTTGCGTAGAACTGGTCTGGATGTCCGCCGGAAACTTTATGGTATTTCTCCCAAGCGGCTTCATAAAGAGCGACTCTTGACAACAACGCGGCTGCAACCATATTGTTCACAGTGTTGTCGTCTGCCTTGGATGGATCGTAGCAGTTGTCCATCGCAAACTCAAGGTCGGCCACAATGTTGTCCATCACCGATGTTCTGGAGTCACGGGCGCGCATTCTGTTCTCCTCTTTTGTGAAGTCAACCTCGCTGTCTACCCACACAACGTCTCCGTAGGTCTTTACAAGCTCGAAGTGATACAGGGCGCGGAAGAACCTTGCCACTCCTTTCCAATGATTGCTGACAGTCTCTGTCAGCCCTGGAACCTGATCGATTCTGTTAAGAAGAATATTGGCCTCACGGATTCGATCGTAAGGAGTGTTCCAAGAACTTGAGGAGTTCGGAATATTCTTGGTGAATTCAGTGAATGTGGCGCTTGCATAATCATCGGTAAGTCCTTCAGAGTGGTATTGGCCCTTTGTCCAGCCACTGCCGTAGCTCATTGAGCTCATGTAACTGTAGAACTTCCAAGAGAAAGTCTTGATGGACGCTTCCGAAGTCCAGTTTGTCGCATCTGAGTTGCTGTCAAGCGGCATTTTGTTCAGGTAGTCTGAGCAGCCGCTCAATCCTATCGCAGCAATGGCGATCAGTGCGAACGAGTATAATGTCTTTTTCATATAATCAATCATTTTCATATTAGAATGTTATTTGAACACCGCAGCTCCACTGACGGTTGAACGGCATTGTACGGCCGGCGTAGTTAAGGTCGATGCCATTCTTGTACTGGCTGGCAGCTGTAGTTCCTCCGGTAGCCTCTGGATCCATGATTCCGTCAATATGATCGAATGTAAGCAGGTTCTGCGCGCTGAAATAAACACGGAGTTTCTCTACATAAAGTTTTCTGGTTATGTTCTGAGGAATCGTGTATCCGAAGGTCAGGTTCTTGACTCTCAGGTAGGCCAGATTGTTGAGATACTTGGTCTGAGGCGCATAGTTGTTGATGCCGGAGTTCCCGGGAAGTCCTGAAAGAGAGCCGAGGGACGCGTTGACATAAGGACGCGGGAATCTGGCGTCCTGATTGTCCTCTGTCCAGTAGTCAAGCTGATTCTCGAAGATGTTCATCTGGGCGCCTGCGGCGTGAGGGATGAAGAGAGAAGAGTTTGTCCACATATCACGTTTGCCTACACCCTGGAAGAGAATCTCGAAATCGAAGCCTTTGAACATCGCGCCAAGACGGAGTGAGTACTCATATCTTGGAAGGGCGTTTCCGATGCGCTTGAGATCTCCGTGATCGTCAATTGTTCCCTTGCCGCTGTCTATCTTGCCACTGTCGTCCAGATCCTTATATTTGATGTCGCCGGCGCCGAAACGGAACGAGCCGTTCTGAAGATACGACTGGTCAGGAATTCCTTCCTTAAGGGTGCCGTCTGAGTTCAGATCGGAAGAGTTGAAGTACCGATCGGTCTCGAATCCCCAGATTTCACCAAGCTGCTTGCCTTCATACCAACTCTGGAGAGCACCGGTCGTGTTGTTCCACTTTGTGATTTCGGAACGGGAATCAGCCATCGTGAATGTCCCGTAGACGGCGAAGTCCTTGTTGAAAGCGTGGTTGTAGTCAATCTGAAGTTCCCATCCCGTTGTCTTGAGGTTACCACCGTTCTCAAGAGGGGCGGTGGCGATACCAGCGTAGCGGATGATTTCGTTTCCGGCGACAAGCATACCAATGTTCCTTCTGACATACCAGTCGAAGGTGACGTTCAGATCATTGTTGAGGAATCCGGCGTCAAATCCAAAATCCAATGTGCGGATCTTTTCCCACGTCATGTCCGCATTGATGGCGTCAGGAGTCTCAGCCGAGGTCTTCTTGTTGAGGTCGGTGCCGATCCAGTTGACTGTCTCGGAAGCCATAAGAGGGATGTACGGATAGAAGGATGTAAGAGCCTGGTTTCCGACAGAGCCGTAAGATCCTCTGAGTTTCAGGGAAGGAACATAAGGCTTGATGTTCTGCCAGAAATTCTCCTCTGAGATTCTGTAACCGGCCGAAGCTGAAGAGAAGAACGCCCACTGTTTCCCTGGACGGAATGATGATGATCCGTCGTAACGTCCATTCAGTTCGAGAAGATATTTCTCTTTGTAATTGTAGTTGATCCTTCCGAAGAAACCGGCGGTGGCTCTGTGTCTGAGAGCCTCATTGACTGTCGCTTCCTTGTTCTTTTCGGTAAGGTTCAGGGTAGGAAGGTCAGGGTACATCACACCGTTGACAGAGATTGACTGATTGTCATACTTGAAATCCTCAGCGTTCGCACCGAGCTTCAAAGCGAAGTTGTGGGATTCACGGATGCTGAATATGTAGTCGAAGTAGGCGTTGTAGGTGTTCATCACTTTGCTGACGAACGCACGGCTCATGTTATCGGTCGAGAATGTGTACTTTGACGGGAATGACCAGTTGGCGACAGAGAATGGAGTCTGAATGCTCCTGTTCTCATAGTTGTAGCGGCCGCGTGTGTAGTCTCCGTAGAAAGACAGACCTGGGGCGATGTTGATTCTGATGTTTCCGCCAAGGGAAAGATACTGGTCGTTGGACGAGCAGACATCCCTGTTGGCCAGATATCCGTTTCCGTGACGGAAATACAGACCTTCTCCGGTCGCGGCCTTTGCGCTTGCGTAAGTGCCGTCAGGCAGCTTGCTGCCGTCTGAGATGCCGAACGGGAAGAATGTAGGGAAACGCATGACGTAATAAAGCATATTCGAGGTGCCGTTGCTGGTCTCGTAGCCGTTAGGGTACTCGAATTCCTTTTCCACGTACATGAGCTTGGTTCCGATGTTGAGCCAATCCTTGATCTGGCTGTTTGTGGAAATGTTGACATTGTAACGCTCGATGTCATTCTTCTTCGCGGCTTTGAGGTTGCCCTCATTTTTGGTGTAGCCGAGGCCTATGTTGTAGTTGGTCTTTCCGGTGTTGCCGTTTATGCTCAGATTATGAGTCTGCGAGAATGATGTTTTGAACATCTCCTTGTTCGGGTCGGAAACCCTGTAATAGTAAGGTGTGCCGCCGATGATCTCCCAATCCTCTCCGTATGTGTACACAGGATTGTCGAGGTTGCCGCTGTAATTGTCAAACCATTTGGTGATTCCCGGAGCCATTTTGTTGTAGTACATACCGAAAGCCTCGATGTCCTTTCCGTCGGTGTTCTTCTGAGCGAGGATGCCTTCCTCAAGCTGAGCGAGGATGCCTTCCTTGTCTGTGATGTACTTAGGCAGACCGATTGGCTGGTTCCATGAGAAATTGTTTGAATATGTGATGGAGACCTTGTCTTTTACCGCAGAACCGTCCTTGGAAGTTATGAGGACGACACCCCAGGCGGCTCTTGAGCCGTAGATGGAGGCTGACGCGGCATCCTTGAGAACGGATATGCTCTTGATGTTGTCAGGGTTGACGAAGGACAGATCTGGCACTTCCACACCATCGAGGAGAATCAGCGGAGTGTTGTCCCCATTGATGGAGCCGGTTCCACGAATCTTCATGGTCGGAGTCGTGCCCATATCATTTGACGTGTACGTGATGTTGAGGCCAGGGACAACGCCTTGGAGACCCTTGGACACATCCGTGATAGGCTTGCTTCCGAATGTCTTGTCAACGTCAACCGCTGCCACAGCGCCTGTCATGTTGACTTTCTTCTGTGTACCGAAACCGACAACGACAACCTCGTCAAGATATTCGCTATCCTCCTTGAGGACGACCTTCATGCCGTTCTTGGCGTTGATCTTAACGGAAGTGTAGCCGAGGCAGCCGACTTCGACGGTGGTGCCTTCGGCGACGTTGAGTGAGAATGTTCCGTCAACCAGAGTGACGGTTCCTGTCGTTGTGCCAGGAATCATCACGCTCGCTCCCGGAATCGGGTTGCCGTTGACATCGACGATCGTTCCCTTGACGGGCTGCTGCTGAGCGGCCGCCGCGGGCAGTAA
>CAKUVR010000033.1:0-28741 GCA_934698975.1 uncultured Bacteroidales bacterium
TTGTCTTGTACCTTGTTTCCATTTTCACTATACTTTTTGTCCTTGTATAGTGTCAACTTTTTTCAGTTCAAGTCACATGACAAGTACCTACTCAGAACACCAATGAAGATCATCCGTTCAATGATGCAGCGGATTAACTGGGATTCAAGACTAATCTCAATCAAAGGGCCTAAGGGTGTTGGAAAATCGACACTGATGAAGCAACATATAAAACTGAATTACAAAGATGGCTCCAGAGAAGCTCTGTACTGCTCGATGGATTCGATGTATTTTTCAACCCATTCGCTGCTTGACCTTGCAGACACCTTTGTAAAATATGGCGGTAAGCGGCTGTATGTCGATGAGGTCCATAAATATCCGTTTTGGAGCAGGGAAATCAAGGAAATCTATGACCTTTATCCTGAACTGAAAGTCGTAATCAGTGGTTCATCGCTTCTCAAGATTCAGAGCGGGGACTCCGATCTGTCTAGAAGGTGCGTGCCTTACGAGATGCCAGGGTTGTCGTTCCGAGAGTTTCTGAAGTTCGATAGTGGCATTGACATTCCGGTTTCAACTTTGGAGTCAATCCTTAATGACTCATGGAGAGTCTGCGATGAAGTCTGCCGGATGTGCCGTCCCCTTGAAAAATTCACAGAGTACCTTAAACATGGGTACTACCCATTCTATTACGAAAACCCTGCTGATTATGCAACATTGGTGGAAAATGTGGCGAATTACATCATCGATTCCGAACTGACGCAAGAAAGGAATGTCGATGTCGCCAACACAAGGAAGATCAAGGCTTTGCTGTACGTGTTGGCCAACAACCTCCCTTTTCAGGTGAGTATTGCCAGCCTTTCAAAAAACATTGGGTTGGAGAGGAATACCGTGTTGGCCTATCTGAAGTATCTCGATGAGGCCAAACTGATTAAACTTCTGTATTCGGATATTCTTTCCGTGAAGAAAATGCAGAAACCTGACAAAATATTTCTTGACAATTCAAACTTACAGTATGTGCTTTCTTCAGACATCAAGATAGGTACTGTCAGAGAAACGTTCGCCATAAACCAGCTTTCAGCAATGCACATCGTGGAATATGGCAAGGACTCAGGTGATTTCAAAATCGATGGAAAATTCACAATTGAAGTGGGTGGCGAAGGAAAAAAATTCTCACAGATAACCGGAATCCAGGACTCGTATGTAGCGGCTGACGGAATCGAGTATCCGATCGGAGCGAAAATCCCTTTGTGGTCATTAGGTCTGATGTATTGACCGTGGCAGTTAAAGATCTGACAATGAATAAGAAAAGGTGGTGTTCCTATGCTGTAATTCACACTGGAATACCACCTTATTTAATTGATGACTAGCTAGTTACCTGCCACGGAATTCTATACGAGACAGGGAAACGTCCGGCTAGATGGACAGCACAGCGAGGACGTTGATGAGTTCCTTGTCGATCGGCTTGTCGAGCTTGATGGCTTTGCCAATCGGGACATAGACGATCTCGTTGTTGGAGATGCCGACCATGATGTTGCGCTGACCTTCCTGAAGGGCCTCGATGCTGGCGTAGCCGAGACGGCTGGCAAGGATTCTGTCGTAGGCGGAAGGGCAACCGCCACGCTGGAGATGACCGAGAATGGTGACACGGACGTCATATTCAGGATATTCCTGCCTTACCCTTTCTGCGTAGTGCATCGCGCCTCCGTCCTTCGGACTTTCGGAGACTAGGACGATCGAGCTGTTCTTGCTCTTGCGGCAGCCGTGGCTGATGAATTTCTCAAGCTGGTCGATGTCTGTCTGGTCTTCAGGGATGATGGCGGCCTCGGCACCTGCGGCGATGGCGGAGTTCTGGGCAAGGAAGCCTGCGTCACGGCCCATGACCTCGACAAAGAATATTCGGTCGTGGGAAGTTGCGGTGTCCCGGATTTTGTCCACGCACTCTACAATGGTGTTAAGTGCTGTGTCATAACCGATTGTGGAGTCCGTGCCATAGAGGTCGTTGTCTATCGTGCCGGGGAGACCGATAATCGGGGTGTCATATTCATGAGCAAACTCCTGCGCCCCGGCAAGGGATCCATTGCCACCGATGACAATCAATGCGTCAACACCGAATTTGACAAGGTTGTCGTAGGCCTTCTTGCGGCCCTCAACGGTCATGAACTCCTCGCTGCGGGCAGTTTTTAGAATCGTGCCGCCTCTCTGGATCGTGTTGCTGACGCTTTCCGTGGTAAGTTCCTTGAGATCACCGTTGATGAGTCCTTCGTAGCCACGATAGATTCCCATGACTTTCCATCCGTTGTAGATCGCCGAGCGGGTCACAGCCCTGATGGCAGCGTTCATTCCCGGCGCATCACCTCCGGATGTCAAGACACCTATTGTCTTTATCTCTTTCATAATACACTACTATTAACTTATTAATCCTTTATTCTATCCCGCAAAAATAGTAATTTTGCAGACAATTGGTACTTTCCCGCAAGGAAAATGCCAAGCGGAACGAAAGTCAGAGAATATCGACGATATGACAATTGGAACTATAGATCTCGGTGATAAGCCCGTGCTTCTGGCCCCGATGGAGGATGTCACTGACGCTTCTTTCAGAGGAATATGCAGGGAGCAGGGAGCGGACATGACCTACACTGAGTTCATCCCGGCTGAAGGGCTGATCCGGGATGCGAAAAAGGCCTATGCCAAACTAAAGACTACCGATTCGGAGGCCCCGATAGGCATCCAGATCTACGGAAGCGATCCGGACGCGATGGTCGAGGCCGCAAGAATGGCTGATCATGCGGACGAGATTGTCGGTGGACACGGATGCGACGTGATTGACATCAATTTCGGCTGTCCTGTAAGCAAAATAGCTGGCAGAGGAGCCGGGTCTGGGATGATGAAGGACCCAGACAAGATGGTGATGATCACCAAACGGATCGTCGAGGCTGTGGGCAAACCCGTCACTGTCAAGACACGACTCGGCTGGGACGAGAACAGCAAGATCATCGTGGAACTGGCCGAAAGGCTTCAGGACACCGGCATCAAGGCTCTCACGATCCACGGCCGTACACGCTGCCAGATGTACAAGGGCGAGGCCGACTGGACTCTCATCGGAGAGGTCAAGCGGAATCCGAGGATGAATATTCCTATAATAGGCAACGGCGACATCAACTCCGCGCGGAAGGCGAAGGAGGCGTTCGACCGCTATGGGGTGGACGGGATCATGGTCGCCAGAGCATCCTTCGGACATCCTTGGATATTCAAGGAAATCAAGCACTTCCTTGCCACGGGAGAGGAACTTCCGCCACTTGGAGTGAAGGAGCGGGTCGAGCTGGCGAAAAGGCAGATGCGGCTCTCGCTGGACCTTAAAGGTGTGCCGACCGGGGTCTATGAGATGCGCCGCCACCTCTCCTGTTACTTCAAGGGGCTGCCCGACTTCAAGGAGACCAGAATGCGGCTAGTGACGGAGAACGACCCGACGGAAGTGTTCAAGATTCTTGAATATATTGCCGAAAAATGGGGTGACACTGAAATTTCAGAGGCAAACAGCGTCTATGGCTTATGATTTTTTGTATATTTGCATTCTATGCTTGACAAGATCCTTCTTGCACCATATTATCTGACGCTGAAGCTGAGGCACGCTTGCTACGACCACGGCATCTTCAAGGTTGGTACCTGCGAGGTGCCGACCATCTGTGTCGGCAACATCACTGCGGGCGGAACAGGCAAAACCCCTCACACTGAGATGATTCTGCGCACTCTGCTGCGGAGCGACGACTGGGGATTCCGCAATCTTGCGGTGCTGTCAAGGGGGCACAAACGCAACAGCAGTGGTTTTCAGATTGTTGACAAGAACGGCAAGGTCAAGGATTATGGCGACGAGCCTCTCCAGATAAAGAGGAAATTCCCGGGAGTGACTGTCGCCGTGGACAGGCAAAGGATCAAAGGGTGCGACATTCTCTGCCATCCCGAGAAACTCAAGACAGAGAGAAGAGCCCGCAAGTGCTCGGACGCGTCAATTCCGCCGGCGGACCTGATTGTTCTGGACGACGCTTTCCAGTACAGGACTCTGAGAGCCTACTTCAACATCGTCCTCGTGGACTACAACCGTCCGACCTACAAGGACAAACTGCTGCCGTTCGGGAGATTGCGCGACCTGCCGCAAAGACTCCACTACGCTGACATCATCATAGTCTCTAAATGTCCCGCATATCTGGAAGATGAACAGAAAATCAAGTGGGCCAGGTCGTTCGGCCTGAAGGACTACGACCTCAAGACATGTACAGGCACGGACAAAAAGGGCGCGGTCAAGACTCTTCTGTTCACAACAATCTGGTACAATTCACTCCAACCGATTTTCGAGGAGGGAGACCGCAGGTATGCATATTCCCAGAAACTGATTCTCTTTTCCGGAATAGCCAAGGACACTCCTTTGAGGATGTACCTCAGCGACGAGCACAAGATTGTGAAGCGATTCTGCTTCATGGACCACCACAACTACAACCGCTTCGACATCAAGAAGATAATGAATGCCGTCAAGGAGCACCCGACGGCTGTCGTGGCGACTACCGAGAAGGACTGCCAGAGGATTTTGGATTTCAAGAGGATTCCGGAGGAGTTGAAGGTAAGGCTGTTTCAGGTGCCGATAGAGGTCGGCTTCCTCTCGGAACACGAAAAAGCGGTCTTCGAGGAGACTCTGATGACCGCTTTGCGTAATTTCAAACCTGAATATTAATTCTTCACAATCCCAAGTTTTTCCAGCAGAGCCTCCGGCTCAGGATCGTGCCCGCGGAACCTGCGGTAAAGCACGCCCTCATCCTCGCTGCATCCCTTCGAGAGGATGTTGTCACGGAAGGAGTGCGAAACTTCGGTGTTGAATATTCCCTTCTCCTTGAACAGACTGAAAGCGTCGGCCTCCAGCACCTCTGACCATTTGTAGGAATAGTAGCCGGCACTGTAGCCACCTGAGAATATGTGGCTGAACGAAGTCGAGATACAGGCCTGCGGGATGGACGGGATCACATTGGAGCTCTTCAAAGCCTCCTTCTCAAAGGCAATCGTACCAAGTTCCTGCATGGTTTTCAGATCACTGAGCCTATCGGTTGCTGAACATGTGATTCGACTAGGCTCACCAACCATCGAAGCGCCACCGGTGGCCTTCAACGTGTGCCAAGCCATATCCAAGATACCGAACTGAAGCTGACGCACCTGAGCGTAGGCCGCATGGTAATTCTTGGCTGCGACAATCTTGCTGATGAGAGAGTCCGGAAGCGCCTCCCCTGTCTCGAAATGACGTGCGAAAGTGTCCAAGAACTCCGGCTCAAACGCCCAGTTCTCCATGATCTGCGACGGCAGTTCCACAAAGTCGCGGGAAACATTCGTACCAGTAAGTGATGAATATCTTCCCTCAGCGAGAATGCCGTGCAGACTGTGCCCGAACTCGTGAAGCAGGGTTGTCAACTCGTCGTGGGTCAGAAGTGATGGCTTCCCGGCTGTAGGCTTGGAGAAGTTGGTCACAAGGCTTATGAACGGACGTTTCTCCACCCCGTTCACTATGCTCTGGCCACGGAACTCGGTCATCCAAGCCCCTCCCCTCTTGCTGGCGCGCGGGAAGAAGTCGGCGTAGAACAGAGCCATGTGCCTTCCTGAAGCGTCCTTAACGTCATAGACCTTAACGTCAGGATGATAGACAGGAATATCTTTCCTCTCCTCGAAAGACAGCCCATAGAGTTTTCCAGCCAGACCGAAAGCCGCGTCGATGCAGTTCTCCAACCGGAAATACGGCTTGAGCTGCTCGTCATTGATGGAATAGCGGGCATCCATCAGTTTCTCTGACCAGAAACCGAAGTCCCATGGCTGGATCTCGGCGTCCTCGAAACCGTTGGAACGGGCATATTCATAAAGTTCCTTGACCTCGGCCTTGGCGGCAGGAAGCGATGGAGCTAAGAGTTTCTCGATGAACTCGTTGACGGTCTGAGGGTTCTTAGCCATCCTTTCCTCAAGGGCGTAGTCCGCATAGGTCTCGTAGCCGAGGATATTCGCTATCTTCAGGCGCAGCTCAGCAATCTGGCGGCAGAGGTCGATGTTGCTGTTCTCCCCTTCTGTCGCCCTTGTGTTGTAGGCCATCCACATCTTCTGGCGAAGGTCGCGACGAGCGCTGTACTTCATGAAAGCCCCGTAGCTTGGAGCCGAAAGGTCAAACGCCCAGCCTTCCATCTCCTTGGACTTGGCTGTCTCGGCGGCAGCCTCACGGACGAAGTCCGGAAGTCCCTCAAGATCAGCCGCATCTGTAATATTCATTGTAAATGCATTGGTGGCCGCAAGCACGTTCTTGCCGTACTGGAGGGTCAAAAGGGAGAGCTGCTCGCTGAGCTTGCTGTAGGACTCCTTGTCCTCAGCACCGAGGTTGGCTCCGCCACGGACAAACGACTTCCAGGTCTTATTCAGAAGTCTCGCCTGATCCGGCTCAAGTCCTACCGCATTCTCGTGCACAGCCTTGACACGGGCGAAAAGCGGCTCGTTCAGCGAGACATACATTGAATATTCAGTCATCATCGGGGAGACTTTCTCAGCCACTGCCTGCATCTCCTCATTCGTGTCTGCCTCCATAAGGTTGTAGAATATGCTGGCAACATCGTTGAGTCGGCTTCCCGCCTCGTCAAGCGCAGCAATCGTGTTCTCGAACGTAGGGGAATCCGGATTGTTCACGATGGCATCAATCTCGGCCTTGGCCTCGGTGATGGCCTGCTCGAAGGCAGGCAGATAGTGCTCAGTCTTGATCTTATCGAACTGAGGCGCGCCGTACGGCAGCGTGGAGTCTGTAAGCAATGGGTTCATGTTGTTGTCACAGGATGAAAGCAGACACAGGAACGCTCCCGCGGCCGCAAGGATTCTTTTGTTCATAAATATAATATATCTCAGTGTTATTTGTCATTGAATCAGCGTTTCACCACAGCAAACGTGTGCGTCTTCCCCCCGATGCGGATGGTTACCGAATATACCCCCGGAGCTTGTCCGGACAAGTCTATCCTCGCAGGTTCGAAGGCGCTGGCCATGACCGTGCCGTCAAACGCCGTGCGACCGGTCTGCGACACTATCAGGACATGGGTCTCGGCGAATTCGGAACCCGTGCCGATGTTCAGGAAATCCTTTACAGGATTAGGATAAGCAGAGTATTCAATGGACGGTTCTCTGACCAAAACTTTGAAACCGATCTCCGCCGAAGATCCGGCGGCGTCGGTGGCCTTGACCACAATAGCGCTTGAGCCGTACTTCAGGACAGTCCCGAAGACATTTCCTCCGTTACTGACAAGGCGCACGGTCTGTGGGTCAGTGGACGAGAGGTCATATTCAAGAGTCTCGCCGTCAGGGTCGTTGAAATATTCGTTCATCTTCAGGACAAATGTTTCTCCGAGGTTGTGGATGAGGAGGTTGGAGGCATCCTTGATTTTCTCCGGAGGGTTGTTCGCCAAGATGGTGTAGGTGATTGCGAGAGTCGTCGCAGCGCCGTAGTTGTCGGTTGCCGTGAGTGTCGCCGTATAGGTTCCGGGGCCTGCGGCAGGTGCGTTGATTGTGATGGTGGCCTCACCTTTGTCAAGTCCAGAGAATGTGTCCGCAGGGCTTCCGGGCTGGTAATCAGCGGTGATGGTGTGTCTGTCCGGATCGGTGATGACAAGGTTGATGACCTTTTTCTCGTGGGATCTGAGAACGATGTCACCGCTGACATCGCTCTTGATGACGGGAGGGTTGTTGACCACCGTCTTGAACTCAATGACCGGAGACGGCTCGCCATAGACGTTCATGTAAGAGTAGCCCACCACCTTAACATAGTAGGTTGACGAGAAATCCAGGTCGCGGAACGTGATTTTTTCCGTGGAGCCTACTTCCGCCTTTGCCAGAACACTCCTTGTAAAGGTACCGGCGGCTGTGTTTTTGGACGGGTCGGCGTTTTCCACCAGAGACCGATCCTTCCCACAGATGACTTTGTAGCCATAGGCAGGGTATCCGTCGGCATTGGCGACAGAAGTCCACGAGATGTCAACCGAGTTGGCACGAACGGCCGCCTTGACATCTCCGGCCTTGCCAGGCTTGAAGGTTTCCCCGTAATTCAGCGCGGCCATGGCATCCACCAGACCGCCCATACCCGCTGACACGACATCCGCACGTCTGGTCTTAAGCAGTTTCTCCTTCAGCATATCGTTGGTGAACCCCTGGCCTCCGCACATGGAAACGACCAATGCCGCGACTCCGGACACATGAGGGCACGCCATCGAGGTACCATTCATATTCCTGTAGCCTCCTCCGGTGACTGTGCTGTATATTCCGGTGCCGGGAGCCGCAAGATCCACGAAATCACCATAGTTGGAGTAGTTCGCCTTGCTTCCGTTGCTGTTCAGAGCCGCCACGGCGATGACCCTATCGTAATTGGACGGCACTCCATTGCCGATGTTGTCATTGCCCGCCGCGAACACCACCAAGCCTCCTTTCATCGGTGAATCCGGAAGTTGGTTTCCATCCTTGTCGCAACCGGCGTGGTCTATGAAGTAGTCGATCGCGCGCTTGTCCCAATAGCCAACCTCTCCTCTCATGGCTTTCGCCTTTTCAGTCTCGTCAAGCCATCCGTCACCGTTCGAGTCATAGTTATAGGACCAACTGTTCTGACAGATGACAGCTCCGTGGTCGGCCGCCCAGATAATCGCCGTAGGAATCGAGCCTTGCTTTGTCTTAGTCTTTCCGCCTTCGACATAATCACGGAAGATCTCACAGGACATGAGGGTCGCACCCTTCTTTCCTTTTGCTGCGTCACCTCCCGCCACTCCTCGGATTCCGACACCGTTGTTGTTGACTGCGGCGATTATCCCGGCGACGTGAGTCCCGTGATTTCCGGCGTTCTCCACCATGACGGAAGCGACATGGTCTATCGAACTGTAATTCGCCGCAGAACAATTATCCTTGAGATCCGGATGACTCATGTCGATTCCATAATCAACGACAGCCACCACGACTTTCGGGTCGCCGGTAGTGTAGTTGTTCCACACCGGAACGACGTTTATGTCATATTGGGGATATGAGATGTTGTACAATCCCCATTGGAATGAGAACGAAGGATCGTTGAAGTCCGCCGGAACTACGGCGCGCTGACTTTCGACCCGTTCCACTCCGGGAATCGACAGAAGTTCGGAGGAGGCTCTGGTCGCCGCCACCGATTCTGAATATTCAATGATGTAGCATTTGTGCAGCCCTGCTTTTCTGTGGCGCGGCTCGAACTCACCTGCGTCCGGGAAAGCCCTTTCGATTGATTTTATCCCGATTTCGTCCAACGCTTGGTTCAGTCCCATTGAACGTGTCACCACCTTGCCCTGATTGAGATCACTCTCGATCAAGGCGATCATCTCATCGCTGAACTCCACCAACACGACACCAGGCACGACAGAATTGTCAATGGACGAACCTGCTTCCACAGCAGGCTCATCCACAACTTTTTCAAGCACATCCTCCTTGGCACAGGACATTGATGCCAGCAGCACCAGCAGAGACAAAAAATTCCGATTATTTATTTTCATGATCCAACATCGCCTTTTTACGGCGATTCACGAATATAAATATCGGAATATTTTCTGGATTGACAAAACTTGTCAGAACCGATAGCCGAGGCCAAAACTGATGGAATTGCCAAGGACATCGCTGGCCGTCAGGTAAGCCACGTCAAGACTGACACCCAAGAAACGGACGCCAAGCCCAAGTGAAGCGTACGTCGGAACCGCTTTTCCCTTGTCGCCATAATGGAAACCACCTCTGGCGAATAGCATGCTCTTGTAGGAATATTCCACACCTAAGCCGGCCATGAGGCCGCCTTTGAACAAAACGTCAGCCTCCACGGACGGAGTGACCGAAGAAGATTCCGGATTTCCGATGCGGTAGGCCACTCCGGCACGCGCAAGCATCGGCTGGTCGTAATCCTCACCGCCATAGTTGACCTTGCCGCCTACATTGTTCACCGACAAACCAGCGCTGAGAGCGTCTTTCCTGTAGAATACCGCCACATCCGCGCCAAACACATTGGCCTTGGCGTCATCGGCCAAGGTTGACATGACCATTCTGCCGGTCACACCGACCGAAAGCCAATCCGTGACCGAATATGCGGCTCCCACCGCGAAATTGGTTTCCCCTGGCGTGAACGAATCCTTTACCGAGCCGCTTTCAGAAACGACATCGTAGGAAGGCTGGATCAAACTTTTGAATTGAAGCCCGAAAGCGAGCCTGTCACCAAGACGGTAAGCCGCCCCGACGCCGAGCACCTTGTCTTTCGCATATCCGGGCTGCCACAGCCCAAACGACGCCCCGGCGCTCAACTTGGCGTCATTCAGCGACATTGAAGCCACATTTCCTTCCAATGAATATGCCCCCGAGGTCTTTCCGACAGATGTCAACGCTGTTCCCTGCGAGGCCGGATCAGACCCGATCAACAACGAGGGAAGTGTCTGTCCGGCCATGGTTCCCCCGAACAAAGCCACGGCAATCAATGATGAATATATTCTTTTCATTTCCATTAAAGCTTCACAATACTGGATTTATACTCTTTTCCGTCAAGCGTGACCGCCACGGTGTACTGCCCGGCGTTGGCATCTGTCATGTCAACAGACAAAGGAGTGAACGGAGTGACCGCATCGAACGAATCCTCTACAAAGACCGAGCCCGCTGCGGAGACAATCTTCAAATCCACCTTGGCCGCTTCCACGCCGAACTGTACGTTCAACTTGCTCTTCACCGGATTTGGATATAGAGAGACCTCCCTGGTCCCGTCAGTGACCATCACGGAGAATGTCTGGGACACGGACTCCTTACGGACATCCGTGGCGGTGACGGTGATGTCAGACTGCCCGTAGTTCATCGGCGTGAAAAGGAACTTCCCTTTTGAATATGTCATGTTGGCCACCACAGGGTTGCTGAACTCGAAAGTGAAGGCAAGTTCCTCGCCATCCTCGTCGTTGAAATAGTCAGAGGCAAGGAGTTCCTGAGTCACGGCGGCCTTTGATGTCACAAGCATATTCTTGAACTGGTTCACCACGACAGGAGCATGATTCTCCTGAATGGTGTAGCCAATCTTTTGGGATGTCGCGAGCCCATAGAAATCCGTCACAGTCAACTCCGCCGAATATGTCCCGGCCGGAGCCGCCGCACCGGTTATCCGGACCTTTGGCTCTGAACGGTTCAATGTGTCCAGCACCGCCGCTGCCGAGCCCGGAGTCAGTTCAATGTTGTAGAAATGTCCGTCCGGCTCGGTGACCGTGAACTCGGCCACAGCACTCTCATGCGCCTTAATCGATAACGAGACCGGAGTCTTGGCCGTGATGACAGGAGCGGAGTTCCCTCCAGTCGTGACACGTATCCTCTTGGTCAGAGCGGAGCGGTTTCCGGCCAGGTCGCAGGCCATGGCGGCCACATAGTAATCTGTGTTGAACTCCAGACCGGACACGGTTCCCGATAGTGTCTCCCCGACCTTATGATCCTCGATGTAGAACATTCCGAACATTGCCTTGTCGATGGAATTGAAATCCGATGTAGAGTAGTAGATGTAGATTGCGTTCGGCTTTCCGTCGTCGGCATCGGACGGAATGTTGACATTGAATTCGATGTTGTTGGACTGCGTGTTCACCGTCAAGCCCTCAGGCGTGTTCGGAGCCTTTCCGCCGCTTCCGGCTATGGCTCTGTAGGCGTTCACCAGACCTTTCCCAAGATAATAACTGGCATTTTGCGCCGAGATGTTGGTGACATTGTCTTCCAGACGCTTTCTCAAAGCGGTACAAGTATAGCCCTCACCACCGTATCTTGTCAGAACCAATGCGGCTACACCGGACACATGAGGGCAAGCCATCGACGTGCCCTGCATCTTGCCGTACTTGTCTCCTGGCAAGGTGCTGAGTACCTGATTCCCCTTCTTGACATCGCCGCCGGGAGCCGAGATATCGCACCACGGACCATAGTTGGTGTAATATGCACGCTTGTAGTCCGCTCCAACGGATGTCACATTCAGGATGGCTTCATAGTCGTTGCCGGAAACGGTCTTGTTGTCATTGCCAGCGGCGAATATGACTATTCCGCCTTTCATAGGACCGGTCTGTTTGCCATTCTTGTCAGTACCGGCGTATTTGATGAAATAATCAACGGCAGACTTCAAAGAAGCCGGAGTAGTTGTCAGATTGGTGTACCCCCAGCTGTTCTGGGAAATCACAGCCCCGTTGTCCGCGCTCCATTTGATGGCCTCGGCGCCGGAGCCTTGGTTGTCTCCGTCAAAAATCTGGCAGGACATCAGTTTGGCTCCCTTTATGTTCTTCTTGGAATCACCGCCTGCCACGCCGCACACACCGATGCCATTGTTGTTCACCGCCGCAATCGTGCCGGCCACGTGAGTGCCGTGGCTTTCTGGATGAATATTATAGGAATTCTCAACGAAATTGTAGCCATAAATATTATTGCCGGTTTTCTCCGGGTTATGCCACATATTACCTTTGAGATCCTCATGGTTGTAGTCGATTCCTCCGTCCACGACTCCGACGATGATGTCGCCTTTGTACTTGGCGTAGGTGGAGTAATTCTTCCAGACAGGCATGACATTGATGTCGCAACCACTTACAGAGGATGATGCGGATCCATTGTTGTAGTAGTGCCACTGCTGGTCAAGCATAGGGTCGTCAAAAGCGGCCGAAGAGGCCGCGGCCGCCATAGCCTCGTACGAGACAATCTCAGGATTGCCTGTGATCGAAACGCGTGGGCAATATTCCACCACATCAACTCCCTGAATATCCAGTTCAGCCGAGGCTCTGGTCATCGTCTTCGAGTCATCGTAACTCAGAACATACCAAAGATGCAGTCCCTCGGCCCTGGTTCTGGCCTCGTAATCTCCGGCGTACGGGAACAATCTCCTCATCTCAACGATTCCCAATCCGGCCATCGACCTTACTTTTGGAAGACTCACGAAACCATTCTTGTCCGTCGCCTTCTCCAGTTCCAAGGCTAAATCCTCGTTGACCTTGATGTTCATCTCCTTGAGAAGTTCTTCTTCCGGAAGTCCCTCTCCGAACACTTCCTTAACGGAAGGGTTTTCAATATCTTTCTCCGCAAGACCGGCCTCGTTGACGCTGCAGGAGAATGCAACGGCCATCACACCAATCATAAGCGAAGCACGTGACAATATTTTCATAACACAGACGGATTTTTATTTACCAAGAAAATCCACGACACCAAGCAGGCTTTGGGAGTCGCTCCATTTGATCTTGTTAGACTTCAAGAAAGCCTTGAACTCATTTCTCATGCTTTCAGGCAAAGTGAAGTCAACATCTTTTTTATTAGCCTTGACCTTGAACTTGGGAGTGATCAGGTAGTATGTGGTCCTTATCCTCAGTTCCATTCCATGATCCTTCTCGTTGAGGATGTTCATGTAGTTCTGATTCACCTGCGCGTCGGTCTGGAGCGAGGTCAACTTCATCGTGGATGAAGACGTGGAAGAAGTGCCGTATGCGCCTTTAGCCTCGCGCGCCGCTTCGAAATCCCCGAGAATCTCGGCCGCGACGCAACCGTTGTCGTTCTTGGCTATGACTTTCATCATGCGTCCGAAGACAGGAATGAATATGTCGTCTCCAATCTCCACCGCCTTGACATCGTTTAGGAACGCCTCCTTGATTATCCCGTTGTCAATGTAGTGAAGTTTGTCGGCGCGGAGATGGATGTTCATCTCCTTCTCCTCTTTGTTTCCGGTCTCCATCACAACCGTCCCGCCTGTGAAGCGAGGATAGAGATAAGGATATGTGGTGGTCGGCTTCTGCGCTCCGGCCATCATGAATGCACCGATCGCCAGAGCAGCTGTCAAAATAAGTTTTCTCATAACAATCATGAATATTATGTAAGATGTAAGCGCATCTGTTATCAAAGGACAAAAAGGGGGCCGCGTCAGCGGCTCCCTTTCACCTCTCATAAATGCAGGTGGAAATTATTCGGTGCGTGTTCCACTCACCGTTTTGAACAGATTTCCCCATCCACTCTTTGACTTATCCACCAAATCATTCAGATAGTAGCCGAACCAAAGGTCATTCCCGGAGAAAGAACCTGGCGCAAGGACTTTCATGTTGACCACAGCATTGTCGTCATTGGTGTTGCACGCTAAATAAACATCTTTAGCAGCATTGCCTTCAGCGTCCTTGACCGTGTAGTACTTCTGGAAATCCGGAATCGTGAAAATGCCGGCATCTTTGTCAAAGTAAGCATAAATCGGGTAATCGCACGGCACTCCCCAATAAGTGGTTATCATCACATCGCCTTTCTTGGCATCATTACTTTTCTCGATGACCCAAACTTTAGTCTCATCTGCATCTTCCCAATAGCTGGTACCCGTGACTGTGTATTTGCCGATGATGTCATTCAGACTATAGCCATAAGAGCAGTAGTAGTTGCCATCTGCCGTGAACTCATTGTTGGAGTTGCCGAAAAGATCCTCGAAGGAACCTTCCGCAATAGTGAAGGACAGTGATGTGCCATAGTCAGGAGCCTCGTTCAGTTTGAAGCCCACAGTAGTCTCATTGAGAACTCCGAACGTGGCCGCGTCATAGGTTACGGTCCTGCCGTTGCCGTCAACAACCTTCACCTTGAAGTTAGCGTCGCTTGTAGCGCCGGCAAGCGCATAGTCGCCCTTGCTGTAAGCCACCGGCATAAGCTTGGTCCAATCACTGAAGTAAACAACTGTGTCAGCCGGCCAGGTCTCGTCAAGGGTAAAGTCAAAGCTTACATTATCGTAAGCGCCGCCAATGCCTTTGGTCACCTTTCCGGTTCCGTCAACAATGCTGTTGCTGTAAGCCGCACATGGCGTACCAACTCCATTGACCACAACGCCGGAGGTATATGTAAGAGTAACGATGGCTCCCGGGATAGCCTCCTCCCTTGGAAGGTTTACAATAAGATTTTTGCCATTCGTTGACAGGCAGGCCGCAGGCACCTTGTAGTTCTTGTACTCAACGAGCACCTTGTTCTCCTTGTCGTACTTGCCATTGACGGCATAGACATGAGCCGTAACCTCTCCTTTTCCCAATGTGACAGGATCATTGTATGAAATTGTGTACACCAAAGTCGTGTCAGTAGAGCTGACCGAAAGGTTTGAAAGTCCAGGTGCAGTGCTGTCGGTAGTTGTCGCCGACGCCGTCTTGATCTCGGTAAGGACACCCATCGTGCTGGCAGCCACAGCATAAACAGTATAGGTGGTGTTAGGGGTAAGTCCATTGATTCCGAACTCAACAGAAGACTCCTTTGAGAAGTCTATCACTCCGGATTCAAGGGCCGTGTAGGAGTCTTTGAGAAGCTTCTCCGCATCCAAAGTCTGCTCCGCCCCGGCCAGAACAGCGTAGGAATAGAACCCTGTCCCGGTCTTTCCGGTGATGGTCACGTGGATGGAGTCATCGGCAACCACCTGCGCCGTGACATCCGGCGCAGTGGTGGAATCGTAATTAACCTGACCATCATCTTCGAATTTCACGCAGCTAGCGAGTGTCGCGGCGGCTGCAAGAAGTATGACTAATATCTTTTTCATATACAATTCAATTACTAGTTTTTAACAGCCTTGATACCCGGTTTGACGATGTTGAGGTTCCCGGCGCCCTCGATCCTTACCCAGATACCCCATTCAGTTCCGAAGTCAAGGGTGACTTTACCGCCTTCATTGATAATCTTGACATCAACAGAACCACTGTCGTAGCCACTAGTGCCATCGAAGCCCAGCAGGGTCACAGGATTTCCGTTCGAGTACTTGTACACAGTCTCCTGTCCGAACGGAATGTTAAGGACTGTGTGATCCTCGTTGATTGTACCATAATAGCGAGTCTTCTCGTTAGCCCAACCATCAACCTGGAAGAGGTTGTCAATCCAAACCATGTGATCATCATCCTCATCCTTGTAGAATGTCATTGTCCATGTGACAGGACCATCCCAATAGTTGTCACCGGTCGCGGTGTAGCTTCCAAGCATGAAACTGAGAGGGTGATCGATGTCATTGATTGTAACGGTGCAAGCCCCCTCAGATCCAGCCGGAACCGCATCGGTACCGACAAGGTTGATGGTGAACTTGAGGTCACCGGTGTAGACACCGTCATAGATCGTCTTGATCTCAATGTACTGTGTGCGGTTCTCAGCGTTGAAGGAAAGGACACCGGAAGATGTCAGAACCTCGAAGTTCACGCCTTCCTTGGCTCCTTTCGTCTCAGGTGAGACTACCTCGAACTTGATGGTCTCTTCAAGCCCCTTGACAGAAGCAAGGGTCACAGGAATCTTGCAGACAGCTCCACCGGCGGAGTAATCCTCAGACAAGGAAACTGATGTTTTGTCGAACGCCACGAACGCATCCTTGTCATCGAACTTGGAAGGGTCGTTGCTGTCGCACGCGATCAGGGCTGAAGCCGCGACCAGTGCCAAACCAATATATTTTAAAGTATTTCTCATAATCCAAAGCATTATTTAGAAGTTGAATATCCAGGATTCTGAACAAGGTTCTCATTGATGTCAAGTTCTCTCTTTGGGAGAGGAAGAGCCCAACGGTGGCTTGGGAACTCAACATTGATGTTCATCGTGCAAAGAGGGTACTCGGACTCGGTACGGGTCACAGACTTGCCCCAGCGTGCGAGGTCATAGATGTAGTGACCCTCCCAAGCAAGTTCCTTGCGACGCTCTGTCTCAATGTCGTTCTGACCTGCGGAAGAGTAGGCAGAGGCTCCTCGGATGCCTGCGATCGCATTGAGATCCTTCACGGCTGTGGTTCCAGGGACAGTAGCACCGTTCTTCAGAGCCTCAGCCCTGTTGAGGTACATTTCGGACAGACGAAGGATCACAACGTTGTTGCAGTCAGGGGAGGCATTGTCCCCCTTACCGGCGTACTTGGTTGTCCACCAGCATCCGGACTCGCCTTTTTCATCAGTCTTGTAGGTCTGAAGACGCACATCACCCTCCTCGTACATCGAAAGAAGTGAAGAAGCCACCTGAGGGTCACCGTAGCCGGCAGGGTTGGTCATCCAGGAGATGTCTTCCCATGAGCCGTAAGCAGAGTTTGAGCGCTTGCCGTACATCTCGAAAATCACCTCGCCGGTTCCGGCCTCGGCTGTCCAAACAGTAGGATATTCAGCAGCCGTCCACAGTTTGTACTTGCCGCTCTCAATCACCAAAGTAGCGTAATCAGCAGCCTTCTGCCATTCTCCCATGTAGAGATAAACCCTTGAGAGCAAGGCACGGATAGTGTTGATGTTGACTGTGGCCGCCGGATCGGCAGTGCCCTCATGAACGTATGCCGGGTCAATGATGCTCTCGGCCTCAAGAAGGTCTTTCACAACATTCTCGTAGTTTGAAACCACAGTCTCCCTTGCAGGCTTGCCGGCAGGATCGGTGTGGTAGATGTAAGGGACGCCAAGACTCTCCTTGTCGTTCTTTACGACATAGGTATAAGGTTGCCCGAAAGTGAGGACGTTCTCAAAGTGGCTGAATGCTCTGAGGAAGAGGCACTCTGCCTTGAGATTGTTCAGATCTTGAGTGGTCACCTCAGCCGTCTCCTTACCTTCAAGATTGTCAATCACGTTGTTGGCCATCGCTACGGTGTAGTAGCAGTATGCCCACATGGCTGAAGTGTTGTCCTCCGTGTAGTTCCAGGTGTAAGGCTGAACGCAGCGGCCGGAGTTCTTGTAAGAGGATTTTTTACCGTTGCCGGAACGCATCTCGGCATCGAGAATCCAGTCGGCTCCGTACCAACCGGTGGAAGCCAGGTAGTAATAGGCCCCGAATGTGGCGTTTCTAAGACCATCATAGGTCGCCAATGTCAACTCGGTACTCTGATCGAGCTTAGGCTCCCTTGTGAGGAAATCCTTATCACATCCTGTCACATTGAGAAGGGCGGCGGCACCCAAAATATATAAAAGTGTTCTTTTCATAATTCCCGTTCTTTTTAGAATGATAATTCAACACCACCGACAAATGTCTTGACCATTGAGTGGGCGGCGCCAAGGCTATAGCCCATAGGGCCGATTTCAGGATCCAAAGCCATCAGGTTGTGGAATGTGTAAGGGTTGAGCGCACTCAAGTAAACTCTTACCCCCTTCATTCCGATAGTCTTAAGAGCGATCTCAGGGAGACTGTAGGACAAGGTCACATCCTTGATCCTAAGGTAACTGCCGTCCTGAAGGAATCTGGTAGAGTAGCCAACAAAATAACGTCCTGGCTGACCTGCTACCGGTTTAGGGGTAACGCCTGTGTCACCTGGCTTCTTCCAGTAGTTGAGGGCTGCGGTGGAAGAGTTCGTGGTCATGTCGTAACCGTCATCAATGTAGGTGTTGGAGGCGACAGCCTTGTTGCCGGCGACGAACTCAAAGAAGGCCGAGAGGTTGAAGCCCTTCCAAGAAAGGCTGGTGTTGAAGCCACCCGTTGCCTTTGGTTCCGGAGATCCTTTATAGACGTAGCGGGCCTTGTTGACATCAGAGGTCAGTTTTCCATCCTCGTCGTACCAGAGACCAGCGCCAGTTGAAGGATTGACACCATACCAGTCACGAAGGTAGAAAGTGTAGAGGCTCTTGTCTTTCACTATTCTGGCCGGAGTTCCGCTGTTGCTGCTACTGCTGCTTATACGGCTGTCCGAAACTGAAAGGAACTCTGAATCTCCGAGATCAAGCACCTTTGAGCGGTTGAACGCCACATTGAAGCCGGCGGTCCAGAGCCAGTCGTTTTTGCGGAGAAGAACCCCCTCAAGCTGGAACTCGACACCACGGTTGCGGATGGAACCGATATTCATGAAGTTGGACGCGAAACCGGTTGTGTAAGGCACCTGCTTTGAAAGAAGCATGTCATCGGTCTTTCTCTGGTAAACATCCACGCTACCAGTCAGTCTGTCATCGAAGAATCCGAAGTCAAGACCTACGTTCCAAGTCTTGTTCTTCTCCCATGAGAGTTCCGGGTTGGCAGGCCTTGACGGAACCATTCCGACAAGGTTGGCGTAAGTGGCTGTCGTATAGATTCCGTAAGCCCTGTATGCGGAGATGTTGTTGTTACCGTTCACACCATAGGAGGCACGGAGTTTCAGGGCGCTGAGCCAATGGTTTGAATTCCTCATGAAATTTTCCTTAGAGATGTTCCATGAGCCACCCACTGACCAGAACACGCCCCATCTGTTGTCCGATCCGAAAAGGGAACTTCCGTCAGCGCGGAGGGAGGCCTGAAGATAATATTTGTTCAGGTAGTTATAGTCAGCGACACCGAAGAAGGAAAGCATAGACTCCTCCGAGAAGTTGTAGAGGACCTCGTCCTGGGCAGCAGTTGATGTCGTAGGGTAAGGGATGAGAGGGTCGACGTTAGGCGACTGGCCACCGAGGTAGTCATAGGTGTCTGTCATCGCTTCCTGCCCGACAAGGACACGCACGGAATGATCACCGAACTTGTCATCATAAGTGATGGTGTTGGATGTCGTGTAACGAATGTCTTTTGTTCCGATCAGCCAAAGAGTAGTGGAACCCTCGTTTGTCTCGGGAGCCCAGTACTGCTTGGACGACTCATAAAGGAACTCAATTCCATCCGTGGTTTTGAAAGACAACTGAGGAATCGGCTTCCACTCAAGGTAAAGAGATCCCTGGAGCCTATAATCCTTGTCATTGTAGATGTCGTACTCGGCGTTGGCGCGAGGGTTGGTGTTCGAGTTCTCAGGAATCTTCACATTGAACGAGCCGTCCTCGTTACGCAGCGGCGTCCAAGGGAGAATGCCCCACATCGCATACTGAGGGTTGGAATAGTAAAGGTTACCCATCTGTCCCGAATTGGAGTCGGAAAGGCTGGCATTGATCCTGGCTCCTGTAGAGAGCTTGGACGTGAGCTTAACGTCAGCGTTCACACGGGCGGTGAAACGCTCATAGTCAACTCCGTAGAACACGCCTTTGTTCTTGTGGTAAGCGAGGGATGAGTAGTAGGAAGCCTTGTCGGTTCCACCGGTGGCGTTGACCTCATATTCCTGCATGCTGCCCATCCTGGTGAGTTCCTTGTACCAATTCGTGGTCCCATCCTTGAGCAAGGTGTAAGGGAAGTAGTACTGGGATGTAGGATCATCCGGATTGTAGCCGGCGTTGACCGCGCAGACTCTTCTATATTCAAGAAGTTCCTCGCCGGTGAGAGGACGGAGGTTGTTGTCGTTGATCAGCTGCTGGGCTCCGAATTTCGCCCTCGCGGTGAATCTTGCCTTTCCTCTCTTTCCACTCTTGGTGGTCACGAGGATGACACCGTTGGCTGCGCGGGAACCATAAACAGAAGCGGCGGCCGCATCCTTGAGGACGGTGATAGACTCGATGTCGTTAGGGTTGAGGAAAGTTGATGACGAACCGCCACCGACACCGACCGCGGAAAGCTGACGGTAGTCACTTGACATCACAGGAATGCCATCAACCACCCAAAGAGGCTCGTTACCTGCGTTGATTGAAGAGGTACCGCGCACACGGATTGTAGAGGTTGAACCAGGCTGACCAGAACCGGAGGTGATGGACACTCCGGCCATCTTACCGGAAAGCATCTTATCAACTGATGTGGCCGGGGCCTGGGCGAGCTGCTCGTTCTTCACGGATGCCACCGAACCGGTGTTAGCCTCCCTGCGAACTGTTCCGTAAGCAACCACGATGACGTCATCAAGAGTCTGTGTGTCTGGCTGCAACGTAATGTTCAAAAGGGTTCGGCCGCTGACTGGCATCTCCGTAGGAAGGAAGCCGAGGCAGCTTACAGACAGAGTCCCGTTGGACGGAACTGAAAGCTGATAGTTTCCAAGATCATCTGTCAAGGTGTAAGTGCTTGTACTGCCCTTGAGCTGCACCGCAGCGCCCACAACGGGTTCGCCGTTGGCCGCGTCCGTGACCGTACCGGACACCTTGATTGTCTGGGCCAATGCTGCACCTATGCTGATGAACAGGCACAGCGCGATTGTAAATAATTTTTTACCCATAAGCTTAAAACTTTTGTTAAACTTAACGATTATTAAATATTGATAATAGTAATCTACGTTCTATATTTCAATTTTACTCATACCATAGGGTCTTCATTATTCCCTGACACTGCCGAAAGCGGCTCTGTCACAAAACCAAAAGCCAAACCCACATACAAAAAAAATAAAATATTCTGACAATTCCAACTGTTGAATATGCCCGCCATAGTGAATTAATATTTACCATTTATCGTTTTATACAATTGTTATATTCAATGCTCAAAAGATTGCGTTAACTAAACAGTTAAAAAATCGGGCATAAAACTAACAATTTGACACATTTAAAAAAATAAACTATATCGTTTCAGCGGGTTGTTTTCATAAAACAAATACTAAACAGCCGCCTGAAGGAGGTCTGCAACACTTTCCATTTTGTAAGCGTCAGTCATAGACAATCAATTTGAAAACAACTCCTAAACAACAAATACCGCCACGTCTGCTCAAAGGTAACGACACAAACTGGTGAAACCATACGGACAATCTTGTTGTGCCGAAAAACCATGAACTTCCGACAAGATAATTACATTTTTTTGAAATAGCAACAGATTGGCGAATACTTTTAAGAAAATCTGCCTGATTAACTTTATCGTTATAAATTTTTAGGGCATAATCATTAACGATTTCCCTATGTTTTGAACTGGCATTATCCTTAAATTCATTGTTTGTTCTTTTAACTTATAAATTTTTAAACAATGACACAGATTTCATTTCGCGAAGTGTGCCGGTTGTGGAAACAAGAAAAAAAGCGGTATGTCAAGACCTCCACAATGGCTGCTTATTCGCTTATCATTCAAAATCATCTTGAGCCATGGTTCAAGAGCCTCAATGATGTGACGGCTCGTTCCGTGCAGAAAATGGTGGATTCCAAAATAAAAGATGGTCTGAATGTGACAACAGTCAAAGGAATGCTGATAGTCCTTAAGATGCTTGTCAAGTTCGGGGAAAAGCACGGCTGGATCGCTCACAGAATAATAGAGGTCAAATTTCCGACCCCAAAAATGTTGCGCCAGACGGACGTGCTTTCCGTCTGCGAGGAACAACGAATGCTTGACTACCTGTCCTCTCACCCTGGAAAATACAACCTTGGGCTGCTGCTCTGCCTTTTCACCGGAATGAGAATAGGTGAGGTCTGCGCCTTGAAATGGGAGGATGTTGACATTAAGACCGGAACCATCCGGATAAGGCGGACAGTTCACCGGATATATGTGGTTGACGATGGCCCAAAACGGTCGGAACTCACCATCGACTACCCCAAGACAGCCGGTTCTTATCGGGATATCCCGGTCATCAGCGATCTCGCCGTCATTCTTTCCGAATATTCAAAAGGTTCAATTGACAAGTGTTTCGTGATTTCCGGCCAGACTAATCCGACCGAGCCTCAAACGATGCGCAACCATTTCAAAAAAGTAGCCTCCGTCCTTGGCTTGTCGATGCGCCGTTTCCACGGCCTACGGCATACTTTCGCCACACGGTGCGTTGAAAGCAAATGCGACTACAAGACCCTGAGCTCGATTCTAGGACATGCCAATGTCAGCACCACTCTGAATCTCTATGTCCACCCCGGAATGGAACATAAGCGGAAATGCGTCGAGGACATGATCAGATCGATTGTGTAAAACAGCGGTGGAGGATAACACATTGAAATTCAAAAATATATTTCCTGCCGTCTTGTGCGGAGGCCAACACAAGGCGCATACCTATATTCAACATATTCAAAGAGTTATCCTCCACCGTTACATCTGGATATAGAAGTGTCGGGAAAAGTTTATATCTTTGTAGAGAATGAACTAAAAGGACAGGTGTATGCTTTACCCGATTGGAATACAGAACTTTGAGAAGATTCGTCAAGGCGGATTCGTCTATGTTGACAAAACCGACCTCATTTACAAGATCGCTCAGACTGGTCAGTATTACTTTCTGAGCCGTCCGAGGCGGTTCGGCAAGAGTCTGCTGGTGTCAACCATGGTGGCGTACTTTCAGGGGAAAAAGGAACTGTTCGAGGGGCTGGCCATCGCATCGCTGGAGAAGGACTGGACGGAGTACCCGGTGCTGCATTTCGATCTGAGCGGTGCCAGCTATACTGACATGGAAGCCTTGAATGATAAAATCGGGAGGCAATTAGAAACCCTTGAATCACGATTTGGAGTTGTAAAAAATACAAAACTTTTCCAGTCCGCTTCGACAACCTGATAGAGTGCGCTTACAACAAGACCGGTCGCCAAGTTGTCATTCTGATTGATGAATATGACAAACCTGTCATTGACAATCTTGACAGCCCAGAGCTTCAAGACAAGATGCGCGAGACGCTCCGCGGCTTCTACGGTGTGATGAAAGGCAAGGACGGTTACATCCGTTTCGGATTCCTTACTGGAGTTACTAAGATTGGCAAAATGAGCGTGTTCAGTGACTTGAACAACCTGAAGGACATCTCGATGGACGCGCGCTACACGGACATCTGCGGAATTTCAGAGGCGGATCTCAATGACTATTTCTTAGATAGTGTCAGGGAACTCGCTGAGGCCAACGGGCTCACTGACGATGAATGCCGTCAGAAGCTTGCCATGATGTACGACGGCTATCATTTCTGCGAAGATTCAATCGGGGTATATAATCCATTCAGTCTCTTGAACACATTTGACAGCCTTAAGTTCAAGGAGTACTGGTTCGAGACAGGCACCCCATCGTTCCTAGTCAAGGTAATGAAGAACACTTCGTACGACATAACGAGTCTGTCGGAACAGGAGGCCGACTCATCGCTTCTTACGGACCTGGACTCGGTGTTTTTGAACCCGGTCCCTCTGCTCTATCAAAGCGGCTACCTCACCATCAAGGGCTACGATGAGGATTTCCAGATTTATCACTTAGGATTTCCGAATAGGGAGGTCAAGCATGGTTTCCTTAACTATTTGATGCCGTATTACACCCCAGTGGGCTCCGAGACCCCGATGATGCTCATCTCGCGCATGACCAGAGACATCCGCAGTGGCAACCCCAGAAAGCTTCATGACCCGCCTTGACGCCCTCTTTGCCAGAACCAACTACCCGATCCAGGCCGACTGCGAAAAGGACTTCCAGTATGCGATGTACATCATCATCGAGCTGATGGGGGAATATGTCCAGACGGAGCGCACGACCTCCAACGGCCGGATCGACATTCAGATCAAGACCAAGGACTACGTCTACATCATCGAAATCAAGACCGACTCCACCCCGGACGAGGCCCTCGCACAGATTGAGGAGATGGGCTACGCACAGCCGTTCGCCGACGACCCTAGGAAGATATTCAGGATAGGTGTCAACTTCTCAACCGCAAACCGCCGCATCGACGGCTGGAAGGTTGTTTAGGAGGATTAGCAGACAAACTCACTTCGACAAGCTCAGCTACCACTGATTCAGTGACAGGGAACAAGAAAGGGAAACCCCTATGGCGAATTTTGGTAACGTGCAAAATTCGCCATAGGGGTTTCCCTTTCGCCTCATCAGCGGTAACACCTACCCTTCCAGAATTTTGTTCTGCTCTGCGACAGAGGCCTCGTGGATGGCGGTGAAGAAGGCGGTGACGAAGTCTTCGGAGAGGCCGTAGTCCTTGCCTTTCTCGATCATCGAGGAGAGTATGCTGTCCCAGCGGGAGGCCTGGACGATGGCGATGTTGTGAGCCTTCTTGAACTCACCAATCTTACGGGAGATCTCCATTCTGGAGCCGAGTGCCATCAGCAGGTTCTCGTCGATCACGTCAATCTGCGAACGCAACTGCTCAATGCCTTCGTTATATTCCTTGTCATTGGTGACCTTCTGGCGAACGGTAAGGCTCTCAAGGAGATTCTTCAGATCGGACGGAACCAACTGCTGCTTGGCATCGCTCAGGGCGCACGAAGGATCGCAATGGGACTCGATCATCAGCCCGTCAAGTCCCAGATCCATCGCCCTCTGCGACAATTCCTTGAGATACTGCCTGGAGCCGCCCATGTGGCTCGGATCAGCAAAGAACGGAAGTTTGGGATAGCGGGTGCGAAGCTCAACTGCCATCTGCCAGCCCGGAAGGTTCCTGTACGGAATCTTCTCCGAGGTGGAGAAACCGCGGTGTATCACGCCCAGTTTCCTGATGCCCACACGGTTAAGTCTCTCAAGAGCCCCGACCCAGAGGTCGATGTCCGGGTTGACCGGATTCTTCACCAAAACAGGAATCTCTGTATCCCTCAACGCCTCGGCGATTTCCTGCACAAGGAAAGGATTGGCCGTCGTGCGGGCTCCGATCCAGACCATGTCGATGCCATACTTCAGGCACTCATAGACATGCTTCTCATTGGCGACCTCCGTGCAGACCTTCATTCCATATTCATTCTTCACTTTCTGGAGCCATTTCAGACCGGGAGTGCCGACACCCTCGAAGGATCCTGGGTGAGTGCGAGGCTTCCATATTCCAGCCCTAAAAACATGAATGCCAAATTCGTGCAGCCCTTTCGCAGTCATCATGACCTGCAGTTCGGATTCGGCGCTGCAAGGACCTGCGATGACAAGAGGGGGAATGCTCTCGTCGAAGAATCCCCACTCTGAGACGGGGATGATGTCAAGTGTACGTTCCATAACTATCTCAAAATCTTTTTAATCCTGTTAGCTTCATGAATAAGTTCGGTGATGCGATCGTTGTCGTAGTCCGCGATCGCATCGCGGAATAGTCTCATTTTCTCGAGGTAGGTGTCAATGACGTGCAGCACATTGTCCCGGTTCTGGTTCAGGATCGGAGTCCACATCTCAGCGGAGCTCTTGGCCAAACGCACGGTTGACGAAAAACCTCCAGATGCAAGGTCAAAAATGTGCTTCTCGTCCTTTTCCTTCTCAAGCACAGTAAGAGCCAAAGCAAAGGAGGTGACGTGTGAGATGTGCGAGACATAGGCGGTGTGCACGTCGTGGCTGTCAGCATTCATGAAAAGCGGGCGCATGTTCAGCGCATCATACAGTTCCTCTATGATTTTAACCGCCTGTGGATCAGAATCCTCAGTGTTCGCGAATATGCACGCGCGGCCATCGAAGAGGTTCGGCATGGCTGCCCAAGGCCCTGAATATTCAGTTCCGGCCATCGGGTGCGTCGCGACAAAGCGACCGCGGAGTGGATGGTAATGCGCCGCGCGGACAATGTTGCTCTTAGTGGAGCATGTGTCAATCACGACCTTCTTCACGTTTCCTTCTTCTTTGAATATGTCAAGCACCTGCGGCAGCATCTTCACCGCCGCTCCGACCGGGATCGCAATCACCGTGATGTCACTTCTGCGGACACACTCCTCAAAAGGAACAATCTCATCGACCAGTTCCATCTTTTCGGCAGCGGCGGCGTTCACGGGATCAGCCTCGACTCCGAGAACCATCCGGGCAAAGCCTCTGCGTTTCAAGTCGATGGCCATTGATCCGCCAATCAGGCCCAGACCGACAACACCTACTATCATAAAATATTTTTAATAACTTCTTCTATTTTTTTGTTTGCACGATCAAGTACTTCCGGCTTAGCGCAAAGTGAAACGCGGATGTAATTGTCACCGTTCTTTCCGAAGATAAATCCCGGAGTGATGAACACACCCGCTTGATGCAGAACGCGTTCCGAAATCACCTCTCCGGCAGTCATCCCGTTCTCAGCGTACTTGGACGGCACATGTCCCCAAAGGAACAACCCGGCAGTGTCGTGGTCATAAGTCACTCCGAGAGTGTCAAGGATCCGACCTGCCGCAACACGTCTGCGGACATATTCAGAGTTCAACTCCTCGAACCACTCCGGGCTTTGGTTCAGAGCCTCGATTCCTGCAAGCTGCAACGGCTTGAACATTCCAGAGTCCATCTGGCTCTTGACCTTGAGAATCTCTCTGATCATCTCCGGATCTCCACCGACCATCCCGATTCGCCAACCGCTCATGTTGTGCGACTTGCTCAGCGAGTTCAGCTCCAGACAGCACTTCTCGGCTCCTTTTGCGGCCAGAATGGAAATCGGCTTCCCACAAAGGATGAATGAATATGGATTGTCATTCACTATCAAGATCTTATGCTTCAATCCGAAATCCACTAACCTTTGGTAAAGCTCAGGGGTGGCCTTCGCACCGGTCGGCATATTCGGATAATTCGTCCACATCACCTTCACTCCTTCCAGGTCCATCTTTTCAAGGGCATCGAAATCCGGCCACCAATGATTCTCCTCTTTCAGATCGTAAGTGACAATCTCCGCTCCCGCCAACATTGAAGATGAGGTGTAGGTCGGATAGCCTGGGTCCGGAATCAGGACCTTGTCACCCGGATTCACAAATGCCATCGAAATCAGAAAGATTCCTTCCTTGGATCCGACAAGCGGCTGGATGCCACCGTCAGGATTTAGAGTCACACCGTAATAGCGTGAGTACCAGTCAGCAAACGCCTGACGCAACTCAGGAAGCCCTTTGTAACTCTGGTACACGTGATTCCCCGGCTTTGGGGCCGCCTCGACCAAAGCGTCAATCGCATCCTTTGGAGGCATCCCGTCCGGGGCGCCTATTCCCAAACTGATGATTTTGTCCTCACCACGCGCCGCGCGCTCAGCATTCAGTGCATCTAACTCCTTCTGTTTACGGGAGAAGTAATACTCCTTGACAGCCAATGTCCTTTTTGCAGGTTCAATGATCATGATATTGAAGATTTATATTCGCCTAAAATGTTAAGTCCCTCCATCAGGGGTCTTACCGCCCTCAAGGCCTGACGGTAACGGCCATAGGTCGCGAACTTGATGTCCGCGTAGAAGAAGTACTGCCACTCCTGCCCTGGAATCGGCAGGGATTGGATTCTGGTAAGGTTCATCTCGTAGAACGAAAGAATCGTAAGCACCTGAGCCAGAGAGCCCGGCTTGTGAGGCAGGGTAAAGCATAGCGACGCCTTGTTGATTTCGCGGCGGGGAACCGTCAGGGCATCGTCCAAAACCAAGAAGCGGGTGAAATTCTGTTTGTAAGTCTCTATGCTGCGAGCCAGAATCTCCAAAACATTCTGCTCAGCCGCCAGTTCCGAGGCGACCGCCCCGACTCCCTTAAGCCCTTCAGCGGCAATGTCGATAGCACTTTTGGCGGTGTCCTCAGACTCCACCATCGTGATCCACGGACAGTTACGCTCGAAAAACTGACGGGTCTGGTTGATGGCCATGTAGTGCGTCCGCACCTCCTTGATGTCGTGGATGTCCTGCCCCGGCAGTGCCATAAGGTTCTGATGTATGGGGATGTACACCTCGCCTTTGATCTTGTAGGAGTGGGATCTCAAGAGTTCGAAATTGGGGATAAGTCCTCCTGAAATCGTGTTCTCGATGGCCATCACGGCAGCCTGAGCCTCACCGGAATCCACAGCCTTGAACAGCCCTTCGAAGGTCGGACATTCCACTATGGAAATCTCCTTCCCTCTCGCGGAGTAAAACTCCCTCGCAGCCTGCTCATGGAAGCAACCTCGATAGCCTTGTATCGCGACTTTTGTCATGTTTGTCTTGTTCGTTTATAAAAAAGGCTGCCCGGAAAAGCACCGGACAGCCGTATATTCATCTATCTTTTTCTGAATATTCCTGCACACGCTCGTCCGGTCCTCTACCTGCCGCGGTAAAAGAAATAAAATCCGAATGAATAAAATCGTGTGCTCATCATCATAACGATGCAAAGATAGTAAATTCAAGAGAAAATGTTCCTAAGAAGCTGTTTTGAAATTATTGGAAAAATTTGTTAAGCATAATCTGGGCAAAGGCGAGCTGCACCATCGATTCGG
>CAKUVR010000034.1:0-27118 GCA_934698975.1 uncultured Bacteroidales bacterium
TTTTGGGTGGTTATGCTCCGAAATAATCACTGGATTTTCAGCCGTGAGACTGGGTGGTCATGCTCCGAATTTTGTACAGTATCCTGACGCCAATACCATAGTCGTTCTGTGCGATGGCGGAGGTTCCAACTCCAGTTCCCATCGTATTGTCAAACAGGACCTTATGAATCTCGCTTCCAGACTTGATATGAATCTTCTTGTTATGCATTACCCTCCATATTGTTCAAAACACAATCCCATAGAGCATAGACTGTTCTCGCAGATAACCCGAAGCTGGAGCGGAGCTCCGCTCCTATCACTCGAGGATGCCGCCAAACGGGCTGCCGAAACCACGACATCTAAAGGACTTACAGTATATGTTGACATCAATAGCAAAACTTATGATATACAAAGATCAATTGACGAATCCTATGATGACACTCTTAAGAAAAGAGTCGTTTTCCAAACAGTATTGTCAAAGTGGAATTACCTCGTCAAAAGGTCTTAATTTTTACCAAGTTATTTTTTAATGTTTACTTAATATTAGTTACCTGACCGTGTGTTCGATGATTTTCTTGACTCATCCATACTCTGATTCATAAAAGTAACGTTGAGCTACAATGAGTTAAAAAAGTCAATCCTTTAACGTCAAGATATGAGTATAACCCTATTTAGACCCATCTATACGATGGAAACGTTGAGTTAATTCTTCTTCAACAACCTTTGTGACATCTTGCATGAATGCTGCTTGACCAAAATATTGTATGACATAATACGGGATGATTCCCATCAAATATGGCCAAAGTGGGCTATTATACTCTAAAACATATACTTTCATGGCAATTATTTGATCATCTTTTGATTTGTCATATTTGATTGTGACATAAGCTTGGTGAAATATGCTTTTCTTGAGCTTTGGCCATCCATAGTACTTCGCGGTTTTATACTCAGGAAACCGTCTTTGAAAAATCTCTCTAATTAAATCATAATTTAGAGCAGAATCATAAATGAATTTCATTTCCATAAATACTGAATATTAATTATTAAACCATTAATTAACCCCACCATATCTGAATGAACGCTACGAGTACTGTAGACACGGCGCAAACAAGAAGAACCAAGCATCCTACTTTGGCATTGTTTTTCTTATTGGCGCTTCTCATCTGTTTTACCAGTTCAGAACTTTTCTTTTTAGCGTATTCTATGGCAAAACCTTCTTCCATACATTGTAAGCATTTATTGTATGCTTCTTTATATTGCCCATCAGCCGACAATTGCTCAATTATTATCTTTATGTTGTTCAGATCATCTGATTTATCACAGCCATTATAGTTAATCCATTCAGACTTCTTCCACATCACATCTTTTCCTTCGAGAATGGCGTTTGCAAAGTCTTTGATTCTTTCAGCAGTAGGTCTATCCCATGTGTTATTCATCAAGCATGAATTAACAAGTGTCTTGAGGTTGTCAGACCAGTTACCTGACATTTCCGGACTGGCGGCGCCGTGAAGAAGCATAACCCCACCTTGGCCACAAAAAGGCAATTCGCCTTCCGCTATCTCGAAGATAGTCGCACCCAATGCCCAGATATCAGTAGCCTTGACGGCATTCGGATGTGCCGTAAACATTTCAGGTCCCATATAGGCAACAGTTCCTGATGAATTGTCGGCATCATTGTCTCGTTTGGAGTTCTTGCGTAAGGTGCTTTTCATCTTAAGACTTATACCGAAATCTGAAATTAAGAAATTGCCCTTGGAATCAGCAAGAATATTATCGGGTTTTATGTCTCGATGGACAATATCTTGACTATGAAGGTACTCAAGACCAGCAGCCGTATCTCTAATGAATCTCCATATTGCCTTTTCATCCTTAGTCCCGATCAGTCCGGACGCGGAGTTTGGACAATACGGCATAACAAGATATGGGCGGTTGTCGCTTATGTCAAAATAGTTGGTGTGCAAAAGATTAGGATGATTAAGCGAATATGTGAGCAAAAACTCCTCCTTAAATTCTTGAATACCCTTCTCATCCAAGGCGATGTAGATCTTGATGGCCACGTCAATGCCTGTCGTGAGGTCCTTTGCAAGCCATACTTCGCCAAATGAACCACGTCCTACTATTCGTATTAACTGATATCTTTTATTCATCATATGCTATTGCTCCTATAAACACCACAGTTATTCTTTAAGGCAACGTACTGACCGTCCTGTGGCTCGACCAAAGGCAAGTGCTGCACAAACATTGTCAAAACCACTGAAGTACATATAGTATGCATAGTTGCCGCTATTATGAGATACTGACCACCATGATCCTTCAAAACCAACAGTATTTAGACTTCCGCTTTCTTCCATACGTGAACCTGACGCAGGATACCAAATGGACGGGGATGATCCCAGTTTCATAGAGAAATTCATTCCTTTGTTTGCTTTATCTCGATTATATTCAAATATGTCAGAAGTTCCGAAAGCTTTTGACCATACACCATTATCATCGCCATCGGGAATACGCCAACCAGATGGGCAAGGGTCATATATGGTTTTATACGTACGCCATCTGGTATTATCAGTTTTGCTGTTACTTGAAAATAACCAATCGTGATTATTGTCATTACTTGATATGAATGTAGTTGGGTGAGCGATGGCATACGCAATCGTGCCAGTCACAGGTGTGGATTTTACAGACGAAGGCCATGTGAGTGTAGACTTGGCCACGACATTGCTATTAATACTAGATGATCCTATAAATGGATCCTTGCGTCCCCATTGGTAAAGAAGCCCATAAGTTGTGACATCACCGGGAATGATTGAGGTCGCGCCTAGGTTGCGATCCATCATCGTACCGGCTCCATTATAATATACCTGCCCCTTTGGTTCGTCAGTCAACCATATATGCCAAGACCACAGAATATTACCTCTAATATCTTTGGCAGCAATTACTGCATTTCCTTTTTTGAATATTGATGACGTTTCAAATAATATATAGCCATCATTATATGAAGCACTTTTTATCAAATCACCGTTTGCTGGAGGTGTTGATGTACCAAAACTCTCCCACAAAACGGCAACAGATTCAACATCGTCAATTGATAAAGAACTATTGCCTTTAACAGTTTTGAACATGTATCCCCCCTCCTGAAAAATAATGTAACAATTAGCACTACCCGAAAAAGACAAATCGTGAGGATGTGTAATGAATGATATTTCCTCTCCGTACGTTGTACCAGAGGAATTAGTAGCATAAGCTCGAATATAGTATTTCGTGCCTGGCTTAAGACCTGATATTATACTCGTAAATTCTTTATTATAGACTTCTTCTTTAGTCTTAGTTGATAGTACCACAGTAGGGTTTGGTGACGTATCCCATACAACTCCTCTATTAGTTACGGATCCGAGACCATCATTTCTTCCACCACATGACGCACTCGTTGATGTGATTCCGCTCAATACACCAGTTATCACCACTGGCAACTTGACACGTTCTTCGTTATGCTGATTTGTAACGCCATATGAATCTTTAGAATCTTTTGGATTAATTAGACTCTTATTCTGGGGATTGTCAACATCGTTTGGGCGATCATCAATAGAAGAGGTATCAATAGAAGAGATGACTTTCGAATCAGTATTCCAATATGTAGGCTTAGTGCTCTCAGGATTTTCAGAAGTAGCGCTTTTATTATTAAAGAGTAATTCCAATATAAAAAAACAACTTACAACAGTGAATAGACTAGCGAGAACCATTCCAACAATAGAAAAGTGTGTTATTCTCGTGTTATGGTCCGGCTTAGGGTTATCAGTACCTTTCAATTGAGACCATGTTCTCTTATCACCATTCATGACCAGACTGCTACATTCAGCTAGGTCTTTAGCTGTTGGCCTGTCCCAAGTCTCCTTGGCAAGGCATCGTCTCATGACTTCATTAAGGTTGCTTGACCATTTCGAACTATCAAGCTCAGGTATTTCAGCTCCAGCGTTTAGCATACATCCGCCTTGGCCACAGAATGGCAGCTCTCCTGTGGCCATTTCATAGATTGTGACGCCTAAGGCCCAAACATCTGTCGCCTTCACTGCCGTTGGTTTGGATGTGAACAATTCCGGAGCCATATACGCTATTGTCCCAGAGAAGCCGTCATTTTGACGCATGGATGCCTGACGCAAGGTCGAACGCATCTTTGTACTCAACCCAAAATCTGAAATGACATAGTCGCCTCGCTCATCCAATAGGATGTTTTCAGGCTTGATGTCACGGTGGATGACATCACTATCATGAAGGTAGGCCAAGCCACTCGCTACGTCTTTAATGAAACGCCAGAGTTCTTGTTCAGTCATCTGCCCAGCCAAGCCATCAGCCGACTTCGGACAGTACGGCATTACCAAGTAAGGGTTGTCCCCCACAGTGTCAAAATAGTCCGGACGCAGTAGGTTGGGGTGATGCAGCTTGTACACATTCTTGAACTCATCTTTGAATTCGGTAATTCCCTTACCGTCCAAAGCCGCATACACTTTTACCGCAACAGTTATGTCAAGTTGCAGATCCTTCGCCATCCAGACCTCACCAAAACTTCCCCTTCCTATAGGGCGTATGAGTTGGTATCGGTTGTTGAGTATTTCTTTCTCAGTCATGTCACAGTACACATTTGCGTTTACTAATTGACATATAGTATTTGCTATTCTATTTTTTTACAGCGAATAGAACCACTTTTGGATTTGTTGCCTTCTTCTCTACGTATACCCTCGTATAAGCCTAAATATACTTGTTCACTTCCCTGTGTAACAGATAAGTATAGTCCTACTTCTCCTGGGAAAATAATACTACTGCCTATACCGAATCCAGACTTAGGGTACCATATGGATGAATAGCCTCTAAATATGTCAGAAAAATCCATTCCTCTTTTTGTCTCATCATAGGAATGGCTCTCTTTAATAAGTTTTCTCCACAAATTTCTCCACACGCTTTTATTTTCGTCAGGGATGCGCCAACCAGCAGGGCATGGGTCATATATCGTCTTTGATGAAAGCCAACGTATACTATTTCCTGTGTAAAGCCAATCTTTCAATCTTTCAGAACCTCTAATGAACGTAGTGGGATGAGAAACTGAATACCCTATAGTTCCTGTAGTTGATGAAGTTTCTTCAGGATCTGGCCAAGATAATGTAGATTGGGCTGCGCTCTCACTGTCAATATTAGAGGCTCCAAGAAATGGATCCTTGCGTCCCCACTGATAGAGAAGTCCAAGGGAATGAACATCGCCAGGCGTGGCAGATGTGGCTCCAAGGTTGCGGTCCATCATTGTGCCCGCATCGTTGTAGTAGACCTGTTCTTCCGGCATATCCGTCAACCAGATATGCCATGACCAAAGGATTTCTCCTTCGGTATCTTTGGCGGCAATAACGGCATTGCCCTTACGTCCTGTAGCATCAAATTCTATATAGCCATCATCATAAGACACATTTGACACAAGATCACCGACTGTTGGTGTCTCATCTGTCCCAAATGTTTCCCATAAGACTTCGCTGGCGGCAACCACACCGACGGATTCAGTACTGTTTCCCTTTACGGTCTTGAACTTATATCTTCCAGAATTAGATACAATGTAACAATTTGCCGTGCCTGAAAAGGAAAGATTTGTCACGTAATTATCAAAGGCTGTACCGCTCTCACTTAAGGGGGTAGTTAGTTCATCCACGATTGGAGCATCACTCTTATGAAACAACCGCTCCAATATAAAATAACCAATAACAATGGCGAACATACCACAGAAAAGCGTTCCAAAAAGAGTCAAGAGTGACCTCCTCGGTTTAGGTGCTGGATTAGGTTTGCCTCCTCCAATCCATTGAGACCATGACCTCTTATCACCCTTCATGACAAGCTTGCTATATTCCACAAGCTCTTCTGCTGTCGGCCTATCCCACGTGTTCTTTGAAAGGCATCGTCGCATGACATCATTCAGGTTTGCGGACCAATTAGTCGTGTCGAGATCTGGAATCTCAGCTCCTACATTCAACATAGCACCACCTTGCCCCATGAAGGGCAAATCATTTGAGGCCAGCTCATAAATCGAAACTCCTAAAGACCAGATGTCGCTTGCCTTCACTGCCATTGGATCCTTGGAAAATCGTTCGGGTCCCATGTAAGCGACAGCTCCTGACAATGCGCTGTTTGATTGTTTGCGCATTGTGGAACGCATCCTTCTACTGATGCCAAAATCGGTGATCAAGAAAGAGCCATCTTCATCAATCAGGATATTCCCGGGTTTGATATCTTGATGAATAATTGGAGGTTCCTGAGCATGCAGGTATTTTAATCCATTCGCTACATCATGGATGAATTTCCAAATTTGTGATTCGGTCGCATTCCCAACGAGATCTTCGGCTGAACCTTTGGAGCAATACTTCATAATCAGATATGGGTGATTATTCCATACGCCATAGTGTTGAGTTGTCAGGAGATTCTCATGACTCAAACCGTATGCAACCTTGAATTCATTCTTAAATTCGTTTTGTCCGTTTTGATCAAGCGATATGTATAATTTGATCGCTACGTCTATACATAGTTCCGTATCTTCCGCCAGCCATACCTCACCAAAGCTACCTCTACCTTTGTATTCCTTTAGCAAGTAGCGGCCGTCAATAACCATTGACGTAAGAAACTCATTACTGTCCATCTTCAATTGTTGAGTACGAATCAGATACAGGACTTAATTCGGACGTATTTTGTGAAGTATCCACTTTTACTTCTCTATGGGGCGGCTGAACACTTGATTTTGATAAAGAGTCAATTATATTTCTAATGCGTTCAGAAAAGTTCTTATTCAGTTCACGCGCTTCCATTGCACTGCTATCTCTGACTTTATTTAATAGAGTACCTAAAGAATCAATTGTTCGTTGTAAAGAATCTGCCTTGAATCCTGAAAGAGGCATGTTACTTCCTTCTTTTGAACAATGGAAATCACCAATAAAATAACCGCAAATTAAACAGACAACACAAGAAATCACAAATGCAAGGCTCTTTTTTAACCAATTTGATTTCTTCTTTTCAGTCTTTCCAATAATAGATACTGATTCATCAGGTTGATCACCTGCCCCATTCAAGATTTGACACAGAAGAACCGTCACATTATCATACCAATCGGCATTTTGTGCTGCTGACATCAACGCGTCGCGACATTGAGCCATGGATGCGGTGTTCGCCGCTACGATGTCCTCAATAGTATCTCCAGGATAGTAATTGCCGTTGTAATCCTTTGTTTTTCTGTCACGAAGAACACCGCTTAAACCGTCGCTGCAGAGAAGAATAATGTCATTATTATAAATGTCAAAATCCCTAGTCTCCGGTCGGGCAGAATTGTTCGGGTCACCCAAACTGCGCGTGACAATGTTACCCTGAGGATGCTCGAACGTGTCTTCGTAGCTGATAACGCCCTTATTGACAAGTTCTTGTACGTAAGAATGGTCGGTGGATAATTGCACAAGACCGCAATTCGGATTATAACGATAAGCTCGACTGTCTCCACACCAACTAACAGTCATCTTGTCCCCTACTATCCATGCAAGAATGATTGTTGATCCCATCCCTTCGTGCTCGGGATTATTCTTAGCGTCAGTTTTGATCCTCAGGTCTGCCTCTTTTACAACTTCTTCCAAGTATTTCCGACGCCCTGCTGAAGATCCAGCCAATTTCGCATTAATCTTATGTGGCTCGAAATATTCCTTGACAGTCTCTATCGCTATTCCTGACGCTACCTCTCCGGCATTCATTCCACCCATGCCATCCGCAACCACCATTAGGCAGCCACATTCGGTCATGGTAATCTCACTATCTGTCTGACATCGTCCGGGAACATCATCTCCCAAATCATCATCGACGTAAAAATTATCCTCGTTCCCTTTAAGCGGTGCTGTTGGATCGTATTTGCCAGCTGCATCGGAATATGCTGTAAGCCGGAATTTTATGCTATTCTTCATTGTTTCTTTTTATTTTTCTTTTTGCCTTTTTCTATTGTCTCTTTGGGTGAATTGGACAAAGTTGGTGTCAATTCGTCCTCAGGGTTAATCTTGTCGTCTAAATGGAGCAGTGTGTCTTCAACCGGAAACAATTGCCATGAGGACGGTGACGTTTCCATTATGATTCCTCCTAAATTGAAAGTCAACTCTCCGATTTTGGTTTGTTGCGGCACCACATAAATCCCTCCCCATACTTTCTTTGTGGTTTGCGGAGCATCAATAGTATATGATAAGGAATCAGGACAAAATTCAATATTCTTCCTATATATAACATGATCGACAATCCTTGAGGAATCACAATCCCGAATATCAACTGACGAAGTGACCCACACAATCCACCCATCTGTTTTGCCTTCATATTTACGGCACTTAAAACCAAGACCATTATACGAAGTTGAATCAGGAATAATTGATATATAGTCAGATGTACTTATGCTGCCGATACCAGGCGTTAGTTGAATAAAGGTACTATCGGATAGTTCTTTTACTTTTGTCTGATACAGTATGGGCTTATGGCTATCGCGATATCGAGAGAAATTGTCATCATACTCCCAAGGATTCGTTGTCTTAGTCGTAACAGCTATGCCGCCATTGACCTTTACCCCTATTGAATAAGACTTGCCGAACTCTTTATTTCCATATCTACCGTAACGCTGGTGAGTCGTGGTATCTTCCAGTTGATATGATTGACATATAACGATAATACCATTCCTGATAGCATCTTCTATTAACTGCTGATTTGACGTTTTATATGTTAGTGCCCAAACATTTATTGGAATCAGCGCAATTAACACTATAAGTATTTTTTTCATATCTCGAATTATTGAATGTTACAAATAGGTACAGCCCAATTGTGTTCTCCAGTCCTGTGGTCTCCTCGTGATACTATACCGACTACCACTAGTTTTCCGTCTTTAATTGCGAATATTGGCCCGCCAGAATTACCATGATCAGTTCCTCTAGAGTGGAGAATACAACCATTATTCGCCAGTCCTTGCCGAGAAGTGGTTAGTTCTGAAAATATAGGATCTACATCTTGTGAACCATCCATAACACCTATTCCTTGTGGAAATCCAGAAGCCACCAATTTTTGCATAGGTATAAGACTCTTGCTTAAGGAACCGTCTGGTATCAAATCGCCGCGATGTCCATTTGTTTTATTCGTGTATGCCCAGTCTGTTGCCCACATCAATTCAGGAAGCCCATCCATGCCTGGCCATGAGAAAATCCAATATATTGCATGTCCGCTCTCGTCAGTTCCTATTTGCTGTTTTTCATCAAGTCGATGATTAATTGTAAAATCATCACTTGTGAAGTCGAACTTGGTATTGGACATTGTTGATATTGCTGTTAGATAAGATTTAATCTTGATGTTTGAGTTCGCAGCAGAGGCACGAACCACGGCAGAGACATTATCTTCTCCTATTGGATTACTATACAACCACCCTTCGACACAATGTCTTGCTGTAACAAAGCGACCATCGTTAAGAAGGAATCCGGTCCCAGACCAGACATAAGGATCTCCATTCTCATTGAATAATTGATGTTCTCGACCATTCTTTATATAGACAACTTTAGTTGCCATTACATAATATACATCTTTTCTTATATTTTGTGCCCTTAGCATCGCATCAATACCTACATCAGACCCTCCTTGCTCTCTTACTCTCCTTTCAGCGGCAACTATTGCTTGTCTGGTTGCTTTATCTAGAGAATCTATTTTTTCCCGGAATTCTTCTTGCTGCCTAATCTTTTCTTCTTCCCATTCTTGCTTTTGCTGTGCAATTTTATCATTCGCAACTCTTAATTTCTCTTCGTATTCATTGGATATTTGAATCTGGTCAGCCTTGTACTTCCTTATCAGACTATCCTGATCAATGATCTTATATGTAAATAAGCATCCGCTTAATACAAACAAACCGGCAAGGCATGCAATCGCTTGCTTGTACGGCCTGAGCGCCTGCTTCCGGAACAAACTGAGTCTGGCTGAGAGTCCGATGCTTTTAACAAGTCCTTTATCTCCGGCAGGAACAATGAACCCCAACCTTGGACCATTGGTGGCTAACTGGATCTCGTCACCGTTCTGAAGATACCATTCTTTCTTCACCTTATGACCATTGAGGTAGGTAGGGTTGGTCCCAAGATGTACGAGTTTCCAATTGTCTCCGTCTTTGACAATCGCGGCATGATGGCGACTGACTGTAATAAATGAATCATCGAACCTAACTTGACAAGTTGAAGCTCGGCCAAGTTCAATTTGATCTACAATGATTCGCTGATTTTCTCCAGCTTTGTGATACTTGGATGAGACTTTGTGCTCCAACACATAGTAACGCCTGTCGTTCCCACCTAAGAGTGATTTCATTCCAGCTCCAAGCGAACCAGATATGGATTTTTTGTAAGGTGTTGTAGATTGTGCCATATTGTTGTTATTTATAAAGTCTGTTAATAAGGTTCTCAATCACGTATGAACTCATCTTCGCAAACAGTCCATCTTGCTGTTTTTGAATGTAATGTATGCCGAACATCAAAATGATACTGAGAAATAACGCAATTAATGTAGTATCGAAAGCAACAGCAAGCATACTTGTCATTTTATCAATGCCTTCAGGTGTTCCCGCCTCATTGGCATAGCCCAACGAGGCCGCAATACCCAGAACAGTACCAATAAATCCTACAGACGGAATCGCCCAAGCCGTATAGCGGATAAAGGATTGCTCACTCTCCATTTCTGCGTTATATATTCTGACTTGAGACTCAACTAAACCAAGGGTCTCTGATGATGACTTGCTTAATCGGTATTTGGTACATGCTTTTTTTATCAAATCAGTAAGAAGAAACTTTTTATGGAATTCCATGTGCTGCATATTCAGTTTCAACTGATTCACATCATCTGGACTTAGCACCCAATTCTCCTTTTCAGGTAAAAGATGAGCATGGAAAGAATCATATTCATTAGTGAGCACTTGATTAGTGTGTATCACCTCAAGGATTCCAAAAAAGAACAGCAGGTATGTGAATCCTTGGATCAGCCCTTCAGGCATTGTCCCTCCGAGCATCACCAAAAGGCGTGGTGGATTCTCTGAAGGTGTGGCTATCACCAAGAGAATCATCAATATAATGGTAAGAATAATGCTGAGTATAATTCTATTAAGTCTTTTGTCTATCATTGTAGTGTAATATTATCTGATGTTACTATTAATGTCCCGACAACCACCTTTTGCCCTTGATGGTTTAAAGTTATATGTCGGAAAGGAATCTTGACTTGATTTGACCTTCCAGGGAAGAGCACAGCATAACCATCGACATTCACGACTTGCCCATTATTGCCCGAATACAGTTTGACATAAATTTGATATCTTCCCGGAACTATCTGTTCTTGATAAAAGAGTTCGTACCGATCATCGTTGTCCTCCGTTCTTTCCATTATGTCCATATTAAGCTTCCCGAAAGAAGTTGTCGGATACCGATAGTTACATTCATTTCCAGAGGACAAATTCACCACATGCAAGTCAACATCGACATTTTCGGGCCATATACAAACTACGCCCAACTCTGCATCAATGCCAAACACTTTCCCATCGGATATACCTTGCCCGTTTTGATCAGACAGACGTTGAATCTCTTGTTCCAGTTGTTCGATCTGGCGATGAAGATTTTCATTTTCTTCTTGGCACTCGCTTAATTGTCCCTGCAAACTTTCTACTCGTTCAGTCAAGGTTGATATCGTGTTTTGCAAGTCCTCCATCTGTCTCTCAATTTGATCATAGACTTCTTGTGGTACAGAATTCTGAATTTGCTCAATCAAGTCATGCAAGTCAGCGACCTGAACATCCAATTGTTCAAGTTCTTCCAAAGCATTCTGCTGCTCAGAACTCATCTTGGGCACAATAATGAACAGAATTATTACTGCTGCCAAAGCACCGGACAATAGATCAAGAAAGGACGTCCCGAATATGTTGATATCATTCCTTGCCATCAATTCACTCCTTCAACACGCAGTTTAACATCACCTATCGAAATTATATCTCCAGGCTGAATGATGGTTCCCGAAACTGGAACTTCATGGGAGTTGACAAATGTACCGTTGAGCGACTCCTTCCAAACATTTTTAGAGCCGTGAGATGTACAATATGCTGTGCAATAACGACAAGGAAACAGGTAATTTAAACGTAGTCCTAACGTGCACGGTGTACGGAACTGTCCATCACGTATTATCCATAAATTTCTCTGCAGGTCTTTCTCTATTGTACAATGTTTTCTCGAGATATAGGTGCTCTCTTCTTCCTTTATCCGAATGTGATTCCACACATCATCAGTTGCACGACCTACCCAAATAATAGACGCTTTGTCTTCCGAAAATAAGTCGTTCAAAACATAAACTCTTCCAGGCTCTTCGCCTTGCATGACACGCAATAGTAATCCACGTGTTGCATCTTTACAGAATGGTGCACTGCTTTGATTTTGATGAACAGATTCGGAAACATTCTCATTAGATTTGGGTTTTGGCAATGTTGCCATGACATCATCGATGGTTTGCAACCGTTGTTTATAATCAGGCACAAGGCAGCCTTCGATAGCAGTAATCCAATCATTTCCAAAACCAGCATTGTTTAGCAAGGCTCTATCCCAAACACCATTCTTGCCATTATTAACATATAAGGGAACATCAGATTCAGAATTAAGCTTGCCAAATGGTAATCTTCCCGTTATTAGTTCGTACATCATAACGCCAAAAGAAAAGATGTCTGTTGTCGGCAATACCGTTGCATTTCCTCGTGGTGGATTCATTTGTTCCGGAGGCATATAAGCTATTGTTCCAAAAATTTCTTTTGGAACTCCAAGCCAACCTCTTTCTGTCAAACGGTTGTTCCTGTCTCCTGATATTCCAAAATCAGTCAAAACAGCATGTGAATTGTCTTGTAACAAGACATTCTCAGGTTTCAAATCTCTGTGGACCTTACCGTTAAGATGTAAATCCTTTAATCCAAGCAAAATCTGTTTCCCTATTAAGGCTAAATCTAAGTACGACTCTTTGACAGCACTCCTTAAATCACCGCCTTGGCAATACTCCATAACAATATATGCATTGCCTCTAACATTCCCTTTATCTAGAGAATGAACCAAATAGTTGCTGTTTATTTGTCCTGTCTCGTACTCTCGATCAAACCTTTTCATGAGGCTAGCTCGCTCTGTCGCCTGAATTTCCCAAAGCTTCAACAGTTTAAGAGCGTAAACTCTTCCGCTGTTTAATTCGTTGACTTTAAATACTTGTCCGAAAGTACCTTCTCCCAAAAGGGATTTCACTTTCCATCTATTATCTATCAAGTCGCCAACAGAAAAAGTACACCTTTCAGCTATAATATGTTGTGATGCACAGCTCATTGTCAATCAGCCTTTCTTGAATTCAAACATCCGATTCCCAAGAACTATTATATCCCCATCATTAAGTTTTGTCTTCCGATCAACACGAATCAGCGTGGTTTTCTGTTCACTAAGGTTTTCAATGAACCACTGACCGTTTTCATTAGTCAGGACAGCCTGCTCCTTCGATGTGATTGAATTGTTGTTCGCATCAGTGTTTTTTCTATTCAGTATGATTGTCTGACCTGAATAACTAACTGGTTCATATCGTATTTGCTCCGACTGCCATGGCAATCGTTTGAGGGTACAGAACGAATCCTGACTAGGATTAGCCCATGGATTTTCTGTTCCGCGTACATGTGATCTATTCCCCTGCTCATTACCGTCACCACGATATTTATAGGAATTACGATTGATCGGTGTATGACACATAGGACATTCATTCATGTTTGCGGCGAGTGGGTAACCACATCTTTCACATACGCATTCTTTTTTGCTTTCAGAATATCCCATATTATTGACCGATGATTCCCGAAGAGTTTCTCTTAATGGTTTCTCTTCCGCAAAAGAGTTTTTAGGTTGACCATTATCAACCATAGATCCTTGCAAAGGTGCATTACACTTTATGCATCTATAAACATTGGGCTCGTTTTCCCAACCACAGTTTTTACATCTCATCTTGTATAATAATTAGGTTTTATTTAATGACTTTAATTTTTGCTGGGGTAATGTATTCTTCAATTTCCACTCCCTTATTTGGAACACATGATGCAGTTATCTCATGCTCGCCTATAGACATGTCATTCAGAACGCACGTGGCAGCATAATCTGGATTATCATCAGAAGACGACGCAATTTCCTTTCCATCAATATAATAAACTATAGACTTAACAATGTTTTTCCCATTGACAGAAGATTCTGTTGAAATAACTCCTAAGTATTCTCCTATTTTCATGGTAACTTCATCTCCTTTGTTTACATCTAATGGAGTAACAATGACACCACCGCAGAAAGTTGACTTTATTATTGTTTTGGTGCAACTGCCTGATAAAATCAAGCATATTGATAATACAAGAATTCCAATTGATTTCTTCATACTATAGCCCTGAGTACGTGTCGGGTGCAACTGTTAAAAAGATTAAAATATAGCAACATCAGGTATCTATTCAACTCACAACGAAAGTGTGGAGCTCCACGTTCTTTCAATTGAAGGTTCTGACAAAACCCGAATAAGAAGAACGAATGGAACTCCACACCTATGTATGACACGAGTCGCATGGGGAATGCGCCAAAAGGCGTGCCGTTGCGGCATGGGTTGATACACAAGAAAGAGTGCTGTTCGTGAGTCCCTTATTCGTTGGAAAACTGTCAGATTTTCAATTGAGGACCGCATGATCGCACATTCCGTATTTTACGCCGGATCACTCCGACTGCGCAAAGTTAGGAAAATCTTTGGTTCACGCAAAACAGCACTCTGGATTTTTTGAATATTCGTTTCTTTCATCGGGATTCTCATGTCGTTAGATATTTGAAGAAAGCCAAATCTATCAGTTTGCGATTAATTTTTGAGGATTATTTTATCACATAGGCGTTGCCGTGGTAGATAAACCGGCTCTTTCCTTCTATGCGTATCCATTCATTATTGAATTTTATGTACTTGTCGCCTTTGCTCAACCACACGGAGTACGTACCTTTGTGATGTCCGGATTCCGTATAAATTTCGACTGTCTTGCCTGTTCTCATATAGTGGTCACCGCAACCAATACTCATGTCAGGCACCTCCGCCAAGTAAGTCTTCTTGTCGATGAAAGCGTCATTATCAGGAATATAAGTCGCATCCGCAAAATCGCACAATAGTAATCCGCAAAGTATCAAGATCATAGTCTTATTCATGCGTCACAACCCTTAGTCCGTGTCGGGCACAACTTTTAAAGTATTGTCATCATTCACTATCCGCTTCAATACACAACGAAAGTGTGGAGCCCCACATTCTTTCAATTGAAGGTTCTGACAAAACCCGAATAAGAAGAACGAAGGAACTCCACACCTGTATATTCATGTCTGTCGGGGTGGTGGCTATGCGTCATAATGGCTTGCCAGTACCTACAGTGTTTGACACACAAGAAAAGAGTGCTGTTCGTGAGTCCCTTATTCGTTGGAAAACTGTCAGATTTTCAATTGAGGACCGCTTGATCGCACTTTCCGTATTTCACGCCGGATCGCTCCGGCAGCGCAAAGTTAGGAAAATCTTTCAACCATGCAAAACAGCACTCGAAAATTCCTGTGCCGATGTTTCGTCCATGAACATTCCTTTCGGATTGCCATTATATAGACTGATGAAACAGGGAGAATCTATCAATACCGCGCAAAAATATTCATCAATCCTCAAATATACGGATAATCAAATAATCCAACAAAAGGGATTCCACATGGCCATGCGTGATTCCTGCGTGATTCCTAGAATTCCCCTTGCTTTCCTGCTTGGATTTGCATATTTTTGTAGAATGATTATATCATGAATGACAATGACACAAAATCAAATAACTATCAATGAAAAAGATCATTTTAGGATTGGCGATCGCAGGAATCGCGGTATCGATGACCTCTTGCGCCCAGAGGCAGAACTCTCTGACCGCCTCAGAAAAGGCTGACGGTTGGGTGCTGCTGTTCAACGGAGAGAACCTTGACGGCTGGCGTGACTACAACGGAGATTCTCTGACCAATGGCTGGACTGTTGTGGACGGATGCATCCAGGCTTCCGGCAACGGTGCCGATGAATCCGGCTACATCGTGACCGACAAAAAATATGAGAACTTCGAATTGTCCTGGGACTGGAAACTCACCCACGGAGGCAACAGCGGAATGCTTTACCATGTTGTCGAAAATCCGAAATTCAAGGTACCTTATGTCACTGGTCCTGAATATCAGCTCATTGACAACGAAGGGTGGGAGGAAGTGAACGCTCCTGCGAAACTTGAGGAATGGCAGAAACTTGGCGTTGACTATGCCATGCACCTCCCAGACTACAGCAAAATGAAGGTCAACCCTCAAGGAGAATGGAACAATTCAAAGATTGTCTTCGACAACGGTCACGTGGAGCATTGGCTCAACGGCGAGAAAATTCTCGAGTTCGAGGCGTGGACGGACGACTGGTTCGAGAAAAAGGCCAGCGGCAAATGGGGCAACGCCACTGAATATGGCCTCGCTCACGAAGGTGTGATCTGTCTTCAGGACCACGGTGACCCTGCCTCATTCAGGAATATCAAGATCAAGGAACTTCCACACAAGGCCGGTCAGGAGGTCAATCTTTTCAACGGCAAGGATCTTCACGGCTGGGAACTGTTCGGAAGCATGCGCACCGGTGTTGACGAGGAAGGCAATCTCGTTACAGAGAACGGTGAGGATCTTCGCTACGGCTACCTCGGTACCCGTGAATATTACAAGGATTTCGATCTGACGGTTGAGTTCAAGCAATGCTCGAACGGCAATTCCGGCCTCTTTTTCCACTCATTTGTGGAGGGTGGCTACCAGAACAACATCGTGAACGGTTGGCAGTGCGAGGTCGCCCCTAAGGGTCAGGACACAGCCGGCATCTATGAGTCATACGGACGTGGCTGGCTGGTTCAGATTCCGGACGAGAAGGAAGACATACTCAAGGAAGGCGAATGGAACACGCTTCGTCTGCGTGTCGAGGGGGACAACGTGAAGACTTGGCTGAACGGCGAGCCTATGGTTGACATCAATGATGAACTGATCGGTTCAAAGTCCGGCCGTATCATGCTTCAGATACACGACGGAAACAACATCAAGGTTCTTTGGAGAAACCTCCACCTTACCACGCTTTAATTTACGCCCGTATCAAATACGGAAATGAGCAGACATGATTTTTACACAATAGGAGTCGATTTCGGCTCCGACTCGGTGAGGGCATTGCTGGTCAATGCCCTCACTGGGGAATATGTCCACACGGCTGAGGCTATGTACACCAGATGGAGCAAGGGGCTCTATACAGACAGGGCAAAGGCAATGTTCCGTCAAAACCCTCTGGACTATCTCGAAGGCCTTGAAAAGGTGCTGACCGATGTCGTTTCGCATTGCACGTCACCTGAGGCGATACGCGGCATCTCTGTGGACACCACGGGCAGTACTCCATGTCTTGTGGACAGGCACTGCAAGCCACTCGCTCTACATGAGGAGCATAAAGATAATCCAGACGCGATGTTCGTCCTCTGGAAAGACCACACGGCTGAAAGCGAGGCTGCGGAGATCAACAATGCCATCAAAAATTCCGGCAAAGAATATTCCTGCCATTCAGGCGGCCACTATTCAGCAGAGTGTTTCTGGGCAAAGGTCCTCAAGGCGCTACGCCATTCACCTGAACTTCAAGAAGATGCTTGCACCGCGATAGAATTGTGCGACTGGATTCCGGCTGTGCTGACAGGAGTGGATGACATCACAGAGATGAAATCTGGACTGTGCGCCGCCGGAGCGAAGAGATTGTGGGCGAAGGAATGGGGAGGATTCCCTCCTGAGGAGTTTTTCAATCGAATCGACAGCGTTCTTGTTCCTATTCTTAGGAATATGCCGACAAATATATCAAGTTGCGACAAAGCGGCTGGAGTAATCTCGCCGGAATGGGCTGACAGACTTGGACTTTCGAGAGATGTGCTTATAGGAATAGGGAACATCGACTCTCACTCCGGAGCTGTGGGGGCGGGAATCTCCTACGGAACAATGGCCATGAATCTCGGCACATCTGCCTGTTTCATGGCAGTCACACCGCCGAACGAGCATATTATTGACGGCGTTTTCGGACAAGTGGATGGTTCCATCCTCCCGGAAATGACCGGATACGAGGTCGGGATGTCGGCCTTCGGAGACATTTTCGCATGGCTGAAACGAATTTTGGGATGGGCGTCAGAATGTCATGATGACAGCATTCTTCAAAGGCTCTCGGAAGAGGCCGCGAAACTGAACATCAGTCCGTCAACCCCAATTTCCACAGGCTATCTCAACGGGAGACGCTCCCCCGCCCCCGACAGTTCACTGACTTGCACCATAACCGGATTGACCTTAGGGACTTCCCCAGCGGAAATCTATTACGCCCTTGCTGAATCCGCCGCATTCGGTGCGAAGGCAGCGATTGACCATCTGATAAACAACGGAGTGCTTATCGAGCGGCTTGTCGCGATTGGCGGCATCGCGTTCAAGTCCCCTTTCATAATGCAACTTATGGCCGACGCCAACATGAAAAAGATCGAAGTGCTTGACTGCAAGCAGTCATGTGCTTTGGGAGCAGCGGTCAACGCTTCTGTCGTGGCTGGTCTGTACCCCGATGTCCCGACTGCCCAGAAAGCATTATGTCCGCCGTCCGTCCGCACTTACACCCCATGTACGGAAAGACACGATATACTGGAGAGTCGTTATCAAAAATATCTTGAGCTAAGCAACTTGAAATAAATGGAGAATCAATCTTTCGGAAAACGGCGAATATTCATTGTCGCCACTCTCTTCGTCGCGATCATCTGCAATTATCTTGACCGCCAGCTTCTGTCCATATTGAAGCCGGAAATCCTGGACTATTTCGGAATAGGTGATATTCAATATGCTTGGATCGTGAACGTGTTCCTGATCTGTTATGCAGTGATGTATCCCATTTCGGGAATACTCGTGGACAAGTTCGGCCCCAAACCGGTGATATCAGTCGGAATCGTAGTTTGGTCTCTGGCGTGCATCGGAGGCGGTCTGTCAACAAACGCCGTGCTTTTCGCCACTTTCAGAGGCATCCTCGGACTCGCGGAACCTACCATCATAGCCGGGCAGATTGTCGCTGTGACTGTTTGGTTCGAGAAACGGCACAGAGCCACTGCCAACAGCCTTTGCACGGCCGGAGGAGCCTTGGGAACTGTCATCGCTCCGCTTGTGATAGCATGGATGGCAAGGATCCTGCCTTGGCATGAGGTGTTCATCCTGGCCGGTGGCATAGGATTGCTCATCGCCGTTGTCTGGGCTTTTGTGTACCGTAATCCGGGCAAGGAAGTGCTCGCTGTGACAATGGATGCGGATGAGGATGCGGACAATTCTCAGAAATCCATCGAAGGATCCGCCGCATTCACTTGGACCGGCCTATGGAAAACCCGTTCCTTATGGGGGATATTGCTTATCCGCCTCATCAGCGATCCGGTGTGGTACTTCTGCTGCTTCTGGCTGCCAGGTTACCTGAGGAGCATGGGTGAAGCACAGGGACTCAGCCAGCAGGCCACTTTGGACATGATACAGTACATGGGCGGCGTGCCGTTCCTGTTCAGCGCCATCGGCGGGATACTGTCATCCATATTCTCAGACCATCTCGTCAAGAAAGGAATTCCAGCCCTCAAGGCGAGAAAAATAATGATGATAGGAATATCATTTGCGGCGCCGATATGCGCGCTGACTCCGCTCGTGAGCGGATGCGAGTCCATAGCGTTCGGGGCAAGGGCTTGGATGGTCGTGGGCATATTCAGTGTGATCGCCGTGATGTGCTCAAGCTGGCTCTACACCATCTGTGTGGTGGTGGCTGAGGCCTTCCCGGTCAGGAATGTGGCAAGCGTTGTAGGCATCACAGCGGGTGCCGGCGCTGTCGGAGGCGCAATATTCAATGTATTTGTGGGCTCGCTGCTCTCGTCGATGGGGAATATTCTGTTCGCCGTGATGGGTGTGCTTCATCTCATAGCCTCAGTGGTGCTATGGAAAATGGTGCGTCCAGAACGTCCCGTACAATATGCTCTGAATAAAAAGTAATATATACATAAACAAATGATCATGGAAACTAAACGGACTTACACAGAACCGGCAAGGGAGATTCCGGTAAGGGATAATGTGGATATACTCGTAGTCGGAGGAGGTCCTTCCGGCATCATGGCAGCGCGCGCCGCCGCCGGCAAAGGTCTTAAGGTAATGCTCATCGAGAGCCGAGGCTACGTCGGTGGCAACCTTACCTTAGGTCTGCCGATTCTCGGCTTTCTCGGCAGAAAGGGTAATCAGGTCATCGAAGGTCTGCCACAGACTCTCATCAGCAGACTCAGGGCAAAGGGCAAGGCATCGGAGCATAAGCCTTGCAAGAACCACGTCAGCCTCACAATCATAGACCCGGAAACCGTGAAGGACGAGGCTCTGGCGATGCTGGAGGAAGTCGGGGTAAGAATCCTGATGTACGTGTTCTGCTCAGGAGTCATCAAGGAAGGTGACGATGTGAAAGGCGTCATAGTCGAAAGCAAGGAAGGGCGCGAGGCCATCATGGCCAAAACCGTCATCGACTGCACGGGAGACGCTGATGTCGCCTTCAAGGCCGGAGTGGAATGCCATAAAGGGGACGCGGAAGGAGGCATGCAGCCACCGACATTGATGTTCTCGATGAGAGGAGTCAATATGCCCGAGCTGAGGGACGCGATAGTGAACCATTCGGATGAATTCGACATGGACGTGATGCCGGCCGAACAGTTCAAAGACGGACCTTTCATCGTGGTTGGATTCAGAAAAAAGATCAACGAGGCCAGAGAGAAAGGCTATGACATTCCTGTGGCCAGAACAATCCTCATCACAGGCCTGGCCGAAGATGAAATCTGGGTGAATATGTCCAGGATATGCGGTGTGGATTCCACCGATCCCGCCAGCTACACCGAAGGGGAAATCAAGGCTCGCTTCCAGAACGATGAGGTTGAAAGATACCTCAAGGACTTCATTCCGGGATTCGAGAATGCATGGAGAGACAAGGTCGCTCCGTTCATGGGGATCCGCGAGAGTCGTGTCATCAAGGGCGAATATGTGCTTACCGCTGATGACATCCTGAACTGCCGCAAGTTTGAGGACTCTATAGGTGTCGGCAGCTACCCGGTGGACATTCATCACAGCCATGGAGACGACTGCACGATGATGTGGTGCCCTGACTGCTACGACCTGCCTTACCGAATGCTGGTTCCGGAAAAGATCGGAAATCTGCTCGTGGCCGGACGCTGCGCCTCAATGACTCACGAGGCCATGGCTTCCGCGAGAGTGATGTCCACTTGCATGGCCATGGGAGAGGCAGCCGGAAGAGCAGCAAGAATCGCATTGGAGGAAGGCGTGCCGGTAGCCAAGGTAAATGTGGCCGAGATCCGCAAGGAGCTCAAGGAGACCGGAGCATACCTCAGGGACTAATGAATATAAAATTGTTCCAATCATGAATATATTCAAGAACAAATCATTGATTATTACGGCTTTGACCGCATTGCTTGCGGCTGTTGGCACATCACCGGCGAGTGCCGCCGCGAAAGGTCTCAGCCGGGACGCTCAGGAGAAAGGCACACACCGCGTCATGACCTGCAATATCCGCATAACGGGACTGCCGGAAGACACCAAGAAACCGGGATGCACCTGGGAGGAAAGACGTGAGGTCTGCCGGGATGTGATACTTGCCCAGAAACCAGACATCATCTGCATGCAGGAGGTCATCTATGACTCTAACGATTACATGAAGAAAGAGTTGAAAGGCTACACTTCATTCGGATTCTCAGGTCCTGAAATGGATCCGTTCACAGAAGGTTATCATTTCATCGGAAAGAATGTGGTATTCTTCAAGACATCCAGATACGAAATGCTCGGAGCAGGTTGCTACTGGCTGTCAGAGAATCCGTTGATCGGTGGTACGATTTCATGGGGAACCACCAGGGCAAGGCACTGCAACTATCTCAGGCTGCGTGACAGGAAAACCGGTGAGGAGTTCCGCATACTTGACACGCACCTAGACCACAAGTCCGACAACGCAAGGCGGGAACAGGCCAAGATGCTGGTTGCGGAGGCTGGTCAGTATGCCGAGGATTTTCCGCAGATCATCTGCGGGGATTTCAATTCAAGCATCACAGACGGGGCGGCCCAGACACTGCACGCCGCCGGATGGAAAGACGCTTACGAATGGATGGGCATCCCGGACCGCTTCTCTTTTCATGGTTTCAAAGGCGAGAAGTACACCAAGAAGAACACCCGCATCGATTTCATCTACCTGCACGGCAAGGCTAAGCCGGTTCATTGCCGCATGATCACGGAAGGGATCAAGGGCATCCTGCCAAGCGACCACTACTTTGTGATGGCTGATGTGAAGTTTGGAGACTGAAAGTTACTGGCAGACAGAGACAATTACAACTCCAACAGTCAACTTCACAAGAATCTATCCCGATTGAATGGAACAATACTTACCGAAAGGGCGGAATGAAAAAAACGAAAACCCAGATTTTTGCACGTTACCAAAAATCTGGGTTTTATTTTTTCATTCCGATCGTCAATCAAATCTGAGCATTGAGTCGTCCAGCCACTTAGTTCCGACAAGCGCCTGATAGTTACCTGTATCCTTACCGGAGCGGTAATTTCGGAAGTAACGATTCTCCGAAAGGACATTGCCGTCAGCTGAAGTCAACTTGAGGGTCACTATGCAAAGGCCATCCGGAACATCAACGATGTTCAAGACCGGAGTCGTCGTGTCTTCCGCCGGGTTGACAACCGCTGTTTTTGAATATACCTCCTCACCGTCCGGCTTTACCACGGAAATGACGGCGGTCAGTTTTTCCAGATCACCACAGCTGGCATTCACCACTTCTACATGGCCTGATGCCGGATTCAGCTGGATGTGCAGAGGCTCACAGGCCTTTCTGACAGCGGCACAGGCAGCGGTCGGGCGGAACCAATAGTCATAAGTCTGCCATGCAAGGCTTGGCCAGGCACTGTGCGACATCCAGATCAGGAGTCCCTTGCGACCGACATTGTTCGCCTCGTACATGGCACGGTAGCCATCGTAGTTGACCCACTGGGCATATTTCGCGAATGTCTCGGCGGACTCCATCGTCTGCTCTCCAAAGCGCCTTCTTACCATTCCGACAAGCGCGGTGTCACCCTGAGCTCCTGTCCTTGTGAAATCATGCTGCCCCCAGACATCGTTAGTTGGCCAGAGATGGTCAGGAGTAAGCATCTGACACAAGCTTTCATATTCCATGATCGCGGGCATTCCCCTCTCGCTGTGGAACTTGGCAGCCGGGTTTTCGAAGTAGTACGAAGGCTCGACGGCACGGTAAGGACCGTGGCCGCTGACACCGTCATCTGCTGAGCTTGGAATATAAACGATGTCCGAATGAAGAGCGTTTACGGTCTCTATAAGACCGGCGTTCAACACAGCAGGAGGATAGCCTTCGTTACGGCCGCAGTACAGACCGATGCTCGGATGCTTGCGGATAAGGCTGACATAATCTCTGGCATTGTCAAGGAACATCTCATTGTCATCTGGATCTGGACCGTCTGCCGGGTTCGCAAGCCAGAAGTCCTGCCATACGACGATTCCGTACTTGTCGCAGGCTTCATAGAACTCTTCGTCACCGGTCTGGCCGACCCAGTTACGAATCATATTCAGATTCATCACCTTGTGCATGCGGACCGCCGTATCATATTCATCAGAGCCATAACGGAGGTTATATTCACTGAAACCCCAGTTGCCGCCTTTCGGTAAGAAGCGGCGGCCGTTGATGAACATTTTCAGATCGCTCATCACGTCGCTGTAGGTGAACTCCCTGATGCCGGCCTGCCATTCGATTGAGGTCATCGCTTCTGTAGTGCCGTCAGGGATCAATGCGAAAGTAGCCTTATGCAAGGCTGGTTCGCCGTAGCCGTTAGGCCACCAAAGAGCGATTTCCTGATTCTTCAGTTGCGGATATTCCTCTGGGGTGAATATAATCGTTTCGCTCTCCCCTGCTTTCAATTCCACTTTCTTTGAGAACTCAATGCCGCTGATGGTTCCCCTCAGGGTCCCGCTGATGGTTTTCTCCAAGCACTGCCCCAGCGACTTGGACGCCACATCCGCAATCTTGACCGACACGGTCATCGACGCAAGGCCGTCCGTTATTTTGCTCTGAACCAAAGGATCTCTTAAAGTCACAGCCTTCTCCTTCTCGATCCGGACGTCGTTCCATATTCCCATATCGCGTCCTCTGACTGTTGGCATCCAGTCCCAACCCACAGTGGCATGGAAAGTCGGGTTGTCGGCCCCGAGCTGGCCTCCGTTGAAGTCCGGACTCTCGGCGTTTTTCTCCTTGACTGCCGCATAATGGGCTGGTTTTATAATGTGAACGGCTATGACATCATTATCGCCTTTTATCAAGTCTGTGATGTCAAAGCGGGCGCGTTTGAAGGCACCGGCGATGTTGCCTACATATTTTCCATTGACATAAACCTCTGCTTTCCAATTTATTCCGTCGAATGCAAGAATCAGAGACTCACTTTCCGCCAGCTTCGACTGGCTCAGCGACTGGGTGTCCGGAGTCCACCTATACCAAAAATCAGAATTGAAGAACGATTCTGAAATCTGAAGATTGTTGTCCGCGATTCCGGGATTCGGCACGGCACCGGCTGCCATGTAACTGTAAAGAACGGTTCCCGGCACGACAGCCGGCAACCAATCAGAGTCGTCATATTCATTGGAGGAAATCACCTCGCCACTTTCCTTGACTGCCGATGCACGCTGAAGCCGCCACTCGGGCACGACATCTTCAACCACCTTAGGACCAAGCACTTCCATCTCACTTAAAGCGAAATGTCCGCTCTCATCAGTTCCCTCCATGGAAAGTCGTACATATCTTGCATTACCGGCAGCCTTTACAGAATATGTCAGAGAATCAGTCTGCGGAAGGTCAGCCACCTTATTCCAAGTCTTCTCATCGTCCGATACTTCAATGCTGCCAACATTTGCCTTATGAATCCAATTCAGACGAACCTCACGGAATTTCTTTCTCGATCCAAGGTCAACCAGTACCCACTGAGGTTTGTCGTCAGCGCTCATCCACACGCTTGAATAAACCTCAGACGGAAGCACATTGAATCCGCGTGATTCCTTGGAATCATAAGGTCCGGTGTCTGAACTTCTTCCGAATTTCGGTTCCGTTGAGAAATCCACGGCATAGATCACCCAGAAAAGGGTTCCTTCCATATTGAACTCAATTTTGAAATGATTGAAATCAACCGCATCTTTGAGTGGTATTTCCAAATCCAGCTCACGTGACGGACGTGAGATTGACTCGGTCTGTTTGTTAGGATCCGTAATCACTTCAGGTAAACGTTTTGTTCCAGGCAAGCCGGTGCCTCCGGCAAATCCGACCTGATTCATTTCCGCACCGGAATCACCTGCCTTGCATGTGACAGACCACCCTTTAACGGGCTCCTGATAGACCACATACCCGCGCACACGCACACAACCGGCTGAAAACTTCTGTCTGCTCCATTCATATTCAAGGAAATTAGCCGTCCCCTCCAGCCTGTTGCTGGAATATGGCCCTGCGTCCACAGTCCATTCCTTCTCGCGCCGTGGCAATTCCCCCTCAGCCGTGCTGACTCTTAGCCATGCAGGCTCGGCTGTTTCCACTACTCCATCCGTAATCAACTGCGCCGTAAGGTTGTAATCATAAGAAGACGAAGCACAGGCGGCCTTGTTCAAGGCAATATTCACAATCGGGTCGTTGGATGTACAACCAACCATTGCCGCGACTAGCATCATCGCTGCGGCGCCGGACAAATCTTGTATAGTCATAACTTGTTATTAATCAGTGAAAGCGGAGGATACAGGATTCGAACCTGTGGGGCCTTTCAGCCGACTTGTTTTCGAGACAAGCACCATAAACCACTCGGACAATCCTCCGTGTTTTGCGATACAAAATTAACAATTTTCGGGATAATTGTCAATTTCTTGAGATCTTATTTCTTTTGCTTTTTGATTTCCACCAAAGTAAGAGAAACCGAGATGAGCGTCTGAGCCAAAATGTAGGTCAGCATCACCCAAAATCCACGCTTCTGAATTCTCAGGTCAGTAAAGACTCCGGTAGCCAGAATCGTGTCAGAAACAACGAAAAGAACGTAACCTATGACCGTCACTACGAACAACTTGTTCTTAGTGTCTATGGCAGCCATGATTCCGGCATGGATGACAAAGGCGAAAACGCAGGCATACGCCGTCACGCACATTCCCATAAAGCCTTTCACCGCAAAGAATTGCGAAGCGACACTCATGATGATGATCAACAACGCAAAAAGGGCAACACTGAATATTCTTTTATGCCCTCCTTTGTCAGGGAACGGGATTGTGCACAAGTAGAACAGATGTCCTATCAGAAATGCAAACAATCCGGCCAGAAAACAACTCTGACCGCTGAACATCAGCAACACATCCCCAAGCGCCCCGAACGCCATGGCCAGCATCAAAGTGACCACCCTGCGCCCGCAAACATCATTCTCCTTCAAAAGGAGCCAGCAATACAACGCCAGCGACGGCACAATCAATGGCTTGGTGCACACCGCAAGAACATGTCCCACAACGAATTGGCCGACTAGATTTCCTATCGAAGCCAGAACGAACAGGCTGAACACCATCTGACGCGGCACTTTTAGAGACTTCATCTTTTCTGAATATTTCAGCGAATATACTCAATTATATTACCGTAAGCAACCTATTCCTTCAACGACAGTTTGCGCACCGAAGGCGGAATAGGATGAATGGACTCTGGTTCAATGTTACGTCTAAGCGTATCGGCCAGATTCTCCAGCGAGTCTTCCTTGTTAGCCTTTGAGAGTTCACATTCCCAAACCACAATCACATTCCAACCCAACGCCTCCAGGGCGGCCACTTCCTGAGCGTCACGCTCCTTGTTCCTACGGATTTTCTCCTGCCAGAACTCCACATTGGAACTCGGCATCCTGAACTTCTCACACCCTGGATGCCCATGCCAGAAACA